>JACKBR010000019.1 GCA_020634495.1 Ardenticatenaceae bacterium | reverse complement strand
CGCCCCCAGCAGCGCCGTTTGCCGGTTAAACAGGCGGCGGCCAATAAGATAAGTCAGCCAGCCAGTGCCCAGGGCAAAAACGGCCGTCACAATACGCCCCGCCAATTGTGAGGTGCCTAACAACCGCATCATCAGGCCATAAATGATGGGAACCAGAGGCGGATGCTGCTTACCCAGCCAGGGACGACGGCCGTAATTTTCAAACAGATCAAGAATGCCGTTCCTGGCCACAGACACAGAGGCCATCAGATTGCCTTCTTCATCAAAGGCCCACACGCGCTGCTGCGAGGCAAAATAGACCAAAACAGCGCCAACCAACAGCCCGCAAAACAGCAAAATGCGCGTCTCTGAGCGGGCAATACGCGCTTCATCCAGCGGCAGCCAGGCCAACAAGCGAGACGGTAGTAAGAAAACGGCCGTACCCAATCCCAGCGTCACAATAAACAAAGGCAGCAGCTTGTACGTCGCAGCGGTTGCCCCAGTCAGCCGAATAACAGCCAGCCAGCCCAGCTGCAAAAGGGTCATCAACACCAGCACGTTGCGGGCCGATAGCCAACTGATTGTGAGGGGAAACGGCCGTTCCGCTACCGGGGTTTGTGTCGAAGGAACCAAATTAGACATGCGGCCTAGCGACTCCTCAGCGCTGCTTCATACACCTGCTCCAGGCGCTCAATTTGGCGTGACCAGGCATGTTCTGTTTCTGCCTCACGCCGAGCATTGGCACCCAGGCGCGTGCGTTCGGCTTCGTTTTGTAGCAAATGCAGACAGGCCTGGGTTAATTCAGCTACATCCCCAGGCGCAACCAGCAACCCATTTTCACCATGCCGAATCACACTTTTAATTTGTCCGGCACTGGAAGCGACAATCGCTTTGCCAGCAGCCATGTATTCATACAGTTTCAGCGGTGAAAACCACATTTCCTGCGGGAGTTTAGGGTAAGGCACGGTAACCACATCGGCCATAGCCAGCAGCTGCGGAATGCGTGCATGGGGCAAAAAGCCCGTGATGGTGACCTGTGCTTGCAAATTCAGACGGCGAATATTTTCCTCGACAAACGGCCGTGCCGGGCCATCTCCCACCAGCAGCAGGTGCGTGTCTGGCAAGGTTTTTAATATTTCTGCCAGCGCTTCCAGCAATTTATCCAGCCCATGCCACATTTGGAAGCCGCCCACAAACATCATTATTGGCGCATCGCCCAGGCCAAGCTCAGCTCGTGCCTGTGCTGTGTCCACCGGCTGCTGGAACAAATTGACATGCACCCCATTGGGAATAACGTTGATTTTTTCGGCGGGAACGCCCCAATTTTGCACCAGGTTCTCTTTGGTGGGGGCAGAGACCGTCACAATTTGGTCGGCTAATTGGTAACTTTTGCTCGCTGCCCAACGTGCCGCCTGGCGGCGCAGCCCGGTGATGGGGCTGCCCATTACCTCGGCCTCCAGCAGCAGATCGGCATCAACGGTTAGCACATAGGGGGTGCCAGTTTTTCGGCTGGCGTAGGCTGCACCCACACTGAGCAGCCCGGCGTATTCGTGGCAAATCTGGTAGTTGGGCAGGGCGCGGACACACGCTTCATAAAAGCGTCGCGAGTCAAATCCTGCCAAATACGGCAGCTTTAGCTTGCTGTGCAGCCGCCGCAAACCGCCTTCTAGCAGTTGATACGGCCGTAACCCACTCAACCCCAAGCCTACCCGCTGCCGCTGGGCTAAATTGGCTAAATTTGGGTAGGCAATCACATCGCGCCCCTGCAAATTGAGCAAATCAATGTGGTGTCCTCGCTGCTCTAACGCTTGAATGGTCTGGCGAATGAGCATCATTTGCCCCACCTCAGCCGCCAGATCGACGCCCACATTTTGCATGACGTAAGCCACGCGCCGACCGTTTTGGGGGGATACGGCCGTTTCATTTGTGGGTGTCTCGGTCAAAACAGTCATTTTCTCACTTAAAAAGCTAGAGACTGGAGACTGGAGATTAGAGATTAAGTCAGTCTCCAGTCTCTAGTCACCAGTCTCAAAAATTGCGAAAATATTAAACCAGCTTTACAGCCTCGATGGTTCTCCAAACCGCTGTCGGGCTGCCTGCTCGCCAACTTGCGCCGAGGCAATATTCGGCACAAACATGCCGCTGCTTTCCTCGTGGCCCAGGCTAATGCCAGAGACCTGAATCCAACGCGAATTGCCCCACGCCAGGGCCACACCATCAATCGGCCCCAGCAGCGATACGTTTAGCACGTAGCCACCTGTCGCCAGTTGCAGTTGGTCCATCTTCAAGGAAATAAACCCTTCCCCTTCCAAATCATCCAGCTTTAGCCCGTAATCGGCCGTGCGGATCATGGCTGCTGTTGCCCCATCGGCCCGGGTAATGCGCACCACAAGGTTGGGATTGCTAATTGGTTTATTCGTTTTGTAATGTACCCTGATTTCTGCTGGATCATCGTAATTAAAATCTTCGGTTGATCCGCTTTTCAGGTTGTGCATTTCAATATTTTGGATGGCGACATCCTGGGAGTGACCCTCCATGTCTCTACCGCGCATCGCGGCAGCGGGGGCACCACCCTGCTTAATTTGCTGTTCGATGAGCCAATTTTCGTAATTATTTAGCACCTCATCTACATCGCCCTGCTGCTGCACCTCGCCTTTCAACAAAAAGACCGCTTTATCACACACGCTGCGCACCAGGTAAAGATTGTGGGCCACAAAAACAATGGTGGTGCCAATGGCTTGCAGCTCTTCAATGCGGCGGGCACATTTTTGGCGGAACTGGGCATCACCAACAGCCAGCACCTCATCCACCAGCAACACGTCTGGCTCCACATGGGCCGCCACGGAAAAACCCAGCCGCACGTACATACCAGAGGAATAGCGCTTGACGGGCGTGTCGATAAAGCGTGAAATGCCGGAGAACTCCACAATTTGGTCAAACCGCTTGTCGATTTCTTCTTTTTTCATGCCCAAGATGGTGCCGTTCAGGTACACATTTTCTCGTCCAGTCAAATCTGGGTGAAAGCCTGCCCCCAGTTCGATGAGCGCGGAGATACGGCCGTTAATATGCACCTTCCCCGACGTGGGAAAAGTAATCCGCGATAGCAGCTTAAGCGAAGTGGTTTTACCAGAGCCATTTGGCCCCACCAGCCCCAACGCCGAACCGGGTTCAATATTGAAGTTTACGTCCCTTAAAGCCCACAAAATCTGGCTTTCAGGAATACCATTTTTGCGCCCTCTCAGGCGAGCAATTGGCTTTTTAATCAACCGCTTAATGCTGGTTTGGCCAGTGCCTAATTCATAACGTTTTGAAACATTCTCAAAGCGAACAGCAGGTTTCATCCATGCCTCCTACAAAGAACTGCCAAACTACCGGCAGATGTCGTCATTGTTGTTGCCTAGATATACGATTTCTAAGTTAAGAACCCACTTACTTCGGAGGTAACAGAAAACATATATCTAAATGTGTTAATTAAATGAGATCGTTAAACAGAACTTCGAGGCGCTTAAAAATAATGTACGCCACAATAAACAGAATGATGGAAACGGCCGCTGCAATTCCCAGGTCCGCAAAATTTGGAGCCACCCCTTCCAAAATAACCGCCCGGTACGATTCCACAATACCCACCATCGGATTTAGCGCATACAGCGTACGGAACTGAGGCACGCTTTCTTCCACCAGGCGAATCGGGTAAATAATAGGCGTGGCATACATCCACAACTGTAAACCAAGCGGCACAATAAAGCGCACATCGCGGTAAAAAACAGTCAGCGCCGAGCCAATCAAAATAATGCCCAACATCAGAAAAATCTGAATGACCAGGAAAACCGGAATCCACAAAAAGTGAATCGTAACCGGGATTTGATAATAGATCATTAGCAGCACAAAGATGCTAGAGGCAATCAGAAAATCAAACAGAGCCGCCCCAATTACGCCCAGGGGCAATACTTCTCGTGGGAAGTATGTTTTGGTCACCAGATTCATGTTGTTGATGAGCGAGTTCACCCCAAAGCTGATGGAGGTAGCAAACAATGTCCAGGGCAGCAGCGCCGTGTACGAAAAAATCGGATAGGGTTGATCCGTCTCAATCCGGGCAATTTTGGAAAAAACAAATGTAAACATCAGCATTAAGGTCAAAGGCTGCAACACTGCCCAGGCTGCGCCTAAAATTGACTGCTTGTAGCGCACCCGAATTTCACGGAAGGCCCACATGCCAATGAGTTCACGAAAATGGAATAGGTTTTGAACGTGTGCAATCATCTAATACATTCCTCTAATTTTTATTATTCCCGGCGATAGGGCGCATTTTCAGCGTAAATTTTATCTTTTAGCAACGTCGTCAGGTCGCTTGCCAGCCCTGGTTCGCTCTCGTAGATGTTGTTTAATTCTTCTGGATCATCTTTCAAGTTATACAGCTCATACCGATCTTCTCCGGCATTATAACCAAAGTAGCGGATCAGCTTCATGTCATCTTGGTACATAGCCACAGTTGCCTCAGTGAGCGCGGCATACTTCGGGTTGCTCTTCGCTTCCACGGAGTAAACGAGGCGATCTTCAGGTGCTTCTGCGCCGCCAAATGTGGGCAATACAGCCCCCTCGGTCCAATCGGGCACTGGTTGGCCAGTAATCTGCATGAGCGTGGGCAAAATGTCGGCTGCGGTGGTGCGTTGGAAGATGTCTTCCCGATTTTGCTGCCCTGGCTTGTGGATGAGGAGGGGCACATGCGTTAAGCCTTCATAAAGCGTCAGGCTAACATGGCCGCGAATACCGCGCTCGAACAGTTCGCCATGGTCGCTGGTCACAATGATGTAGGTGTCATCCAGCACGCCTTGCTGCTCTAAATTATCTAGTAAACGGCCGAATTCCGAATCGGTAAAGGCCAGATATTCATCGTACAGGCGACGCTCCCGGTTGAGGGCGGCTTGCGGCATAAACAGTGAGCCAAACTGCTTTGGTTTTTCGGTCGGCTGCCAGCCATCGGTAAAAATATCTACAAAATCAGCACGAGCTGTGTATGGTTCGTGCGGCGGCAGCAAATGGAAGTAGCCCATAAACGGCCGTGGCAAATTCATCACCTGCTCTTCCACCCAGTCAACCGCATCTTCTAATAAGAAAAACAGGCTGTGCAAATTGGGAATGCCGCGTGGATACTGGCTGGCCAGCTCATTTTTGAAATCGCGTGATTCCGCAAAGCGGGCAAAGCGATCCAGCAAGGAAAGGAACAAGGTGCTGGGTGGCGTGGCCCCACCTTGCAAGGCAGTGGTCTCGGCCCAAAACGCTGTTGTGTAATCGTCAAAAAAGAGCCGGTCGGCAAACTCGCCATCGGCCAGGCATAAATCGCGGGTGTGCTTGAACAAGTCTAGATCGCCCCGGAATTGATGCAATAGAGACATGACCAGCAGGTTGTGGGTATAGGCAACTGTATGATAGTTGTCTGGCATTAACGAAAAGATGTTTTTCTGCACAAATTCTTCATGAACCAGCCCGTGCAGCTGGATGGCGCGGTGCGTCCAGGGATACGTGCCGGTCATCAGGGTGGAGGTGCCGGGCGAGGTGAAGTTTCCCCCAGCCACATGCTTATGAAACACGGTGGCCTTTTCGGCAAAGCGGGCCATGTTTGGCGTGGTTTCCCGGTTGTAGCCGTGCAGGGACATATGCTGCGCCGACAATGTATCAAAAACCAGGAACAAAATATTGGGCTGGTCGCTGCTTTGGGCCTGGGTGATGTCTTGTACGGCCGTTTGCACCGCAGGCCAGGCTACTTTATAGAACGGAATCGTTGGCAGCAGCTTTAAGAAAGTGCGGCGATTGATCTTAGTCACGAATAAACCCTCAGTTAAAAGTTGCGAATTAAAACGTTGATCAGGCTGAGAAAATCAATAAATAAGTAAAGAGCCGATAATGAAACGGCGCGCTGCATAAAATTATCGACCAGCGCCTCGGCCTTAGGGTTGCGTAAAATTTGGAGGTAAGCCACGCCTAAAACCAGCACGTAGCTGATGGCCCAAAGGCCCAGCGGCACCAGTTGGCGCTGCTCCAGCCACAGCGGGAAGGAGTGGAAGATAATAAACCAAACGGCCGTAATCAAAGCCAGGGCGCTGCCCATCGCGGCAAACTTCTCCCGGAAAAACCGATAAGGCAAAATGAGCGCCAGGATTACAATGCCCAGAAAAAGGAGAATGGCATCTGGCAAGGCATAGACCATCACGTAAGAAAACGCGCCTAGCAATTCAGACGTGTTCATCCGCTTGATCCAGGCTGGGTACTCCCGCAAAAAGTCAACAAGCGACCAAAAATGCGTGGGGAATACAGCGGCAGCAAACACAATCCACAAGGTGGCTTTGTTCATGCCTCGCTTTGCTGGTTTGTTGGCCGGAGAAACGGCCGTTTCTTCTGTCGTAATATTAGAGGTAGCCAAGGCTCTTTAACCTTTCTTCAATCACTTCGTCAGATTCCGTACCGCTAGAGGTCGGCGGCGGAGCTGATCCGCTGGCATCTGGCTTGGAACCAATGGTTAACATGGGGATGTCCCGGTAAGACGGGTTGGGGAAATTGCCCAGGCCATGACTGCAAAACAGCACGCCCGGAACAGCATTGGGGTCAATGCAGTGGTCGGCTCCCCAATGATCAGCATTTGGCTCGACGGCGTTTGCTTCCCAGCCACCCAATCCTGTTTGAGAGGAGGCCCGGAAGCCGGGGGCAAAGCCCACCATCACATCTGGCCCGTAGGCAGACAGTGGGCCATCAAAGACATCTTTATTGCGCCAAACCTTGTTCACAACTGGCTGGCCGTTGGGCGCTTCCCATTGCAGCAGCTCATCGCACAGCTTGTTGAGCAGATTTTCCTGCTCACCTGCCTGCACAATGCCCTTGCCCTCGCGCCCGCTCAGGTTCAGGTAAAGGCTGTTTAAGCCAATGCCGTACGCCTGGGTTTGGCTCCAATCCACATCGCTAAAGCTGCCTTGGGATACGGCCGTTTTCGCCGTCAAATAGCCATGTTCTTGCAGCCAACGATTCAAATGCGCCTTCTGACCAAAATCAGTAAACCCATGATCAGAAATAACAACCAGCTTGGTTGTATCCTTAATGCCCTTGGCGGCCAATTTTTGTTCCACACGGCCCACCAGGGCATCCATTTTTACATACCATTCATCGATCAAATCAGGCCGGTCACGCCAAAACATGTGCTGCATTCGATCCAATGTATCAAAAACACAGCCCAGCACGCCTTCGGTGAACGAATTCAAATGATGCATCAACACCCGCTCCCGCGTATCAACAATCGATTCGCACAGGCGGATGAAATGGTCATCCTCTATAAAGCCATCTTCCAAGGCAGTCGTGTCTTGTGGCCAGCCTACGGTAAGGAATGGCCCAGCGTTTTTCCAGGAATCCTTTACAAAGTTGGTGGGCGTGCCGTAATGCCAGGCAGAGCGTAGGGGGTGAATTTGCAGCGGCAGGGCATAAACGCTCAGTTCATCCCCAACTTGTGTCAAAATAAATTGGGTAATGCTGGGCAGCGAAACCATAAAGCCAATCTTAAATTTCAGCTCAATGATGGGACTCCATTCGCCCAAACGCAGCGCCAGCCGATGCTTCTCCACGGTGAGCTGCACACTGTCCGCACCCGTTTTCTCTACAATAAGATCGTGGGTAGCCGGGGCAACGCCCCCTTTGGCTTTACGCATCGGGCCAGCCACCACTGATTTGTATTTTTTGTCGCCTATTTTTTCTAAGATAGCAACGGGAGTTTTACGGCCGTTTTCCTGCGCCAGCCCTCTATCTGTGGTAAACAACGTTCCCACACCCAACCGTCCCAGCAAATCTGGCGTACCCAGGCCAGGCAGCGAGCGCACTGGCGACTTCATCCGCGCTGGAAACAAAGCGGGCCACCACAAAGCCGTCGCCGGATACCCTTGGGCCACAGCCTGATCAAAAATAGTCTTGGCAGAAAAAGGTTCGGCAAACTGGGTGCCACCAAAGCCACTCTTTGTAGGCAAAAGCGATACATTTAGCGCATAATTTGCTGGATTGCGGTGGACAAAATCGAACATCCCATGCCCGCCGGGGTTTAAACCAGTGGCAATGCTCGTCCAAGAAACCTCGCTCTGCGGCGGGTTAGAAACAGCAAATCGAGCATACGCATTTAGGTCAACATAGCGAGCCAGGTTCGGCACACGACCTTCTTCATACAGCCGTTCAAAACGTCTTGGTTCAAAGGCATCTAAGCCAATAATCACTACACGCATGTTTATTATCTATCTTCCGAATGTTGGTGGCGTCGGTGAAAAGCAGAATGGAAACAATTGAGGAGTAAACCGCATGCTTACCGAAAAACCACCGTATTGTTAAAACAATTTTTACTATGCTTTTCGGCAAGCACGTACGCAATTGCATTGCATCTTGCGTTGGTTACTAGATTATCAGGAGCTGTCCTTTTATTGGACGTTATTCTCTTGAGGAGTCTCAGGCGTAACGATTTCTTGGCCAGCCATGTCGTTACTGCTTTGGCGACGGTTGCGCATCATCCGGTTAAAAAACATTTTGATCCGGTTGGAGAAGAAGAACCAAACACCAGTTAACATGCCCAACACCACAATAAGCGCCTGAGCTAACATGCCGCCCGTATTGGGATCAATGTAGGCAGCCGGAGCGGCAAATGCAGAGCTAACGGCAACCAGCGCAATAAATGAAGTAAACAGGCCAGCAACAAAGATACGTTTCATGAGTGTAACTCCTTTACTTTTTACACAAGCGATATGGCAAAATTCAGGGTGTACCAATTGTTTGGGCAACTTCCCCCAGGCAGCTACATAACAGCCTTTTTGGTACGGGGTTCATACTACTTTCCCACTCTTAAGATGCACCTTACTTGGCTGGGCTAACCCGGCCTCACATTTGCCGCTTATTTTGAGCGAGCTGCCCGCCAACCAAAGGCAAAAATGCCACCTACCAGCAGGAGGGCCACAACAACACCTACCACAATGCCACCAGAGCTCCCGCTAAGTGGACTAACATTTTGCACCGGCGCTAAAGTCGCCGTTGGCGTTGGTGTCGGTTGGGGAATTGGCGTTTCGGTGGGCAGCACTTCCGGCGTGGGCGTCAGAGTAGGCAGCGGTGTTCGGGTAGGCTGTGATTCATCAACCTGCCATTGACGGCCAGTAAAGATAATTTCGTCTATTAAAGTAGCGTCTTCGGTGATCAGGCTGCCGTACATAACTGCGATTTGGCCTTTCGGATCAGCAATGGCGGCGATGGCATCAGCATTTACGGCCGTATCCTGCAAAGTCCGTCGGTCACCAGCCACCCAGCGATCAACTGTCCAGACCCATTCTTGCAAGACAAGCTGACCTGCATTTGTTTCCGCCAGCTGCACAATAATCGGATTCTCATTTTGGTCAGCAATCAAAGCCGTTGGGCCAGAAATCAGACCGGGGTCCACAATGCGGCCAGTGCTGCCCCAGGTAATACCGCCATCTTCAGAGAATTGGTGCCAAATAACGGGACGGCCGTCGATCAGACCAGTCCACGTGCGGTGAACAAAACGCTCCTGAACAGCCAAAAGGCTGCTGCCCAGCAAAGGCTCCTCCGTCACAATTTCCGGCTCAGACCAGGTTTGCCCATCGTCTTCTGAGCGGGCATAAGCCAGAGCCACGGCCTGCATCTCTGGGATTTGCGTCCAGCGTGTCCACAGCAAATGCAACGTTCCATCCAAAGAACGGGACAGGCTCACCGGGCCAATTAAGTCCCAATTTGCCGCTATGCCATCAAATGCCAAAATCGCATCTGACCAGCTATCACCATTATCCTCAGAGCGCGTCAGGTAAATACCACGATCCTCATTTAACGGGATTGTGTAAGCTACGTAAATGGTACTTTCGCCATCAGACACCATGCTCGGCCAGGTAGCCGATTCTCGCGGCGCAGGCAGCAGCTGCGGCGTAATCCATTCAGTTACCGAAGCGGCGCGGTCGGCCAATGAGCGGCTAAAGTAGATGCCGTTTGGCTGGTTCCCCGCCCAGGCTACAAACAGGCTGCCCTGGCGGTCGGTGGCCACAGCCGGGTAATCTGCCTGGCTGCCATTCGGAGATTGCAGGACAGGTCGCGGCGCTGACCAGACCCCAGCGTCAAACCGGGAATAAAAAATTTGGTTGCCGGGAATGTTTAGCGGGTTACTGATGCGCCCCGTAGCCACGGGGTTTTCTGATTGGCTCCAAAAAGCGTGCAAACGGGAGTCGCCGCCAACTACCAGATGGGGCTGTAACATTTGCACCTCGGCAGTGGCAACGGCGACTGGTTGGCTCCATACTGACGTGGGCACAAAGCGAGATGACCAGTTTTCTATGGTGCCCAACGGCCGTGAGATTTGCCAGATGTCATCGTCGTTACTGCTGCCACAGCCGATGACCAACAGGCGGTTTTCTGGGGTTATATCAGTCTGATGGCAGCCAAACCGGACATTTCGGTAGGTTGCGGGATCGGTAAAGTTGGCCAAGGGCGCTTGCTCAATAGGCCGGCTCCACTGCTCGCCATCCTGTGCCTGCATGTAAACGGTATCTTCCAGAGTGGAGATGAGGAAGAGCAACCCATTGACGCCTTGCACAAAACGGCCGTCTTCAGGGCAATTAATTTCACCTTCATGCACCAATTGCGTGTCCGACCAGGTTGCGCCACTATCTGCTGATTGCTGCACATATTGGGCACATTGCTCTTCGCCGTGGCTGGCACGCCAGGTTACATTCACATCGCTGCCGTTTACCAGCAAGTTAATTTGTGATGGGCCTGTTGAATCCACCGGGTCTTCCGCCAGACGCTGATCGACGGCGCGGGGTTCATCCCAGGTTTCCCCATTGTCCGTAGAACGAGCAATAAACACCGTATCTAGATCACGATTGTCCCAAACGGCAAAAACGTTTGAGCCATCGCCAGCCATGAGATGAATATTGGCTTCACCAGGGGTAATCGTGCGGTAATAATCTGAGGCGTACACATTGCCAGGCGTAGACCAAACCGCGCCGCCATCGTCGGAATAGCGGTAGATGATGCCTGGCTCCACCGTGTCTGTTGGCCGCACTGCAACATAAAGCAAATGTAAACGGCCGTTTTCCCCAGCAGCAATCAGATAGTTAAACACATTTCTGGCCAAAAGTTGAGGCCCCGTCCAACCCGCTGAACTTGCCGTAATATCTGCGACACCAGAGCGACTGTAAAACATCTCATCATCTTCATTTACCCACAGCGCATGCGCCCGATTTTGGGGATCAACAAAAACAGAGGGTGAAAAGAAGCCTTCAAATCCATCATCCCCCAAAGCGCCAAACGGCGGTTCACTAAAGGGAAAGCGTGGCGAAACCGGATCAGACCAGGTTTGACCATCTCCATTTGTGTACAAAATGCCCGCAAACTCATCGCGCCAAAACAGATGATATGTGCCATTGGTATCCTGCGACAAAGATGGCTCAGAAGCAGCCCCGCTCCCCGAAATATTGATCGGATCGCTCCAAATGCGATCTTCCTCTGTTTGGGCCAGCGCAGTTAACCCACTAACAACCAAAAGAGACAAAACAGCCACAAATAAAAACAAGCGAAAAGTAAGAGATTTCTGTATTTTTTTCATAATTAGTCAGTCGTTGAGGCAGTGTCTTGGCAAGAAGGAATGAAAGCTGGGTGACTCCTGGCACTGCAAAGCTTAACAATACAGTAAACGCGCTGCGCCTCACGTGAAGCGCAGCGCGTCGGTAAAAGTAGATTTGAAAATTAGCAGCAAAGAATATTAACTTATGCGGGCTTTCGCGTTTGCGTATACCATGTAGAACCTGACAGGCTTCGTGATTGTAGATAACGGTGGCTAGAAGAAGCCTGTCAGATCCGGGTAAGTCCTAAAAAATATTAAAATAGGGTGTAAATGAATGGAGCCAGGCCAGATGCCGTACCAAAAATGACCAGCAATCCAAACAGCAGCAAGACGGCAACCATAGGAATAAGCCACCAGCGTTTATTGGCACCTAAAAATGACAACAATTCACCAACAACCCCAACATTCGAGGACATGCTTCGCAGAAATTTTTTCATGATTTGATTTCTCCTAAGAAGATTATCTACTGACCTAAAAAAGGCTTAGAATTATTTTTATGGCCAAATGGCAAAATGTTGTTTTGTAAGTTTGGCTCTGGTCAGTATCTTACTTGGTTTTTCTTGATATTTACATTAATTATCAGCATTAACGAAAGTTTCGTCTACAAACTGATACAACAAATCGGTTGTTAAATCATGCCCCAGGGTATTCATATGGAAATCTTTTTCAAAGTAGTATGGGCCATTCCCGTCCAATGCTTCCTCGCGGAAAGCTGGCAGCATGTCCAGATACGGTATGCCAGCATCCTCTAGAAAAGCGGTTAGGCGGTCGTTGGGCACATCACAATACCATTCGGCATCTGCTTCTGGCGGCACAATTTGGGGCGCAGCCGGGATAATTAAAATGGCCAGTTCCGCGCCATTGGCCTCCACTTCTTTTTCTAACTCCAGGATGAGCGCTTCGGTAACGTTCCAGGCATTTTCGACAATGGCCACTGGGTCTGGGTCACAAATGTCTGGGCGGCGCTGTGGTGTTTGCACGGCCGTTTCCGCACCATCTTCACCAGACGCGCCTTCTGCCGCCTGAGCCGCATCACCTGCCGCCGTCGCCCCACGACCACCGCCAAACAAACGCACAATCGGAGCCAGCCAGGACGGAATTTCACCTCGCAAAGCCAACGTTTGGGCCACAAAGCGGGGCAGTTGGAAATTCTTTTTTAGAAACGTGCCTACTTTTGTCCCAAATGTAGTCGTATCTTCCACAGGAAAGTTTTGCAATTCAAGCTCGCCAGCGTCGTTTAAGGTGAAGTAAGGTTTGGCAGCCTGGCCACCGTAACGCAGCTCCAATGTGGGATTGTTATTATAAATATCATTTGCCAGATACATATTTAGAAAAACAACATCTGGTGCATACTTTTCGCCTTCTAGCCGATAAAAGAGCAGTTCGTTGTCTGTGCCGTAGGCGTTCACACCGCCATTGATCACTTCCCAATCGCCAGCATTTTTGTTCAGCTCACTTTCTAGCTGCTTCACAAACGTATCTTCCAACGCTACCTGCATGGCGGCCGTGGTGGAATCGCCCAGCATCAAGATGCGGGTCGTCTCTGGCTCTTTTTCATAGGGTATTTCGCGGTCGCGTAAGCCCTTGCTGTTAATGGTCACGCGAATTTCACATTCCCCATAGCAAGATTCCCAACCGCTGGCATCGGGAATGTTAACCCAACCCAACTGTGAGTCTGGCTGCCAGAAGAGCCCGGTACCCAGTTTGAAGATACGCGCAGCACCTTCTAACAACGCCAGGGTAAACAGCAAACTAACAAAAAGCATTGCTAAATTTTGCAGCAGCTTACGCATTATCAATCCTTTGCATAGGTGATTTCAGGCTTTTTTATCGTATTAGCCTTGTTTTGACTCTTACGAACGATAAAGCCATCCATGTATAAGGTGTCGATATCACTTTGGGTAAAAGTATTCAGCGCATTGGCCGGGGTGGTCACAATCGGTTCACCACGCAGGTTAAAGCTGGTGTTGAGCAGTACTGGAACCCCAGTAGCTTCGCCAAACAGCTCGATGGCCCGGTAGTAAAGCGGGTTCCATTCGCGGCGCACTGTTTGAATACGGCCGCTTCCCTCATGGTCTACTGCCTGAATCTTGTGCCCTTGCCCGGGTTGTGTACGGCAAACAGAAAGCATAAAGCGATAAGGATAGGTCTTTTTATGATCATCCAAATCTTGCCAAAACTCTGGGGCGCGGTCTTCTAGCACCACTGGCGCAAAGGGGCGGAACGGCTCACGGAATTTGATGCGCTCGTTCACAATGCCTTTCATTTCAGCGCCGCGCGGGTCGGCCATAATGGAGCGGTTGCCCAAAGCACGTGGCCCCCACTCAAACCGACCCTGGTACAGACCAATGACGCGCTTTCCGAGCATGTCATCTACCATCTGTTCAGCTATTTTGTCGATGTCCTCTACATATTCGTAGCTGTAGCCATAATCTTCGATGGCCGCTTTGTGTTCATCGTGGGTGTAGGATTTGCCCCAGTAGGCAGATTCCATAAAGAATTTGCGTGGTTTGCCTAGCAAAACGTGGTAAGCATACAGGGCTGCCCCTAGAGCGCCGCCAGCATCACCAGCGGCTGGCTGAATGTAAACGCTTTCAAATGGCCCTTCGCGCATGATACGGCCGTTGGCCACCGAATTCAGCGCCACACCACCAGCAATGCACAGGTTCTTCAAGCCCGTTTGCTGATAAGCATGGCCCACCATCTTCAGCATGGTATCTTCGGTCACGCGCTGGATGCTGGCAGCGATGTCGGCATAATATTGATTTTGTTCGGCCGTTTTCTGATCCCACTGCGGATGATCTTTGTTGGGATGGGTGGTGGGTGTGTAGAAAATTGAATCATGCACCCGCGGTTCGCCAAACAGATCAATGAATTTATTGCTAAAGGTACGCTTGGTAGATTTATGGAAGGAGAAATAATCCATATTTAGGCGGAAGCTGGCGTCGTCTGCAACGTTGAACACCTTGTACACATCATCCATGCGGGTGGGCTTGCCATAAGGCGACATACCCATCACTTTGTATTCGCCATTGTTCACCCGGAAACCTAAAAAGGCAGTGAAGGCAGAGTACAGCAGACCGATGGAGTGAGGGAATTTGACCTCCTGAAACAGATCAATGGCGTTGCTTTTCTGGCTGCCAGGCGTTCCATCTGGTGTTTGCTCCCAAACGGCCGTTGCCTTACCCAAGGTCGTCGTCGTCCATTCACCAACACCATCAACCGTGAGAACGGCCGCTTCTTCGTACGGAGAGCAGAAAAAGGCGCTGGCCGCATGGCTAAGATGGTGCTCCACAAAAAGCAGCTTCTCATCAGGAATGTTGAGCTTCGTGAGCAGCTCACCCTTAATCCACAACTTCTCGTTAAACCAGGCTACCATAGATTCGCGGAAAACCGGGTAAGACTGGGGAAAAGTTTGCAGCGTCGTCATCAAAATACGCTCAAACTTTTGCAGTGGCTTCTCATAAAAAACCACATAGTCCAAATCCTGCGCGGTAATGCCAGCCTGCTCCAGGCAAAAAGCAATTGCCTGGGCCGGATAACCAAAATCATGCTTTTTGCGGGAAAAACGTTCTTCTTCAGACGCAGCGATGAGCACGCCGTCTTCTAGAATAGCCGCAGCTGAATCATGATAATAACAAGATACGCCTAAAATATACATTTACCAAAGCCTCCGTGCGTCATCCAACGTCAAATCTTTTGTTTTGCGTTCCAGCCAGGAGGGGGTTAAATCTTTCATATCCAGCTGATCGCTAAAAATCGTAATAATCAGGCCAAATGGCAAAAAAATGGTGAAATAGAAAATTGTCAGCACAATCCGCGCCACTAAATCACCCATAAAGTGACCAAATTTTTTCCAAGCTGCCCAAAATCTACTTAATGCGTCCTTCATAATTTTCCCTCGTACAGTTAAGGATTGAATATTTCGTTTCAAGCATACACAGTAACCTTACAAAGCTGCGAACTTTCTTAAGATCATAAGATTATGGCAACAACATCGTGACATTTTCTAAAATTGCTACCATCTCGCTGGCTTTCAGGGCAAGATCGGGGCGGTTTTGGCGTTCCCACCAGCTGCTGTAAACAGCCATTTCTGCGCGTGATTCGGGAATGACGGCCAGGGTTTCTGCGGCTTTTTCAAATTGGCTGCGCCAAACATAACTGTAGCCTAAAGATTTGGTAACGCCACGATGGGTGGCAGCGGCCGTTTGCGCCTGTTCTAGCTGGGAAACGGCCGTTTCATAATCGCGCCTGACCATAGCAATGGTTCCCAACCGATGATTCGCCGTTCTATTGCCCGCATCCACGGTGAGCGCCTGCTCAAAATGCGCCACTGCGGCATCAAACCGCTCCAAATCTTCACCATCGTCCCAACGATTTGTTGGCCAGCCGACCAGCTCAGCCCGCGCCAATTCTAAAGCGCCCAAATTCGCATACCATTGAGCCTGCACCTTCTGGCGAAAACCAAAAAAGAGGCCCAGCACCAGGAGGACAACCATCCCCCCGCCAATGGCCCACCGCCGACGTCGTACGGCCGTTGGCACACCCTCTTTTGAATTTCGCCGCCGCGTCACCAAAATAACCATTGCTGGCGCAAAAAAAAGCAGCGGAGAAGCCTGGTCGCCAAACAAGGCATCATCAATTAAACCATGCAGGGCCATGACCAACAGGCTGGCAAAAGCCGCCCATTGGAATAAAACCATCTCAGATGGCGTCAATTTCCCAGATTTTTGCCGCGATTTCCGCCGTTTTCGTCGTGTTTCGTCACCCTCGCCAGGAACAACCACCGTTTCTCGTTGCTGGGCTTCTGGCCAGAATGCCGACTGCTTGAAGAGCAGCCAAAAACTGCCGCTGACTATCCCCAGCACCACCACAAAGGCCACAATGCCTTGTTCTAACCAGACGTCTAAATAAAGATTGCTGTAGGCGGCAAAAAAGACGGGTGTTACCTGAATGTATTGGGCATATAACGCGGGAAAGGTGGCTAAACCACTACCAGTTAACGCAAAATCCTCAATTAAATAAAGCGTCTGACGGGCCAGACCCAGGCGCGTTGCGCTGGCCTCTTGGCCCTCGCCGCTGCCCAACATGGCGGCCAAAATCAGGCCGCTAAGCAGCAGCAAGGCCAACATGAACCCGGCAAAAATCGCTTTTTGTGAGAAGGGTACCTTTTTTTTCAGCCGCCCACTTGCCTCCCAAACAAACCAGCAGCCCAGCCCCACAGCCAATGCCAACCAGGCTCCCAACGAACTGGTAAAAATAAGCCCGCCCACTGTGATGCCACCGGAAACAACCGCCAACTGCACCCAGCGCATCTGGCGTTTGCGCCAGGCAAAAATGCCAAAGGCGAGGGTAAAGGGCAGCATCAATGCCATCATGCCACCCAGGGTGTTGGGATGCAGAACAGGAAGGGGGAAAGACGGCCGTATCGACATCCACGCCGCCCCAATGCGATTAAAGAAGGGAATTTCTGCTGGCCACTGCCGCCAGTTGTTGCTCATCACAAAATAGATGGCCAGCAACGCCCCAACTGGCCCCGCTACGCCAGCCAACAGCCAGGCATCCCGGCGCGATACCGTAACAATGGCAAAATAAATGGCCAGCGCCCCCACCAAAATCCAGAACTTGCCAGCGGCTGCATTGCTGTTGTAAGCGGTGAACGTGCTAATTACGGCCGTAATGCCAAAAGCCAACAGCCATCCATCAAACCGGGACCGGCGGAATGGAGACCGGCCCGCCGCAATACGTAGTGCCCAAGGAACCAAAATAACAACTAACAACGGCCAACCAAACCCGCCAGAAGTCAGATACCAAAGCATCGCCGCAGTTGCTGCCAACGCTAAGTTGACAACAGGAAACCAGCGATCATTCGCTAATTCAATCATCGAATTCCATAATTTTTGGTGCTCACATCAGATCGAATGAGCAAAAAATAAATTTTTTGCCAAAAGGCGGAACAATTATACTGCCAGGAGAGCGTAGAAAGCAGATTGGGAACATTGCGAGGAATACTACGCATACTGCAATAAAACAGATTGTGTCCTGGCAGGAATTGTCAGGACACAATCTGATATTTATAGGTTAGTCACGATTCGCTTGCCAACTCAAGGTTTGCAGCCCCACGCTCAAAGCAGATTTTACTGTCGAAATATCGGAGGCAACCATCTTGAGATAGGTAATAATCGGGCCTGGACGGAAAGCCCATTCGCGGAAGGCGCGCCGCTGCCAGTACAAAAGGCGCTCAGCAGACAGTCCTTCGTAATCCAGCACGGTGCCCTTATCCATGTCCACCTGCTCCCAACGTGTTCCCGGACGGAACCAGCCATTTTTCACCACTTCAAAGAAGAATGGTGTGCCAGGATACGGCGCGGCAACATGGAACAGGGCAATATCCAAAGGTAAGCCCTTGGAAAAATCAATCGTTTCGCGAATGGTTGCTTCTGTTTCGCCAGGCAAACCAATGATGAAATACCCCCAGTTTTTGATGCCTGCGTTACGCGCCCACTGCAAAGAACGAGCCGCTTTGTCTGGGTAGGCACCCTTGCGGGCATGGCGCAAAATTTGTTCGCTGCCGCTTTCAATACCCCAGGAAATAAGCCAGTTACCTGCTTTACCCATCATGGTGAGCAGTTCTTCATCCACGTAATCAACCCGGCTGTTGCAGGTCCACTTCAAATTGATTTTCTCATCAATCATTCGTTGGCACAGATCCATCACCTGGTCACGGTTAACGGTGAACAGATCGGCGTACATGTGAATATTATTGAGGCCCATCTTCTTGAGCATCCACAGCTCTTCCATAATATTTTCGGCCGAACGAACCCGCACCGAAAATTGGTAGCTAACATGCTTAATGCAATAGGTACAGCCTGCGGGACAGCCTCGGCTGGTGACGATGAAGGTGAAGGGCCCTTTGATGAGGGGCATGCGATATTGATCCCAGGGCAATAGATGGTGCATTGGCAGCGGCATATCATCCAGGTGAGGGATAAACGGCCGTGTTAAATTCACCACAATATCTTCCCCATTTCGCCAAACCAGCCCCTTGATTTTCTCCATAATGACCGAGCCATCCTCATTCAGGGCTGGTTCATACATGGGGTCATGGTTGTCAAACATCTTCTGGATATTGTCGGGCCGCTGATCAACTTTACCCTCAAGCACATCAAGCAAATCACGAATCGTTAAATCGGGTTCGCCCAACAAAATATAGTCGAGGGCTGGATACGGCCGCATTGTTTCCCGTGGAATTGGCGTAACATGCGTGCCAAAGGCAATGGTTTGCGCCCCACGCGCCTTGGCCAAAAAACAGCCATACATATCATTTTCCAGCGTCGGGGCTGTAACCTGAGTTAGATAATATTTTGGCTTTAGCTCATCCAGCTTTTTAGCAAACACTGGCCAGCTCATCCGCTCCGCATTGGCATCAATAACAGCAACTGAGTGCTGCGGGTACAACATTGCTGCCATTTGGGCCAGAGAAACTTGAGGCCACACCATATTTTCCCGTGTGCGGCGGCCCACACGATGCTGGGTACGAATCCATAAGCCACCATCTGGGGTAGGCGGATTGACCAATACGATGTCAACAGCCTTAGGGCCGCGTTCTTCGTCCAGCAACCCCTGATGCACAATCTCATCGGCATCGGGGAAGTTGGCCATACGCAGCTTAGGCACACGGCGCGTACCTAGGTTTTCCCGCAAGGGATCAGCGTTACGCGCATTTTTCTTCTCTTTTACATCAACGTCTTCGAGCTTAACTTGACTCATTGTATATCTCCTGGTACGCCCGTTTCCATTTCTAAGGCTGCTAAAACGGTCTTTATTTTTAGACCATTTCTGGTTTACGTTTACTGGCTACGTCTACGAGCCATAGCCTTGCAAATCGCGTTTGGCTAAGATTTCGCGCTGGCTCAATTCTTCTAGAACACGTAGCAAAACCCAATAAATAATTAGTTGTAGACCAACAAGTGTGGCCATGGCGCTGCCTAACAGGTACAGCCAAACGCGCTGAATAGGCCAATCCTGATTAATTGCTAATGATAGGCTGCCTGCTCCTAGCAAAATTCCAAGAAGTACGCCTAAGATACCCATCCAGCCAAAATGATGGTTGATGGGAGTAGAAAAAATCGGCTTGCTAAATAATCCCTGGCGAATGGGCTGCTTGTGGAAAATAGAGACCATGTAGTTAAAGGTAACACCAAGGGCAAAAATGCTGATCCCACCCACAGAAGTGATAAGGGCAGTGAATACGGCCGTTACCCCCCAGGCCCCTAAACTTGTCGTATCCCCAATGCGGGCAACCACCAAACCGGTAAGAACCAACACGGAAATAATGATGCCCGCCAGACCAATCAACCCCAAAATACGGACGGGGTTGTACGTCATGGCTGTCCAAACCATCGACTCAAGGAATAAACGGCCGTCGTGTACCACGCTTAACTTAGAACGACCAAGCCGCTCGCTGTACGGAATTGGAATTTCCGTCATCTTCACCTGCTCATGCAAGGCACGTGTGCTCATTACAGGCGTCAGGTTCAGGCCATCTGGCAGCGGGTAGATTTTCTGCAGAACTTCACGCTGAAAAACCCGCATACCGCTGGCGCTGTCGGTAATGCGCTGTCGGCCCAAAATGCTGAGAAGGTTGGCAAAAAAGAAATTCCCCACCCGGCGAGTTAGCGGCATCTGGCTGTCGGCCCCGGCCATGCGAGAGCCAACCACAATTTCTGAGCCATTCATCGCTTCCACACACAGCTTGGGAAAATATTCAGGAGGATAGGTGCCATCAGCATCCAAGAAGCCAATTAGCTCCCCTCTTGCCTGGCTAAACCCAGTTTTTAGCGCCCCGCCATACCCTTTGTTTTTAGGGTGCTTGATGAGCGTCACGCCATCAATGTTGCCAGCGATCTCAACGGTTTTGTCTTTTGAGCCGTCATCTACAACAAGCAGCTCTAAATCATCTACGCCAACTTCGCGCAGGGAATCACGAACAGCCAACACGCGATGGGCAATTTCTGCGATCCCATCTTCTTCATTATAGGCCGGAATAACAACGGAAAGTGTGGTCATAATTTAGTCGCACCGATTAACTTTTGCGTATGCTTTAATAAAATATTTGTATACGCAACACTATAGGACTGTTTTCTTAAGCTCTACCTGTAGACTTCTACCAAGCCTAAAAATAGATGGTTTTTTCTTGAGCAGGCGTTTGCCCATCAATAGTTTTAATGACTTTGGCCGGCACGCCAGCGACAACGGAGTGAGGCGGCACATCTTTGGTAACAACAGCGCCAGCGGCTACCACTGAACCTTTGCCCACACGTACGCCATCGGTAATGACAGCCCCGGCTCCCAACCAGCAATCATCCTCAATGACAATGCCTTCTGCGGTAATGCCTTGATCAGTGAACGGCCGTTTCGGATCATCAAAAATGTGGTTAACAGCAATAATTTGAGTAAATGGCGACGTGAACACCCGGTCGCCCACCGTCACCCCGCCCTGGCCACGAATGATGCTGTACTCACCAATTAAACTATCGCGGCCAATTTTTATGCCCGCATTCGGCAAATCCCGGAAATTGTAGACATGCAAAACAGCCCCGTGCATCACAATCGAATCTTCACCAATTTCAATGCCGTTGGGACAGGCGTGTAAATAGCTGCCCTGATCGAGATAAACGCCATTTTTCAGGGTGATGTAGCTGGCAAAACGAAGGCGGACATTGCTTTCAATGGCTGCCATACCCTCCATCTTCAAAATGAGGCGGTAAGCAAAGCCCCGCAGGCCGATGCCAATGATTGTTGGCACCCAGCCCACCATAAAGAACAACAGCTGTTCTAACACATAGCGCCCCAGCCCCGCGGCCTGGCGGCTCAAATAAAGTTGAAGACTTCCAAGTATTTTTGACACAGGGATAATTTGTAACCGTTCGTTGCGTGCTTAATTGATAGAAAAGTAAGAGGGCCGGTGGTTAACGTTTTGTGCCGTTCCGTTAATGAAAGGAAAAACGGTAACTTTGCTAGAGTGTGGTGGGTATTCGGTGTTAACTCTCAATACACTATAACATCTGGTAAGCTGCTAATGGTGCAAATTATGTGAGTGTTATCTTACAAGGGAGCTTACAGATAAACCACCCCCAACCACTGGGAAATTAGCTCTATTTCCTGGCTTTCACCTTTTGCAAACGGACAACTTGACACCCAAGATCATCTACATTAAAATCCTCTCAATCATTTAAATATTTTCAAATGTTCACCCGAAGTAAAAAGCTTATGCCCACACCACATGAAATAACTGAAGAATTTATTGTTGGCGATCTGGAAGTGTTAAAGGCCATTGCCCACAATACCCGCCTGGATATTTTGCAATCGCTCAAACACCCAAAAACCGTAAAAGAGATTGCCCACCGGCTGAATATTGCAGCAACCAAACTTTATTATCACGTCAACCTGATGGAAAAACATGGCCTCATTCAGGTTGTTGAAACAAACATCGTCTCCGGCATTATTGAAAAGAAGTACCAGGTCACAGCCCGCAATTATCGTTTGCAAGATGGCCTCCTCACCGAAGGGGCGGCTCACAGTGCAGAAATTGACATGATGCTCAGTGCCATCTTTAGCACAACCCGGTCAGAAATCCAACGCAGCATCAAAGCTGAACAAATGGGACTGGCCAATGATGATAATCGGGGGCTTCTTTGGCATTCAGGAGTAAAACTTACGCCAACACAATTTGCTAATTTCCATGAGCAGTTTGAACATCTCTTGCGGCAAATGGAAGCTCAAAGCAAGCAAAATAAGGCAAATGATGAAACTGTTGACACCCAGCATTATGGAATCACTGTTGCCTTTTATCCAGTTTATCGGCCAGAGGAAGAGGAGGCGCACTGAGTATGAATTTTGCGATTCCCAATCATCTACAAAACTACACATGGCGGCCATTGCAAAAAGATGACGGCCTGCGGATTCAAGAAATGTCAGACGCAGCAGTGGAAGTTGATAGAGCCGAAGCGGGCACATCTCAGGAGCAAATACAGCAGGTTTTTGCCATGTTGGGTGAAGATGTGGCGACGGACACGCTAACGGCCGTTTCCCCCCAAGGTACAATGGCAGCTCTAGCCCTCATGATCACCCTGCCCCAAGAGGATGAACACCTGGCCATGATCAGCGGCCTTGTGCATCCTGAGCATCGCGGGCAAGGGTTTGGCAGCGCCATTTTAAGCTGGATGGAACACCGTGCCCACCAAAAATTTAGCCAGTTCAACGACAACAAGCCACGTCTGCTGCGCACAAGCTGCCAGGATTACATGGCAGATCGTATTGCTTTGTTTGAACAACACCAGTTTGAGGCGGCCCGCTACAGCTACAAAATGCGCCGCGATCTGACCCAACCACTCCCAGAAAAATCCCTTCCCAACGGATTGCGTCTAATCAAATGGTCTAAGGACCTAGATGCTGACCTGATGCACACCTTTAATGAAGCGTTTAGCCAGCATTGGGGCCTGCCCACAATGAGTACGGATTTCTGGCGCAAGTTTTTTGTTGGGGTACCCCAATTTCGCGGCGATCTCACTTATTTAGCCATGGACGGCGACAAAATTGTTGGCTTTTGCCTTAACTGGGTGGATGCGCCCAAAAATGAGCAAACTGGCATTGGTGAGGGCTGGATTGAAGCGGTTGGCACTTTGCCCGCCTGGCGTGGGCAAGGATTGGCTTCAGCGCTTTTGGTTCATTCGATGCGTGCATTTTTAGCGGAGGGGCTGCTACGCGCAGGTTTGGATGTGGACACCCAAAATCCTACGGGAGCCTTACGGCTCTATGAAAATCTAGGGTTTGAGGCGATCAAAAGAACGGTCATCTTTACCAAAAAATTGGGTAAACAATGAGTAAGGTTAGCGAAACTTTCCTGGAAATAGCCCGGCAGAATACGGCCGTTTTCCGCCAAAATCCCCACATCAAAGCGATCTTGGTCACTGGCTCTGTGGCCAAAGGGCACGCCGATGACAACTCCGACATCGACATCATCATGTATTACGATGCGCTGCCCGGACAGGCCGCCTTTGAAGCGTATCGCCAGGCCGCGCTGGATTCCGGCGGCGGCTTTTACGGCGGCAATGCCGAAGAAGGCTTTGCCCTCTTCCAATATTTTGAGGGCATCCGCCACGACTTTGCCCACGCCCCGCTCAGCGAAACCGAAGAACTGCTGACAGCGTTCCTGGCCAATCCCGATCTGGAAAATTCCAACAAGCAAATCATGCTCGACGGCATTCTTACCGGCGTGCCGCTCAAAGGGGCAGAGATTACCCGGCAGTGGAAAAACCAGCTCGCCAACTACCCGCCACAGCTCGGCGAGATGCTCGTTAAAAAGCATTTGCGCTTTCGGCCGCATTGGGTGCTACAAAAGATGGGCGTAGAGCGTAATGAAGTTATCTTTTTGCAGGAAGAACTGCTGAACGCGGCGCAAAACATCTTTGGTGTATTGTGTGGGCTAAACCAACTGTATCATCCTGGCAAAATAAAGGGACTCAACTACACTGTTGCCAAGATGCAAATTGCCCCACCAAACGTGGCCAGCCGTCTGCCTGCCTTATTTGAAGTGGATGGGCAAACGGCCGTAAACCAGCTCAAACAGCTCATCGAAGAAACCATCGACCTGGTAGAAACCCACCTGCCCCACATCGACACTGCCCCCACCCGCAACTTATTTACCATGCAGCTGCGCAAGTAACCAATTTTCTCTGCCCCTTCGCGCCTCTGCGTTAAAAATTTTAGGAGAAAAAACATGAAGCGTATTGAATCTTTTTTGTCCGCTCGGCTCTTTTTGGTGCCGCAGCTTGTTGGTGATCGCCTTTATTTTATTAGCAATCTGAACGGCCGTAACAGCCTCTACGTCATGGATCGCGGCGGCAGCGTGCCAGAACCCCTGCTGCCACCAGACATCGCCCTGCAAAATCCCCACCTCATCGACGGCCTCTCCTTCGTGGTGCTGCCCAAGCTTGAGAAAATCCTGGTCATGATTGATCAGGATGGGGATGAGAATTATCAGCCAATGTTTATCCCCCTCACCGGTGGCTATCCTGAACCATTTCACCCAGACGTCTTTGCTGGCAACAGCATCATTGCTGGTGGCGAAGATTTGGCGCTAAATAAAATATTTCTCATCTCCCAATCCCGCACCGAATCAATCTTCCACACCTATCTGGCCGATTTAACGACCGGAGAATTAACCTTAATTTACGCCACGCAATTTGGCGGATTTCCGGCCGGTGTCAACAAAGATTATTCACAATTTGTTTTGGCTGAAGGGTATGGTGCCGGGGATATTGTGCTTTTCCACCACCAACTAGGCCAGGAGGCACCCACAACCCTTTACGGCACACCTATCGCCGAGCGCAGACCAGGCGTTTGGTATCCACCCATAACATCGATACCTGCTACTTCCATCACAACGATTCGCTTTGTCGCTCACGACCTCGCTTTTAGCGACACCTACGGATTGGCATTCATACTGGCTGATTCAAAACATGCAGCCTGTGGCAACCATCTCAGGGTTACACCATCCAGGGCGTCGGTGAACTAACAGAACTGGAACATTTGCAGGACAACGCTATTTGCTCAGTTTAACATCGATGGCTGTGATTGGCGATTATGAGGTAAACGTTTGACGAAGATGCTTTAGCGATGACAAATTACCCATGTTTAGTCGGTGAGGAAAAAGTTAACCGACAGGGGTGGTGGAATCGATTCTACAACAAAACCAGGGACGAATATGCGCTTTCGTTTTCAACGGCCGTTTCTCCCTGACTCACCATCAGCGGCAAAACCAGGATACTCTCAGCGAAAAAAGCATGCCAAGCCGTGAACGCATCCTCAGCCTGCCCGATGAATGGCACTCTCTCCTGGCGAATTACCTTCACCAGCTACGATGGCCTGCGCATCTCTGCCGGCTGTACCTGCCCGCCGATGAACTGGGCTACAAGGCCCACGCCCGCTGGTTTACACATCACGGCAGCCCGCAAAAGCCAGGAACGGCGGATTTTGCAGTTCTCTGTGCCCTTCATCCAATATCTTACACGCTAAATGGGCACGCTGTCTTTGTGCCAACGTGCGCGGCAGCAGGGGTTTTTTGGCTTCAACTACATGAAGCACGTCGTGCGCGACTGGGGGCGCGCAGATCGGCTGGATCCGTCCACGCCATGACAGAGGAATCTTACCAAAAGACAAACCATCGACACAAAACGGGCCGGTGTGGTCGGCCGTTCTTACGGCAGCTACGCGGCGACCCTCACCCTGGCCAGCCGCCACCCCGAACGCTGTGGGCCGCGCTGCCATTGACATCTATTTTAGCCCCTACGACCTGGTCACCTTTACCGACCGCGTGCCGGAAACGTGGAAACCGTTCATGAAAATGCTGGTGGGCGACCCGGAAGCAGGGCAAGATTTCCTGCGGAACTCGCCCCGCACCTACATCCCGAACTGGGTCTGCCCCGATGCTGAGTGGTGCAGGGAGCAAAACTTTGAATCCCGCGTCATCGAGCAGGAATCACGTGAACTGGTTAGAAAAACTGCGCGGATCGGCAAAAGAAGTGGACTACCTCATGGTGTCCCGACGAGGGCAGCGATGTGCTGAAATGTGACAATCAGTGTCAGGGTGTACACCACCATGAGCCGATTTTTTTCAAAAAGCATTTTAGGATCATAAAAATGGGAGACGCATAGCCTACAGATACGGAATGGGTAATGGGTTTTTGCCAGCCATTCGCATCTATTAACCGACTCATCATCCTCTATTGGAAGCCGAAACCTGGCCGGCAAACGGCCAGGTGCTTCAAAAAATCACAGCAGCGTAAAATCGATCTGCTCTCTCGTTGCCAGCCTACGATACGGCCAATGTTTTCTGGATTAAAAAATGAATCTGGCAGCAATCAATATTGACCTGAAAAAGTGATTGATATCAGCCTGATCACGGGTGGCTGCCAGGCTTCACCGAATTTGATGGGGGTGATTCCGGCGGGGCGGCGTGAACGTGGCCCAGGAAGGTTTTCTCCAGGCTGTGATGAACGTTTCGTGCGCTCACCTTCAAAGGCAACCAAAGCGTCTTCACCCAGGGGAAGTTATGCCAGCCGAATGACCATCTCATGAACAGCCTGGGCAACCAGTTCGGCTCTGCCGGCATCGGCAATACCCAGCGCCAGGGTCTTTGTGATGCCCGGCGTCTCCTGGCCTTAGCCTGGCCCAAACGGTTTGCGGAAAAAGTTCGGCAAATCGGCCGTACCGTAAAACTTCTCAACGCGCTCTCCCGCCCGCACCTGCGCTGCCAACATCGGCACCTGCTCAATGGTAGCCATGAACTCATTTTCGATGTTTTGGCGCACTTCAGAAAAACGCTCAATCGGCCAGGCCACGAAGAGTGCCAACAGATTGTCGTTGGTGGGGAAGGCAAAAATGACAAAATCGCGCCCCACGTGCAGTTGCAGCTCGGCCATGGGCACGCCGGACCAGTAGGAAAAGTAGTAGCAGGAAACAGACGGCACCGCTTCGTAAGTTGGTGCGTTCACCGCCTGGGCCAGCTTGGAATTACGGCCGTCTGCCCCAATCACAATCTGCCCCTGCTCCTCAAAACGGTGGCCGGTGGTTAAATCGCGCCCACGTATGCCACTAATGCGGTCACCATCGCGTAAAAAATCTTCACCTCCAAACTGATCGCGCAGTTCCACACCAGCGGCTACGGCATTATCCACCAGGATTTTGTCGAGTGCGGCACGGCGTGGCCCAATCCCAAAAGGAATGCCATCGACCAGCAGATTTTTGCCGTGCATTGGCACGCCGCCCATACTCATCACCACATCGCTCACCAACGGGCAGCCCGTTTCGACGATTTGATCCAACAAACCCCATTTGGCCAGCCGCTGTGGGCCAAAGCGGTGGATAAAGTGGCCATGAGGAATATCGCTGGCAACGGCCGTTTTATCCACCAACAGCACTTTGTGGCCCAAGCGACCCAGCAACATTGCTGTTGAAGCCCCGGCGCAGCGCGCGCCAATCACAATTGCGTCATACATGGTTCACTCCTTCGAAAATAATTTAACCGCAGAGGGCGCGGAGAACGCAGAGAAAAATCTGTCCGCAATCTGCGGCAATCTGCGTAATCTGTGGATTTTCATTGATGGTGTTGAGCTTATCCTTATGGTACGGTGCAAAAAGCTGACCCAAAAATAAAGATCGAACGCCAGCACAACGGCCGTAAACCACACTCGAAAACGCCATTCAGCCAACATGATTATTTGTTAAATCCAGTGGGTACGGTGCGATGAGTGACCGCAAACTTCTGAAACTGCTTCAATAAAATCATGCGCATCTTGCTGCGTTCTAACTCCCCCTGTCGGGCTTTCAACACAGCCAACTCATCTTGTATGCGAGACAACGTCGGGTCTACTTGAACAGCTTTATTTTGTTTCATCGTAAAGCTCCTTTTTGGTGATCGAATCTATTCTTTAGGCAGTGGTCAGTCGTTCGAACTGCGCTATACTTTGCAGCTTATACGCCCATCATTTATTGATCGTATTTCTACCGTTTATCGAAGAGGCAATTTGGTAGAAACGCTGAAAATTCACGTTTTGGGCAGCCCGATTCTGCAATTTGGGGAACGGCCGTTAACCGCCGATCTCATCTCTCTCAAGGGACAAGCCCTGCTGGTGTATCTGGCCGTCACCCAACGCCCGCACGCCCGCACGTCTCTGGCCGGGCTGCTCTGGGGCGACCTGCCCGAAGGCAGCGCCCGTGCCAACCTGCGCCTCACCCTCAGCAAGCTGCGCAAAATCCTGCCCGAAACCAACCTGCTCTGCCAGCTGGATGTGGAGCTGGAAGAACAGCCGGATGCAGCTGAGTTCCGAAGTGGAAATTGGAGATTGGAGATTGGCGGAATCTCTAATCTCCGGCTCTCAAATCTCGCCGCTTTGTGAGACGATTCCTCTGGCACCCGACCACCTACCCAACGCGCGGGTTGAGACCTGGGCTGAGGGGGCGTGCAGGGGAGCATTTTGACAAACAGCCGTTACCCACCTTTACCAACGTGAAACGGCCCGTACACCCGCAACAAGCCCCATAACCAGCATCAGGCGGCCCGCCAACTGCTCACTATCGAACCGTGGCAGCACGAAAAACCCACCCGCCAGCTCATACGCCTGCTCGCCGCCGACAGCCAGCGCAGCTGCCTCACCCAATACGAAACCTGCCGCCGCCTGCTCGCCGACAGACTCGGCGTGGAACCAACCAGTGAAACGTGCTCTACCAAGGCTGCTCGATGACAACAAGGTGACAAGGTGGCAAGGTGACACCATCACCCAGTCTGATCACCGCTTGTCACCCTTCTTGCGTCCATAAGCTACCGCAGGCAACACACCTTCCACAACCTCCCCGCAATTCACCCCCCTTCATCGGCCGCAGTAAGGAGCTAAAAACCACAACCACAAAATTGCGCAAGACGGCTGCGTTCCCCGACTCATCACCATCTGGGCGCGAAAGGCGGCGTAGGCAAAAACCAGCGCCTGGCCGCCGCCGACATGCTGCCCCGCTTCCCCCACGGCACTGGTTTGTCCCCCTGGCCGGTGTGGGAAAGCACCACCGCCACCAATACGAAGGACAGCGTCGCCAGCGCCATCGCCGCCGCGCTGGGGCTAAAACTTTTGCGCAGCGAACCGCCAAACAGCAGCTCGTCAACTGCCGCCAGCAGCGTCCCTCTTTTGGACAACTTCGAGCCGCTGCCAGCCGCCGCTGGCCTGCTGCTCAACCTGCTGACCCACCGCACCCCAGGCTGGCCGTGCTGGCCCCGTCGGCGAACCCCTCAAAATTCAGGCCGAGCACATTTTTTACGGCTGGAAGGCTTGCTGCTGCGAGGGAGAGGCTTGGGAAACGGCAGATTCACGCCGACCAGCCTGCAACTTACTGCCGAACAGGCCGAACAGGCCACCAGGCGCAACCTGCTCTCACCTGCAAAACCTGCCGCAAATGGTGGCCCTCTGCCGCGCACTATCCGGCAGCCTGCCGCTGGGCATTGAGCTGATAGCCGACTGGAGCCGCTGGCTGTCGCTGGAAGCCATCGCCGCCGATTTACCAGCAACCTGCTGCTGGCCCGCGCCCGCAAGACGTGCCGGAGCGCCACCGCAGCCTGCAGGAAGCCGTCTTCAACTACTCCTGGCACGGCTGCTCACCCCAGGACAGACAGACCGCTGGCCCAGCTTTCCGTGTTTCAGGGCAGCTTCCAGCTCGATGGGGTACGCGCCGTCACCAGCAGTCAGCCCGCCAGCCTGTTTGCCCTCATCGACAAATCGCTGGTGCAGCACCACGGCGGCGACTATTACCACCTGCACGGCTGCTGCCTTCGCGGCAAGCTGGCGGAACCAAGCCATCGACAGACGCACTGCAAGATCGGCACGCGCGCCACTACCTGGCCCGCATGGCCCAGCGCACCGCCCCATTTTTTGGCCCGGAGCCGCAAATCGCCCTGCACCAAATCCAGGCAGAAGCGGAAAATATGCTCAAAGCGTGGCAGTGGTGGGCCGTGGAACAGCCTTCCCCCGACCTGCGCCACCGTTCCGCGCAGGCGCATATTGGAACTTCACGGGCGGCTGTTTTATTGAAGGTTGCGCTGCACGAAACCGCCACCGTTTGACCGATTAAGCTGGCTGGGCCGCCCTCGCCGCCAGAACACGCCACGCTACTCTATGGTTGTGGCCTGGACGCAATGCTGGCATGCGCTGGACCACCACATTAGGCTTTGCTTTACAAGTGGGGATGAACTGTTGGGGCGTACGGCCGTTTTCGCCTGGGGCAATATTTTTTGGCGCACGGGCACTTCCATGGCGAAAAAGAGCTGGCGACGGCGTATGGATCGCCCAGCAGTTGGGCCAGGCCAATCTGGCCGGGATGATTACCCCGCCCCAGCGGCAATGCATGGCAACGAATAACCTAGCCACAGCCAGGGCGGCACGCTCCGCAGAACTGCACCAGCAAAGCCAACGACATCCAGCCTGAGCCCGCACCCCACTACTTTCTGTGCATCCTGAAGAAAAGAAGAGCAGCAGGCGCCAGCAGAGGCCCACCTATGCGGAACCAATCCGTTGATGGCCAAAACATCGAATCGCCTTGCTGGAAATGCAGCGTCATCGGCTTTGGGGAACATCGCACCGTATGAAGGCAGTTATGAGCGAACATTGGCCTACTTGACCCGCCAGCGCGCCAACTGTCGGAAGAAACGGCTAATCTCTACGATTTGGCCAGCGTCCTCAGCAACACGGGTGATTTATGGCTACGCCTGGGGCAATTTGAGCGGTGCGCGTAGCACACCAACAATCGTTAGCGCTGCTGCACCAGCTGAACACCAAACCGGGCGCAAAGCAGCGTGCTGGCCCACATAGGGCTGGCGGTGATCACAGGGGAATGGGAAAACGGCCGTTCCTAATGTGAAAGCCTGCAACTGGCCCAGGCAGGCGCCATCGCAGAAATGTGCCCGCCCCACATCTTTTTGAGCCACAACCTGTGCGGGCTGAACAGATGGGCTGCCGCGCAACCACCTGAACAGGCCATCGCTGAAGCTGGACTAAGCTGGGCGACACCTCGCGGCAGCTGGGAAGCGATTGCGGGGTTGGTTGAAGGCGCTCATGGCACGGGTAAATATGCGGTGAAACGGCCGTTGCTCCCCTGCACTTCGCGCACCAACACCACGATTTGCAGACCAATAGTCCGGTGCGCCTCTTCCTGTTGCTATGATCGCGCCCTGCGTGATGGGAATCAGGAAGCAGTGGTGGCTACAACAGGGTTGCAGCGTGAAATACCAAACGCGCCGATACCTCACCGACCCGGCCATTCGCGGTACCAACGCCATCCCCGGCCGTCGCGCCTTTACCGAGGCATGCTGGCCGCGCTTGATAAAATGGATATCATCCCAGACCAGCATTCGCGCCTGAATGATGGCAAGCGGAGCACGATCAGTAACCGTTTGTTGAAAGTATTGGAAAGATGATTGCGGCACGTCTTGTTGGTGATAAACAACGCAGCATTTTCGCTAACTCAGCCTTGGGCCCGTAGCTGCAGCAGTTCTTGTTCCCCACGATCGTTCAAATCCGGGAGGCGTCAGTGTGATTGTTTTGCTGTATGGTTAAAAAAGCGGTCGAGGCGCAAGGCGATGGCTGGGCCGAGCGGCAGCGCCCGCGCCACAGCGAATGACGCAGCATCTGCTGCGATCGCGCCTTTTAGCACATAACTGCGGCATAGCAGCAAACCGGAATCATCATCGCTGCGACGTGGTGACCATGGTGACACCAATCTGGACTGGTTTCAATTGCCAGGCAGCGTCAATCACCCGTTAGTCCGGCATTTTGAATATCCATGAGGACGACGTCTGGCTGGGCCTTCGTACCCGCGCCAGCTTCCTGGCCAGGTCAGCTTGCGCCCACAACGGCGTTTGCCAAAGGCCCAACGAAGCGCTGGGCGTGCAGAAACAAAGGTGTGATCGCCGGCTTAGTAGGAATGCGAATCGGTTCCATTTGATTCATAGAGTTATACAAGGTAAGTGAACAACAATCTTCGTTCCACGCATAACGGCCGATTCAAGAGACAAGGAACCACTGGCAATTCGGCCGTACGCTCTTACGCGGAGCGCAGACCACGCCAAGCCTGAAACGCGGCTGGCAGACCACAATAATAATGGCGGTTCCGTCTCCCAGATCGGCCCCAGCGCCAAAGAACTTAGCAGGCTTTAGCCCGGCGGTAGCGCACACAGTTGGTGATGGCTTCCGCAATTCGATAGGTGGCAACTTCCACAGCGGCAGCAGCCAGCGAGGCAGGCATCTGGCGCTTCTACCAAAATGGACAAACCGTTTGTTTTGGGCCGCAACTTCACGAATAACCGACGGCATTCAGCCCGATCCAGCGCAGGCGGCGGCGCAAATCGTGAAACCACCCGGCGAATATCGTTGGTGCGGCATGCAGGCCACGTTTAAAGCTCATCCAATAATTGATTGCCCACCAGCGGGTCATGGAGTAACTGATTGCGGGCAGCGTCCGGTTTCGGGCTGGGCGTGGCCAGCTGGGGATTTAACCATCGATGCAGGTCGCGGCGCAGGCAGCGGCGTTCACCTCTTCACAGGCGGTGATGACGAGCTGTTCGCGGGAATGCTGCAAATCGTTGGTGAGCTGGGTGGCGTAAACGCCCGTTCTGCCTGCCGCGCCACGTTTTGCCAAGAGTCGCATCTCGGCGGCGTGAACGCATCGCCAGGCTGCGCGGCGCTACCAGCAGATACGCTGCCCAATAATTTGGCCGATTGGTAAACCAGCGGAAAAAGTTTGTACCAGGCAGGTCGCCCGCTTCCAGCGAAACCAGATCGCGGAACTGTGCGCATGGGCGGCAACTACATGGGAGCAATTCCAACTGTTTGAGCCGGTGTTTGCGGGTTGGCAAAATTTCGCTTCAGAGACGGCGGTTTGCTCTGGCCTGAAACAAAGCGGCGATGACGGTCATCAAGGGTCGTCTCGTTGGCGGCATCAGCCAGCTTCGGTTCACGCTGCGCTGCAACCGTCGCCTGAGGTTCAAAAAGCAGTGCCACAATTTTCCAGTCACCAGAACCCGCTACCGGCAAATTCGCCCTCACGGAAGGGCACTTCGTTGCGCCAACCACAAAAACGTGAAACGGCGAGGAAATTACAATTTTTATAAGCAACGATGCGATTGAGTAAAAGGAAACGTCCATTTGCCACAACAAGCGCCGCGCCTGAAATACCAATCGTGATGGGTGACAAGTAGAACCAAGCAAAAACAGATGGAGCCAGAGGAAATGAGCAAGGCTCATCCCCAACCCATAACCAGAATGATGGATTACAGAAAGATGAGCGATAAATAAGCCCAAGGCAAACAAAAGAGCAAACCTGGTTTGCTGTTTTTAAAACCAGTTTAACGCGCCATTTGGTGCCTGGCTGACAAGACTGGGGCAAACAGAAAAATGCTGAGTACAAAAAAGAATCAAACCGCATCTTCTGAAGCATTGAAAGCAAGCTTCTAACTGGCTAACGAAAAGGCTTACCTGTTGTGGTACGCCGGGACATACGTTTGGGGAAGAAACGGCCGTCTGGAAAATGAATGAAACAACAGGAAAAAAAGCAAATGAGGAACAGTAAAGGGGGCAATCCATTCAACGGCAGGCTGAACCAAGCAGTTCATTGGGGAAGCGCCAGCAATCCGGAGTCCGGATTGAAAAACAGCATATGAGAACAGCATCAACGGCGTGGCTGGGACGTACCACCATCACTCTTCCGGTTTGCGCACGCAGGTAAACGGCGGCCGTTCCACGACACGGCCACAGCACTCAGGGCTTTCTTACCGGCAGATAAGTTACAAAGGCGTCAACCATTCCGGAAAAATAATTAGCAGTTACCGGGCAGGCGACTACACTTGCCACTCGTAATATTTCACATCAGACACAGCATAAAACGGGCTGGCCTGAAACAGCCCACCCGACGAACATGAGCACGTCACTTGTTCGGCAGCAGATTGCAATGAAACGGCAATTGTCGATATGAATTCTCCACAGCGATAAAATTGCTTGTCGGTTTTTGTTTCGGTTATGCATCGGTTGTTGCCACATTATAAACGGAATATGCCAATCAATGAGCGTTCCACCTGCAATTCGTTGTCAACCATGGATTAGCCCAGCCCAAAAGACCCAGAGCAGTAAGTATTGCCGGAAGGAGGAGAGTCTGACCGTCATCACCTCGCCACTAAACAAAAAAACCAACAAAACCCATCAGCCAGTCCACAGCAACAGCAGCCAGCGCAATGTCCATGACGGTTGGCGCAGATTCAGGATACCCAGCCAGATCAATCCACTGACCAGCAAGCATCCCAAAGAACAAGGGCCGACAAGTTTTCGGCAAAATTGGGTAATGCTGAGGCGAAACTGGTATGTCCCAGCGACCAAAATGCCGCCACTGCAAAGGCGCATGGCTATTCTGGCCGCGCGCCCGGCTCGCGGGGCATACAATTGCGCAAAATGCCACATATGCAAAGATGAAGGCCAACTGCCCAAAATGAGCAGCGTATTTTGCCCATCAATCACGTCAAGCATCAGCAGGATAGAAAAGACGGCTCGTCTCATTGAAACTGTTACCGATAAAAACGAGGCTGGCAACCATGAAGGCCGCGCCGCCCGTCGATATGTTTGCTATTTAAGATCACGGTCCGGGTTCTCCTTCATAAATGGGACTGATAAACGCAGATGAACGCTGATCAAAATCTGGAAAATACGCGCGTCTGCTGATTTTCATTCATGGTGGTCAACTCGCGACTGTTGGTGTCGTCTCCCTTGAGTAAAGATTTAGACGGCAACGGCCGTTTCCCTTCGCAGCAGCCACATCATCCCCAAACCCGTCACGGCACCGACCAGCAATCCCATCAAAATGATCAGCCATTCCCGCCCATCGCCGCTTAAGTACACAATGATTGCAGCCGCAAGAGATAACCCCACCACGCTAATCATGACCGTAGTAGCCGGGATGTTTTTCTGGGTTAACAGCCGCCACTGTACCAAACCCATTGGCAGCCCCAACACAAGCCCAATATACAAAGCGGAAACGGGTTCAGGAACCAACTCAAACAATGTTGACATCAGGGCGACGCCACCGCTCATGACAACGGCCGTAACCGCCACACTATGCCCAATCCAGCGTTTGGCAGAGATGCGCTGCTTTTGCAGCAGCCAACCCAGCCCCAACGTGCCGCCAACGCAAAAAATGCGCAAACAACAGACCCGCCACCATGATGCCCAGCAGTTCGCGCTCACATTGCCCACTGCTTACCAGCTGTCCACATTGACAGGAATCGCCAGCAGGCCAAATACGTAGATTCCCAGCGCACAACTTACTACCCTTCAAGCCAAATCCCCAATCAAATGTGTATGTCTTTTTGTTCATCGAGCCCTCAAAGCCAAAATTTTTTGTAAGAACACCTTACCTCAGGCGTGTCCGTTGTCATGGGACGCATTAGTCGACTTTCTCAGGAACTTTGCCCAACGCCCAACACGCAAAAACGAGCTGCGCGGGCCTGAACCTCTCGTTTATGATTTTATTTTGTTCGGTTTAGTTTCAGGAAGGTTCTGCCTGGTAAACGGCAATTTCCATATTCCCCACAAACTGCGGCAGGTCGAATTGTGACCCAACTGCGCAGCGCACGGCATGAAACTTCACCCGTGTGGAACCAGTAATGGTAGGTGTTGCGCAGCAGCATCGTGCCTACGGTTTCCCGCGAGGTGGTTTCGCCGTGCGTCAGGTGATCGGTGAGCTGCTCAGGTGTCACCGTTTCCAGATAGTCATCGGCGGCAGCCCGTAATTTCTTGCCACTTGCCGCATCTCTTCAAGGAGAGTGCTGGCCGGACGTATATCCACTATCGCCTGAGTTTACAGCCCGGACAACCTTGCCCTGCGCCAGATAAATCCAGTAAAACTGTTCCTGCACCGCCAGATGGCCAACCATCCAGCTAATGCAGTTCATCGGCAGCAGGCGCGATGGCATCTTCGTCAGACCTTCAGGCAGCGCATAAATTCGCTGCGAAGCAAAACGGAGTTGGGTAACCAAAGTGGATGTCATGAAGCAATAATAAACAGGCAGCCGTTTTCAACCAACCAGCCAAACGACGAGGTAAAATCAGTGCAATCTAACGAGGAGCGACAAATGGATGCCACGAATTCATATAAGTACCCAACTTCTGCCCACAGAGGACGTTACAGACAATTACCACGGTACATGCGTTCCTGACCCCTACCGCTGGCTAGAAAATCCTGAAAACCAAGGAGGCCATCGCCTGGAGTGCAAGAGCCCAAAACGATCTCACCCAAAGCATCGCGGCCGAGCTGCCATTTACCAGCAGTTCAACAAACGGCTCACCGCCCTGTGGAACTACCCCAAAAAGCAGCGTACCGCGCCGCAAAGCAGACCAATACTTCACATTTTGCAGAAAAATGATGGCCTGCAAAACCAGCCACATTCTCTACAAACAAGCCAGCCTGGACGCCCGCTGAAGAACTGCCCGATCCCCGCTCCAGCAAGAGATGGAGATATCGCCCTCATGGGCCAAAACTACAACTAAAGACAGCCCATTTCCTGGCCTACACACCCTCTCCAAAGCGGAAGCGACTGGCAAACCATCCCATTCGCCGTTTAGCGAAATTGGGCCGGAACAACCAAAGTGCTGCGCTGGGCTAAATTCACCAACGCCGCCTGGCTGCCCGATGGCTCCGGCTTTCGCCCGCTACCCCAGCCGGAAAAATGCCCGACGCGCCCAGCACCCGCCAGCAAATATTCTTTCACAAAGTGGGCACACCCAAAGCGCCGACCAAATTGTCTTTGCCCGGCCCAGCACCCTAATTTGGGCTTTAATCTGGTGACAAAAGACGGCCGTGCCTCGTCCTGCACGTTTGGGATGCGTGCAAACAGGCGCAACCCGCTTCTATCGCCGTCTGAACCCGGTGAAGATTTCATCTACCTGCTGGATGAGATGGACGCAGGCTACCATTTGTTAACGATGGGCCAAAGTTTTTATTTCCAGACGGACAATCAGGCAGATAACGGCCGACTCATCGCCATCCACCTCAACAACCGACCCGCCAGCTGGCAAGCCCTGATCGCCGAAGGCAACGATGCCATCACGCTTTCAGCCTGATGGTCGGCAACGAGTTCATCCTGGGCACATTGCACGGCAGCACAAGCTGCACCGCTACGCGCTCGACGGCTCCCATCTGACGAAATTGAGCTGCCCGTCTGACACCATCTTTGATTTATCAGGCGAGCGCAAGCACACCACGAGCTGTTCATCAGTTTCAATCCTTCACCTATCCACCCACAATTTTGCGTTACGATTTCGCCTAACAATTGAGCATTTTAGATCAGCCCCAGCCCGGTTTGACCCGTTGCCTGCAGAAACGACGCGGGTTTTCACCCGTCAAAGATGGCAGTGCCGCTGTTCCATCTACAAAAAAGGATGGCGCTTGATGACCAAATCCCCTAACTGCTGTGTATGTGGCTACGGCGGCTGCAACATCGCCATGACGCCCATCTTCTCCCCCACCGGCTGGCCTGGCTGGGCGTGGCGGCGTCTACGCCAAACCTGCCTGCGCGGCGGCATGGGTATGGCGGGCGCTGTGGCACCAGGCAGAAGATGCTGGAAAATAAACAAAATGTTTTGACGATTTTATCGCGCTGCTGGGGAGTGGCTCATCAAACTAATACACGAATAGCGAAGCGCACTATTGAGGGACCGCAACAACGGCGGGCTGCTGGTTGACGCCTGCTGGTGCCAGCGCCCCGATGTTCTGTTGGCGCAGTACACTGCGGCGTGCGGTCATCGACATGCTGCGTTACCATAAATTTGCGCCGGGCGCTACTGGACGTCGGAATATGGCAGCGGAGGAAACCCGGATCATTTCAACTTTATGCTATTTCTCCTTGCACAACGCGCGTCAGCCCGACCACACCTGCACCCGCCGCTCATCACATCACCACCGCCGACACCGGCGATCGGGTGGTGCCGATGCGCATAAAGTTTGCCGCCGCTGCAGAAACACGGATAACGGCTTAATAATCCTCCTGATCCGCATTGGAAGTTCGCCAGGCACAGCCTGGGCAAACCCACCGCCAAGCTTATCAGAAGGGCGACGGACGTATACAGTTTTGTGGACGATGTTGATAAATGATTGGAGACTGGAGACTGGAGATTGGGGGTTATATAAATCCTCAATCTCAATCTCAATCTCCCAAAACTCCTATAACCCCGCGACCAGCTACACCAACAGCGCGCCGTAATTGCCACAACCAGCCCAACAACCTGACGGCCGTTCGGCGTTCCCCAAAAAAAATCACCGCCAAATGGGAATCTGCACGCCATTATTTGTTGATGATGCTGGACTCATCCGCCGACAGCGTGCGCAGCGGACATTCCACAGGGTGAAGGCAAAGGCGGCGGTATTCACCAGCGCCAGCCAGCCAATAATAGCCAGCTTTATAGCGCAGAGCGGGAAACCCTTACGTGACGACACACCACCAGCAGCAGCATTGCGCCAATGCCCATGCTCACGGTGGTGATGGTTGGCACAACCGTAACCGCGCCCGGTTTTATCGACCGCCCCAAAACGGCCCGAACCCGCATTGTGCCTCCCCACCGTCTGCCACAGCCCACCAGCTGGGCTCGCCAGCGGAATTTGTACCGGATAAAAATAAAGCAGGCCACCACCAATCGCCGCAACATGCCCCAACCACTGCAGGGACGGCCGTTCCCCAGCAAATCCATCCCAGCAGCGCCACACACAATCGAGGTGAAGCCCAGCATTACGTTCACCGTAACGGCAGGGCAGGTAGGCCAGCCCCACAAACTGCACGCCCCTTGCGTCAAAGGCATAAAAATCACGCGAGGCCAGCAGTCCAGCAGCCAGCCCGTACGGTCTAACTGCCGCCTTCATCCAGGCCACCGCCGCGCAAAAAGGCAGCAGAGCAGAGAAAGAGCCAGCCCGTAACAGTCCAGCAAAAGGTGAGCGCAGGAATATCTTCTAAACCAATTTTAGTGAGAACCAGGATGTGAATGAAACGTGACGAAGAGGGCCTGAAAAACGTATAACATAAGGAACATTTCGCCAACCTGCCAGCGAAACATAAAAACCTCCAGAGAGTGCGTGAACAGCATAAGCACAACTGACGTTGTGCCCATGCCAACTCCCCGCAATCCCCAAGGCTTTATCAAAAGTAAAATTGCTGCGCAGAAAAGAATTTTTTGCCACTGAGAAAAGAGGGGAAAAGAAATCTCCCAGTCTCTGTGCTCTCTGGCCAGGCTCAATGCTTTCCCACAGGTTATGCGACGCTCAGATACCTTGCCAGCAATTTGCTGCAAGGACCCAACGCCTGTTGGTTGGAACAATCAAGTATTAAGTTGCAGGCATTTTAGCCAGCTTGGGGTCAATTGGGCAATTGGAGAATTTTAGAGCGGTTGCCTTTCCCACTTATAACGGAGGCTGGAAGCCCATCCGGCTAGTTGTAGGCTTCGATTGGGCGCGAACAGGCGCCTTGAATAGCGGGCCCTTCGGGCCTTTCATAGGAAATAGCCAGGGGGCGTTTACGCCTCCGCGAGTGTCTGAAAAACCAGATGTGCGGCTGATTGAAGAACTAAAAGATGCTTGCCAGGGTTGGACGATGATTTCACGAGCCCACATCGTCGTCCAGGAAGGCGGAGTTCCACCGCGCACCACGTAGGCAGGTTAGCGGCGCTGTTGCAGCTTGATCAGGCTTCGGGCACCAGCCCCAACGCCGATATGGTTGTGTAAGCGAGCGGCATTTTGGGTGTATCAATCGCGGTGACCACAGAGCGATATCGCGCCCGGCAAGGGTTTACCGGATAGTTTCATGCGGATGGCTCCGGGATGTGGACGGCCGTTCTGCCCTTTATACTTTTTCAATAGCTTTACCAATGGCCGACGGCTTTCATCCACCACCTGGTAGCCGCAGTTAGGGCAGCAAATCTAGCACATTTTTCTGCCAGCAGGCAGCCAGATAGCACACCAACTGCGAGGCATCATATTCATAACCCGCAAAAGCACATTGCTGCATCTTTGATACGTCGCTGGTCAAATCAACATCTCCCTAATCAAAAGATTTCGCAGATTACACAGATAAAAATCTTTAAATCTGAAATCTTTGATATCACTCAAATTCCCGCCAAACCTTGAACACAACAGCAGTTCAGCAAACCGCCCGCAAAAAAGCAAGGGAGAACAAAAGCAGCCACGCCAGCGCCGTGCGTTTGCCATGTTCTCGAATAATCATCAACATTTGGCAGTAAAAGGGATAAACAGGGTGATCACCACCAGGCTAACCACCATCTGGTTGCCGTCAGCACATCCCCTGCGCGCCAGGCCAAACAAACCCACGCAGCACCAAAATCTTTGGCCCGGAAAAACCAATCAAAGACGCTGGCTGTTCCACAGGCGGCCAAGCTTTGACCCTGAACCACAGACAGCCGGCAGCCGCTCAGCTGCACCAACGGCCCCAGCTTATCCAACGCTGAAACAAGCAGAGCCGTACCAGCCACAAAAGAGCAAGCTGGAACCTCTTTAAGATACCATTCCACCCGCGCCACCGTTTTCACGGCAATCGCTTTCAGGCGAGGCTGGCGCACCGGAACGCGCTCAAAAATAAAGTCAGACGATTGGCGGGCAGCAGCTTTGCCGCCCAGCCAGCCAGCCTGAAACAACGTCAGCAGCACCACGCTTCAGCCAGAGCAGTACGCAGAAACCAGACAAAATGGCCACCATGCCCATCAGCACGCCCAGTTGGGCCGAGCAGGGCACGCCCAGGGCCAGCAGCAGCGTCACCTGGAGCCGCTCTTTGCGCGTTTCCAAAATGCGGGTGGTGAGGTTGCCATCGTGTCACAGCCAGGCAAAGCACCATGGGCAGCACCGCTTTGCCGTTCAGCCCCATCGCCTTAAACGGCCGATTTGCCATCACCGCCAATCGAGCCAAATAACCAGAATCTTCCAGCAAGCTAAAGGCCAAAAAGAAGGTAAACACAATCGGCAGCACGATGGCGATGCTGTAGGAGAGGGCCATCGTCACCAGGCCATACTCACCCACTAAAAAGTCACGCAGCAGCGGCCAGGGCAGCACATCGGCGGCCCGCACCGCCAGCGGATTGATCCATTCGCCAAAAAAGACGCTTTCAACCAATCGACCATCACGCCCGCGCCTAAATTGCCCACAAAATAGTACAGTCCCAAAAGCACCAGCTGCTAAAAAGAACCAGCCCCACACGGGATGCACCATCAAGCGATCCAGTTTTCGGTAAACGTGGGGGCGCTCCTCGTCCGCCTGCCACACCTGGGCCACAATGCAGTCAGCGCGGCGCAGCCGCTGGCAGGTGATGGCATAGCTCAGGGGTTGGTCGTAGCGGCTGGCCGTGGTAGCCACAATCGTTTCAATTTGTTCAGGCTGGACTGCCAGGCCAGCGGCGCGCGGTCAGCGGCACATGGGCGGGGCATGGTTGCCGGATCAGCATCGCCTGCCAGCAGAGAGCAATGGCTCGCTTGCTTGTGATCTTCGGGAAGAAGCTGGCAAATTTTGGGATACAGCCGTTTCAATTTCTGTACCTTCGTGGCAAAGGGGCGGTGGCCACGGGCAGGAGACCTTGAGGCTAAGACGTAAATCATCAAGCCTGGCCCATTCGTGGCCACCAATGGGCACCTCGGCCCCACAAAATTTGGGCCAATGCGCCGCGCATCCACGGCAATGCTGCCCAGCACTTTGGCCTCATCCGCCATGTTGAGCGCAGCACAAACGGTTTTCGCACTCAGCTAACTGGAAAGTGAGCAGCAGTGCCCGACGCAAATTTTGGTGTCAGCCACCTGCAAAAGCTCGCCCAGGGCGCGGCGGCCAGCAGCATGTCTCGCGTCACCCGCTCATCATCGGAATGCGGCAGCAAGCTCTGCACGCCAGGCGTATCGATGAGCACCATGTCGGTTTCATCCAGCTTGAGCTGGCCCTGCGTCACCTCAACGGTGGTGCAGGGATAGTTAGAGATGTCTACCCGTGCGCCGGTAAATTGGGAAAACAGGGCAGATTTACCCACATTGGGATTGCCCACTAAAATAACGGGACGGCCGTTATCCAGCGTAATTGTTGGGGCCGGGCCATGACAAGCACATTGTTCTACCACTGCAAAAAAACTCCTTTCCTTTTCTCAGGCCAATTCTAGACAGCTTTAGTCCAAAACCGCAGGGTCGATTGTCACCCGTTTGCATGACATTGCTCAAAGAAACGGCCGTACCACAATTTGCCTTTCCCCGTTTGAATGATTACAACTAAGAATCTATCCGAAAGAGCCACAGAGGAAAAAGAGAATTCAGAGGCTTTGCACCTAAACTCTAAACCCTCTGTGCACTCTGTGGCTAATATTCGGATAGGTATTAAGTACGAAAAAAGATAAGATGAGGAGTGAGCATCCTCAGATTGGGAATCTGCGTTAATCTGCAAAATTACTGTCATGGCAAAAGCAAGTGACACCGAGCACTGACACCGGAGAAAGGCTGAGTTCCTGAAATTGGGAATCTTTGCGCTCGTAGTTTATCTCTGCGCCTCCGCCTCCGCGTTAAATATTCAAAGAAACGACACCACCTGTCGTTGGCTACCATGAATGAAAATCGGCAGATTACCGAATTTTGCTGCGAGTTTTCTCGCGTTCTCGCGCTCTCGCAGTTAAATTATTCTCAAAGGAGAAAGTAATGAAAATTGGCCTTGTTTTCCCCAAACCGGGTGGCAACGACCCTAATCGCCTGGGCCAGGCTAACGCAAACGGCCGAATCCACTCGGCTTTGGCCACATCCTGGCCTCTGATCACGTCTCAGCACGCAAATCCGGAATCGCCCGGCGTGGCGAAACCCGCCACCGGATACCAGCGGGTGTTTTTGCTGTTTACCTACGCGGCCACTTTTGACCACCACGCTGTTTGTACGGGCATTCTGATTTTGCCGCGCCGCCGTTAACGGCAGGCCGCCAGTTTAGATGTGTTGACATGCGTTTTCGGCTGAAGCATCGGCATGGGCTGGAACAAAAGTGAAGCCGGAATCCATCGGGCTGGACGTGCTCAGCTGCGCATTCACTCAGGAGCTCGTCACCTTCAAAGGCCAGCCGCTTGCCGACGCCGGGCCAAATCCATGCCGTGCAGCGTCGATTATCTGGCTGGGCAGCCACCGATGTGGTGCTGCAACGATTGACCCCGCAAAGGGGAAGTTGGCTGGCTGCCCGCTACCGCGGCCGAATCGGCTAAAGTCATTGGAAAAACTGGAGGGCTAGAAAAAGGGAAAACGGCGTTCCGCCACGACGTCGGCATAGAACCCGCCTGCACGTCAAAGACGGCCAGATCGCCTGGCAAACGTATCAGCAGGCCTGGCAAAGAAACGGGCCAGCCACATCACCATCGGCTACAACACGCCGGGAAAGCATTTGCAAGCGGTCGAAGAATTCGCCAAACAAATCGGGCTGGCATAGCTCGAATACAGGTAGATAGTAGGTATTGCACTCCTACGTTATAATAATTTCATGACCACCCAGGAAATTAATTTATATCTGCCCTTAATCATAGAGCAGCTAAAAAAAATCAATCCGGCCAAGGTGATTTTGTTTGGTAGCCATGCGCAAGGATCAGCCTCCGCCACCAGTGATTTAGATTTGCTGGTAGTGACCAACGATAATACGCTGCCACAAACCTATCATGAGAAAGAGCAAATTTACCTTGAGGTTGCCCGATTACTTCGAGACATAAAAGGCTCAATCCCTGTGGACTTAATTGTCCATACCCGTCCAATGCATGCTCGATTCATTCAGATGAACAGTCTTTTTGCCAGGGAACTGCTGCAAAAAGGAATTTTGCTCTATGAAAACGATAACGCTTGAATGGCTAAATCGAGCGGAAGACGATTTGCTGGCAGCAAAGTTGCTTCTTGCCCAACCAGAATTAACCAACATGGTTGCTTTCCATGCGCAACAGGCAGTAGAAAAAACCCTGAAAGCCGCTCTTGAAGAATTAGAAATCGCTGCTCTAAAAACTCATAGCCTGACGCGACTCTACAGTTTGCTAATTCCCAACATCTCCATTTCAGTTGACCAGGATATGCTCGATCGCTTAGAGGCTGTTTACATTCAATCCCGATATCCTGGAGAAATGGGTTTGCTTCCACATGGAAAGCCAACACAAGAAGAAGCACAGGAGTTCCTTAGGTTCGCTCAACAGCTGTACAATCGCTTCTTACGGAACATCTTGAAGAAAAACATAGATAACGATTCCCAAACCCGGAATGACTTAGCGTCACCCTCTAAATCCTTTTACCCCCTTGATCCAAAAAATCCTGATTGTAACCGGGAGAGAAATTGCCGTCCGCAGCATCATTAAAACGTGCCGGGAGATGGGGATTACGGCCGTATCCGTCTACACCACGGCGGATGAAAACGCGCTACGTGCGGCGGCTGATGAAGCCGTCCATTTGGGCGCAAGCGGATGCTTATCTGAACCGGAGCAGATCATCGCCGCCGCCCAACGCACCGGGGCCGATGCCGTCCATCCGGCTGCGGCTTCCCTGGCCAAAAACGCTGATTTTGCCCGCCGCTGCGCCTGTTAATAACCTCATTTTCCCTCGGCCCACGCCAAAGCGGTGCCATCATGGGCAGCAACGGAACGGGGCCAAACAACTTAATGGCCAAGCTAGGCTTGCCCGTGATTCCTGGCTTTGATTGCTGACCCTTCGTCCACTGACTGGCTGAAACATGTAACCATCGCTACCCCTTTTGCTCAAAGCAGTTGCAGGCGGTGGTGGCATCGGGATGCAGCTGGTGCAGGGCAGCCGAACTGCCAGAAACAGTAGCCGCCGCCCAACAGGAAGCGGGCGCTTTTTGGCGACGGCTGCTGCTGGAAAAACATCTGCATCCGGTGCGGCGTGGAAGTGCAAATCGTTGCCGACAAGCACCAGGCAATCCTCCACACTTTTGAGCGCGAGGCCGCCATCCAGCGCCGCCGCCAAAAGGTTAATGGAAGGCGCCGCGCCGTCGCTGGTTCAAATGCGAAGTGGAAACAGCAATTACCATCGCCAAAACCATCCACTACCACGGCGTAGGCACAATCAATTTTTACTGGACGGGGCTGGAAACTACTTCCTGGAGATGAACACCCGCGCTTGCAGGTGGAGCACAGCGTCACTGAGGCGATTACCGGGCTGGACTTGGTTTCGGCGCAAATTCAAATTGCTGAGGGGCAGCCGCTGCCTTCCGCCAGGAAGAGTTTAGCCATTCAGGGGCTACGCCCTGGAGTTCCGCCTCCGCAAAGACCCGGCCCGATTTTCGCCCGTGATTGGCACCATCTGGGCCTGGCAGCGATGAAACGCACCGGGCATTCGTGTCGACAACGGCGTGGAAAGCGGGTCGGCCATTTCGATTTACCGATCCGCTGCTGGCCAAGATTGTCGCCCACGCCTTTACCGCCGGAAGCCATTCGCAAGATGCAAGGCGCTGCGCGGATTGGTGCTGCACGGCCTGGTCACCAACCACCACCCGCTTCTTGCAGCAAATCCTTGGCCCAGCCTGCCTTTCTCGCAGGCCAGATAACCACAAATTTCATCGAACCCATTTTGCCAGCAGAAAAACGCGCCACCGCTTACCGCCGAACAATTACAAACGCGCAGCGGTGGTGGGCGCCAGTCTGGCGCAGCGGCAACGTTCAACTAGAACCACCGCCGGAATTCAACGGTGGGCTAGCGAAACAACGCTGGGGTGGGCCAAAACGGTTTACGGTTCGTACCAACAGGCCGGATGATGCGCACTTTAACTGTCTGCAAATTACGGGTGAGATGTTGGCAGTGGTTTTGTTGGAAACAGCCGTTCCTTCAAATCTACGCACATTGACATTGGCAGCGGCGCTACTGCACCTCACCGCCGACGGCAACGACTGCACGTCCATGCCCGCAGCCTGGGCAACCAAATCATCGACGCCACACCGCTTCCAACAAGCCAGCCAGAGCAGACCCGGCAGTAGTTACCGGGCCAAAGTATACCGGTGGTCTTGCCCGTGGTGGTAAAGGTGGAACGCCAGCCGGATAAAGCTGCTGGTGCTGGGATATCGATGAAATGGAAAACGGCATCAACGCCGCCGCGCAAACGGCGTTGTCACCCTGCACGTCGCCGAGGGCGACTTGGTGGAAAGCAGACACACAGTTAATAGCCCCATCGAAGAAGAAGCCAACCATCAAACAATTTCACACAGAAGATCAAGGTAAGTGATGGAACGAATTCGAATAATGCAGTTGGACAATTTGAGGTTGACAGACAAACACAAAAACATTTCAGGACACTTTTGACCTTCAATTTCATGCAGTTTGCTTTGTTTTTTTTCAGAACTTTGAAAAGAGCGGTTCAAAATTTTGCCTAAAAAATTCGTGGAAGTGTTGACCGAATTGGTATTGACGAAAACAAGCCAGCAAGAGAGTTTATAAGATATATGAGAAGTTGAAAAAAAGGCTTTACTTTTATTGGTGGTTGGTGTATGCGTTTTCATCAGCAGATTTATCGAAGGTGAAGATAGTTATTCGGCTACAGATAGAAAACTCGACAAGCAAAATTTTCAGCAGCTTGACAAAGGCACTTATCTATTCTGGCTACAACAAATCTTTGGCAGCCAAGGATTTTCAAAGGGGCCGTTCTTCGAAATCAATTTGCTGGTACCTTACCCTGGTTGCTGGATGAAACTCCGTAATCTGAGTTTAATTTTCAGAGGAGACCACATTAGCTGAGAGACTCGACACCATGAATGAAAATCAGCGAATTTCGCAGATTTGACAGATTTCTTCTAATTCCTCTGTGTAACTCTGTGTCTTCTCTGCAGCTCTGTGTTCCGCTTTTTGTTGTTTTCGAAGGAGGCCAGCGAATGACGACGAGATGATCCGTACGGCTGCAGGAGTTGGCGGCGCGTCAAGAAGGCGATGGGTGATTGGGCACGGCATTGAGCGACAGCGGCCGCGCCAGCAGCTAACGGCACGCGAACACGTCGCTCTCAACTGCAGGCGCGTTTTAAGCAAACTGGGCCCGCCTTTGGTGATGATTGCCAGACGCCCGCAGAGCGCACCCGGCCGATGGCAAGATTACGGGATTTGGGGCGGTGAACAGCCATGCGATGCTGTCGCGGCCATTGATATCTATAAATCATAATGGCCGGGGCGCGGCGGGCGGCGCGTGGGCGTGGGCAAAAGCGGTACAGCAACCGCCGCCACGGGTATCCATCATCATTCTGGGCACGATGCCAGAGCGCGTGCCGGACATTTATGGGCTCGGCGGGCATGATGAGCATGGTCCTACCCCATTCCGGGGCCAAAAGCAACGCGCGACCGGCAGGTGCCACTAAAGATGCGTATCGTAGGACTGTTGCAGGGCCCAAGCGGGTTTGCGTTTCCGACGTCATCGATTCAAGGTGAAAAGGCCGTCATGGCCGTGGGTTTCCCTCGATTTTGGAGATTATACCCGGCGAACAGGCCACGCCGGAAGCGCTTCTGGGCGAGCTGAAGACTGCCGCCAATCAAACCGACCGGATAGAATCTTTTGCCGAAGATGAAATGAATGCCTCACGAAAACCATCCGCCGCTTTCTTTAATTTCCATCTGCCCGCGCACGCTGGCGAACTGCCCCCGACTGGCCCGCCAGAGACCCGCCGGACACCCGCCTGGACAACATCATGGAATTGGTTGCTGCCAGCCCCAAAGCTACCGTCTCTTCATTACCGACAATGCTGGAATTTAAGCCCACTACGACGGCCCTCATCACCTGGCCCGGCTGGACGGTGGTGGTGAAAGCCTGGCCAACTCATCCCCTGGTCACGGCCGACCGCCGGTCCGGCACCTGCAAAAAAAGCCGCCTTCATCTGCTTCTGCGATTCGTTCCACATTCCGCTCATCTTCCTGCGCGACATAGCGGTTTCCTCATCAGCCAGGCGGCTGGTGCGCAGATGCCTCAAAATCAGGCCTTCATTCCAGGCGCTGCGCAGAGCGCACCGTGCCCCGCGCGTCGCGTGGTGGTTCGCAAATCGTGCGGCAGCTCCGCGCTTGGCGGGTGGCAACATGGAATCGACATTTTTATGGCTGACGGCCCACAGCCGAAGTCGTTGGCGGCTCCTGAGGTGGCGGTGAATATTGTGGCCGTAAACTCAACCGATCCGAAAGACCTGGAACGGCTGCCGCGAAAGCCGCCTCATCGAGAATTAGACTGAGCCGTACCTAGGTTGCCGGGCCCAGCTTCATCCCCGACAAGTGATCGTCCCGACACGCGCAGGGAGAATCATCAAAGCGCTGCGCCGGGCGGCATGACGAAGGTTCGCCAGCGCCGCCACTGGCGGCTGGCCGGAAATGTTTGCAAACCATAAAGGTGACGGTCGCTTTGAAAATTTGACTTGTCGCACAAGAATAAAACAAATATGAAATAGAACAAACAACAACGATCTTCTCGACCAACACAGCCTTTGCAGGCTTCCCAACGCATTGGCAGGCTGTGAGGTTTTCTGACATGCTTACCGCCGGGGTAGCCGGTTACGACCTGAACGGCATTGAAACCATCGTCCAAGTGCGCACGCCGGCGTCGTTGGGCTGGACGAGTGAACCCATCTCCTCATCGTTCCATGACAGACCGCCGCCTGCTGCGCCTGAATACTGGCAGGCCGCCGAAGTGGCCGATTGCCCGCCCTGGCCGCATACTGCTGCAACGACATAATTGGTTGGCGCAGGGGGCGCGCACATCGGCAATTTTGGGTTTGATTTATTTGCGCCATCCACCGCCTTCGTACCGGCCCAAATTATCCTGGTGACGCCCGACGGCACGTCCCGCATCGTGGCAAACGATATGGCTTTTCCTAACGGTTCGGTGATCACGCCAGACGGCCGTACCCTCATCGTGGGCGAAACCTTTGCCGCCCGCCTCACCGCCTTCGACATTGAACCGGATGGTTCGCTCACCAACCGCCGCGTGTGGGCTCAGTTTGATGATCGAGGCCCTGTCGGCTCGCTGGCAGAGCTGGCAGGGCGGGTAACGCCAGACGGCATTTGTCTGGATGCCGACGGGGCCATCTGGGTGGCCTCGCCACAGAGCGCCGCAGTGCTGCGCGTGCACCAGGGGGGTGAGGTGACGGATCGGATTGAGGTGTCTACTGTGCCTTATGCCTGTATGCTGGGCGGGCCAGACGGCCGTACCCTGTTCATCGTCACGGCCAAAACTTCCAATCCCAAACAGGCCAAAGCGCAAATGAACGGCCGTATCGAGACGATTGAGGTAGCTGTTCCTGGCGCGGGACGGCCGTAAACCCCGCCAATCAATTCTTGTACCCTCATTGAACTCCGGTACAATTACTTAATCATGCAACACAAATGATGATGGTTTCACAGTATGAAACCCCCCGTTCTGTTCTGACAAAATACACCTGATCAAAAAATTTGGTTTTACGTTGCTGCCAGCAGCACAAAAAAAGCCCATACAATCGCCACCCCCGTGGCAAATGCGAGGAATCTATGCTTGATTTTACACTGGACGAAGAGCAGACGATGCTGACCGATGCCATTCACCGCTATGCTGAGGAGCGCATTCGTAAGGTTTTCCGGGACGCTGACGAGGGGGGCAAAATTCCACCAGAGATCGTGCAGGCTGGCTGGGATATTGGCGTGCTGCCCGCTGCCATTCCTGAGCAGTACGGCGGATTTGGCGACCAATATTCGGCCGTGACCGGAGCGCTGGCGGCGGAAGAATTGGCCTGGGGTGATTTGGCTGTTGCCTTAAACATTTTGGCCCCTGGCGCAGTGGCCATTCCCATCCTGCTGGCCGGAACTGAAAGCCAAAAAGAGACTTACCTGCCCCAGTTTTGCGATGTGACCTTGCCCACGCTTGCTGCGGCGCTGGTTGAGCCTGAAATTGAATTTGACCCGCGTGGCTTGATGGTAACGGCCGTTCGCAGCGACAACGAATATCTGCTCAACGGCGCAAAAAGCGTGGTGCCCCTGGCCGACACCGCCGAAACATTCCTGGTGTACGCCAACGAGGATGGCCAAACCCAGGCCTTTTTTGTCCCGGCAAGGTCGGCTGGCCTGGCGGTTGGGGAACGCGACAGACTCATGGGCTTACGTGCCCTGCCCACTTTTGGCCTCACGTTGACCAACTGCCGCGTTCCAGTTGAAAACAAGCTGGGCGGCGCTGCTGGCATTAATTTTGGCCAAATCCTCAACCACAGCCGGGTCACGATGGCGGCAGCGGCTGTGGGCATTGCCCGCGCTGGCGCAGAATATGCCAGAGAATACGCCAAGCAGCGGGTTCAGTTCGGCGAGCCAATTGCCCATCGCCAATCCATTGCCTTTATGCTGGCAGAAATGGCCATCGATGTGGAAGCCGCCCGCACGATGGTTTGGGAAGCGGCCTGGCTCATTGACCAGGGCAAAGATGCCACCCGTGAAGTGACGGTGATGAAACAGTTTGTGGATGAGATGGCCGTGCGCGTCGCAGACCAGGCCCTGCAAACGCTGGGCGGCTACGGCTACATTCGTGAATATCCAGTGGAGCTGTGGCTGCGCAACGCTCGCGGCTTTGCCTCTTTAGAAGGGCTGGCAATCGCTTAGCAAGGCATACGGCCGTGTCAGATGCACCTTCTGTTCAGTTAGACATTGGCTCAACCCTCGACTGCACTCAGTACAAGCCTGTAGCTTGTTTGGATAGATTCTTACTCAAAATGGAGCAACGAGATGATTAGTTTCAAAATCCCTGAAAGTGTCCAGAAAGAAAACCAGATTTTTGAGCAAATCGCTGTGGAGATCATGCGGCCAAAGGCACCCTACTATGATTCGCAAGAGCATGAGCATGAACGGCCGTTGGAATTTATAAACGCAATTTGGCCCACCGTGCGCGACCGCTACCGGAAAAAGTGGGAGCAAATTGCCAATGGCGACGCGGCGGGGCAAGCGCCAGGCAGTGAGGCAGGCCCGGATTTGTCGATGCTGGGCTTCATCTTGATGATTGAGACGATGAGCTGGGGGGATGCAGGGCAATATCTTTGCCGGCCTGGGCGGCGGCTGGGCGGTACGGCCGTTGAAGCCGTCGGTACGCCAGAGCAAAAAGCACGCTTTCTTAAACGGTTTACAGAGGGAGATAAGCCAGCCTGGGGAGCCATGGCCATCACCGAACCAGACGCTGGGTCCGACAACAGCTCTATGCGCACAACGGCCGTTCTGGACCCAGATACCAACGAATGGATTCTCAACGGCGAGAAAATCTTCATCACCAGCGGCTCCCTGGCCCTGGAAGAATCCAATGGCTTTTGTGTCGTTTGGGCAACGGTGGACCCCTCGGCCGGTCGCCGGGGCATCAAATCATTTGTGGTGGAAGCGGGCACGCCGGGCGTAGCCGTGAGTCCTGGCATGGACAAGTACGGCATCCGCGCCAGCGACACCGTTGTCATCTCCTTCAACGATGCCCGCATCCCCTACGACAACATTCTGGGCAGCCCAGAGGTGCAAACAGGCAAGACGAGCAAAGGGTTCCAGGGGGCCATGCGCACCTTCGATGCCAGTCGCCCGGCAGTGGCCGCCAGCGCCGTAGGCATTGCCCGCGCGGCTCTGGAGTACACCCAGGAAAAGCTGGCGGAAAAGGGTATTGTGGTGGATTACACCAAACCGCGCCACAAGCTAACGGCCGTTGAGCGCGACCTCATCGACATGGAAGCCCAGTACAAATCGGCCTGGCTGCTCACCCTGAAGGCCACTGCCGCCATGATGCACGGCCAGACCAACCGATTGGAAGCCAGCATGTGTAAAGCCCACGCGGGAACGGCCGTTACCAAACTCACGCTCAAAGCTGTTGAACTGCTGGGGCCGCTGGGCTACACCCGCGATTTTCTGGTAGAAAAGTGGATGCGCGATGCCAAAATCAATGACATTTACGAAGGCACTCGCCAAATCAACCTGCTCATTGTGGCTCGCACCATTCTGGGTTATTCGCGGCACGAGCTAAAATAAAAAAGGGTGCAAAGCGATTGCTGTAATGCAATTTGCACACAACAAATAGAGGAAAGAAATGAGTGATCAATTTAGCAAACAGGTAGCGCTTATCACCGGAGCTGCCTCTGGCATTGGCAGAAGCACCGCCCTGGCATTTGCCCAGGAAGGAGCACAGGTGATTGTTTCTGATGTGGCCGTGGCTGCTGGCGAGGAAACCGTACAGCTCATTCGGGACGCGGGTGGCAAGGCCCATTTTGTGCGGGCAGATGTGGCTGATGCGGATGATGTGGCCAAGTTGATGCAAACGGCCGTTGACCGGTACGGCCGTTTAGACATTGGCATCAACAACGCAGGCATAGGCAGCAACTGGAAGCGCCTGGCCGACTACGAACCAGACGACTGGCACCGGGTGATTGCCGTCAACCTCACCGGGGTTTTCAACTGCATGTTCTACGAACTAAAGCAGATGCTTCAGCAAGGCAGCGGGGCAATTGTCAACCTTGCCTCCATTGCCGGACTGCGCGGCCTGGCCAACAGCTCCGCCTACACCGCCAGCAAACACGGCGTGGTTGGCCTCACCAAATCGGCCGCGTTGGAATATGCCACCCAAAATATTCGCATCAACGCCGTATGCCCGGTTTTCACCCGCACCCCCTTGTTTGAAGCCCTCTTCGAGGTAAATCCCACCTACGAAGAGCGCATCAAGAAAAACATCCCGATGCGCCGCTACGGCACGCCAGAAGATATTGCCCAGGCCATCCTCTGGCTTTGCTCAGACAATGCCTCCTTTATCACAGGTCACGCGCTGCCCCTGGACGGCGGCATGATGGCTGGCTAAATGGAAGGGAATGTGAGTATGTCAATTCAAGATGCAATTGCAGATTTACAGACAAAGGTTGGCACAGAAACCCAGGTTGGTTCCTGGCTAACCATCACCCAGGATCAAATCAACCAGTTTGCCGACGCGACGCTAGACCATCAATGGATTCATGTTGATCCTGAGCGGGCCAGGGCAGAGTCTCCTTTTGGCACGGCTGTGGCCCACGGCTTCCTCACGCTTTCGCTTATCCCGCACCTCACCGGCGCGGTTAATGTTGGCAAACCGCGTTTTCCTGGGATGAAGATGAGCGTCAATTATGGGCTAAACAAGGTTCGCTTTCCCAGTCCTGTTCCTGTTGGCTCAAAAGTGCGGGCCAGAACAACGCTGCTGGACTTTAAGGAAACCAAGGGGGGCTTACAAATCATCAATCAAGTGACGATTGAAGTTGAGGGGCAAGAAAAACCGGGCTGTGTGGCGGAGACTGTGTCTTTAATCTATTTTTAGCGATGAGGCGAAAAGCGTTCAGGCTTCAATCTTTTTTTTAACGGCCGTTTCCCCCAAAACCTCATTAATGTTGCGCGTCAGCTCATCCAGGCCGGTTGGTTTGACCAGGTAGCGATTGGCACCCGCTTGCAATCCTTCCTGGATCGCTTCCTGGTGGGCCTTGCCGCTGAGCATGATGATGGGCAATTCGGCCGTTTCTGCCGCATCGCGCAGCCTGCGGCACAGCGTCAGGCCATCCATGCGTGGCATCATCACATCCAGTATTAAAATGTCGGGCTGGTATTCGGGGATTTTTTCCAGGGCGTCTAAGCCATCTTGGGCCATAAACGACTCATAACCCATCATTGTCAGCATAGTGGCCAACAGCTGCCTAATCTCAAATTCATCGTCCACAACCAGGACTGAGCAATTCATCTTCTGCTTCTCCACTTTTGTAATGAAGACCTCAGTAAACTGCTTGAGGAATATCTCGTTGAATGGGATTGTGCCAGTTGGGAACTACTCTGGACAGAGTTCAAGTTACCATATTAAATAGGACTTACGGGCTATATTACGAATCATATGCCTTCCCCACTTTTTGCCACACAGTTCACCCTGGTTTTTGAGGTCGGCTCTCAGCGTTTGTTTTGTGTTTCAGGCAGCAGTTTTTCCGGTAGACGGCCGTTCAGAGGTAAAATACACGCAGCAACCAACAAACTTTCCCCAAATGCACCCAGAAAATTAACTGCCTGGGAAAGCAAGTTCCGGGGAGACTGAAGGAAACCAATGGAAATTTTAGGCGGCCCCCTCTTTAGCGTAGCCGGAGCTGGCGAATCACACGGCCCCGGCATCACCACCATTGTTTTTGGCTGCCCGCCCGGGCTAAACCTCAGCCGCAGCCAAATTCAAGCCTACCTGGACCGGCGGCGGCCTGGCAGCAGCCGCCACGGCACCCCCCGCAACGAAAAAGACAAGGTGCTGCTGCTCAGCGGTCTTTACCAGGACGACCACGAAGCGCTAACCGCTGGCCCAGCCATCCAGGCCACGGTAGACGAGACCGTCTTTACCACCTCCGCCTACGAAGCTGGCCTCACCACAGGCGAACCGATCAGCGCCCTGGTGCTGTCTGCCAGTACCAAATCGCGCCATTACGACCAGTTTGCCGGGCCTACCGGAGCCGTGCGCCCCGGACATACGGATTTGGTGAAGTACCACAAAGCCAAAGGGCATGTTGATATTCGCGGCGGCGGCCGTTCCAGCTATCGCAGCACCATTTCAGACGTGATAGGCGGCTCAATTGCCCGCATTTTCCTGCAAGAAACGTTTGGCACGGTGATCCTTTCCTCCATTAGCCAGGTGGGGCCCCTGCAAGCGCAGCACAGTTTGAGCGATCATTTCACCCAGCTTCTGCGTAACAACGGCCCCATCGCCCCAGATGAAATTGCCCAGGTTCAAAAACAGTTGGCCAACGCCGAAATTCACAGCCTGGATGCTAACTTTGCCGCTGAGGCAGGGGAACTCATCAAGCAAACCCGCATCGATGGCGATTCGATTGGAGCAGCAGTGGAAGTGGTAGCGGTGAATGTGCCCGCGCTGGCAGGCGATCCGCTTTACAACAGCCTGAAGCTGCGGCTGATGGGCAGCCTGGGCGGGCTGCACGCGGCTCAATCCTGCGAAATTGGGGATGGCATTAAGGTCGTGCAGCGGCGGGGCAGTGAAAACAACGACCCCATCCGGCGCACAGGCTACCAGGGCAATTCACACGGCGGGCTGATTGGCGGGGTAACCACGGGTATGCCGCTGGTCTGCCGGGTAGGCTTTAAGCCAACCTCAACCATTGTTAAGCCGCAGCAATCGGTGCAAAAAAACCTGGAAGAGATTGAGTTTCTGCTGGACAAAGGGCGGCATGATCCTTGCGTGGGCGTGCGCGCCGGGGTCACGCTGGAGTCTCGGCTGGCCATCGAACTAATGAACGCCGTGTTGATGCACCAGGCGCGGGCGGTGGACCCTGATCAATTTAAGCTGTTCTAATCCTTTTTTTTGCCACAGAGGTCTCAGAGATTTTTGAGATTAGGCTCAAAGGCTCCTCCTTCTGTGGCATTTTCGGGTGGTTTTTAGGAATTTCAGCATTCCCGGCAAGGTTTGCTTTACCAAACTAGAGCCATAGGTTGCGCAGAAGCTGGGCCTGTTGGCGCAGTTGATACGGGCCACCTGCTTCGTGATTGTTGTAGCTGTAAACCGAGATTTCTTTGGCCCCAGCATAATGGTTGTAGGCGGCATACACGGTGCTTGGTGGGCAAATATCGTCCATTAAGGCCACAGAAAAAAGCGCCTGGGCTTTGGCGCGGGCCGCAAAGTTCACGCCGTCAAAGTAGGACAGGGTGTTGAACACGGTTTGAATCTGATCGCGGTGGGTGAGGCAAAAGCGGGTGATTTCGTTGTAGGGTTGTGTGTCTACAATTTCGGTGGCGTGCCGGTAATGGCACAAGAAGGGAGCGTCGGGCATGGCGATGGATACGGCCGTATCCAAGCCAGCAACTGCCAATGTAATACCCCCACCCTGGCTGTGTCCGGTAACAGCTATTTGCTCTGGATTCACTGCTGGATGCTCGCGGGCAACGGCTAAAGCACGCACCGCATCCACAAACACGCGCCGGTAATAGTAGGTTTGGGGATCAAGAATCCCTTGTGTCATAAAGCCGGGCACGTGCGGGCCGGTGCCTTGCGGGGCCACATCTGCCGTAGCCCCTGGCCGGTTTTGGGCCCAACCCTGGCCGCGTGTATCCATCACAAAATAGGCAAAGCCGAGGCTCGGCCAGGTGAGCAAATCGTAAATGAAGCCCCGCCCGCCGCTGTAACCAATGTATTGCACCACGCAAGGCAGCGGCTTACTGCGGTGGCGCGGCAGCAGGAACCAGCCTTTAACCGGCTGGCCCGCAAAGCCAGCAAAGGTGACATCGTAGGCGTCGATGGTTTGCAGCCCTTCATCCACTGGTTCAAAGGTTGCGTTTAGGGGGTGTACGGCCGTTTCGGCCAGGGTTTGCTGCCAAAACGCATCAAAATCGTCCGGTTCTACGCGGGCGGGCAAGTAAGTTTGTAGTTCGTGCAGGGGCATGTCAAATAAGGGCATGAGCATTTCTCCGTAATTGTCTTTTGAAGCAAACCAAATCGATAAAAATGGCGGGAACGGCCGTCGCCAACTACAATTTTAGCAAAGGATTAATAGGTGGTGGGGCCGATTGATCTGAAAAATCGAGCATTCTCTGCTAAATGTATCCTGATTATCGCCATTTTGTTGCATTTTCATGCAGCCACAGGAGAAAAATCAGGTACAATGTGGGGTACAACGCACCTACAATCTACCTACAAATTAACTTTAATCATCAATCAAACATCATTGCGTAGTTCCTATGTCCAATAAAAACGAACTGAACCTGCTCACTTTTCGCAGTTTATGCGATCGGTGTCATCAGGAAAGTGAACGGTTTTTTGCCCAAAGAGAACATGATCCCCGATTCTGCTATGAGCTTTTTCGGCGTGCCTTTGTGCATGGCAACCAACAAGCCTGGGCCTGTTTGTACGAGCAGTACCAAAGCCTGGTACTTTCCTGGGTCATGCGCCATTCACTTTATACCAGCCTCGGTGAAGAAGCAGACTATTTTATGAACCGCGCTTTTGAAAAGATGTGGCAAGGCATTCCCGCAGAAAACTTCAGCAAATTTCCTGACCTCAAATCATTGCTGCGCTACCTGCAAATGTGTACCAATGCCGTCATGGTTGATTTTGCCCGCTGGAAAGAGCAGGCACATTTGTGGGATCGGGCGAATCAATCAGACAATGGCTCTGAAGAATTTGATCCTTTCGCAACCATCATGGACGAGGATGAACAACCCGAACGTGAGATAGCCCAGCGTGAAATGCAAGAGATTTTGTGGCAAAAGCTGCAAGCGATGTGCAACAACGGAAAGGAGCTTTTGGCCATCTACGGTTATTTTGTGTTGGACTTAAAACCACGTGAAATCTACGACTTGTATGCTGACAGTTTCTCAGACGTTCGAGACGTCTCGCGCACGAAAGACAATTTTTTGGCCAGGCTGCGACGGAATGAAGAGTTTAAGGAATTTTTAGACGATGCGTGAAAAATTGGTTTAGCATCGTTTATTGGGTTAGCAGCACATTTACTGGATGGCAACATTTTTTTGAATGCTGGAAATAACAAAGTAAATTGCTTGCCTTGGCAGAAACAACTCATTTTGAGCAATTCCATGTTCTGCCAAAGGAATGCTTTAACGTATGAAAATCTCAAGCAAGTTCTACTTTTGGGCCTGATAAACAAGCGTGCAAAAGCCGCCTAATTTGTGATGAAGCGAGCGGTGTGCTTAGGCTAAGAAAGTCAATCTAGCTTACGTTAGAGTGATATTGAGGAGATTCAACTATGGCGCATATTGATGACAGTCTCAAGGCTGCCCTCTACCGAATTACCTGTCCAGATAGTGCGACATTAGGCAATTTTTATTTAGGGCTTTTGCCAGAAGATGCAGTAAATACGATTTCTCAGCATCTTTCCGACTGCCCTCATTGCACCAGAGAAATTAAACAACTAGAGGCGTTTTTGGCGGAAACGGCCGTTTCGCTGCAACCCTCAACCGCAGAAAGAATCAAAATCTGGATTGCCAAACGCATTCCCGGCGGCGGCCAAACCAGACAAATGCTAGGGACACCCGCTTTTGCCATGCGCGGCGGCGACACTGGCCCACTGATGTATGAGGCAGGCGATGCCCAACTGTCGTTGGAGGTGCAGGATGATCCGGAACATCCTGGGCGCAAATCAATTTTGGGATTGGTTTTGGGCATTGAGACGGAGGCCGTGTCGGTTCAATTAATGCAAGGGGATCATGTGGTAACGGCCGTAACCCTGGATGAACTGGGCAACTTTTCCTTTACCGGACTGGCGTCAGGAACCTATGAGCTTACCTTATCTGGCAATGAAGTAGAAATTTACGTACAGGACTTATTCATTTAATTGCTTCAACCGTCAATATTAAGAAAGAGATATGGTTCTGACGCAAGACGAAACAGAAGTTGTTTTAGAAAGACATCCAGAAACGCAGGCGCTCACGGCAGAGCGTCTGGTGGTGTCTTTGCTCGCCTTGCCAGAATATTCCGCCCAAGAACAGCTCCTTAAACAACGAGCCCCTAACTTAGACAAAAAAGAACAAGACACCGTTGCTGATCTGCTCAAAGCAAAATCTGATTTTTTCCTACGAAGCAATATCCAACTGTGCCTAAAAATCTCCGATCTCCTTCACCTCCTCAGTGAACTGGCGGAAAACGATTGGTATCGTGCGCTTGGCCTTCGCGCCAGAGCCAACGCATATGCTCACGGCGGATTGGGAAAATTCCAGCAAGCCATCGAGCTTTATGATCAGGCCGCAGAAATCTACAAAAATTACAACCATATCGTTAACCAGGCAGGCTGTTATTACGCAAAACTGACGCCGCTGGCTCATTTAGGGCGGTATGAAGAGGCAAAAGATGCCGGAGAATGGGCCCGGAAGGTTTTTGCTGAAAAAGGTGAATGGCTGCTGTTGGCCAAAGTAAAGGTCAACTTAGGGCTTCTCTATCTCAGGCTCGGTGATGATGCCCAGGGTTTAGATTTATTCAACAAAGCCCAGGCGATCTATCTGGAAAATCAAGCGCCAATTGATATTTTGGGGCGTGCAGAAAATAATCGCTCAATCGCCTTGCGCAATCTTGGGCTCTTTAGCCAATCTATCCAGGCAAATAAAAAAGCCGGTAAGCTATTTAAAAAATCGGGGCAAAAAGCCGAATTTGCCCGATCCCAGCAGACGCTTGGGATTACCTACTTCATCCTGGGTCGCTATAACGAAGGTTTAGAACTGCTAAACCAGGCACAAGACATGTTTTTGTCAGACGGCCGTCACAGAGATGCCATCTTAATAAAACTGTATATCAGCGACTGCTTGCTGCAATTGGGCCGGTACAGTGAAGTATTAGAAAATTTCCAAAAAATACGGCCGCTTTTTGCAAAATTGGGCTCACAGTTTGAAGTGGCCCAATGCCTGCTGAATGAGGCTGTGGCCCACTCTGGCCTGAGAAACTACGATCAGGCGTTGGCAGCATTAGCCCGCGCCAAACAGATTTTCTTGAATGAAGGCAACCCGGTTTGGGTCGCCACGGCCGATTTAGAGATTGCCACAATTTTGCTGCTTCAAGATCAAGCCCAGGCGGGGTTGACCAACGCACTTAACAGCCTGACTGTTTTTGAGGCTCATAACCTGCGCGTGCAGCGAGCCCATGCCTTATTAATTGCAGCTCGTGCCGCTCTAACCATCAAAGCCTTCAGCCAGGCCCAACACTACGTGAGCTGCGCCCTGGCCATTGGGCAAGAAGATGACATTCCCCTCATCATTTACCAAAGCCGGTATTTGTTAGGATTGCTTGCGATTGAACGGGCAGACCACGCGCTGGCCCGCACAGAAATGGATCGGGCGATAGAAGCAATTGAACGGTTGAGAGGCCGCTTAATGCTCGAATTCCGCTCTGATTTTCTGATTGACAAACATCGGGTTTATGAAGATATGGTTCAGCTCTGTTTGCAAATGCGCGATCCGGCAGCCAGCTTGCAGTATGCTGAAAGAGCCAAATCCAGAGTCTTGCTAGAAATGCTCGCCTTCCGGCTGGACATTGGCATACAGGCGCGTGCCCCAGAAGACCAAGGGCTGGTGGATGAGCTAACGCGCCTGCGGGGCCAGCGTGATCGCATTTATCGCCGTTGGGTCAGCGCCGAAACTTCAAGCGAGTTCACCGACGCCGCATTGACGTCGGAACAGAAAACGGCCCAAAAAGAGGTGCAGCGGCTGGAAACCCAAATTACCAAACTATGGCACAAACTGCTCATTAAGAATGCCGACTATACGCAGGATGCCGCTCTGTGGCAGGTGCAAACGGAACCGATTCAGCCCCAGCTTGAGGCAGACACAGCCTTGCTGGAATTTTTCATGGCAAAAGGAAAGCTAATTGTTTTTGTGGTCACTGGTGAGGAAATTTGCGCTATTCCGCTGGAAACAAATATCAACCAGGTGCAAAAGTTATTGCAGCTTTTTTGGCTTAACCTGAATGCGGTGCCCAACAGCTCCCCGCAGCGGCTTGGCCAACTAAACGGCAATGCACGAGGCATTTTGCAGCAGCTTTATAATTATTTGATACGGCCGTTTGCCGCTCAACTGCATAATTACAAAAAGTTAATAATCGTGCCGCATGGCTTTTTGCACTACCTGCCATTTCATGCGCTTTTGGAATCGACCTTGCCCCTGCTGGCAACCTATGAAATTAGCTACCTACCCGGCGCAAATTTTATTCAGTACGGCCGTTGCCAATCTACCAAACAACCCAGTCTATTTGCCGTTGGGCATTCCTTCAACGGAACCCTGCCCCATGCTCTGGAAGAGGCCACAACCATTGGCCAGATATGGCCCGGCACTGTGTGGCTTGAACAAGACGCAACAGTGGCAAACATCAAAGAAGCCGCCGAAAACAGCCAGATTTTGCACCTGGCAGCCCATGCCGATTTCCGGCCCGACAATCCGCTCTTTTCTGGCCTGGCCCTGGCAGATGGCTGGCTAACCACCCTGGACATTTTTAACCTGAAGCTCAATGCTTCATTGGTCACCTTAAGCGCCTGCCAAACAGGCCGCAGCGTGATCAGCGGTGGCGATGAACTGCTGGGCTTAATGCGGGCTTTTCTTTCATCTGGGGCCAGCTCGCTGGCGCTCACCTTGTGGCCCGTTGAAGATCGGTCTACGGCCGTTTTCATGAAAAACTTCTACACCAACTTAGCCAACGGCCTGTCTAAAGGCGACTCACTCCGTCAGGCGCAGTTACAATTCTTAGACGTGCCAGAAAATGGGCCAACAGAACAGCAAGCCTTGTACCAGCATCCATATTTTTGGGCACCGTTTTTCCTGGTAGGTCATGCTGGACAGTTACAAGAGTCATCCTAAATTTACCTAAACAACCCGGCCATAGCGGAAATTCTTCACCGCCTTCGTTCAACTTAGCAACCACCCATCGAGGGGGTTTTGGGGTGGTTATTTGACGGTTTGCATGTTTAATTCTGGAGGAGAATCATGTTTGTGGAAGAAAGTGGAAACTTAGTACCCATCCTGTCCATTGTCATTTTGGCTTTGTTGTTAGCGATCATCTGGCTTTTGTGGCTGAGATCGAGTGAATCAAAGGATAACGGTGATGATGATGGCGGCGATAAGGATCCGAAAGAAAAACCGGCCATCAGTTACTTCGTGCGCGATCAGATCATCTTGAGTGCGAACAATGTAAATGAAATTAACAGGGCCAAAGATAGATTAGAAGAATTGGATGGCTTCAAGATTGTCATGGAGCAGTACACCCCGGACGAACCTAAGCGTGGCGAGCCAGCGAAGTACGACCATGATTCAGAAGGCAGCTCACAAATTGAAGCAAATGCACAGAAGGCACCGAGCAAAATAGTGCTTACCGACTGTAAATTTGCCGCCATACTCTTTCGAATCGTTTCTAACCCAAACAACAAGTCTATCCCGCAAATTGCCGAAGCCATCTACCAGTTTCGGTTCGATGATGAACCGATAAACGTAGACTCAAATCCGAACTACAAAATCGGCCGTCCGGTAGTTGAGCTAGAAGGAGACCCCGGTAGTAGCGAAGGTTTTCCGGTTAGTGACGCTGGACCAGGGTCAAGTTTTCGGGAACACCTAAATCAATGGGCGCTGCACGGCCGTACACCCAATAACGGCTTTGGCATTGATCTTTTCACAACTCAATTCCTGGAAGGGGAAAACCCGAACCCGTTTGAACATCGGAGCACCGAGGTGACGGGTAAAGGCAGCTTTGTTGCCGTTTTTGATACGTCACCGTACGATGATTACAAGGTTCTTCCCGAAATGCCTCCTTCTCAAGCAAATCCGTCAGCTTTGGACGAATTTATTGAAGTTGTTGAGCATAATGAAGTTCGTGGCGTACCGGATGCCCGGGATCATGGGTTGTTTGTTGCCAGTTTGGTACATGTGGTTGCACCAAATAGCACGATTCATTTGTACCGGGTTCTCAATGATTCTAACCGGGGCGATTCCTTTATGCTCATCCAGAAACTTGGTGAAGTCATAAACAGGCGGATGAGATTTGGTGAAGATAATGGACTGGAGCAAAAGCTTTGTGGCACAGTCATCAATTTGAGCCTCGGCGTACATGCTCTAAATCGCGACGGTGAGCCTAACTTATATCTGCCCTGTTTGTATTATTTACTGAGATGTGCCGATAAGCATGGGGCAATTATAGTGGCGGCTGCTGGCAATGATTCAGCCCAGCAACCAATACAAAAACCACCCCAGGCACCTGCATCTTTTAATTTCGTCATTGGCGTTGGGTCGAGTAATTACCAGGGTGGCTATAGCTGCTTCTCGAATAAAGGAGATGTTTTAGCCCCTGGAGGGGATAATGAACCAAGCTGTGATCTAACACCATATGCAGACCTTGATGATGCAACGAAAAGGCGAACGAGTGTGATTGGTTATTCCAAGGAGACATCGCCTGAAACAAATTATGCTTATTGGAAAGGCACCTCATTTTCAACTCCTTTGGTAAGTGGTTTGGCGGCTTTGCTGCTTGAAAAAACAGATTGTAATCCAGATAGGGTGAAGGAGATCATAACAACGGCCGTTGCCAGCCCGCAAGCAGTGCCAGGCATTCAATCTGAAATGCCCATCATCAATGTGCGAGAAGCTATGACAATGGCGGAAAACGGAGTCTCAACGCCGTAGCCATCAAAGCCGCAGAAGTCGTGCCGGAAACGGCCGTTTCCATATCGTTCATTCACCCAGGAGAGGTGTGTAAAAGCCGTAATCGTCGGGCAGGCTCATTTTCGGGCCTGCCCGACTTTTATTTCCCCCGTTTCTCCCTGTTGATTATTCCCTCATTGCAAGGTAAGCTACGCTTCAGCAAGGGTATTAAATGAACCTGTGCTGGAAAAGTTATCTATGGTCAATGAAAAAAACATGCCCCAACCACTCCTCATTGGGCTGCTCATCATCGGCGGCGGCCTGATCATCGTCGCCTTCTATCTGGGCTTTGTTTTGTTGAACAGCAACACCGAAGTTCACGCAGCCACGGAGGCCACAACCGTGGCCGAGATAGCCACCCATCTGGCCACCATTCAGCCAACGCCCACCCGAATTGTTACCGCTACACCATCCGCTGTGCCGCTGCCCAACTCCTGCGCCATGCTCAAACAGCAGCAGCCAGCCGCTGAGGATGGCCCACACACCATTTACCTGCAAGGGAAAACGGCCGTAACCCTCTACTGCCACAACATGGCCGACATCCCAACGGAATACCTGACCCTGCCCGCCACCGCCAACGGCGGCAACTTCAGCCTGATCAGCTATCCAGAAGGAGCCATCGTTACCCTGTACGAAAAAGTTCGGCTCAACCCCAGCTCGCTCATCATCGACCCGACAGACATGACATTTGCCACAACAGCCGACAGTTTGGCCGGTTACAACGCCATCAGCGGCGAACAGCTGGCGCTCTACCCCGTGACGGCCTCCGATTTTGCGGTTGCCACCGGCTGCAACCGCAACCTGGCCGATACACCGCTGGGACGAGCCAACATCGATCTCAGCGGCACGCCTTTTGTAGTGAGCGGCGAGATGACCTTCACCAGCATAGGCGGGGACGTGCAGCAAACAATCGGTGAAGTGAGCGACGATGGCAAAGTGGTCAATTTGGCTGTAAACGGCCGTTGCGGAATCATGCAGCCCAATGGCCCAATTCAGCTTGTCTACCAGCAACCATAATGCTACAGTGAAGGAAAACTGTATGTCGCAGCCATTGGCCATCCCCCCAAACAGCGCCGCCACCCAAATGCTTCCCAACAACCGGGCTGCGGATTAATCTTTAAGGAGTTTGCCATGCCCACTGGCCCGCTCAGAACCACTACCCCCACCATTGATGTTTACATAAAACTTGCCCAGTATCCCATCTTGTGTGACAGAATTCGCCTGCGTATGCGCGAAGAACTGTTTCGTCGCGGCATCATTAGCAAAACGGATTTTGAACAGGAAGTAAGAGAATTGGCCATTGAATCTCAGCGGCGTGAAGGGCTAAATAACCCCACCGTGCAAGAAGATGAAGGCACCTGGCAGCGCCGCCTGGACACAATTCGTGATCTACACACCGACAATTATTTTGCCAATAACCTGGGCAGCACCTTGCTCGACCAGCTCATCGACGAAATACGCAACAACCAGGACACTTCCTCCCAGGCTGTAGAGCTCACCTTTAACCCAGAAATTGCCCCTTGGGCGCTGCTGTTTGAACAAGGCAAACTGTATGATGCCCTGCCGCCGCCAGAACTGGAAAAAGTAAAACATCATCTGGAAGAAATTAAAGTAGTGCTGATCAAGCGACTGCTCAGCGATCAGCTGCCCTTCATTCGGGTAGCAAAACACGTATTCTCCATTAATGATTTGAACTGGATTTATGAACGGCTCATCGGCAGCGGCAAGATCGGGGGCAAGGCTGGGGGGATGCTGCTGGCCTGGCACATTTTGGAGCGCTCTCCACATGGTTTTGGCCCGGATATTGCCAATCAGGTCACCATTCCCGACACCTATTTTATTGGGTCAGAAATCATTTATGAGTTCTTGCTGCAAAACAAGCTAGAACGGTTCGTCAACCAAAAATATTTGTCTCTGGCCGAGATGCAAGAACAGTTTCCTGAAATTGTGCGGTGCTGCCTGGCTGGTAAGCTGCCAAACTATATTATTGAGCAGCTGCGCGATGTGCTAAACCGGCTTAATCGACGGCCGTTTGTGGTGCGCTCTTCTAGCCTGTTGGAAGATCATCTGGATTATGCTTTTGCGGGCAAATATGCGAGCGTTTTTTGCCCGAATCAGGGCAGCCACCAGGAAAACTTTGAAGAACTCGTGAACGCCATCCGGCGTGTCTATTCCAGCACGTTTAATCCTGAGGCGATGGTAGAACGTCAACAACATGGCTTGATTGATTATGATGAGCGAATGGCCGTTATGATTCAGCCTCTCATTGGGCAGCGATACGGCCGTTACTTTCTACCTACCCTTGTCGGCGCTGGGCTAAGCCATAATCCCTGGTTCAAAAAGAGCAACGGCCGTTCTTATGATGGCTGTCTTCGTCTTACGCTGGGTTTGGATGAACGGGTACACCTACCCCTCGAAGAAAATAAGGCGTGCATTATCTCTTTGAACAAGCCAAACTACCTAAAAGACAGCAAAAAATATATCCAAAAAAGAATAAAAGTGGTCAACCTGGAAAAAAATACCTTTGAAATTTTACCCATCTCGCACATTTTGCAGGAAGATTACCCGTACGGCCGTTACCTGCTAAATCCCCAAAACAACCAGCTCACCTACGACTATCTCATTCAGGATGAAAAGTTCATCCGGTTGATGCGCACCGCCCTGGCCCGGCTAGAAAATAAATATGGCGTTCCCGTGCAGTTCGAGTTCGCCATAGAAATCATCGACGCCCCGGGCGGCCCCGACTACAAACTGTACGTTCTGCAATGCCACACAGCCGCCTAAAACCCGGCTGCGATCCCTGCTAATCCAGGTCTGGATGGCTGCAAGCGTGCCGCCAAACCCGCCCAGATTGGCGCAGCAGCGCATCGGCCGCCGCTGGCCCCCAGCTGCCAGGCTTATAACTTTCCATCGGCGGAGCATCAACGGCCGTTTCCCAGCCAGAAATCACCGGATCCATCAAACGCCAGGCCGCCTCAATGCCGTCGGCACGAGTAAACAGCGAGGCATCGCCCCGCACCGCATCCAGCAGCAGCCGCTCATACGCATCGGGCAGGCTGTTCCCCTTAAACGACGAGCGGTAATGAAACTCCATATCCACCGGCTGGGTGATGTGTGAATCAGGCACTTTGGCCTCCAGCTTCAGGTGAATCCCCTCGTCCGGCTGAATGCACATTGAAAGAACATTTGCCGAGAAATCCTCATCTTGAATATCATCAAACATCAAATGAGGCGGCTGCTTAAACTCAATAATGATTTCCGTATTTTTGGCCATGAGCGCTTTGCCAGAGCGCAAATAAAACGGCACGCCCTGCCAGCGCCAGTTGTCGATGAACAGCTGCATGGCGGCATAAGTGGGCGTCTGTGAATTTTCCGCCACATCTTCCGCCTGCAAATAGCCCTCGTACTGCCCCCGCACGGTTTCGTTGAGGGCTAACGGCCGTACCGCATGGAACAATTTTGCCTTCTCATTGCGCACCGCTTCCGCCTTGAATGAGGCAGGCGGCTCCATCGCCACCAACGACAGCAGCTGCATCAGGTGGTTTTGGAACATATCGCGCACCACCCCTGCCTCATCGTAATAACCAGCCCGATGGCCCACGTCCACGCTTTCTGTGACCGTGATCTGCACATTGTCCACATAATTGCGGTTCCACACCGGCTCAAAAATGGTGTTGGCAAAGCGGAAGTACAAAATGTTTTGCGCCGTCTCTTTGCCCAAATAATGATCAATCCGGTAAATCTGATCCTCGGCAAACACCGCCTGAATGGCCTGGTTCAATGTTTCGGCAGAGGCAAGATCATGGCCAAATGGCTTTTCCACCACCACACGCCGCCAGCCGTCCTGCTGCGCCACCATGCCCGCCGCGCCCAAATTTTCCACAATGGGCACAAAAAAGCTGGGAGAGGTGGCCATGTAATACAGCCGGTTGCCAGGGCCAGATTCAACGGCCGTTACATGATCATTCAACGCTTCAAAATCAGCCAACGTATCCAAATCGCCTTTGGCATAGCTAATTCTGCTGGCAAATGCGCCCCACTTTTCGGCGTTATACGCCTCTGGGGCAAACGCCTGCATCCCCGCCTGCAACACCTGGCGCAGCTCGGCATCGTCCCACGGCCGTCTGGCAAAGCCAACAATGTTAAACAGCTCCGGCAGCCGCCCTTTGCAATAAGAGTTAAACAGCGCGGGAATCAGCTTGCGCCGGGTTAAATCCCCAGATGCACCAAAAATGACAAACGTGGTGGGTTTGGTATCAGACATTTTGATCCCTCGTATAAAGTAGGTCAAGTTTGCAAACTTGACCTACAAATTACTCAATTACCAACTACTCAATTACAAACTATCCGTTAAGCAAAACCTGTAGATTTTCGTTTACGGCCGTTCCCAAATCAAAACGAATCAGCCGACGATTTTCATCCAGCAGCGCCTGGGCATCGCCCAGCGCCTGGGCATTTTTGAGCACGCCAAAGTTCATGCCGCTGGCCGCTTCGCCAGCCACGTCAGGAATAGCCACGTCCGTTTCCGGTTCAGAGGTGAACTGGATGAAGAGGCCGTTGCCCGCGTCGCCTTTGTGCAGCTGCCCGGTGGAGTGCAAAAAGCGCGGGCCATAGCCCACCGTCGTGGCGCATTTTGTTTGCTTCAGCAGTTGCGTACGCAAGGTTTGCAGCAGGTCATCTGTCTGGCTGGTGGGTGGCACGTAGGCCTGAATGGCAATGTAGTCGCCGGGTTTGGCCTGGGCGATGAACGCTTGCAGATTGGCGGCCGTTGGTTCGGCGCTGTCTAGCTGGGGCAGTTGGCCACTTTCCTGGTAAGCAGCCACCATTTTACGGGCAATCACTTTGGCCGATTCCACGTTGGGCTGGTCAAATGGCTGGATGCCAATGACGTGCCCGGCAACGGCCGTTGCCAATTCCCAAATGAAAAATTGCCCGCCCAAATCATACAAATCAGCCAGGTCAAAGCGCACCACCGGCTGCCCCGACTGCTCTAGCTGGGCAACGGCCGTATCCTGGCCATCATCCCCCGCCAGCCGCAAATGGACAAACAGCCGGTCGCGGCCATAGCCTGCCGGAGCCAGCACCGGCTCACCCACCACCGGCAAAATGCCCTTGCCATTTTTGCCCGTACTTTCGGCAATAAGCTGCTCCACCCAGTCGCCAAAGCTGGCAATGGCCTCCGAAACAATAAACGTTACTTTGTCGCGCCCCAGTTTGGCCATCTCACCCAGGATGGCCCCCAAGCGAACGGCCGTCTCTGTCTGTGTTGCCTGGGCCCGTTCCAGCAGGCAGGCAATGTCCACGCCCACCAGCGCGGCTGGCACCAGGCCAAAAAACGAAATGACGGAGTAGCGCCCGCCAATATTGGGATCATTCTCAAAAATGGTGCGGAACTTGTAGGTGTTGGCCGTTTTTACCAGCCCGCTGCCCGGATCAGTGATGGCCACAAACTGGCTGCCAGCTCTCTCAGCGCCAACCAATTCAACCACGCAGTTGTAAAAATATTTAAAGAAGGAGAAGGTTTCCACAGTGCCGCCCGACTTGGTGGAGACAATGAACAGCGTGTGGGCCAGATCGGCCGTTTGGGCGTAGGTTTGAACGGCCGTTGCATCCGTACTGTCTAAAACGCGCAGCTTAAGCCCGCTGCCGCCGTATGTTTTGGCAAATAGCTCTGGGGCCAGGCTGGAACCGCCCATGCCTAACAGCATCACCTCGGTAAAGCCAGCCGCCTGCACCTCAGCTACAAACTGGTTGATGCGGGCAACTTCCGCCATCATGTTTTTGGGCGTGTGCAGCCAGCCCAGCCGGTTGGTAATTTCCGTAGGATCATCCTGCCAGACGGTGTAATCGTGCTGCCAGATGCGCTCAGCTACTTTTTTTTTTGTCATGTCGTCGATGGCGCTGGAAACGGCCGTTGCCGCATCCCCCAGCTCGGCAGAAAACCCATTGGATTCCGCCAAAACGGCCGTGCGCTTGCCCTCAATGCTGTCCATCAGCGTGGCAAACGATTTGGCAAAAGCGTCCACGCCGTCATCTTGCAGTTTGGCCGTAATTTCATCTAAATCCACCCCAGCCTGGGCCAACGCTTCAACCTGGCTGATGGCTTCACCAACGCCCGCGCTCAGGGTAACCGCCACCGTGCCATGATCTTTGAAGGCGTCAATGGTGGCCGGGGGCACTGTGTTGACCGTTTGTGGCCCGATGAGAGAATCTACGTAAAGCACATCGGAATAGGCCGGATTTTTGGTGCTGGTGCTGGCCCACAACGGCCGTTGCACCCGCGCTCCTCTCTCAGCCAACGCCTGCCATCGCTCTCCCCCAAAAACCTGCTGGAAGCGAGCATAAGCCATCTTGGCATTGGCCACCGCAATCTGGCCCTGTAAAGCCTGGTTTCCTTTGGCGTCTAGGGCATCGTCTACGGCCGTATCCACCCGGCTCACAAAAAAGGAAGCCACCGAGCTGATGTTGTCAATCGGCTGCCCCGCCGCCAACCGCTTTTCCAGACCAGAAATGTAGGCATTCATCACATCTTCATAGCTGCTCAACGAGAAAATGAGCGTGACGTTGATGTTAAGGCCGTCGGCCGTCAGCGTTTCGATGGCCGGGATGCCCTCCGGCGTGGCCGGAACTTTAATCATGATGTTAGGACGGCTAAGCGCAGCAAACAGGCGGCGCGCTTCGGCAATGGTGCCTGCCGTGTCGCGGGCCAGCGTGGGGCTTACCTCCAGGCTAATGTAGCCATCGACACCACCAGTTTTATCATACACAGGCCGCAGCAAATCGGCCGCTTCGCCAATGTCCGCCAGGGCCAGGGCTTCATAAATTTCATTGGTGGTTTTGCCCGCCTGGGCCATTTGCCGGATAGCGTCATCATAATCGGCACTTTTGGCAATTGCTTTTTCAAAAATGGAAGGGTTGGAGGTGACGCCAACAACGCCGTCGTCGATCAGGGCCTGCATTTCGCCGGAATCAAGCAGCGCCCGGCTGATGTTGTCGTACCAGACGGATTGGCCAAGTTGAAATAGTTCATGGAGTTTACTCATGGGTTTTTCCTTTGCGTCAAAATATTTTATGTAAAATTGAACAGCCAAATTAAAGTGGTGGTCAATGACTCGTGGTGATTGGTAAAGGTGAGGGTTGTGGGAACCAGTTGTTGCCCGGCTGATTATACCATGTAACGGCCGTTCCCTGCGTGATCCTTTCCTTATGCCATTTCAATATTTCAGATGATGCTACAATAAAATTTGTTACCATTCAAAAAATATGCAAATGGATTTGCCTGGCAAACACAGCGAGGGAACCATGAAAAGAGCAGCCACAGCCGAAAACCAAAGATTGCTGGACTCAGAAGCACGGCAAGCTGATTGGAAAAAGTGGGGGCCATACGTGAGTGAACGCGCCTGGGGAACCGTGCGCGAGGATTACAGCGCCACGGGTGAAGCGTGGGACTATTTCCCCCACGACCACGCCCGCAGCCGCGCTTATCGCTGGAATGAGGACGGTCTTGCCGGGTTCTGCAACCGCTTCCAAAACATTTGCCTGGGCGTGGCCTTGTGGAACGAACAAGACACTATTCTGAAAGAGCGGTTGTTTGGCCTGAGCGGCAATGAAGGCAATCACGGGGAGGACGTGAAGGAATATTATTTTTATCTGGACGGCACCCCAACCCACAGCTACATGAAGATGCTGTACAAATATCCACAGGTGGCCTACCCTACGCAGAACTGGTGGCCGAAAACGGCCGTCGCCAAAAAACAGATCCCGAATTTGAACTCATCGATGCCCTGGCCGATGCCTTTGCCCAAAATCGCTACTTTGATGTGTTCATCGAATATGCCAAGGCGGATGAGGAAGATATTTTGTGCCGCATCACGGGCCGTTAACCGCGCCGCCAATCCAGCTCCCATTCATCCTGCCCACATCTGGTACCGCAACACCTGGTCTTGGGGATACGGCCGTTCCCGCCCGCGCCTCCAGGCCGTTGATGATCAAACTGTCTACACGAAAGACCGTCATCTGGGTGAACGTTGGTGGTGGGCAACGGCCGTTGGCGTGCATCACAATGAGCCATTCCAATTAATGTTTACCGAAAACGAAACAAACCTGGCAATTTTCAACCAGCCCAACAGCTCGCCCTACGTCAAAGACAGCTTCCACCGAGCAATTATTCAGGGTGAACAAAGCGCGGTCAATCCTGAGCAAGTGGGCAGCAAGGCAGCGGCTCATTTTCAGGCAATTGTGCCCCCAGGCGAGCAATTTACGGTGCAGGTGCGCTTCAGCCCACACAATCACCCGACTCCCTTCGCTAACTTTGACGCCATTTTTAGCCAGCGCCTGGCCGAAGCAGATGCTTTCTACGATGCGATTCACCCTGCCCGGCTCAATGAGGATGAACGGCGCATCCAGCGGCAGGCATTTGCCGGTTTGCTCTGGTCAAAGCAATTTTATCATTACGGGGTGCAGCAATGGCTCGATGGCGATCCGGCTGGCCCGCCACCACCGGAGATTCGCAGAAACGGCCGTAACCACAATTGGCCCCATCTCTACAACCTGGACGTGCTTTCCATGCCAGACAAATGGGAATATCCCTGGTACGCCGCCTGGGACCTGGCCTTCCACACCCTGCCGCTGGCCCTGGTAGACCCGGAGTGGGCCAAGCGCCAGCTTATCCTGCTGCTGCGCGAATGGTACATGCACCCCAACGGGCAAATCCCCGCCTACGAATGGGCTTTTGGCGATGTGAACCCGCCCGTACACGCCTGGGCCTGCTGGCGCGTCTACAAAATTACGCGCAACGTCACCGGCCAGGCAGACACCGATTTTTTAGAAAAGGTATTTCACAAGCTGCTGCTTAATTTTACCTGGTGGGTGAACCGCAAAGACGCCGACGGCAACAACGTTTTTCAGGGCGGCTTTCTGGGTTTGGACAACATCGGTGTCTTTGACCGCAGCCAGCCGCTGCCCGTTGGCGGCCACATCGAGCAGGCCGACGGCACCGCCTGGATGGGCATGTTCTGCCTGAACATGTTGGCCATGGCTCTGGAATTAGCCCGCACCAAACCGGCGTATGAGGATGTGGCCACCAAATTTTTTGAGCATTTCATCTACATTGCCGACGCCATCAACCAATTTGGCGCGGGGGGACTGTGGAATGAGCAAGATGGCTTTTTCTACGACCAGATTCATTTGCCAAACGGCCGTTTCCTCCCCCTGAAATTGCGCTCTTTTGTCGGTTTAATTCCGCTGTACGCTGTGGAAACGCTGGCCCCCACCGTGCTGGAAAAGCTGCCCCGCTTCCGCAGACGAATGGAATGGTTTATCAAGTACCGGCCAGATTTAGTGGATGGCATCGCTTCGCTCACGGAACCGGGGGAAAACGGCCGTCTCCTGCTCTCGCTCGTCAACCACACCCAGCTCAGGCGCATTTTGCAGCGCATGTTAGACCCCGCCCAATTTTTGTCCGATTTTGGGATTCGCTCGCTGTCGAAGGAGTATGCGGAACGGCCGTACCAGATCGACATCAACGGCCACCTCCACACCGTGCGCTACACCCCCGCCGAATCGGACAGCGGCTTGTTTGGCGGCAATTCCAACTGGCGCGGCCCCATCTGGCTGCCGGTCAACTATCTGCTCATCGAGAGTTTACAAAAGTATCATTACTACTACGGAAACAACTTGCGCGTGCCGCTACCAACTGGGTCAGAAACGGCCGTTCCCCTCAATGAAGTTGCCAACGATTTAGCCCAGCGGCTGCTCAAACTCTTTTTGCGGGACGATGGGGGGAGACGGCCGTTCAACGGCGGCGTGCAGCAGTTCCAAACCGATCCCCTCTGGCGTGATCACATTCTTTTTTACGAATATTTTCACGGAGACAACGGCGCAGGCATCGGGGCCAGCCACCAAACCGGCTGGACGGCGCTGGTGGCCAAGTTAATAAATTACAGAAAAAAAATCAAAAAATCTTAAAACTCATTAATTCTTCTTAAAAGATTTAATATTCCACTGCTTAATTTAGATATTGTTGGAACAAGTTGAACAGGTGATTTAACTCCATCACTAAATGCTTTTATTAATTTCACAACATATGGCGCGTTGCTTCTTTGAAACTTCATATATGACTTTGGTAAAGTATAAATTGCAGCTATCCAAGCAAGTAATCCCCAGTTGAAAGAACTTGGGACAAACAAAAATAAATCCGCAATCAATTTGCAAAAAGAGCTAGCTCCCAAAAATACGAATCCCAATATTACTATCACTGTTAGCTCTTTTATCAAAAAACGCTTTGCCTTTTTGGATAAAAGACGATCTCTGCTCTTCCGCTCAGTTCCCATCATTTCTCTCCCATCAAACCATACAGAAGATAACATCTTATGCTTAGGCATAGAAAAATTATTGTTACTCATTGCATGTTAGTAAGGTTTAGATATACGAGCAGAAGATAAAATACTTATACTTTTTTAGACTTGAAAAGGCTCAAAAAATACAACTCTATATTTAGAGATAAGAACTTTCTTTTCTTACACATGAATCTTGGTGATTCAACTTAAAATGATCAAAACCCTGAGCTTTCAACCCAATCAGCCACGCCTTCGCGTGTCCACATATTGTCATCCACCAGCTGGATCATCTCGTCAGCCAAATTATTGCGGCGGCCAGTGGGGCCAACCACCTGCCGTTTGCTAATGTCGTAGCCCAGGCGCTGGCTCAAGCGCCAAACGGCCATGCTGTAAGAAAAATCCGGCCGTTCCACGGAGTCCGAGCCAAACGCACCCGCGTAAGCGGCAGCCAAAGCACAGGTGCGCCACTCCTCGCGGCGCTCGTAGGCGTAGTAGCCATACTGCACGCGCTCCACAAAAGCATTGCGGCACAGCGGATGATACGTGCGTCCAATCCGCAAAAAGTTGGACAAAGTATCACATTGTGGCTTGGTTTCCTCAGGGGGCAAATGAATAATGATGGGTTCCGGGCGGTAGGGGATGGGTAACGGCCGTTCCTGAACCAGCAGCTCAGCAGGCGTTTGTATCGTGAGGGCCGTTTGCGGTTCGGCCTGCGTTTGCAAACCTAACCAGCGAGAAATGGTTGTTTGGGTTGTCATTTTTACTCCATTACAGCAATGTAGGCGGTTATGCAAACCGCCCACATTGAAAAATATTCTACTTTCAGCGGCACTTAAAGTGCCATTACAGAAACGTACAACTATATCGTTAGCAATAGAGGTCACTATCCCACTTTTGTCACGTATCAATCAAAAAATTCACCCAACATTAACAAAACGAATGGGAAATTTGTGCTATTCACAAAGGCACCTAAGAATTTAGCATATTTGTTCTAATTTACAACGTGAAAATTGCGAAAAAAATAGCCGCGCTGTCATTTCTCAGCGCCTTAGCTTTATTTGCCTTATCTGCGCGGTTCGGGATAATAAGAGGAAATTCTTCCGAGGTAGGCCAATGACAGACTGAGTTTTCCCAATCGTTCTTCCTGATTTCTGAAATTCTCCGCTTTGCGGGGCAACGCTGGTTGGCGTTTTACACCAGCAGCACTGGGCAAACTCATGTTAACGGCACACAATCTATCCAAAGCCTACGGGCTTTCCCCCATTCTTGAAAATATTACCTTCTCCATCAACGCGGGCGACCGTGTTGGCCTGATTGGCCCCAACGGCAGCGGTAAAAGCACGCTCATGCACCTGCTCACCGGGCAGGAACGGCCGGATCGCGGCAGCATCACGCTCAACCCACCCAATTTGCGCATTGGCTACCTGGCCCAGGGCTTCTTGCCCGACGAGAACCAGACGCTGGGCGAACTGCTGCACCAGACCGTTGGCGACCCGGATGAACTGGAAGCTGAGTTGGGCGAATTGGCCCTGGCGCTGGCTCAAAATCCTGAGCAAGTAGACGTGCAGTTGGCGTATGATGCGGTGTTGCAGAAATTGGCGCGGGCGGATTACGGCCGTATCCAACCCCTCCTGGCCACCTTCCAACTGGACCACCTCGACCCGGATTTGCCGGTGCGCAGCCTCAGCGGTGGCCAAAAAACGCGCCTGGCCCTCATCCTCATCCTGCTAGACGAGCCGCAATTGCTGCTGCTAGACGAACCAACCAACCATCTGGACATCGGCATGTTGGAATGGCTGGAAGCGTGGCTGCGCGGCTTCAGCGGCGGCGTTCTCATCGTCTCCCACGACCGCGCCTTTTTAGACCAAACCGCCACCCGCATTCTTGATCTCAACCCGCACACGCACACCATCCGCGACTACACCGGCAACTACACCGACTACCTGCGCCAATACCTCGTCGAGCAAGAAAAACATCAGTCCGCCTGGAAAGACCAGGTCTACGAAATCCGCCGCATGAAGCAAGACATCCAGCGCACCTTCGAGCAGGCCCGTTCGGTGGAACGCAGCACCACGCCGCGCCAGCCCAACGTGCGCCGTCTGGCCAAAAAAGTGGCCAACAAAGCCAAATCCCGGGAGAAAAAGCTGGATCGCTATCTGGAATCTGACGAGCGCGTAGAAAAGCCGCTGCGCAGCTGGCAAATGAAGCTAGATTTAGACGAAGCGCCACACCTGGGCAAAGATGTACTTTATTTAGAGGATTTGGCCGTGGGCTACCCCGGCAACCCGCCGCTGCTCAGCCAAATCAACCTGCAAGCCCAGGCGGGCGAGCGCATCATCCTGACCGGGGTAAACGGCAGCGGTAAAACCACGCTGCTGCGCACCATCGCCGGGCAGCTAACGCCGCTGGCCGGGCGCGTGCGGCTGGGACAAAGCGTCCAGCTTGGCTACATGTCTCAGGAGCAAGAACTGCTTGCCCCCAACGACACGCCGCTGTCCACCATCCAGGCCGTCGCGCCGCTGAATGAGACGGACGCCCGCTCTTTTTTGCACTACTTTTTGTTCACGGGGGATGATTCGCTGCGGCCGAATGGGCAGCTCAGCTACGGCGAACGGGCGCGGCTGGCCCTGGCGCGATTGGTGGCTTCTGGCTGCAACTTCCTGCTGCTGGACGAGCCAACCAACCACCTGGACATCCCCTCCCGCACCATGTTCGAGGAGGCGCTCAGCCAGTTTGAAGGCACCATTTTGGCCGTCGTTCACGATCGTTACTTCATCGAGCAGTTCGCCACCAAGCTGTGGTTGGTGGATGACAGCCAATTAGAATTGATCTACATCTAAATTTCGCGGTGTGCTGGGCTGGTTATTTAGAAAGCGAAACGGCCGTTTCCATTCCAGAAACGGCCGTTTGCCATTGTGAGGGTATTGACTGAAAAACGAAAGCGTCGAACGATTAGCGGTTAGTTCTTGGCCTTCAGTAAATCACGAATTTGCGCCAGCAGCTCTTCTGTTGTGGGGCCGGCCGGGGCAGCTGGTTTTTCCTCTTCCTTCTTCTTCATATTATTGGCTGTACGCACAATCATAAAAATGACAAAGGCAATGATGAGGAAATTAACAATTGCCTGAATGAAATTACCATACAGAATGCTGGCATCGCCAAATTGAATAGCCAGCGTGGTAAAATCTTGCCCGCCTAGTATGATGCCCACAATTGGCATGATGATGTCATTGACCAAAGAGGTAACAATTGCGCCAAATGCGCCGCCAATAATGACCGCTACGGCCAAATCCAATACATTTCCCTTGGCAATAAATGCCTTAAATTCTTGAATCATTCTCCCAAATTCCTCCAAATACAAATTTTCTAAATGCTAAAAGCAGCATCCTAAGCTATAGAACCCACTTACTATTCATTAGTCACAATCTTTTCTGTCGATGTTTGTGATTGGCGCGGCCGTTACGACATCGAACCAGCCACCGCCCCAGGGATCTTCTCGCCAAAAACCAGTCAACCGATACGGCAGCCAGGTTTTTAGCTTGCTTTTGGATTCGGCCGTTTTGGCCAGACGTACAATTTCAAAGCTGTCACCATCGCCAAAGTAAAAACCGCGTCCGCCCGTCCAACCCGGCAAGCGCACCCCGGCCACCGTTGTTTTTTGGTTAAGCAGCCGGGGCAAATAACGAACGGGCACATCATCTTTGGTTTGGGCAGCCACCACCGCCACTGGATTTGCCGAAACGGGCCAGCCCAGCACGGCCGTTTCCCAGGCCAGTTGTTCCGCTGCGGTTTCGGTTTGCACGGCCGTTTTCAGACCCAGATCAAAGGCCATCTGCTGGGCGCTGCCCGCCCGCTCCACCTCCGCCGCCTCCGCCAGCAAGGCAGCGCGGCTTTCACCCAAACCGGTTAGCGCCCCGCATTGAACCAGATGCGCAACCTCTTTTTTTTGCAGGTCAACCCGGTTAAGCAAGTCACGCAGGCTGGTGAACGGCCGTTCCTGCCGCGCTGCCACTATCGCTTTCACCGCCGACCGCCGCAAATCCCGCACCTGGCCCAGGCCCATCCAAAGAACCGGAGATTGGAGATTAGAGACTAGAGATTTTTCAGTCTCCAGTCTCCAATCTCCAATCTCTTTTATTGTCAGCGTAAACTTCCGCCCGCTAAAATTGACGTGCGGCGGGCGCACGTCAATGCCCAACCGCTGCGCCTCGGCAATGTAAATGGCCGGATGGTGAAAGCCGCCGTAATCGCGCAGGCGGGCGCACAAAAACTGCGCCGGATAATGTGCCTTCAAATAAGCAGACCGGTAGCTGATGTCGGCATAGGCTGTGGCGTGCCCCTGATTAAAGCCATACCCGGCAAAAGACATCACCTGCTCCCAGAGCGTGCTGGACTGCTCTTTGCTAAAGCCGCTGTTTTCCTGGCAGCCAATTACAAAACGCTGCTGCATCGCCGCCATTTCTTCGGCCTTAAATTTGCTCATGCCCCGCCGCAAATGGTCTGCTTCAGCCCAGCTAAGATGGGCAATCTCGGTGGCAACGCGCAAAACCTGTTCCTGGAACAGCAGCACGCCCTGGGTACTGCCCAAAATTGGCTCCAGCGCCGGATGCAAAAACTGCACCGCTTCCTCACCCCGGTAACGCCGCACAAACGCCTGGGCCATGCCACCTGTGGCCGGGCCAGGCTTAAAAAAAGCGTTGGCCACCGCCAGATCGCGCAAATTGTGGGCTTTTAGCTGCCGCAAAGTTCGCCGCGCCCCGGATGATTCACATTGGAAAACGCCGATGGTTTCGCCCTGCTGTAGGGCAACGGCCGTTTCTTCATCATCAAAAGGGATCGCCAACAAATCAAAGTCCGGGTCAAGGGTGTGGCGAATGGATTCGGCCGTATCCGCCAGCACCGTCAGGGCGCGAATCCCCAGCAGGTCAATCTTGGGCAGGCCAATCTTCTCCACATCCCGGTGATCGTACTGGGTGGTGAGAAAGCCCTTGGGGGCCAACTGCACCGGCACGTATTCCGTCAGCGGGCCAGGGGTGATGATAATTCCCCCCGGATGAATGCTCAGATGGTGCGGCTGGCCAATGAGCTGGAAGGCGGCCGCCAGCACCTGCCGTTGGGTGGCATCTGCCACCTCGGCCAGCACATCGTCTAAGGTGCGTTCGCTGCGGCGGCGCGGGTCTGGGTGCCAGCCACGGGGCAGCAGCGCCGTCAGCGCTTTAATCTCTGCTTCGGTGAGGCCATGCGCCTTGGCCGTTTCGCGTACGGCCGATTTTGGCTGCATGGTGCTGATGGTGGCTACCAAAGCCACCCGGTCCGCACCATATTTTTCACGCACGTAATGCAGCACCTCATCCCGACGGCGGCTGCAAAAGTCCAGATCGATGTCGGGCAGGTTGGCCCGTGCCGGGTTCAGGAACCGCTCAAACAGCAAATCGTTGGCGATGGGGTCCACATTGGTAATGCCCAGGCAGTAGGCCACCAGGGAGTTGGCCACGCTGCCCCGCGTGTTCACCGGCACGGCCGTTTCGCGGGCAAAGCGGGTAATATCGGCCACCAGCAAAAAGAGCGGAGCAAAGCCGTGCCGGTTAATGGACGCCAGCTCTTTGTCCAGCCGGGCCTGAATTGGTTTTTGGGGGAAACGGCCGTATCGCTCCACCAAACCAGCCGCCGCTGCCGCTGCCAATGTTTCTTCAACCGTTTGCTCTTCCGGCAAGTCGAGCTTGGGCCAAATGGGACGGCCGTCTGGCAATGCCGGTTTACATTTGGCCACAATCTGCCCCACCGCCGCAAACGCCTCTGGGAAGGCGGCAAACCGGTCTTGCACTGCCTGGGCAGGCAGCCAATGCAGCGTAGCTTCGGACAACCCGCCCTCCGGCAGCGTCTCTGCCGCCACCTCAGCCACAGGGCAATTTTGGTCAATGGCCGCCAGCAGCCGCAATCGCGCCACTTCAGACGCCTCCAGGCAGTAAACCGGCTGCAAAGCCACCGCCTGCAAACCAAAACGCTGCCCAATGCCAACAGTTTCCCGCGCCATTGCGCCATCGTCAGCGGTGTGCAGCGTAATCCCCAAGTATCCGTTTTCCTCAAACAGCCCGGCCAGCCGCGAAGCATATCGCGCCGCCATTTTTAACTGGCCAGCCTGCACCAGGCGCATCAACCAGCCGGTTTGGCCACTGTCGATGGCCAGCAGTCCGGCGGTATGATTTTGCAGCGCCTCCCAGGGCAGGCCGCGTTGCAGCACCTGCTCGCGCTGCGGGCTGCCCTGCACCATTGAAGAAAGGGCACACAGTGATTGGTAGCCGGTTGGCCCGGTGGCCAACAGCAGCAAATCGCCCCAGGCTGGGCCTGGCAAATTCATGGCCTCTGGCAGGCCAACGTGCAGGGCCATGCCTAAAATTGGCTGGATTTCGGCGGCGCGGCACGCCTGGCTAAAGGCCACGGCTCCGTACAAAGCGCAGGCATCGGTGAGGGCCAGAGCGGGCATGGCTTCTGCCGCAGCGCGGGCCACCAGCTGATCTACGGTGGCAGTCGCGCCTAACAGGGTATAATGGGAGTGGACGCGCAAATGGGTGAAGGAAACGGCCGTGTTCTCGTTCATGTGGCGTGGATCATATGTTCGGGTAAGCCAATTGGCAAGCCCAATTCTCAGCAAGGTTGGCAATGATTTCTCTAGATTTAGCTCTACAGCTTAAAGACGCTGGTTTGGTGTGGCATACCACGCTTCACGACTTCTTTGCCATCCCAGACCGGGACATGGACACTCGTGTGTTTGTGCTGTCGGACATGATGGCCACCATGGAGCTGCTGCGGGGCTGGCCTGCGGTTGTGTTTCACGGCACGTCTGAATGGGCGCTGGATTATTTGCTCACCCATGAAGCGGTTTGGCTGCCAACAGAAGGCCAGCTGCGGGAAAAATTGGAGGCGGAATTACAGGTTAGAAACGGCCGTTTTCACCATTTAACCTGTCTTGATGAAGGGTACAAATGCGAACTCTCTCAGGCTGATCGGCCGCTAGATTTTGCCGCAGCTACGGCCAGCGATGCGTACGGCCTGGCCCTGCTGCATTTGCTGCGGCAGCCTGCGCCTGGGTAAACGAACCCACCCAAACGAGGTATAATGACCGCCATGCTAAATAGAGACCGCTTCAACTTTTTGTCTTCGGTGATTTTAGGGGCGCTGCTTGTGGCGCTTGGTCTGCTGGCAATGGAGTACGTTGTTAATAATTGGTGGCCCGTTGACATTAACCGGTTAGATTTAGTTCGCGCCGCTGCCCAAGACCGGGCAGACGCCGCCTCATTATTAGAAGCGGCCAATTTTGAAATTATTCTGGTCTTTTTGGCGACGGTGCTAACGGCCGTTACCGGCCTGATTTTACCCATTTCCTACTTGCTAAACCGGCGCTTTGCCACCATTACAGACCGGCGCTTTGGCCAAATGGCTACGCCCAGCTTGCTGGTTGCCCTGCGCCAGTCGATGGCTGTTGGCATTTGGGTGGCTTTTTGTCTCTGGCTGCAAATGAATCGTTCTTTTGGTCTGGCGGTGGCTTTGCTGGTAGCGGCCGTTCTTATTTTGTTTGAATTTATGCTGCAAATTCGCAGCCGCACAGCCCAGGCAAATTTACAGTGAGTCAGTTTTCAGTGAGTCAGTAATCGGTTTTCAGTGAGTCAGTAATCGGTTTTCAGTAAGTCAGTAATCAGTTTTCAGTAAGTCAGCAATCAGTTTTCAGTAAGTCAGCAATCAGTTTTCAGTGAGTCAGTAATCGGTTTTCAGTAAGTCAGTAATCAGTTAATCTACCACTTTTCACTTATCACTTTTCACTCATCACTTATCCCTAGTCACTCATCACCGGAATCATTCAACATGAGCAACAAAGCCTTAGATAAAGAAGAAGCCCAAAACTTGCTGCGTGAACTGCCGAGTGTGGATCGCTTGCTGAACACGGCAATGGCGGTGGATATGATGCTGGCCTACGGCCGTACCCTCACCGTTGAAAGCTTACGTCACAGCCTGGATGCCGCCCGCAGCGCCATTTTGAATGGGCAGGCCAGCTATGCCCCCATGAACGCCATTTTGGTTGATGAAGCCCGCCTTTGGCTAGAAAGCTTGTTAGCCCCCACCCTCCAGCCGGTGATTAACGGCACCGGGGTGATCGTACACACCAATTTGGGACGCGCACCTTTAAGTGACGCTGCGCGCCAGGCCATCGAAGCGGCAGGCCAGGGGTACAGCACGCTGGAGTATGATCTGGCCAGCGGCCAGCGTGGCTCTCGCGCCGTTCATGCCGAACAATTGCTCATCCGGCTTACCGAGGCGGAAGCGGCGCTGGTGGTGAATAATAACGCTGCGGCCGTTTTGCTGATGCTTACCGCGCTCTGCCAGGGCAAAGAAGTCATCATCAGCCGGGGGCAGCTTGTCGAAATTGGCGGTGGCTTCCGCATCCCCGATGTGATGGCTCAATCTGGAGCCAGGCTGGTGGAGGTAGGCACCACAAACCGCACCCATTTGCGCGATTACGCCAGGGCCATCACCGAAAATACGGCCGCAATCCTGGTCGCCCATCACTCCAACTACAAAATTATTGGTTTTAGCAGCGAGCCGTCATTAACAGAATTAGCCGAGCTGGCCCATCAGCACAATTTGCCTTTGCTGTATGACCAGGGCAGTGGCGCACTGCTAGACAGCAGTCCGTACGGCCTGGAACCGGAACCAACCGTGCTGGATGGTCTGGCTGCCGGGGCAGATGTGGTCGCTTTTAGCGGGGACAAGCTGCTGGGCGGGCCGCAGGCAGGCATTTTGGTGGGAAAGGAATCTTTTATTTCTCGCCTTAAGCGGCATCCGCTGGCCCGCGCCGTGCGCGCCGACAAGCTTTGCCTGGCAGGTCTGGCAGCTACGCTCACCCATTACCTCACCGAAAATGCGCTCACAGAAATTCCCGTATGGCGCATGATTGCCCGGCCGCTGGCAGAGATTGCCTCGGAGGCCGACACCTGGGCAGCTCGTTTGCAAGAAAGGGGCATTCGGGCAGAGGTGGTAGACGGCCGTTCCACTGTCGGCGGTGGCAGTTTACCTGGCACAAGCCTGCCCAGCCGTCTGGTAGCCATACAAACCGCCGATTTAGATCAGTTTGCCGCGAACCTGCGCCAGGATAAAATGCCGGTGATTGGTCGTATTCAAGACGGCCGTTTCCTCGTCGATCCCCGCACAATTTTGCCCGGACAGGTTGAAATACTGTTGCAATCCCTGGTAAACTGTGCCCTTAAATAAAGCTTACAAAGCGACGAGTCAATAAAAATATGAGTGCAATCCAAAAAAACAGCCGTATTCTGGCTATAGAAACATCGTGCGATGAAACGTCGGCTGCGGTTGTGGAAGACGGCCGTACCATTCTTAGCAACATCATCGCCAGCCAGGTAGATTTACACGCCAAGTTTGGCGGTGTTTTCCCTGAAGTGGCCTCGCGCCAACACGTTGAAATGATTCATGCTGTGGTGCAGCAAGCTTTGGAAGAAGCCCACATGGGCCTGGAGGACATCGACTGTATTGCCGTGACCCGTGGCCCAGGATTGGTGGGGTCGCTGCTGGTGGGCGTGAACATGGCCAAGGGGTTGGCGCTGGCGCGTAATAAACCCTTTCTGGGCATTAACCACATTGAAGGGCACATCTATTCGCTTTGGCTCACGGAGCATGTAGACAAAATTGAATTTCCTTTGCTCACTTTGGTGGTCAGCGGCGGACACACGGAATTGTATTTGATGACCGATCATGGGAAATATCAGCATTTGGGCGGCACGCTGGATGATGCGGCTGGCGAGGCGTTTGATAAGGTTGGCCGGGTATTGGGCTTGCCTTTTCCCGGCGGGCCAGCCATTGATAAGCTTGCCCCTTTGGGTAATGCCACCGCGTTTAAGTTTCCCCGGGCGGTGATGGATGATGGCTATAATTTTAGCTTTAGCGGGCTAAAAACGGCCGTTTCCCGGCAAATCAAACACTTTAATAAAACCAAATTACCGGTAGAAGATTTAGCAGCCAGCTTTCAAACGGCCGTGGTAGATGCGCTGACAACCAAAACGGAACGGGCAGCAGCAGCTTATGGCGTAACGGCCGTCCATCTGGCTGGTGGCGTATCAGCCAACCGCGAGCTGCGGCAAACCATGACAGAGCGGTTATCATTGCCTGTACGGTACCCTCCTCCTATACTCTGTACCGATAATGCTGCTATGATTGGGGCTGCCGCGCATTGGCATTTTGTAAACGGCCGTCAAGACGCGCTTGATTTAGACGTTATCCCCAGTTTACAGCTCATCTAATTTGAGCTAACGGAACCCGTTACCAATGGTTATTTATCTGTAGTAGAAAAATAATTACTTATCGTGGTATTATGTTTCAGATGGATCATTCTATTCAAGACGCGAACTTCACCCATGAATTGAGGGACAGCGATCGGCTTCACACCTTGTATGTCGTTAACGACATGCTCAAACAAGTAGAAGCAGATGGCCTAAATATCAACCTCATTCTCCCCCATGTGCTCAACCTCTCTGTCCAGCAGTTAGAAGCACACGACGGCAGCATTATCGTTGTAAACGAAGCGCTTAAAGTAGAATACGCCTGGTTCACAAACGAAAATAACCAAACAAACCAAACAGAAGATTTTCTTGAAACAATTATGAATCATGGGGTGGCCGGCTGGGTCATCCGCAACCGCGCCCCCTGTATCATCCACAATACCCAGACAGATGAAAGATGGCTGCCACGTCCCGGACATACCACCAGCAATGCAGCCTGGTCAGTTATTTGCACGCCGCTTACCGTGCGCAATCGCATCATTGGGGCCATTACCATTCACAAGGTCGGCGCTACCCAATTTGATGAGAGCGATCTCAGCTTGCTTACAGCCATTTCTAATCAGGCAGCCAGCAGCATTGAAAACGCCCGCCTGTATGAAGCGTCCCAGCGCCAGCTAAAAATCTCGGCCTTATTAAATGAGGCCAGCCGCGTTATCAACTCGTCGCTAGACATTAATGAGATTATGCAGTCGCTGCTGGCTCAAATGAATGATTTTCTGAATGCGGAAGCGATTTCAATTGCCCTGGTTGATAAACAGACCAATGAGCTGGTTTATCAGGTTGCCGAAGGAATTGGATCAGAGGAGATTGTGGGGCTGCGGCTGCCCGGTAACCGGGGGTTGTCTGGCTGGGTTATGAATAATTCGGAACCAGCGCTGGTGGTCGATACGAGTTTGGACCCTCGTTTTCACCAACTTGGCGATCAACGAACCGGTTATGAAACCACAGCCATGATCTGTGCGCCGATGATCTTCAAAGGCGATGTGCTGGGAACCATTCAAGCTATTAATCCTAGTGAAGGCACTTTTAACGAGGAAGATTTAGATGTGCTGGTGAATCTGGCGAATATTGCCAGTACGGCGATAGCCAATGCGCAGCAATATGCTCGCACGGTTGCCGCTGAGTCTCGGTACAACAGTTTGTTTCAAGACACGGTAGACCCCATAATTTTGACCGACATGCGTGGGCGAATTGTGGAGGCAAATCGACGGGCTTCAGACCTGATTGGCTATCAACGCAGCGAGTTGTTGAATATGTCTATTCAGGATTTGCACCCGGATACGGCCGTTCTGCCCAAAGCCAAACGAATCCGCTCAGATAAAGTCTTGATGTTCCAAAGTGATGTTCGTGCCAAAAACGCACCGCCCATTCCTATGGAGGTGTACACCAAACGCACAGTTCATAGCGGCGACATCCTGCTGCAATGGATTCACCATGACATTACTGAGCAGGTTGAACTGGAGAAAATGCGGGAAGATTTAACCGCGATGCTGTTCCATGACCTGCAAAGCCCCTTAGGCAATGTTATTTCTAGCCTGGAATTGCTGGCCTACGAAATTCCACCCGAAGCTGTGAACACCCCGCTCTACGCCATGCTAGACATTGCCCGCCGCAGCAGTCGTCGCCTGGAAACGCTCATTCGCTCCCTTCTAGACATTAACCGGCTAGAGGCAGGCCAACCCATCACGGAACAAATCAGGGTGGATGTGGTGCAGTTGGTCAACGAAGTTTATGAGATAGAACGGCCGAATTTTGATCAACGACGTGTGCAGTTTTCTAATGAACTCCCCTGCAATTTGCCCAATGTGTTTGTAGAAGAAGATATGATTCGCCGAGTTCTGGTTAATCTCATTAACAACGCCCTGAAGTACAGCAACGAAAAACAAACGATTACCGTTTCGGGCCATCTTCAACCAGAGAGCGACCGGCTGCTTTTGTCTGTTAGCGACCAGGGAACCGGCATTCCGCAGCAGTTCCGGGAGTCAATCTTTGAAAAGTTTGAGCGCATCACTTCCAAAGAGAGCAATGCGAAGGGGCTCGGTTTGGGTCTGGCATTTTGTCGTTTGGCAGTGGAGGCGCATAACGGCCGTATTTGGGTTGATGATGCCCCAACTGGCGGCGCACGGTTTAACTTCACCCTGCCCCTGGCCTAAAGCTGACTTCACAGCAACATCAATTACACTCCAAAATCCCTACAAATCAGTCCTGTAAAACCTGTTTTTTTAGCCGCATAGATGCACCCGCGCATTATTCTGGTATTATTAGGCTCATTCAAGCAGCATCGATCCCACCTTGTGGAAATTCCGGTATGACAAGCAAAAGGCTCTATTATCAAAATGCGTATACCACTCGTTTTGAAGCAAAAATTGTGGAACGAGTTCGAGAGGAAGGGCAAACGGCCGTTATCTTAGACCAAACCTACTTTTACCCAACCTCAGGTGGGCAACCCTTCGACACCGGCACCATCAACAACCTGCCCGTCACCAACGTCACCATCCGCGAAAAAGATGAAGCCGTGCTCCATTGGCTAGATACCAAAGAGTTGTGGCAAGACGAAATCGTCGGGCAAATTAATTGGCCACGCCGCTTCGACCACATGCAGCAGCACACCGGGCAGCATATCCTCTCCCAATCCTTCATTCAAATTGCCCAGGCCGAAACCGTAGGCTTTCACCTAAGCGACAACACCCTCACCATTGATCTGCACACCACCAAATTAAGCCCCACCCAGATAGAAGAAACAGAATATTTGGCCAATCAAATAATCTGGCAAAATCGCCCCATTCACATTCGTCTGGTTACGCAAGAGCAAGCCAAAAAGCTGGCGCTGCGCAAGCTGCCTCCAGTGCGGCAGGGCAAACTGCGCCTCATCGAAATTGACAAATTTGACCTGACGGCTTGTGGCGGCACACATGTCCAGCACACGGGCGAAGTGGGCATCATTAAAATTGTTAAGCTGGAGCGCCAAAACAACCAACTGCGCGTTGAGTTTTGCTGTGGGCAGCGTGCCCTGCACGATTACCGCCTAAAAAACAGCATTTCTAACCAGCTTTCGGCGGAACTCACAACAGGCATGGGTGAAGTGGTAACAACTGTTTTGCGCCTGCGAGAAGAAACAAAAGAGAACCGCAAGCAGTTAAAAAAACAGCAAGAACAGCTGCTATACTTTGCTGCGGCCGATTTATTGAAACAGGGCAAAATGGTGGGAAATACGGCCGTTGTCACCCATGTGTTTTCCAGTGAAGAAAGCGACCCTGGCCAGCTTCGCACGTTGGCCAATCACCTGACACAAAATGGCCAGGTTGTTGCCCTGCTGGGATTGGCTGGCAAAAAATCGCAGCTTCTTTTTTGCCGCTCCCCAGAAGCGCCTGGAGAGATGAACCAGCTAATTAAACCTGCTTTGCAAATTCTTGGCTCGGCTGCTGGTGGGGGCAATGCAGTTATGGCCCAAGGCGGCGGCCCCAGCACAGACATTGCCCGCGTGCAGCAAGCCATCGACAAAGCAGAACGTCTGCTTATTGGCCAAATACATTGATGCCGATACAAAATTGAATGGAAAACTTATGCAAGAAATAGCCGAAAATGTTTTTATAGAAACAGAATATGATGGCGTGAATGTTGGCGCAATCCGCACCCGCCGGGGCATTATTGCCATTGATGTGCCTTCATATCCTCGGCAGGCCAGAGATTGGGCAATGCGACTGCACACCCTCACGCCCCGCTCAGTGCTATACACCATTTTGACCGATTATCATGGGGACCGCATCATGAATGCCCGCTGGCTCAATGCCCCCGTCATTGCCCATGAAGCCACGGCAGACAAGCTGCGCAGCTATGACAAACGGTATCCACAACTGCTGCTAGAGAGCCTTGCCAGCCGCAATCCAGAATTCGGTCGTGAGCTCAGCCAAAGCCCTGTGGAACACGCCAGCATGAGTTTTTCAAAGTTAATGCAGCTGTGGAAGGGTGGCACAGAAGTTCAATTATTTGCTATGCCAGGGCCAACCGCTGGCAGCATTGGGGTTTATTTACCAGACACCGGGGTTTTGTTTGCAGGCGATGCGGTTGTGACAGATATGCCACCCCTGCTTGTTGAGGCCGACACGGCCGTTTGGCTAGACACCATCCACATGCTGCAAAATTGGCCCGATCCCCTTCACCACATCATTCCCGGCCGGGGCAACCCGTGCGGCCTGGAAGATGTAACGGCCGTTGCCACCTACATCCAAACCATGCGCCAGTGTATGCAAAACCACATCGATGAAAAACGGCCGCGTGAAGAAATTTATAGCCACCTTCTAGACTTTCTAAACCAATATTCCAGCAGCCCACTGCCAACAGATTGGTTAAAAAGGCAAATAAAATATAGTTTGGATCGTGTCTATGATGAGATACAATTGGCAAATCATATTTAAATGACATGGTTGTAAAAACCACCTTCATTTTGGGCACAGCACAACAGAACACATACAATCTGCTGAACCTCTGTTAACAAGTCCACAGGAAAAGACGTTATGAGACATCAGAAATACGCTGCAAAACAAGCGTTGCAGCTTGTTCCGTTTTTCAATAATTTGCAGGATGATGAAGCAAAAAGCCTTTCCAAACGGTTGGTGCTGCGTCGCTTTGGGCCTGACCAAATTATCTTTCATCACGGCGATCCCGGTGGGTTGCTCTACATCATCGTCAAGGGCAAAGTAAAAATCACCCACTCCACACTAGATGGACAAGAGGCCATGCTGGCCATTTTTGGCGCTGGAGACTTTTTTGGCGAACTTGCCCTGCTCGACGATTCCCCCCGCTCCGCAACCGCAGAAGCCCTGGAAGAGACCGAGACACTCACCTTACACCGGGAAGAGTTCATCCGCTACATCAGCGATAACCCAGATTTTGCCCTGCATGTGCTGCACACCCTGGCCCAGCACATTCGCCGCCTCAACAACCAAATCAGCGACATTTTCTTCCTCGACCTGCCCGCTCGTCTGGCCCGGCAGCTGTTGCAGCTTGCCGCCCAGCACGGCCAAAAAACCGAAGATGGCATTCGCATTGAGCTGTCGCTTACCCAAACCGATTTAGCCGAGATGACCGGGGCCACCCGGGTGAGCATCAACAAGGCGCTGGGTCGCTTTAGGCGAGCCGGTTGGGTGAAGGTTGGCGGGCGCAAATTCACCATTTTGGATGAAGAAGCGTTGCAAAACCTGATTCAAATTTCCGGCGGCTCCATCTAGCGTCAGCCATATTCAGGCAATCGGTCAGCAGACCTGATTGCTGACCACTGGCTTACTGACCCACAGCTTATGCGCTTGCTTGCCATCAGTGATCTGCACCTGAACCACGCAGAAAATTGGGCGGCGCTGAGCCGCTTGCCTGCCCAAACGGACGCCTGGCTCATTGTGGCTGGTGACGTGGCTGAGAAGGTGCAGCATTTTCGGCAGGCGATGGATTTGCTGGTTCGTCGTTTTGCCCGCGTCATTTGGACCCCTGGCAACCACGACCTTTGGACAATCCCCAACGATACGCACAGCAAGCGCGGTTTGGCTAAATATTTTCAACTGGTAGAAATTTGCCGGGAGTTTGGGGTTTTGACGCCTGAAGACCCTTATGCACAATGGCCAGCCAGCAGCTCCCCTCTGTTTATTGCGCCAACTTTTACGCTCTACGATTACAGCTTTCGGCCAGACCATGTGGCGGCTGAAGAGGCGTTGGGGTGGGCAGAAGCGTCTGGCGTGGTGGCCACGGATGAAATTTTACTTTATCCAGACCCTTATCCTTCACGAGAGGCCTGGTGCCAGGTTCGCTGCCAATTAACAGAAGCGCGCTTAACGGAAACGGCCGTTCATGGCTCCATCATTCTCGTCAACCATTACCCCCTCCGTTATGATCTCGTTAATCTCAGGCGCATTCCCCGCTTTTCCCTGTGGTGCGGCACAAAACACACAGAAGATTGGCACAAACGCTACCCCATCAAAGCCGTGGTTTACGGGCATCTGCACATACCCGGCACACACATCCGCGACGGCGTGCCATTTGAAGAGGTGTCTCTGGGTTACCCGCAAAATTGGCGGCCAGAGCGAGGCATTCTGCCC
>JACKBR010000018.1 GCA_020634495.1 Ardenticatenaceae bacterium | reverse complement strand
GGTTATGCTGCTCATTCCGGCTGGCATGTTTACCATGGGAGCCGCAGAGGATGATTTTGTAGCCGCCCCAGATGAACGTCCGGCCCACGAGGTGCGCCTCTCGCAGTTTTACATGGACAAATTTGAGGTGAATGTGGAGCAGTATGCTGCTTTCCTAAACAGGCTCGGCTCTTACGAACGAGCCTGCGAAGGGGTTGATTGTGCCTGGCCACAAGAGCTGGCTGGCTATACCAGCTATCTTGTACGACAAGATTTAGGGGATGGCACCGTACAATATTTTCCCACCACTGGCTACGCCAACTACCCCATCAACCATGTAAGCTGGTATGGTGCCAAGTTGTATTGCGAATCGGTGCGAGCCCGCCTGCCCACGGAAGCAGAATGGGAATACGCCGCCAGAGGGACAGACGGCCGTATCTATCCCTGGGGCAGCATCCAACCAGAACCAGAAGGCGACCGGGCCGTTTTCCAAAGCGACAGCTACGAAAATCTAAAACCGGTGGATGCGTTACCCAACGGGGCCAGCGCTTTTGGTATTTTTAGCATGGCTGGCAGCATGTGGGAATGGACGGCCGATTGGTACAAAGAAACCTGGTACGCAGAAAGCAATATTAGCAATCCATCCGGGCCAGAAACCGGATTTGCCCGCGTTATTCGGGGTGGCGCCTGGCCATTTAATAACCAGGCAGATCGCATTCGGGCCACCAATCGCAGCTCGCTCACGCCAGACTTTATCAGTTCGGCCGTGGGCTTCCGCTGCGTGCGAGACCCCTAGCGCCTGACCCGTTTGCCACTTTTTTGAAGATGCGTATGATTGCCAGAAACGTTTACGTGAAAATATAAAGCGAGGAATTGCATGACACCCAGTAGTGATTTACCCATCAGCCCTCAATTACTTGAGATTTTGCGCTGTCCAATGGCAGTACAATCAACAGAGTTTGGGGATGATCCTGGAAAATTAGAAATTGTTCATGGTTGCTGGCTGGTTTGCGCCGACACCAACATGAAATATCCTATCCGAGACGGAATCCCGGTCATGTTAATTGACGAAGGGATGAAATGGCGTGATACGGCCGTTGCCGACCTGCCCGTGCCGCCGCCACAAACATGATCTAACTGATGAAAACCATATTACAAATAGAAGACAATCGCGCCAACCGCCTGTTAGTTGAGCGCGTTCTTGAACCACACAATTATCGCCTGCTGCATGCAGCAGATGGGGAAACGGGAGTCTCTCTGGCAATCGAAGAAAAGCCAGACCTCATCTTGGTAGATATGGGTTTGCCCGATGTGGACGGGCAAACCGTCGTTACCCTGCTAAAACAAATTCCCGATATGGAAAATATCCCGATAGTGGCTATCACCGCCTGGCCTTCAGACAAAGCGTTAGAAATGGCCCAGCAATATGGTTGTGACGGTTGCATTACCAAACCTATCAATGTAAAAACCTTTGCCGATCAAGTTGCCGCCTATTTCTATAATGATGCCTAAACCCGCAAAACACATTTCAGCAGCAAGCATGGAACTTCAAACTGCAAGCAATTTTACCTACGAGCAATTAACCGAGGCTTACAACGAGACTCGCGTTGATTACATGGTGCCGATGCCCATGAACGTGGCCCGGCTCATGGAATATTGCCGGGTGTACGACGTTTCTCTGGAGCATTCCTGTGTGGCTGTGGACGATGACGTGATGCTCGGTTTGGGAATGCTTGGCGTGCGCCACGAACGCGGCTGGATTACCCGCCTGGGCGTTCTGCCAGCCGGTCGGCGCAAAGGCACCGGCAGCGCCCTAATGACGGGTCTCCTTGAAGCAGCGCAGCAAGAATCGTTAAAAATGATGTGGCTGGAGGTTATTAAAGGGAATGAGCCAGCCCATAAACTTTTTCTAAAGTTTGGCTTCAAAGAAACACGCGAGCTGATCGTAGCCAGACGTGCGCCCAAAGCAGAATTTAACAAAGTCGTTTTTGACCAGATTCGACGCATCACAACGCTTAACCATGAAGACGCTATTATTTTGCTTTCCCATCGGGAAGAACGGCCGAATTGGCTAAACGAAACCGAGTCACAGCAAAACGTGCGTAACCTTTCTGCCTTGCTGGTGGAGCTAAAAAACGGCGGTCGTGGCTGGGTCACTTACCACGCTGGTTTGCTTCAGCTCACGCGGGTCATTGTAGAAGTGACTGTGGGCGATCCTACAGAAGTAACCGAGGCAATTCTGACCGTGCTGCACCAGCGGCACAAACGGCAAGATTCCATTGCAGAGAACTTGTGTGAAGATGAAAAATGGCTTGGGTTCCAAAAAACAGGCTACTTTGACTCCTTCCGCCGCATCGAGATGAAACGGCCGTTATAAACCCCACCCACCCCTACCTTTGAAAATAAAATGATTACGATTCCTGAGCCAACGGCCGTTCCCGAAGCAGCCCATCGCCTGCAAAAGATTGTCAACCACACCCCCATCCACACCTCCCGCACCCTCGACAAGCAAACAGGGCAGCAAATCTTTTTGAAATGTGAAAACTTCCAGCGCGTTGGCGCGTTTAAATTTCGCGGCGCGTACAATGCCGTCAGCCAGCTAACCGAAGCGCAAAAAGCCGCCGGGGTCATCACCCACTCCAGCGGCAACCATGCCCAAGGGCTGGCCCTGGCGGCCAAACTGCTGGGGGTGCAGGCCACCATCGTGATGCCCGAAGACGCCCCAGCCATTAAAAAGGCAGCTACGGCCGATTATGGCGCACATATCATCACCTGCCCGGCCATTGACCGCGAAACCGTGTGCCATCAACAAATTGCCAGGCACGGCTACACCCTCATTCACCCCTACGACAATCCCCACATCATTGCTGGCGCAGGCACGGCCGCCTGGGAACTTCTGCAAGAGGCCGGGCCGCTAGACCTGATCCTGACGCCGGTAGGTGGCGGCGGCTTGTTGAGCGGCACGGCATTGGCCGCCGCTGCGCACCAAACTGGCTGCCAGGTCATCGGCGTGGAGCCAGCCCTGGCCAACGATGCCCAACGCTCCTGGCAAACGGGGGAAATTGTGCGGTTAACGGCCGTTCCCCACACCATTGCCGACGGTTTACGCACCCGCTTTGTGGGCGAACATAACCTGCCCATCTTGCGCCAGTACGTCAGCAACATTCTCACCGTAACGGAAACAGAAATTATCGACGCCCTCAAATACCTCTGGACCCGGCTAAAGCTGGTGGTAGAGCCAAGTTCGGCCGTACCGCTAGCGGCCATCCTAAGCGGCAAAATCACCCCAAAAAACCAACGCATTGGCGTCATCCTGAGCGGTGGCAATGTAGATCTGGCCCAAATAAGCTCATTATTTACTTAAGAATTCAGCAACCTCGCCGGGTATAATTGCGGCCAATGACCCATCTACTACCAATGCTCAAAAATTTCCTTCGTTGGCTTGCCAATCCCCGTTTTCGCCTCATCAAACTTAGCGGATTACTGGTTGCATTTTTTATTTTTCTCTATTTATTCAACCAGGCGCGCAATTATTGGCGGCTTCTAACTGATCCCCAAAGTCGGCCAATTTTGCAGTGGGTGCAGGGAGATGCAGACGTCCGCGCCGAGCTAAAAACCGTGCAGCAAGATGCCTGCCCCGGCGCGCCGTTCATTTTGCCCACAGATGGCTTTATTGGCCTGCTCTATGCCGACCCACGCGGCCCTTACTCCAGCAGCAATCCGCATCAAGGCATTGATATTTTTAGCGATGGCGATCCTGGCGTCACGCCCGTGTACGCCGCTTATGATGGCTATGTTACCCGCGATGCTGGCTGGCGCAGCGCCCTCATCATGCGCGTGCCAGATGATCCGCTGCGGCCTGGCAACCAGATTTGGCTGTATTACGCCCACATGGCAGACCGGGACGGCAACAGCTTTATTGAGCCAGCCTTTCCGCCAGGCACAGCTGAATTGTTTGTAGAACAAGGCACGCTGCTGGGCTACACGGGCGATTACAACGGCAATTCACCACGCACCATCTGGGTGCATTTACATTTTTCTATTGTGCAAGATGATGGCAACGGCCGTTACCTGAACGAGCTAGAATTCACCAACACCCTAGACCCTTCCCCCTACCTGGGCATGGCCGTGAACTACCACTGCGCTGACAACACCTCCGGCTGTTCTGCCCAGCCAACCTGTGAAAGTTAGTTAAGCAATGGCCGACCGACTTAAAACCATTGTCCAACGCTGGAGCCGCCAACGAATGCCGCAGCAAGACGGCCGTATCTACCTGCCCCAGCTCCAGGACAACGTTACTATTCATCGCGATCAATGGGGCATGCCCCACATCCAGGCCAACAGTCGCCACGACCTGTTTTTGGCTCAGGGCTTTGTCCATGCCCAGGACAGATTATGGCAGCTAGAGCTGAACCGCCGTGCGGCCAACGGCACGCTTTCGGCCGTTTTTGGCCCCATCACCCTGGAAACAGACCGCTTGAGCCGCACCTTTGGTTTTGCCAGATTGGCCAAAGCCACCCTACCAACGCTGGAAGCCCAGGCCCACAGCGACCTGGTCGCCTACTCAGAAGGCATTAACGCCTTCCTGCAAAGCAATCCCCAACTGCCCATCGAGTTTAGCATTGTGCAGCACCGCCCCCAGCCCTGGCAGCTGCTCGATTCGCTGGCCTATGGCCATTTGCAAATGTGGGCGCTCACCCACGGAGCCATTGGCGAATTGGTAAAAGCGCAGCTGTTGCAGCAAGTTGATCCGGAGCTGGTAAACGATCTGCTGATGACCTATCCTGACCAATTTCCAGCCACGCTGCCCGACGGCCTGGAGGAAAATGCCCAATGGATCGATGCCTGGCGGGGAACGGCCGTTCCCTGGCAAAATCCCTTCCTGGGCAAAGGCAACCTGGACGGCGCAGGCCGGGGTAGCAACGGCTGGGTCATTGCCCCAGAGCGCAGCCAAACGGGTGGAGCCATTTTGGCCAACGACATGCACCTGCCGGTTGGCACACCCTCCATCTGGCACTTCCAACATTTGCACAGCGCCGCTGGCCTGCACGTGGCCGGGTTTACCCTGCCGGGGCTGCCCTACGTCATGGTGGGGCATAACGGGCAGATTGCCTGGGGCGCAACGCTGGCCTACACCGACTGCGAAGACCTGTTCATTGAAAAACTGCATCCAGAGAACCCAACTTTGTACCAATTTGGCAACGAGTGGCGTCCGGTTGAGCAAATCGAGGAAGAGATTGCCATTCGCCTGCAAAAGCCACACCAGGAAATTGTCAGCCTGACCCACCACGGGCCGCTAATCCACAACTTGCTGGCGGGGGCAACGCAGCCACTGGCTTTTAGCTCCACCGCCCTGCGCAGCGGCATCACCGTCGATGGCTTTGGCTGGGTGAATACGGCCGTAAACTGGGATGAATTTGTAACGGCCGTTGCCCGCATCCAGGCCCCCTCGCTCAACCTGCTGTATGCCGACCAAAAAGGCAACATCGGGCATTGGGTCACCGGGCAGGTGCCTCTCCGCGCTGCCGGAGATGGCAGCCTGCCTGCGCCCGGCTGGGCTGGCAGCCACGAATGGGTAGGCGTGGTGCCGTTCAGCGAAATGCCCCACGCCCTCAATCCCCAATCCGGCCTCATCATTTCTGCCAACCACCGCCTGCTGCCGCCGGAAAATAGCAAGCACAACCTGGGGCAGCTGTGGCGCAATGGCTACCGTGCCGAACGCATTCGCCAGCTGCTGGCCAGCCAGCCAAAACTCAGCGTGGCCGACTGCCGCCGCATTCAGCTAGACCAGCACAGCCTGCCAGGCTTGCAGTTGGTGGCGCTGCTTGATGGTTTGCACGTAATCGATCCAGCCGCCCAACTGGCCCTCATCCAGCTACAGGCGTGGGATGGTTCGCTGCGCCCAAACAGCGTGGGCGGCGCTGTTTTTCATGCCCTGGTTGAGCAGCTTACGCAGGCGCTGCTGCCAGCCAAAGTGCCGCCTGACCTGCTGCCTTACCTGCTGGGCCAAGGGATGAGTGAAAATCTGCACCCGGTCAATGAGTTTCAGGGGTATTGGCTGGTCAATTTGTTAAATATTTTGGCAGATGTGCCGTCGCCCTGGCTTGATTCCGTCGCTACGCGAAACGCGCTTATTGAACGCTGCTTGGGTGGGGCAACGGCCGTTTTACAACAAACGCTAGGCGAAGATTCGGCTAACTGGCAGTGGGGCCAGCTGCACCAGGTCACCTTCCGGCACGCGCTGGGGCAGATTGCGCCATTTGACCGTGTTTTTAACGTGGGGCCGCTGCCGCTGGGTGGCGATGCCAACACCGTGGCCCAGGCGGGCACGCGCCCCGGCAGCTTTGCCAGCGATGGCATCTCGGTCTCCTCGCGCCTCATCATCGACCTGAGCGCCATTGAGCGTGCCGAGGCAATGCTAACGCCAGGACAGTCGGGCTATCTGGGCAGCCCCCACTACGACGATTTAGCTGCGATGTGGCAGCAAGGTGAAAATTTCCCCATCCTGTGGCACCAGGCAGATGTGCAGGCCGCCGCCAAACACACGCTCACCCTGGCAAAACGGCCGTGATGAAGCTCACACAGCACTAGTGACATCCATCAGATGATTCCCCCCTGCCCCTTGCTACAATGTGACTGTAGCTTCTGAGGAAGTTACACGGGGCTCCTCTTTCTTTTCTGAGGCAAACGGCGCAACAGGTGTTGCGCCGTTTGTTCATGTGCCAGCGTTACAGGTTCAGCCAAACAATATGCTAAAATGCCGATAAGAGTTTGATCCATTTTGGGCATTTCCCAGAAATCTTTACCAGAGGGGATGCCAGCAATTATTTCTCTAATTCGAGTATTGAGGGATTCGTGGCAGAAGAAAACAAGCGCCCAAAGCTTTGGCGCACAAGCTATTTTTGGAAATCAATAACGCCATTGCTGTTAACCCTGGCGGTTATTGGGTACGTGAATGTTGCTGAACCTAAGGCAGCGGCTGTGCAGCCGACTCAAGTAGCCATCGCAACAACCGTGCCCCGGCAAGCAACGCCTCAGCAAACGGCCATACCCCCAACGATCTTACCCGCCACGATTCTGCCCAGCCCAACGCCAAGCCAAACGCCCCAGCCAGCTGTACCAACAGCGGCGGCCATTACGCTGCTGGGGCCACCGACGGAAAGCGCTGTTTTGATAAACGGCCGTTTATCATTCTATTGGCGTTACTCTGAAACCCTGCTCCCAGGGCAGCAAATGGTGTTTACGCTTTCCCAAAATGATGCGCCACTCGTGACGGTGCCAATCAGTGAACCAACGCTTGGGGATACGTTCCAACTCCTGCTGGACTTTACCGAGTTTGAGGATGCGGAGAGCTGGCCAGGAACGGCCGTTTGGCAAGTGCATTTAGAAAGGGTCAGCGAGCAAACACCCCTGCTTTCCAGCGAGGCGCGCCTTCTTATTTTTCTGCCAGGTAATTAGCGGCACGCTGCTCCTGCCTATTTTTTATTCGCTTCTCTCTTTTACATAATCGCAGAATGTGTATAATGGGGCGGTTGGAAATTTACTGTAACGATTAAGATACGTGAAACATATTGTAAACATAGCTATGCGCCAGCCAATCAGGTATTGTCGTCCGCCACAAAAATGTCTATGGCATCCATAAAAAGTAAAAAAGACAATGACAATACAATAAGTCATTACCAGCTAATCGACCCCCTTGTGGTGCAGACTATTAGCGCCATCTACCTGGCCCAAGATGAAAAAACGGATTCTAAAGTTTTTCTGGTGACGCTTCAGCCTGAGGCAGCACGCTCTTCAGACCTGGTCGAGCGGTTTCAGCGGCGCGCAGAAACATTGTCTCAATTAGACCATCCTCTGTTTCCCCCGCTGCTGGATTTTGGCGTTGATGGGAAACGGCCGTATGCCGTAATGGCGCACGTGGCCGGGGAATTTTTAGCCGCTCAACTGGAAAATTCAGCGCCGCCGCCCCCAGACGACAAAGCAAAAATCATCGAGGCGCTAAACCTTGTAAAGCAAATTGCTGCCGGATTCGCAGTTTCGCACCCCAACGGGCTCATCCACCACGATTTACGTCCAGAAAACATCTACTTGTCTAAAACTGGCCAGCCTCATTTGCTAGACCTGGCGGTGCCGTCCACTCCGCCTGCTGCCGTTCAACTTGAGGAAGCGCCATTAACCGAACTGGATTATCAATCTCCAGAGCAGCTAACGGGTAAAGCGTTGTCTGGGCGCAGCAATATTTATTCGCTGGGGATTTTGCTGTACCGGCTGTTGGCGGGTCAGCAACCTGCGCTGCCGGTCTCTGAGTGGGATATTTTTGAGCACAAGGGCATGGCCCGCGAACAACCGCTCAATCAAGTTCGCCAGGATTTAGCGGCCGCTACTTTTACGGCCGTTCAAGACAGCATCTGGCAAAAGGAATGGAGCCGCTACGAAACGGTCGATGCCCAAATTGCCGCCTTGGACCAGGCCATTGCCGAGGAATCGGCCCCACCGCCGCCCCCGCCACCCGTCTGGCTGTTATTGCTCAACCGTTTACGCCAGCCAAAAGTGCTCAAATTTGCGATTCCTGCACTGGTGTTTCTCTTGTTGCTATTCCTGGTTTTGATGCTCATGCGAGGTCGGGCAAACCGCCAGGGTAACAACAGCACACCAACGCCAGACGCCGCCGCGCTGCCCTTGGAAATAGAAACGGCCGTACTTATCGATCAAGATAATTTGCCTGCTAGCAGCCCGACAGCTATCACCATTGAGGCAACCACCGCAACCCGTTTGGACGAAGATGAGGTGCTTCCCCCTACCGAGGAGGTAGAAACGCCTACCGTCCGGCCCAGCCCAACAGAAACGGCCGTTGTCGCTACCCCTACTGAATCCATCCCAATCTTAACTGCCACTCCCACGCTTGAAATTACCACCACCGCCTCACCTACTGCTGAACCAACTGAAGAGAGTTGTGTGCCATCCCCTCCATTTGGCTGGGTTCGCTACAGCGTTCAGGCAAATGATTCCCTCTCGTCTATAAGCCAGGCTGGCAATACCACAGTAGAACGCTTGCAAGAGGTGAACTGCCTGGAAACTATTTTGCTCAGCATTGGCCAGGAAATTTGGGTACCCGCACCCCCAGAACCTGCCGCAACAGCAACCGAGCAAGCTACGGCCGTCCCCCCCGGCGATGAGCCTACGGCCGTACCCCAACCAACTACACCCTCTAATCCACCAACCCCAACCCCGCCAAATGCGCCTTCCCCTTAAGAAGCACTGCAATACTTTGCCGGCATAATTGAATAAATATCCTTGCCGAAAGACAAAACTATCTGCAAAAGCTACAAAGAAATAAAGCGATAAAACCATTGAGAAACCTCTAATTGAGGAAACCCAAAAGGCTTTATATCCACAGCAGATTCGTCAATCATAGGAGAAATCATCATGCCCCGACGTAACGTGTTGTTCTTGTGGATTTTTTCCATTCTTTGCCTCTTCTTGTGTGTCGCCCCTTTCACCTTTGCTGAACTAGTGAACGACGGCAGTTTTGAAAACAATCCCACCGCCTGGGAGGAATTTTTCAACACGCCTTGCAACCCCACTGGCATTGGTGATTGGTCAGAGGTCAACAATGCACCTGATAATTTTGATGGGCAGCAAACTCTTTGGGTCGGTGGCACATGCACGCTTATTGTGCGAAACAATGGGGCAAGCCAAAATTTTACGCTTCAAGAGAATGCCGCAATTCTCTCTTTTTGGTTTAACCCTATAAAACTATCCCCTGATGCCCTCGGAATTGATCGAGCAATCGTCTCAATAAATGATGCTGAAGTTTGGAGCCTGAGTGTTGATGGCATGACAAACCCGACTGGCTGGAACAACGCACTCATTGACATTAGCCAATATGCCAACCAATCAGTCACGCTCACATTGGAAATGCAGCAAAACAATGATACTAGAGTGGCCAACGTCTTTTTTGACTACATTGAATTTCTTAATCCAGCCATCACGGTCAATCAGGCATTTGTGCCAACGGCCGTTGCCCCCGGCAGCAGCTTCACGGTCGAGATCACTGTGGAAAATAGCGGCGACACAACGTTGAATAATGTCTCAGTCACCAATTCAACCTTTTCTGGCTGTAACCGGGAAGCAGGCAGCCTGCCCGATTTAGCGCCAGGTGAAAATACAATCGTTACCTGTGAAGTCGCCAATGCCAGCGCCGCCATGGAAAACACAGCGACCGCGCAGGCCGTTACCACAGAAATAGAATATCCAGTGGAAGCCAGCCAAACCAGGACTGTCCCCATTGCCGATTTACAGCTTATTATCTCCCCAGAGGCCGTTTCAGTGATTGAGGGGGATCAGGTCACCTTGGCGCTCACTCTGACAAACATTGGGGACGTTGCCCTGGCCAATGTGCAAATTAGCTCTGCCCAGGTAGGAAGCTGCACCTTTGCCGCAAATGAGCTAGACGCGGGCGAAACGGCCGAATTCACCTGCACATTTACTCCCAACCAAAGCAGCAGCCTTTCCTTTTTAGCCACGGCGATTGATCCCGCAACCAGCCGAGAAACCTCTGTGGAAACGGCCGTTTCCATTGAACTGCTCCCGCCACCGAACATTTCAACATCCAGCCAATTTGTCCCATTTTTCGCCTTCAACCTCATGAACCACAATGCTTTGGGCGAAGTAAATAACAGCTGCGACCTGGCTTACCCCCTCACACCAAACCAGGCGGGGCAGTTTCTGGCAGAAGATGTGCATGATTGGTATCAATTCACCTTAAACGCAAGCAGCAACCTGACGGTGAAGCTCAACAATTTTGTCCCAATTGCCGGGCAAATAACCGTCTGGCGAGGCGATTGTCAATCTCTCACGCTTATTGGCCAAAATGGGGATTTTTCCACCACAAAAATCATCTCGCTAACCAACCAGCCGCCGGGAATGTATTACATCTGGCTTATCAACGATGGCCCAATCAATGCCACGGACAAATATTCGCTGACTGTCTCAACCCCATAAACGGCCGTTAGCAAAAAAACATCGTACGTGACAAACAGCCGATTTTGGTCACTTATTACATCAGAGGAAGAAGGCAGCTTTATTTTAGGAACTGCATTTCTTTTCACGCTTTTTTTACGCTTGTTTCATGATAATTCGTAAGAATTATTGAAACTTTTACTGAGTATCATTGCAATGTTTATTGCATTATGTTTATTGTGGGGGTAGTTTGAAGAACCAGGGCAAGCCCTTGTTCTCAGGAACATAAGCAAGCTAAAAGAGCAAGCATTCACCAAAATAATTGTGAAAGCCGCTCTAAGCAAGATTCGCTGTGCTGGCATTAATTTAGGAAGAGATTAGCCCACAGCTCAGGCTAAAAACTTTTGTGCAAACGGATAAAAGAGAGTTTCGAGCAGCATTGCCGCCGCACCTCGCCCGCTCGGTCAATTAGCGCACCAAATCATTACATCTAATGTTTTAGTTGGGCTATAATGAAGATGCTAAGTTTGCATAAGACCAGCCAAACTTAATATAGGAACGGATGGAAACCCAGAAAGACCAGGCAAGGCCGTCTAATTTATATGACCAATTAATTGATCAATATAAATTAGAAGCGCACATCACCCAAACGGCCGTTACCGATCTTTATCGTGCGTTTGATGTTGATGAAAATCGCGCCGTCGCGATTGAAATTTTGCTGCCTGTATTTAATAACAAGCGCCAATACGTTGAGCTGTTCCTAGACAAGATGAACAAGGTGGCTCAGCTAAAGCACCCCAACATCGCCCAGGTATACCAAATTGGCCTCACCCCCACGGATCGCCCCTACGTTGCCCGTGACTTAGTTGAAGGGATCACCCTGCGAGAACGCCTGCGCCAGCTTGCCCAACAAGGCACGCCAGCCAACAGCATTTACGCCCTAAAAATTGTTCGCCAACTGGCAGAAGCCCTGGAACTTGCCGAACGGCTAGACCTTTATCACCATCACCTCACGCCAGACAACATCATGCTCAAGCATGATGGCACCGTTGTTTTAGTCGATCTGGGCGTACCGGCCGCCGAAAATGGAACGGCCGCACAGCTCCCCCTCCAACTGAACATGGCCTATGTTGCTCCAGAGCTGGCCAATGGCAAACCAGTCGATAGCCGCAGTCAAATCTTTGCCCTGGGCGTTATTTTGCATGAAATCCTAACCGGTGAACTACCCACTGAAGCTGGCTCATTTTGGCAAACCTTTGCCCTGACCCTTAAACCACAAAACACAGCCCTGGAAGAAGCCCGTCCAGACTTGTCTCGCCAAACTTACGACCTGATTGATAAAAGTTTGCGCAAGCAGCCTTGGGGCCGCTACAACACCATCCAGGAATTTTTGGAAGCAATCAATGAGGCTTTGCAAAGCGAGCGGCTGCTCATTCAAACGCGGGGCGAAACGTCCGTCATCAGCCCACCACCGCCGCGCCGCTCAAGATTGATGTTGTTGCTGCCAGTAGCCATTTTGATTCTAAGCCTGAGCGCCGTTGCCGCGTGGGCATTTGCCCGCAACCAATCAAATGGTGGGCAGCCAACGGAGCCAGCCATTACCCTGAGCGAAACGGCCGAAGAAAGCGCGACACCAACCCCACAATTGCCCCAAACCTCACCCGATATCGAACTCTCCCAAGAGGCCATTCCCATTTCTGAAGTGACCTCTGTTGATGAAACAATTGAAATTTTAGGGCCACCAAATGCCAGCGAATTTCAAGCTGGGGACACAGTCAATTTCAATTGGAGATCGAGCGCAGTGCTGCAAGAGAACCAGCGCTTTGCCGTTTATTTGCTAACGGAAAACGGCCGTTCCCTTTTGGGCAGCATCAGCGCACCCTCCACAGATGGCACTTACAGCCTACAAACGCTGCTCCCAGACAGCAGCACAGCCGCCGAATGGCACGTTGTGCTAGAAGACCTAACAACCAACCGGGATATTGTCACAAGTAACAATAGCGTAATATCTATCAAGCCTGCCCCTGCCACCCCAACCTTTACGTCAACGCCTACCAACACCCCAACGCCCACCTTCACAGTGTCGCCAACACCAATCCCCCAGGTTGAGGTATTTGTGAGTTCTGCCAGCTTACGGCAGGGCCCTGGCACCGTTTACCCCATCCTGCGCTATCTTTACCAGGGAGATGTTGTTGCCGTTTTGGCGAAAGATAATTCGGAAGGTGAATGGTATAATGTCATTTTAGATGACGGGCTTCGGGGTTGGCTTGCTGCCAGCGCCAGCCGTCTCTTAGATGAAAACAGCATTAACATCATTCCAATTGCCGCTACCATTCCACCTCGGCCAACAAACACACCAACACCAACGCCCACCAACACGCCCACGCCCACCGCGACATTTACACCTGCCCCTGGTGGCGGTGGCGGCAGTAATCCACAACCAACCTCGCCCCCTGCTAGCCCAACACCCCCACCCCTTCCCGGTGGATAAACGTGGGGCCTACGTTATGAGTTGTCCTTGCAATTTGTAACAAGAAGTAACATTAGAGATAGATTGGTATGCGAAGAAATCGTGTCCTAACTATATTTGCAGTTTTGTTTGCCATGAGTACGGCCGTTTTCTGGCTGGGTAATGTATTGGCTGCGGCCACAATCTCTATTAATGCAGGCTTAACTGTAGAAGAAGCAAGCAGCAGCGCCATCACTTCAGCCTTACTTTTAGCCGAAGACCCAGATGCCCCTGGAGCCATCATAACCTATACCCTGGTCACCACGCCCACCAACGGCTCCCTCCTACTCAACGGCACTACAACCCTAGCACCTACGGGCCAATTCAACCAATCGGACATCGACAATGGTTTCCTGGCTTATGTGCATGACGACAGCGAAACATTAGCCGACTCATTTGATTTTACAGCAGAGACAAGCGCCACAACCACATCCCAGGCCACCTTTGAAATCACAATTACACCTATTTTTGACCAACAACCAACAGTACTTAACCAGACATTTTCGGTAGATGAAAACAGCCCAACAGGAACCCCTGTTGACACTGTTGTGGCCACCGATCTAGATGCTGGGGATGCACTGTCTTATACCATCATAGGCGGTAACTTTGGCACGCCGTTTGCCTTAGATATTGGCACAGGGGCCGTGACAGTCAACAGTGAAGGGCCACTCGACTTTGAAACCAATCAAAGCCTCACCTTCACCGTTCAGGTAGAAGATAGGGGCGCGCTAATTGATACGGCCGAAATCACCGTAGACATTAACGACATTAACGAGCCACCCACTATTAGCGGCGGGCCTTTTACTATTACAGAAAATGAAACGATTGGAACCTTCGTAGGAACTGTCATCACCAGTGACGTAGATGCCAATGAATCTTTTACCTACAGCATCATTGGCGGTGACCCCTTAGCTGCTTTTGCAATTGACAGCAGCGGGGACATCACTGTGAACGACAGCGATCAGCTTGATTATGAAACCACCCCTACTTATACCCTAACCGTAGAGGTTGAAGACAGTGGCATGAACACAGACTCAGCCGATATTGTTATCGACATAATTGATGAAAACGAACCGCCCAGCACCAGCAACATCACCTACACGCCAAATGAGAATTTAGCCAATAACGAGTCTGTTGGCTTTTTTCTGGCCAATGACCCAGAAGAGGTACCTTTAACCTTTAGTAATTTAGTGGGGAACACCAACAATGCCTTTGCTGTAAGCAGCACAACTGGCGAAATTACAGTAAATGACACAACCCAGCTCAACTTTGAAGAAAATCCAACATTCACCCTGACAGTAGATGTGGATGACGGCGTTAACCCCGCCGAAACGGCTACCGCTTTTATTAACCTCGTTGACCTAAATGAGGAGCCAACAGTTAATGACAATTCATTCAGTATCAACGAAAACCTTGGCAATGGGTCGCTAGTTGGAACAGTAACCGCCTCTGATCCAGATGCCGCCGACATGAACGCGCTTATTTTTGGCTTATCCACAGGCAATACGGGCAACGCTTTTGCTATAAACAACAACGGCCAAATCACCGTCGCTGACACCAATCAGTTGGACTATGAAACAAATCCAAACTTCATGCTTGGTGTCATCGTCACCGACACTGGCGGCTTGCAAGACACAGCCACAGTCACCATAAACCTAAACAACCTGTATGACGAGGCACCAACTGTAAACAATGCCACTTTTAACGTCTCCGAGGGCAGTGCCAATGGCGTTGTGGTGGGCACTGTTTCCGCCACAGACCCAGAATTTGCCAGCGGGGATGCCCTCACTTTTTCCATTACGGGTGGCAATACAGGCACTGTTTTTGCCATCAATAGCAGCACCGGCCAAATTACGGTGCCGGACACCAGCAAACTAGACGCTGACGTAATGCCAACCTTCAACTTAACAATTCGGGCCATTGATAAAGGCGGGCAAATTGACACTGGCATCATCACTATCAATGTCTCTGCCCTACCCATCTCGTATATTTTTGTACCCACAATGTTGAATAACTACCCCCCGGTGGAACCCAATGACCTTTGCAGCCAGGCCTACGGACTTGGGCCAGGCACAGATTATGAATTTACATCCGATGACACTGAGGATTGGTATGTCTTTACCTTAAGCAGTGCGGCTAATCCAACTGTGATCTTATCCAGTTTTGAGCCATCTCAGGGGCAATTAATTATGTACTCCGGCAGCTGCAATAACCCAACGTTGCTCGGCAACAACGGTAATCCCTCAACAACCAAAACGTTGAATTTCGGTACGCTCGCTGCGGGTACGTATTACATTCGCGTGTACAGCGTCCCTGTGACAAACACAACTTACACGCTTCGTATCAATTTGAACTAATAAAAGCAGCCGCAGATTCTTTCTGCGCCCTAGTGGTGTCGAAAGAATCTGCGGCTAAAACCATTAACTTAAAGCTGTTTGTACTTGGCCCCAGCCCCTGAATTAATCTTTATAGACTCAGGATGTGACGAGCAATAACCAGGCGCTGTATCTCGCTGGTTCCTTCCCCAATCGTCATCAGGCGGGTGTCTCGATAGATGCGCTCTACCTCAAATTCACTGCTGTAGCCGTAGCCCCCGTGTATCTGAATCGCATTGCGACAAACCCGCTCACTGACCTCGGTAGCGAACAGTTTGGCCATGGCGGCTTCTTTTGTGAACTTTTGTCCGGCTCCCTTTAATGAAGCGGCCCAGTAAACCATTAGCCGGGCTGCTTGCAGTTCTGTGGCGGCATCGGCCAGCATCCACTGCACCGCCTGGTGATGGGCAATGGGTTTGCCAAATGTTTCCCGTTCATGAGCATATTTGATGGCTGCCTCGTATGCTGCTTGCCCTAAACCAACCGCCAGTGCGCCGATCCCAACCCGGCCACTGTCCAGGGTAGCCAGGGTTTGCTGCAAGCCTCGCCCCTCTTCGCCCAGCAAATTTCCTAAGGGAACCCGAACTTCATCAAAGGTGACGGCATGGGTTGGCGAGCCTTTTAGCCCCATCTTCTTTTCGGCGGGGCCAACGGTGATGCCTGGAGTATTTGTGGGCACCAGGATGTGGCTTAGGGAGTGGCTGCCACCAGCTGAGTCGGTACGGCACAACACGACCATGAGGTCAGCGATTGAGGCGTTGGTCATCCACATTTTTGCGCCGTCGATGATCCAGGAGTCGCCTTCTTTTACGGCCGTTGTGCGCACCCCACCCTGTAGATCTGACCCAGCGCCCGGCTCTGTAAGCGACAGACAACCTAACTTGCCCTTGCCCGTAGCCAGGTCTGGCAACCATTGTTCCTTTTGGGCTTCGCTGCCGTATTTCACAATTGGCCCCAGCGCCAGCCCGTTGTGTGCGGCAACGGCCAGGGCAGTTGACCCACAGCCCCAGCCCAGCTCTTCAATGGCAATAGCCGCGCTGACGGCATCGACCTGTGCTCCTCCATATTGTTCGGGCACCTCTAAACCGAGCAGCCCAATTGGGCCCATTTTTTTTACGGCCGTCCAGTTAAATTCGCTTTTCTCGTCAGTTTCACGGGCCATCGGCTTTAGCTCTTTGGCCACAAAATCATGCACAATGTGCTGAAACTCGCGCTGTTCCTCATTTAGTTCAAAATTCATGTTTTTCTCCAGAAAGGTTGATTTCGGTTGTGGATTTATAACCCGGCAGCAGATAAGGCCAGCAACAAAGTTTGGCTGATACCGGCGGCCAAATGACTGCTGTCCATGTATTCATCCAGGCGGTGAGCATTGCTCGATTCGGTAAGCCCCAGGCAAACGGCCGTATACCCCTTACTCAACGGGATATTGGCATCGGTGCTGCTGGCAATAAAGCTAATCTGCGAGCAACCAACATAGCGCAGCGCAGCAACAGCCTGCTGCACCAGAGGAGCTTCGCGCTCAAGCCAGCCAGCCGGGCGGCTGCCAATCTGAGTCATTTGCACGGACACATTTGCCCGTTTTTGGCAGCGCCTTACTAACTTTTCCACTTCAGCCACCAGGCCAGCCAACTGCTCTGGGTCTTCTGAGCGTAAATCCAGCAGCATTTTGGCGGATTGGGCAATGGTGTTAATAGAGGTGCCGCCTTCAATTACGCCAACATTGAATGTGGTTTTGGGGTTTGCTGGCACTTGCAGCTTGTCGATGGCGACAATAAGATGTCCTAATTCATGAATAGCGCTGCGTTGGCCAAAATTCCCCCATGAGTGGCCACCCGGCGTGCGAATTTCAATTTCGTAGCGCCGCACGCCAATGGCCTGATGGGAAATCTGCCCAAAAAGCCCACCTTCAAGAACCAGATAGATTGCGTTGCCGCCAAATCGCTCCACAACGGCCCGCATTCCACGCAGATCCCCCAGCCCTTCTTCCCCCACATTGGCCACAAACCAGATGTCGGCCAACGGCCGTATCTCATGCACTCGTAACGCCTCCGCCAGGGCCAACAAGCCTGCCACCCCCGTCGAATTATCGCCAATGCCGGGGCCATGATAGAGCGGAGGTTCTCGCCGCACGGTGAGGTCGGTAGAGGCTGGAAAAACGGTGTCGGTATGGGCGGAAATAATGACAGGCAACTGCTTCGTAGGGGCGCTGCCTGGGAAACGGCCGTATACGTTATGCAGCCCATCCTGAGCAACTTCTACTAGTCCCACCTCAGCAAAACGCTTTTGCACATAGGCAGCCCGCTTTGCTTCCGCAAAAGTCGGGGCGGGAATTTGCTGGATAGCAATGGTTTGCTCAACAATTTGGGGAACAATTTCTGGGAAAGTGGCAAGTGCGGCCTGAACGGCCGTATTTTGGGCAACGGTTTCAATAGGAATCATGAGCAACAACCTGGCCAGCGGGGTAAGTCATTAGGAAATAAGGGGAATCAGGTTAACGGCCGAATCACCAGCAAGCCAACAAAGCTGATAATCAGGCCAAGATGCAACAAAATATTTCGGTCTACAAACCAGCTGCCAGGGAAGAACTGTAAAATAAGATTTACAATAATGAGCAAGACACCAAGCAGGGGTAGTAAGCCTGGATATTTGCTTAAAAAATCACTTACTTTATCTAAAAAATCATTCATGGGCTGTTTGCTGTCCGTTCATGTAAGGTTCAAAGTATGGTATCAGTCGTTGGGGCAATCGTCCATAAACAATTACCCCTTCTGCGGTATGCTCTTCGCCGTCTACCTGGCCCCGCTCATACATCATCGAGAGCAAATCCCCACGCTTGTAAGGCAGCAGAACGGTTAACGGCCGTAAATAGCGCACCATTGCCGCATCAACTGCCACCAACAGCTCGCCAATGCCTTCCCCAGAAACGGCCGAAACCGGCACAACGGGATAGGGCAGGTCAAACATCTCTCGTGGATTCACATCATCTGGCAGCATATCAATCTTATTCAGCGCCACCACCATCGGCAAATGATCCACCTCAAGCTCAGCCAGCGTGTCCTCTACAGCTTCCATCTGGGCCGCAGCATTGGGATGGGTAGCATCAACCACATGCAGCAGCATATCTGCCTCAGTAATCTCCTCAAGCGTCGCCCGGAAGGCCGCCACAATGTCCGTAGGCAGCTTTTGAATGAAGCCCACCGTATCGGTAAAGAGCAGCTCACGACCGCCCGGCATATCCACTTTGCGCGTGGTGGGGTCCAGCGTGGCAAACAGCATATCGGCCGAAAGCACATCGGCATCGCTCAGCTTGTTTAGCAAGGTCGATTTGCCCGCGTTGGTGTAGCCTACAATGGCCACCACTTGCAGCTCTGTCTGCTGCCGCTTGGCACGATGTCGCTCGCGGTGCGCCCGCACATTTTCCAACTGCCCTTTTATGTGGGCAATACGCCGACCAATTTCTCGCCGGTCGGTTTCTAGCTGGGTTTCACCAGGGCCGCGCAGCCCCACGCCGCCGCCCATGCCGCCAACACGTCCACCCGCCTGCCGGGCAAGATGGGTCCACATGCGCGTCAGGCGCGGCACGCGATATTCCAACTGAGCCAGCTCAACCTGAAGCTTGCCTTCACGAGTTTGGGCATGTTGGGCAAAGATGTCCAAAATCAGCGCGGTGCGATCAATTACCTTGACATCTTCGCCAAATATTTTTTCTAGCTCGCGCTGATGGCGCGGCGTCAGCTCATCATCAAAAATAATAACGCCAGCATCCAATTCTTCGATAAGTATTTTGACTTCTTCTACTTTACCGGAGCCAATGTACGTGGCGCTGTCGGGACGGTCAAAACGCTGAACCGACTGCCCAACCACAGCTAATCCGGCCGTATCCGCCAGGCGTTGCAGCTCTAACAGGCTATCCTCTACGGGCAGTAACGGCCGTCCATGTTTCAGTTCAGCCCCAACCAAAAAGGCACGTTCCTTTGGTTGGGCTGTTTCATAAAATTTTTGGGAAATAGTTGCCTCCGAGGGGCTAATCGAGCAGCCCCGCTACCTTTAAGCTGCGTGGATGCACCACGCTGTATTCGTACTCCACGGTCACTTCTGTGCCGCTTGCCACTTTAAGCTGCCATTCTACCAAATTTAGCTGGGTTTGCTCTGTGGGCTGCGGCCGTATTTCTTCTAATTTTACCTTGATCTGCTCGTGGCGCGAAAGAGGAAAATGATCTTTCAGCACAATCGTTGCTTCGGCCGGAAGTAAATTTTTCAGTTCAATGGCATAGCCATAGCGCAGATGTCGTTTATCCCCCAGCAATTTCTTATCGACGTCACGCCGGGTGAGTTTGCGCTCAACGGTAATGAGGTCTTCGACGCCAAACAGCAGCTCAAGTTCATCTCCCTGAACCGTCAGCTCGATCTTTGTTTGGCCAATGTATTCGTCACCCACAAACAGGCTGGCAGAACCAGGCAGCAGGGGACCAAGCTGGTCATAAACGGCCGTTACCCGGCGGAAAACAGCATCGCTAAATTTGGGAATGGTGAGGTAATCTAATGTTGGCTGGAAAGGAAGGTTCTGCAACGTCGTTTTGTGAGGCGAACCGTCATTGGGAATATCAATCTGGCCAGTGGCGCGGTAGGTAACGGCCGTTCCCTCAGATTGAACCTCAGCGGTAGCCACCTCTGCCGTAAATGGATCTTCGGCCATCTCAGGTTCAGGGGCGGCTGCGTCAGCCGTCATCATGGCCATCTTGGCCGCTGCGGGTTGGGCCGCCCGCACCAGCGGGCGCGGCGGTGGAGGCTGGAATTCACGAATAAACCAGGGCTCTATTTGCGGCACGCTTTGGTTGAGCGCCGGACGGGCTGTAGAAACGGCCAAATTTACCTGTGACCACGTCTGCCCGGTACGCTGGGTGATTTGGGCCAGATAGCTGATTTCCAGGGCGTAACGGCCGTTTTCCGGCAGCAGACGAATATCATAAAGCGGCTGCCAACCAGCCTGGGTCACCACGTAACTCACTTCTGGCTGGAAACGGCCGTCTGTAAGCACGTCAACCTCAATGTAAGCCTGATATTGTTGGGGCGGCTTGGTGGTGCGAATTTGCTTTAGCTCTTGCTGCAATTTTTGCAGGCGGCGCAACTGCCCCCGCTGGGTTTGCTCCAATTCACGAACGGCCGTGCGCATCGCTTCGTCTTGTTCCTGCAAAAATGCAATCACCTGCTGCTGCTCGGCCACGGTGGTTTTGCCACGCGACAAACCTTTGGCAAATTCGGCCGTTGCCTGGCGAATGCCATCCAGATAAGTGCCATGTGCCTGCCAGCCAGCCTTTTGATCCTCCAGCACGCGCAGCGAATCTTGCACTTCTTCAATTTGCGCTTCTAACTTACGCACCGCTTCAGCAGGCGATTCCTCAAAAAATTGGCGAGCAACTTCCACACCCAGTACGCGCACCCTGGCGACGCCGCTGCCCCGCACCCGAATCGAGTTTACGTCCATTGTGAGCGGCAAGTTGGGCACAACCAAGCGATGACGCCCTCCTGCCAAATCGCAGGTGCCCACGCCAGACACACGAGCACGGTCCGGGTACACTGTTACATCTTTTATCGTAATTTCTACAGAGACATCCATCAAAATCTCCTTTTTTGTGGAGCCGCCTGGCATGAAACCAAAAGACGGGAACGGCCGTTTCCGCCCCGCTCAATCATTTCATACCCGCTTTATGGATGGGCAGCAACTAATATTAAAAATCGGAAGGGAGTTCTGGCGGAGCAAGCCAGATGGGTAACTCAATATGGAACGTACTGCCCGGACAATCATCTTCATCACAACCAGGGCTTTCTGCCCAAACACGCCCGCCATGCGCATCTACAATGCCCCGCGCAATAGGCAAACCTAAACCAGGGCCGCCGCCCTTAAACTTTGTCTTACTGGATGAGTGCAAACTAGCGTCGGCAATACTGCCAAACTTTTCAAAGATTGATTCCAGATTCTCTGGATCAATACCAATGCCATTGTCTCGCACCTGAATATCCACAAATCCAGCAATTTCATCGGTAACTTCATCTTGCCGTATCAGCGCCCCAGACACCACAACCTGCCCGCCGTCAGGCGTATACTTCAAACCGTTCATCAAGATTTTAGACAACGCTTTTTTCAACTTTTCAGGATCGCCATAGGTATCGCTGTCAAACTCAAACGGAATAATATTTAGATCCACACCTCGGCTGGCATAATAACGATCAACGCTGTCGGCAACCAAAAGCACTGTTTTTTCCAGGTTGATATTTTGGTGCTTTAACTCAACCGTGCGCAAATCTAGCAAAGAAACGTCTAGCATGTCGCCAATAATTTCGTGCATGCGCCGGAACCCGTTGCCCAAACCTTCCAGGTAAATGTGCAGTTGGGGTTCATTTTGGCTCTCCGCTCGCAAAATATTGGTGTATCCCTCCAAAATCGTGAGCGGTGTTTTTAACTCATGGGCAGCGACGGCAATAAATTTGGTTTTGCTCTCTTTAAACTTCTCTTGCTGGGTGCGCAGCTGTTCCATGTGCGCCAGTAGTTCAGACCGCTGCATGTCGGATGCGAGCTGGGTGGCTTCAATGATGGCATAGGTCAGCACGTCATCAATTTGCCGCCAGCCGCTTAGCGCCTCTTCTGGGGGAAAGTGGGCTTCCAGGCTGCGACCAATTTCTTCCTTAAGCACGCGCAGCAGCACCATCCAGTCATAGGCGGCAGGGGCATCATGGCCAATGGCAATGAGCGCCCAGGATTGCACTTTGGCTAACTGCATTTCACGCAGGCTGCCAATGCAGTTCACCAACACAGAAAGAAATTGAATCAGATCATCCTCGTCGGGCAGCATATTTGGCACCCGATGCATGGTAGCTGTACACAGATGCGCCGACTGTTGTCGCAGCCACAGCTTTAGATTCTCGATCAATTTATTTCTCCTGACATGGCGAATACTTCTTCGGCAAAATTTGATTCAGCGACCTGACGATCATAGGCCAGGTCATTGTTTCGGGCAAAGCGGCGCATAGCGGTGAGGGCACGTTCGCTGTACCAGCGGTAGCGGTCTGATTTGGGCATTTGGGAAGGCGGCTGGGGGAACAAGCCAAAGTTGGCCTTCATTGGCTGGAAATCCTTAATGCTGGCGTGGGTGACGTAGTGGCACAGTGCGCCCAGCATGGTGTTGGTGGGGAATATGAGGGGCATTTGCCCTTTGAGCAGCCGGGCGGCGTTTAGGCCAGCAACCAACCCGGTGGCGGCGTTCCCCATGTACCCTTCTACACCGGTAATTTGTCCAGCAAAGAAGAGATCGGTACGGCCGCGATATTGCAGTGTTGGTTGAAGCAGGCGCGGCGCATTGATGTAGGTGTTGCGGTGCATCATGCCATAGCGTAAAAATTCGGCGTTTTCCAAACCGGGGATAAGCTGCAAAACGCGCTTTTGCTCGCCCCATTTCAGGTTTGTCTGGAAGCCAACGATGTTGTAAAGAGAACCGATGAGATTATCCTGGCGCAGCTGCACAACGGCATACGGCCGTTTGCCACTGCGCGGATCAATCAAACCCACAGGCCGCATCGGGCCAAAAGCCAGGGCTTTGCGCCCACGCTGGGCCATTACCTCTACCGGCATACAGCCTTCAAAAAAATGGGGGTCTTCCTGCTCAAACTGCTTAAGAGTAATCGTTTCAGCGGTTAATAGCGCATCGTAAAAGCGTTCATACTCTTCTTTGGTCATGGGGCAGTTAATGTAATCCCCCTCTTCCTGGCCCTGGTCGTAGCGGGATTGGCGAAAAGCGATTGTGGTATCAATTGACTCGTAATCCACGATGGGAGATACGGCGTCGTAAAAGTAGAGGTATTCTTCGCCAGTTAGCTGGCTGATGCTGGCGGTAAGCGCCGAGGAGGTGAGTGGCCCACTGGCAATAATGGTAGGTTCTTGGGGTACGGCCGTTACTTCTTCACGAATTAGCTCGATATTGGGGTGAGATTCAATCTGGCGAGTGACCAGGTCAGCAAATTTATCACGATCGACCGCCAAAGAAGACCCGGCAGGAACGGCCGTTTGTGCGGCGCAAGCCAAAATCATAGACCCCAACCCCCGCAATTCTGCCTTTAACAGACCAGGCGCTTTGTGCGGCAGCATGGATCCCAAAGAATTACTGCAAACCAGTTCGGCCAGTTGATGGGTTACATGAGCAGGCGTCTGGCGCTGAGGCCGCATCTCATACAATCTTACCTGTATGCCTTGCTCTGCCAGTTGCCACGCTGCTTCTGTCCCAGCTAACCCACCACCAATAATCACAAGAGATTGGCTCATGCGCCCAATTGTATCACAACAAAACTGAGAACACCGTGCATTTTTAACAAAAACAAAGGTGGGGAAGGCCAAAATTATGGCAAAAAAGTCACACTGGCTAAGGCTTTTTTTCGTAGTGGTGCTTGCCAGACAAAATTGTGCCGTCAGGAATGTGAATCTGTACGGCCGTTTCATTACGCAACCACACATCTCCCTGGCAAACCACATCCTTGCCAAAGCAAAAATCACCTTCCACCAGCAGGCTCTTATTTTGCACCAAAGAGGGCACCCCTGCTGGAAACCGTGCATCTAAATCGCCCACGTACTTGTAATACCGGTCGTCCAGGTTAATGTTGAACTGCCGCATACGGCGGCTGCCGCTGGGCACAACCCGATAATCCGCGGTGAGCGTGTAGGCGTCTGAACGGACTGCAAGTAAATCGTTGCAGGTTTTTACAGGGGCAAACCGGCTGCGCGGTACGCGAATGGCCTGCGCCCCCTGAAATACAGCAATGGCCGAACCCATTGCCGTCTCCAGCTGGTACACGGGTGTAGAATTCGGGTCGCGGGGATCAACCGTTTTGCGGTTGCGGATCATGGGCAAACCCAGGCGATTGTCGTGCGCCTTCATTTGCCGGTACAGCGTGGGCAGGTGGAACCAGAGGTTGTTGGTGTTGAAATATTTGTGGCGCTGGATGTTTTGGAATTCGGCCGTATCTTCTGGTGGACATTGCGCCGATTCACGCAAAATCAGTTGTCCGTCGGGTCGCTGCGCTAAATGCCCCCCCTTTTTGTCCATCTCCGTCCGGTCAGCCACTTCCATCATGAAGGGAATTTCGTTGTCCACAAAGTAGCCCAGAATGGCCAGGTCTACCACCGCCCCCAAATTATCTGCATTGGAAACAAAGGCATACTCATACCCTTGCCGCATAAGGGAAACCAGCGTACCGCTGGTGATCAAAGCTGTGTAAATGTCGCCGTGGCCGGGTGGGCACCATTCTAGTTCTGGATTTTCTGGCCAATCCACAGGTAAAAAATCTTCCTGGCGAATTTTTGGTTCTTTGTGCTGTAAAAAGCTGTGGGGCAAGGTGTGGTTCAAGCCTGGGTGCTTCTCTAGCAAGGCCACTGAATCGGCTTCCGTGGAAAAGCTGTTCATGAGCAAAAGCGGCACTTTGGTTAGCTGCGCCTGCCGGGCAATGATGTCTAAAAAGGTGTGGCCATCTTTTACGGGCAAGAGGGATTTGGCCTGTTCAAGGCCCATGCTGGTGCCCAGGCCGCCATTTAGTTTGATAACGGCCGTTTTGGCCAGAGCATGTTTACCTATCGTTTCAAATCGACCGGTAAACTGTTCGGCATCAGGGATCAGACGAACGGGTTCTATCTCTGCTTCTGGAATGTAGCCCGTATTGCCAGTGAGCAATTGCTCGTAATAATAGGCAAAGGTGTCAATAAAAATAGTCGGCAGTCCTTCTGCCTTCATGCGGGTAACAAATGGGGAAAAAGTAGAAATCATAATTGTCATTTTAACGCCTGTTTTGTGCAGTGGGCCTTACGAAGCTGTGGGTGATTCGATCTGTGGCTAGGTACGGCCGTTCATATCATTGAGCTTTTTAATCAGGTCTCGTGCATCTTTGTCATTGGGATTCGCTTGCAACGCCCGCTTAAACCAGGCAATTGCCATATCATATTCACGTCTGTCACGATAAATCAGGCCAATGTTATAAGCCACATTGGGCGCAACCGGGTCAATTGCCAGCGCCTGTTCAAAAGCAGCAATGGCTTGCAATTGTTCTTCTTCACGCGCCAAAACGGGATTTCCTAAATAAGCAGCGCCTAGATTTGTCCACACCATCGCATTATTTGGCGCTTGCTCTCGCAACTTTTCCAACAGCGCAGCAGCCTGCTTAAACTTCTTTGTTAAAATGTACGCCCCACTCAAATTGAGGGCGGCATCAAAATGCTCTGGTTGAAGTTCGTGAGCTTTTTGCAAGACCGTAACAGCATCATTCACTTTGCCACGGTGCAAAAGTTCACTCCCTCTCCGAAACAAGGCGTCAAACTGTAAATCATCATCTTTCATTTTGGAATTATTTTTCATTTCTTTACACAATCTATCTAAAGGCCATCCTTACAAGAGGTGGCAAAAAGCCAAGACATAAGGAAAACCAATCAATAAAATGACTATCAACTCGACCAATGTGGTCTGGTAAATACCCGCAGTTTCTAGCAGGTTTTGTTATAAACTGCTGAGATCAACCGGGAATAATTCTGGATTATCATTGGCGCGTCGCCCAACTTTGGCCATATCATGCCACTGACCATTAATCTTTACCCGCACAACATCTGCGGTGAAATCGGTATTCGTCTCTTTATCATTTAAGAGCAACGAAGAGCCGACGCCGTAAATATCTGCTGGAACCTGCAACTTTTCAAATCGGGCAATTTTTGCTGGATTAAACCCGCCGGTCACCACGATTTGAACGTTTCGGCAATATTGCTTCGCCATCTCTTCTTCTGTTGGTGATAATGTCCATTGCTCCCAGGCATTGTCCAGCGCCTGGCGCACATTGAAGACCAGTCGCGGCGTCACCCCCAAATCTAAACCAGGATCACCTAAAGGTGGCACATTGACATCGCGCAGGCCGCCGCTGGTATCTAAACGCACCCCAAACAGAACGTATTTTTGCGCTTCGGCTTCATTACCGGCCAGCATGTGGACACGGTAACGTTCGAACATTGCTTTCATGGTGCGAATGGCATCGGTTATCGAGTCGTTGTTAAAATCAACCAGGGCAATTCGGGACACATCTGCCGGAACGTATTCAGCAAAGGCCAACATGGCAGCGGCCGTATCGCTTAAGAAGCAAGCGATCACGGCGTGGGCAATGGTGCCGCCCCCAGCGCCCCCCCACCAATCTCCCTGAGCATCTGTGGAGACAAACGGCCGTAACTGTCCGCCAAAATCTTGATTAAACCGCGCAACGGCCACATCGTAAGCGTAGCCATCGGCGGCCTGGACTTCATGCAAATCAAACCGGGCCGGAAAAAACAGCACAGATTTGCCACGTGCCGCTTGTAAAACATTGTAGACATTGGTAGCAATGCGACTGCTGCGGCTGAGAATTCCCAGCATAGGCGTTTCCAACAAGGCAAAATCCCGGTATCGCCCCTGCACTTTAATGACGGGCTGAACCTTGAGCGCATCGCCATGATAATGTGTACAAGCGCCATCATGAACGGCCGTAACCCGCAAATTTTGCCAGGTAGAAACCCATTCCCCCGCATCATTGAAAAAACCCGTGCAGTGCCGCAGCATCGAAAGCGCTTTATCCACACCCACAACAACCGTTTTCCCAGCCCTGCGTGTGAAAAACTGCACCTCCACATCCATATCGCCTACATTCAGCCCAGATGTGTTCACACCAATATCACGCGCATAATGCCCCTGATACCCACTGTTTTGCCCAACACCATCCAGCATCTTCAAAATATTGGCAAAATATTTGTCTGAATACCAACCCTGCCGCATTCGCTCAACATCCAGCTTAAAAACGGCATCCGTCAATCGTTTTTTATTAAATATTGTCACAACTATCCTTTGCTATACGAATAAGCTTAAGCACAAATTTAAGGTAAATTGCATAAACAAGAATGTGTAATATTATAGAGTAATTAAACCCCCACGTTCAAAGAGAAGAGGAGATGATTCATGAACAAGAAAGCTGTATTACTCTGGATAATAGCCCTACTTATGTTGGTTGCCTGTGGCGGAGGCGGCGAACCAGAAGCAGACGCCCCCGCTTCAACCAATGATACCAGTTCTTCAACGGCGGCCGAAGAAGAAGCTGAAGAAGAAGATAGCACATCTTCCGATTCAGAGGAAATGGAAGAAGCCCCGGCCGATACCGAGGAAGAAGCTGAAGAAGCCCCGGCAGATGAAGAAGCAGCCGATGAACCTGAAGAAGAAACGGCCGTTGAAGAAGCACCTGTTGAAGAAGCCAGTGGTGGTTTTGGTGACCGCCCAATGACCGGCACCGACCCCGAAACAGGCCTTGCAATTAACCCAGATTCGGTCAATCCAGGTGATACCTTTATCGTTCGTGGCGAAATTATTAGCATGAACCTAACCCCAACCACCTCCCCCGAATTCTTGATTCAATCCCCGGATGGTCTGAAATTCCGTCTCCGCAGCCAGGACCTGGCAGAGACCTTTTTTGAGGATGGTGACCAGCTTCAACCATTCCAATATCAGCTCGGCATTTTAGCCCAAGCAACCGCAACGCTAGCCGCAGATGCCAGCCCATCAGATATTCCCACAAGTGATGACCTTGTTTTAGTAAAAGACGAATAAAATTATCACTGTAAATTCTCAATAAATTACAAAAAAGCCAGGCTGCAAAATTGCAGCCTGGCTTTTTTGTTCGTATAGCACAAATAGACTACCAAAATCCAGATCATTATGTTGATTTATATTTGATCTTATGAAAAGTAATTGTTATAATGCCCCTAGTTTAACTTACATAATCTTAATTTAAGTTGTCCGATATCATTTCATCTGGCACTTTCTGGCTCAGCACAAAAGCAAATCTTTAGAGTGGCTCCCCGTTCGTAGGCAAATGTGTTTGCTGCATACAACTAACACATTTATTGCTACACGAATTTCAGCCCTCAATAAAGACTCTGGGCATAGCAAGGAGTGTGAGGCGATGGAAGAACAGCTGCTCGCCTTCCTGAAGTTCCTTCAAAAAGAGTACAACTATTCAAGCAATACCATAGCCGCTTACAAAAATGACCTTGGTCAGTTTGTTTCCTATTTGCAGGCACACAAATTAAATAGCGCTGGAAGCTGGCAAGCAATTGGTTCAGATGAAATTAATGGCTATGTCACTTACATGAAGGATCAACCATATGCCTCTTCATCGGTAGCCAGAAAAGTGGCCGCTGTTAAGTCATTCTTTAACTATTTGGAAACAAACCATATTGTTCAAGAAAATCCCACTACGGATATTAATTCTCCTAAAGTAAAAAAGCGCCTGCCCAAAACATTAAGCGCAGAAGAAGTTGAGATGCTGCTGCAAGCGCCAGCCAACAAAAAGTCGCCTAAAAATTTGCGAGATATGGCGCTGCTAAACATGCTGTACTCCACGGGGATGCGCGTAACAGAGGTTGTTTCGCTTCGGCTGGAAGATGTTGATTTAGAGGAAATGGTTTTGTACTGCCCCGGCAAGGATGACCAGGTACGCGAACTGCCTTTCGATCAATATACGAAAGATATTCTGGCAAACTACATCGAAGAAGGACGGCCGTTTCTGGTCAAAGATAAAGATGAAACCGCCATGTTCCTCAATCACCGAGGGCAGCAGCTCACCCGCCAGGGACTCTGGCTCATCATCAAAGCCTATGCCAAAGAAGCCAATCTAAGCGTAGCTGTAACCCCCCACACCCTGCGCCACAGTTTCGCCGCTCACAAACTAAACAGCGGTTCGGATTTACAAGAAGTGCAAAAGCTGCTGGGCCATGCCAACATTTCAACGACGCAAATTTATACGCAACTAGAAGAAACCGAAGCTGCAAAATAGCCCAGCCAACCTAATCTACATTCAACTTAAGCGCCACGACACCAAATATGTCGTGGCCTCTTATTTTCAGGGGAAACCATGACAACCACAGAAACCGCCAAACAAGTAGAAATTGCCGCCGAGGCTATTCGGCAACAAACAAATTATCGTCCAACCGTGGGCCTGGTTCTTGGCTCTGGTCTTAGCGAATTGGCCAACAGCATTCAAAATCCAAACATCATTCCATACGAAAATATCCCTGGCTGGCCACAATCTACCGTCGTGGGACACAGCGGCCGTTTAGTGATTGGCACGCTTGAAGGCAAAACGGTATTGGTGCAGCAGGGCCGTGCCCATTATTACGAAGGCTACGACATGGACCAGATTACCCTGCCCGTGCGCGTAATGCGGGCTTTGGGCATTCGGGTGCTCATTGTGACCAACGCCGCCGGTGGCATTAATGCCAGCTTTACTCCCGGCGACCTGATGCTTATTACAGACCACATCAACTTTTTGGGACTGGCTGGGCAAAATCCGCTGCGCGGCCCCAACGATGACACGGTTGGCCCGCGTTTTCCAGACATGATTGGCACCTACGATTTGCATTTGAGAAAGCTGGCCCATGATACGGCCGTTGCCAACAACTTCACCCTGCAAGAAGGCACCTATGCTTACGTCGCAGGCCCCAGTTTTGAAACCCCCGCCGAGCTGCGCTTTTTGCGCACAGTTGGCGCAGATGCGGTGGGCATGTCTACCGTACCAACAGTGGTGGTAGCCCGTCATGCCGGTATGCAAATTTTAGGCATCTCTTCCATTACCAATAAGGCCATCCCAGACCCAGCGCCAGGGACTGTCCTCGACCACACGGAAGTATTAGAAATTGGGCAGCAAATCATCCCCAAACTCACGGCACTCCTTCGCGGCATTCTGCAACAACTGTAAATCCACGATACAATCCTTTCTGTGATTCGCTAAATCAGCTAGAATTGACAGACGCACAAAATGTGCGCCTTTGTTTGTCTGTGTACTTGCGAACGCAACATCGAAATGGATCAATTTTACGTCTTCATTCTACACAACGATGTCTGGATTTATATTGTCTCTGCAATGGGACTGTTTTGGTATCTGATTGAGTTTTTCCGCGCCCAACAACGGCTGCGAGTCGCCATCTTTAATCTGGAACGGGAAACCAATACCCATACCCGAAACACGGCGCTTATTATCATTTTAATCTTGTCGGGCATTATTGGCGGGGTTTACTATGTCAACAGCCAGATAGCGCCTACCTTGCCTGCATCGCTGCTGCGGCCAGCTACCCCCACCCCAGACATCTTTCGCACGCCGCTGGCTTCCCCCACTCCATTGCTAACCCGCCAGCCAACGCCAACCCCACCGCTGGTGCCAACCATTACCCTCGCCAGCAATCCTGGGGAACCTGCCCCAAACCCGGCAGAAACAACCCCAGAAGCCACGGAAACGGCCGTTGGCACACCACTCCCCCCACCCACACCCTCAGTTGGCTGCACTATCCAGCTAAACATCAGCCAGCCGCGCAACGGCTCTGTGGTGTCTGGCACAATCATGTTTAATGGTACGGTGGATTTTGAAGATTTTGGCTATTACACATTGGAGGCCAACGGGCCGCAGACGGGCGGCCAGTGGGCGTCTTTGTTGGGGAGAAACATTGAGCAAACGGTGCAGGAAGGGTTCTTGGGAAGCGTCAACCTGAGCCAGTGGGCCACCGGCCCTTACCTCATCCGGCTCTCCGCAGCCGACCAATCACAAAATATCATTTCGCAATGCGTCATTCAGGTCACGTTGCAGTAGCCGCTTGCTCATAAAAGCAAAGTTGGGTGTTGCCGTAAGTTCGGCTGTCGTAAAGCGATAGATTTTGCAAGGTAAGGGGTTCGTACTCTTTGGGATCGATTTGTACAACGATGATGCCTGCCGAGGTGAGCCAGGCAGACGGCCGTTCATCCAACACAGCCATTACTTTTTGCCATAAACCCACATATTGCGGCGGAGCGACGTAGATGAGGTGGAAACGGCCGTTCCCCGCCTGAGCGCTTCGGGCCAAATAATCAAACGCATCCGCCTGAACCACCTTCCCCTGCTGCTGCAAGCGCGTGGTCTGTAAATTTGCCTGGATAGTTTTGATCGCCGGGCGCACCTTGTCTATAAAAACAACCTCAGCTGCGCCCCGGCTCAACGCCTCAATCCCCACCTGCCCCGTTCCGGCAAACAAATCCAGCCAAACTTCGCCATCTACCTTGCCCAAAATGTTGAACAAGCTCTCTTTAACGCGGTCCATTATCGGGCGGGTAGAATCACCTGGCACCCGCTTCAACCGGCTTCCCCTGGCACTACCGCTGATGACGCGCATTTTCGGTAATCAGAAGGCCAGTAATCAGTGAATCACTATTCAGAAAACTGAATACTGTTCACTGATTACTGATTACCAAATCACTGTCGCGAAGCGACGATCCGGGCAATATCGTCGGGATTGTCGGCCACCCGCACGCCAGCGTCACGCAAAGCGGCCACCTTACTTTCGGCCGTACCGCTTTTGCCTTCCACAATGGCCCCAGCATGGCCCATTCGCTTGCCGGGAGGGGCGGTGCGGCCAGCAATGAAGGAGGTAACGGGTTTGGTTACATGCTGAGCAATGTAAGCCGCCGCTTGTTCTTCAGCGTTGCCGCCAATTTCACCAATCATCACAATCTGCTCGGTGGCCGGGTCTTCTTCAAACAAGGCCAGTACGTCAATGAAGTTGGTTCCGGCAATCGGATCGCCCCCAATGCCAACACAGGTCGATTGGCCCAGACCAAGCTTTGTTAAAGCATCAATCACTTCATAGGTCAACGTACCGCTTTTGGAAACGACGCCAACATGACCGGGCATAGCAATGGAGCCAGGAATAATGCCCACTTTGGCTTCACCGGGAGTGAGCAAGCCAGGGCAGTTTGGCCCCACCAGGCGAACGTTTCGTGTGTCCAGGTAGGCGCGGGCGGCAATCATATCCAGCACGGGAATATGCTCAGTCAGGCAAATGACCAGGGCGACGCCAGCATCGGCCGCTTCATAAATAGCATCAACAGCAAAACGAGCCGGCACAAAAATAAGGGAAGCATTGGCCCCTGTGGCAATGACGGCTTCTTGAACCGTATCAAAAACGGGTACCTTTTTATCACCAGCGCTGAACCATTGGCCGCCTTTGCCGGGCGTTACACCGCCCACAACGTTGGTGCCATATTCAATCATTTGCGTGGTGTGGAAGCTGCCTTCACGGCCGGTAATGCCTTGAACCAGCAGGCGTGTGTTTTTATCAACGAGAATGCTCATTATTTGGCCCCCTTTGCGGCGGCAACCGCTTTTTGTGCTGCATCTGAGAGGGTAACGGCCGTTTCCATTTCGGAATTTGCTAAAATGGCCATCCCCTCAGCCGCGTTTGTACCAGCCAGACGTACAACCATCGGCACATCCGTCTGCACTTCATTTAGCGCTTCTAAAATACCCTTTGCTACTTCATCACCACGCGTAATGCCCCCAAAAATATTGATCAGGACTGCTTTTACACGGGCATCAGACAAAATGAGGCGCAGCGCCGTGGCAACCTGCTCGGCTTTGGCTCCACCGCCAATATCCAAGAAGTTAGCCGGAGCACAGTTGTGTTCTTCCCCAAATTTCTTTACCACGTCCATGGTGGCCATTGCCAAACCAGCCCCATTCACCATACAGCCAATGTTTCCGTCCAGCTGGATGAGATTTATTCCATTGAGACGAGCTTCTTTTTCTGCGGCCGTTTCCTCATCCACATCACGCATCTCGGCAAGCTTGGGCTGCCGGAACAACCCATTGTCATCAATCGACATCTTCCCGTCTAGCGCCATTAGCTTGCCGCTGCCGGTAATAACCAGCGGGTTAATTTCCGTCAATGAGGCATCATTAGCTCTGAAACATGAATACAAGCCCACGACAATTTTGTGAAAATCGCGCCACAGCTCACGGGGCAAATCCATAGCAGAAGCCAGATACGTTGTTTGGTAGCTGCGCACCCCTAGGGCAGGTTCAATGTAGGCTCGGAAGATCTTTTCTGGCGTCCGCTCATTCACTTCTTCAATATCCATGCCACCTTCCGCAGATGCCATGACCATTGCCCGCCGTTTAGCCCGATCAATGAGCACCGCCAGGTAAATTTCCTGGTCAATGCCGCCGGGCGACTGCTCATCGATCAATACCTTGTGAACTTGAAACCCTTTGATGTTCATGCCAAGGATTTGCCCGGCAGCAGCTTCCGCTTCATTTGGATTATTGGCAAGTTTGATGCCGCCTGCTTTGCCGCGACCGCCAATTAACACTTGTGACTTGACGACAACCTTGCCGCCTAATTCCCGGGCAATTTCACGCGCCTCCACTGGGGTTGAGGCGATGTCACCGTTGGGAATCGGCACGCCGTGTTCGGCAAATAATCGTTTTGCTTGATATTCGTGCAGATTCACTTACATACTCCTTTAAGGGGGATTTTCCATTATATTTTTTTTAATGGATTGGTCTGTTTGGATTTTGCGAACGGGTTGTAGACTGTCCGCATTTTGTCTTGAAAAGAGCCAAAAAATTATAGCACGCCCTATCCAGTACGGCGAAATAGTAGACCATATGTCACGTTGACCCGACCACTGCTGTCCTCCCATAATCCTGAAATGACAGTAACCTTCCCCCACCAAAAGTCATTGCCTTTAGAAAATGATGATTTTGTGTTGGTCACCCAGCCTCGGCTGCAAGCACAATTGCTTCAGGCGCGCCGGTTTGATGCTTTTTGCGCGAGGAGCATTATTCAGCGCGGCGAGTCTGTTTATCTCTCTTTGCGAGAAATTTCAGATGCTGCGCAAAGGCAGGCGCTAAAGTTTGCTATTTTGCGGCTGCAAATGGGGGCGCAATTGGAGATTCACGAGCTGCCGGAGCCTTTGCGTACAGCGCTGTCTTATCAGGCCACTGAGCCTTCGCCATTTATGCGATCTTTGATTTTTGGTTCATTTTGCGGGGTGCTTGGTGGTGTGCTGATGATGGCAATTGTGGGTCTGGCTATGATTGTGTTCAATGTGCCTACTGAATCGTATGCAAATATCATGGTTACCGCTATTACGTTTGCGCTTTCCAGTGCGTTTATTGGCCTAGGCATGACGTTTTATAGTTGGCGTAAACTGACCCAGTAAACGGCCGTTGCCAACCACCCTACTCCCCAGACAACGACTGCAAAAAGTCCCAAATGGCATCAGCCGCCACGTCATTACCCGCCTGGTTCCAATGCGGATCGCCATAATGATACAGCTCTCCGTTGGCAATGCTGCCCTGCCAAAAAATTGGCGTGAGGTTTAGAAAATGAATGCCAGCCTCTGCTGTAAAATCAGTTAACAACTGTTCCTGAGCTTGCGTGGTTTCGTTGAATTTTTCATAACTCAAATAGTTGGGTTCCCACTGTAGCGTGCCCTGATCGCCTTCGCTCAAAGTTACCGTTACGGTTCGCTCCAGCACGTTATTGACGTCCACCGGGTCCCACACACGAGACCACAGCACGTGCTCCTTGCTGGGAATGTACACCACCACCAGTTCTGCTCCTTGGGCGGCAACTTCTTCATTCAGGGTGACGAGAGTGGATTTTACGGCCGTAAACTCATCCGAAGCAGCTAACGCATCATAATCAGCGCTTAAGGGCAGCAAATGAATATCCTTGAACACCGTTTCAATCGGCCCCGCTTCCGTGTTGGCCACAATTGGATAGCGATAGTGTGGCGCGGCTTCTTCAGCAGGCGGAAAGAGCTTCTGCCACAGATAGCTCACAAAATGTGGCGTGAGCAGCCGCCGGAACAGCGACACATCTTGCATGTCATATTCCCGCCAATCCAGGCCACTCTCTTTGCGTTCCAAATATTGCTGGGTATTGATGATGTCATTCCCCTCAAAAAACATCAGCAGCACATAGCGTGGCTGCTTGTCCAGACCAAACTGCCGGATCGCTTCGGCCTCGTTCAGCGTACTCCAGCTAGGCGCACCCAAGGTCAAAATCTCCTGCCCGGCGTGCTGCTCCAGCCGTTCAATCCAGGTAGTCGGCGCGGTGCGAATGGTAAACGAGTCGCCAGCAATCACAATATCATATTGGTCTTGCCAGACGGCTGGCTCGTTGGGGAAGCCGTGATCATCGGTAACAAATCGGTATTCAAAAGAATCATCCCGCTCTGTGGGAGCCGTGCTGTTTTCTGAGTTAGCCAGGTAGGGGTTGGCCGGATTCCAAAGCCCCTCTAGCTTGAAATTTGGCGTGTAACGGTAGCCAATGCGCACAGGTTTATCGTACACAAAATAGGGCTGGCAGGTGTAGGTGCCAATGATGGGGTCAGAGGCACAAACTTCGATGGGGATAAGCTGGTAAAACAGGCGGAAACCAACCTCGATGGCCACAACCAGGGTTAGAAGGGTGATAAGGATGGGGCCAATGATATTGACGGCCGTTTTCCAGCCAGACCTCTTTTTTTGTGCAGTTTCCGCCAACTCATTCATAAGCCATCATTTGTGCGCCCGCTGGCGCATCACCTCAAAAGCAAGAATCGCCGCCGAGGCGACCACCCCCAGCGATTGCTGGAACTTTGGCTGTTGGTATGGGATTTGCAAAACCAAGTCAGCCTGAGCCAAAAAAGAGCGCGTGACGCCCCTTTTTTCACCCCCAAGCAGTAAAAAGAGCGGCCGAGTTAGATCAGCCTCATAAAGAGTCACGGCCTGTTGGTGGCTGGTGGCTGCAATTTGTAAACCCAGGCCACGAAATGTATCAGCGGCTAATTCGGCCGTTTCAGCAATGGCAATGGACATCTGTTCAGAAACGCCAGCCGATGCGCGGGCCACCACGCCAGCGGCAGTAAACCAGTTGCGCGGTCGCACAACCACGCCGTTTACTCCGGCAGCATACAGCGAGCGCAGCGCCTGACCAAAATTAAACGGGTCTTCAAGGCCATCTAGCATGACAACAAACGGCCGTTCCACCCCTGCAACCAACGAGGCCATCGGTACAAACTGGCGTGGCCCCACAGCCGCCACCACTCCCCCATGCGACTGCCCTGTAACCCGCTCCGCAATAAATGATTCATCGACAATTTGCAGCGGCACATTGCGGCCAGCGGCCAGACGCTGCATTTTCCCCAGCCGACGCTCCCAGCGACGGCCGTTGCCAGCCTGAATATACACCGCTTCCACAGGTCGGCAGCGCCCCGACAGAGCCGCAGCCACAGAAATGGAGCCTTCTAACCAGCTAACTTCTTCACTCATCCGCATGATTTTGCCCCAACTGGCGCAATACGCAAATAAGGGCAGGTCTAAGACCTGCCCTCGTAAAGATTTTCAGTAGGGTTTTCCACCAACCGCTATCCACCCGTTGCGGCGGGTGTGGCCGTTGGCGGCGTGGTAAAGATGGGATCGAGCACCGGGGATGTTGGCGTACGGCCGCGATCATACTCGGTCAGGGTCAGATTTCCCGTGAGCTGGGCATCAATAAATGCGGTCAGGTTTTCTAACTTTGACGTTTGCAGCTCTGAGGCGGATAACGGCCGTACTTCACGGCCCGACACCTGAATGAGCGCATAAATCGTAGTTTCTGCATCCACCGTTTGCGAGATGATGCCACTGGGCACGCCAATTCCAATGTCAAAGGCAGCCTCAGCCACCGCCTGCCCGTATTGCGTAGCCACAGTATCTTGTGATTGCCAAACGGCTTCAGACTCTTGGGCCGTCGATTCAGGGTCTTGACCAACGGGGCGACTGCGAATCTCATTCCAAACCGAGAGAAAATCTGAAGAATCGATAACAGCGGCGGCTTCGTTCGCCTCTTCTTCACTGCCAAATTGCAGGGCAAAGAAGCTCACATGTTCAGCCTCTTCCGGCAGTTCATTGGCAATGGCCAACTCTTCCGTCAGCCGTTCCCGATAAAGTTGCGCCCGCACAATATTGCGGTACTGCTCTTCAGAAACGCCCAGCTCTTCAAACTGCGCCATGAGATCGCCAAATTCCTGCTGAAACGACTCAGCCGAAACAGGGGTGGCGGTTGGCGCTGGCGTGTTTGTGGGGCCAAGCGTAGCGGTGGGGAATGGGGTATTCGTGGGGATGATGTCGGTGATTACGGCCGTAGGAATCGGCGTAATCGAAGGCGTCGGTTCAATCGTGGCTGTCGCCGTGGGAAACGGCGTGGGCAAACCGCCATCAAAGTAGTTGAAGGTGCTGCCAATTTCAGCATCCACATCCGCATCCGTTACCGTAATGCCCCGCGCCTCCGCTGCCTGCTGGATTACCAGCTCGTCAATCATCTGGTTCAGCGTATTCTGGCCAAGCAAGTCCGCTTGCAGCAAATCATTAATCGCCTGACCGGCAAACTGCTGCACCACACCCACATTACCCTGAAAAGCCTCCAGCTGATTTTCTAGCAAAATAATGCGCTGCGCCCGTTCAAACCGAACACGATCTTGCCAATCCTTCAAGCTAATCTCTTGCTCATTCACAATGGCGACCGCACGATTGGGGGCAATGATCAACTCATTGACAATGGCTGCCAGAAAAACAAAAAGCAGCAAGCCACCAACCGCCGCCACACCAATACGAATCTGGCGGGTCTGCTGAGCCTGTTTCCGGGCCAGCAGCACCTCTTTACGTGATTGGCGCTGCGCATCTTCTGTCGTTGTATCTCGTTTTTTTGCCATAATTTCTCAAGTGCTCCAATGACACAACTTGACCACAAAAATCCTCCCGAATCATTGAGCTTTCGGGAGGATGACGATCACAGTATCATGGTGTGTTTAGGATGATTATTCGTCTGCAAACGGAAGCAGCGCAATGTGACGCGCCCGTTTAATGGCCACAGCCAAAGCACGCTGGTGCTTGGCGCAGGTACCCGTTTGACGACGAGGCCGAATACGGCCGAATTCATTCACATAGCGGCTCAGCATCTCGTGCTGCTTATAATCAATCACCTTCACGCTATCGACACAGAAGTTGCAGGAACGCTTTCTTCTGGGCCCTTGATTTCTTGAACGCATTTTAGTTTCCTCTCTTATTCATACAATCGGCAATAAGATTCCAGTCAATCCCCAAAAAACACAGAGCTAAACGCTGCCTTCTGCCAGGGCAATCAATTCATGGGCAATCACTTCTGTCCGAAAATGCTTGCGCCCATTGTTGTCATCCCAGCTGCGGGTTTGTAATCTTCCTTCAACATAAACCTGCTGGCCGTGCCCCAGGCGTTTGCTGCTAATTTCTGCCAAACTGCCCCAGGCAACCACGTTAAACCACTCTGTTTCTTCATGCCTGGCCCCATCCGAAGAGGTCCAGGTTCGGGAGGTGGCGACACTGAACGAAGCAACTGGTCGGCCATTGGGCGTTTGCCGCACTTCTGGTTCACCATCGACCCAACCAATGATCATTACTCTATTCAGCCCCTTGTTCATGACACACTCCCAACATTAGGGGGGATTTACCCGTAGTTCGCTTGTTAATATAAAATTTTTCTAGCTAGTCAGACTTACACAGCAACATTAAAATTAGCTAGAAGTTTCAGTTACTTGCTCTTTGCGCACAATCATGTAACGCAAAATGTCTTCCGTATATTGCATATTACGTTCAATATCGGAAAGACCTTCAGGGTCCAATTTTGCATCAAACAAAATATAGTAACCCTCGGTATGTTTACGAATGGGATACGCCAACCGGCGCTGCCCCCACACATTTTGTACTGGTTTGTCCTCTTCAGCTTCACTGTGGGTCAACCAGCCAGAAACGCGCTCAACCAATGTGGAGCGGGCCTCATCGTCTAAATTTGTCTGAAAAATAACGGTAACTTCGTACTCTCGCACGTTGCTAACCTCCTTTCCTTGGAATGACTCTGGCGAGCTTTGCCCTTAAACTTTGTTTAAGAGCGGAAAGCAGCAGATATATAAAATTGTTTGCTGTGCAACGGTGGAGAATAATATCAGACCTGCCAGCTTTTGCAACCTAAAACGCCAGCAGATCCTCAATTTTCTCTTGGATGAGGTGCACCGTAGGTACAACGCCCTCCATTAACGCGGTGCTAAATGGCACGGGTGAGGCAGGAGCTGTCACCCTTTCCACTGGCGCGTCCAAATCCAAAAATGCCTCAGACACGACGGTGGCGGCAATTTCTGCGCCAAAGCCACCCAGCCCTATATCCTCATGCACAATCAGGCAGCGGGACGTTTTTTGCACGGAAGCCAGCACCATTTCTTTGTCCCAGGGCACCAGGGTGCGCAGGTCGATAATCTCGATGCTGGCGTTCATCTGCTGAACAGCCTGTTCACAGCGCTCCACCATCGCGCCCCAGGTAACAATGGTCAGATCGCTGCCTTCGGTGATTAGTTTGCCCTGGCCAAAGGGCAGCATGTAGTCGTCACCGGGATACGGCCGTCTGGCCCAGGCAGCATCTAACATGGCGCGATGTTCAAAAAAGATGACCGGATCGTTGCCCCGCATGGCCGTGCGCAGCAGCCCAACCGTATCTTCTGCATTCGAGGGAGCGGCAAAAAGCCACCCCGGCTGGTGGGCAAAGGTCACTTCGCTGGTGACGCTGTGCCACGGATCGCCAATTTTGCGGTAGCCACCGGGAATGCGCACGATGATGGGGGCGGCAAAACGGCCGTTTGTCCGCCAGCGCACCGTGCCACAATTATTCAACTGCTCCGTGGCCGGGTCGGCATATTTACGAAACTGAATTTCCGGCACCGGCACCAGTCCGGCGTAGGCCATCCCTACCGAGCGACCGATGATGCCTTCTTCGTTCAGGCTGGTGTCGAACACGCGGTCGTCGCCGTACTTGGTTTGCAGCCCCAGCGTGGCGGCATGAACGCCGCCTTTCAGCCCCACATCCTCGCCAAACACCAGCAGGCGCGGATTCAACGCCAACTCCACATCCAGCGTGCGCCGAATCGCTTCAATCATGTTGATGCGGCGCGGATCGGGGGGATTGGCAACGGCCGTTCCGCCCGGAAGCTCTATCCCTGCGGCAACCAAACCACCCACATCCTGCGGCCGTTCCGGATCAGAAAAAACGTATTTGGTCACTGTCGCCGGATCGCCATGCGGCTGCTTCATTGCCTCATCTTTGGCCTTCAGGACGTCCCTTTTGGCCTGGTTTTGCAAATTTTCCCACTCGTTTTCACGCAGCAGCGCAGGCACCAGGTAGTCGTGCAATTGTGCAATGGGGTCCTGCTGCCACTCGGCTTTGAGCTCTTGTTCACCTTTGTACGCCTGGTTGTCCACGCTGGAGTGGCCAGACAGCCGGGGCACGGTGAGCCGCAGCAGACCTGGGCCGTTTCCGGCACGCACTTCGCGTACGGCCGTATGCACCAGTTCGGCCGTTTCTGCCGGGCTCGTGCCGCTGCCGCTCCAAATAGTTAAATTGTTGAATGAGGCAAGATTGGCAGCAATGTCGCTGCCGGGCGTTTGGGCTGGCCCTTTTACCGAAATGGCATAGCCGTTGTCTTCAATCACAAACAGCAGCGGGAGTTCCAGGGTGGTGGCAATGGTTAACGCGCTCCAAAAGCCATTGGCAGCCACCGAGCCATCCCCGCCAAACACCACCGCGATGCTGTCATCGACAGCGGCCGTTTTGAGGGATTCTTTGTGGTAGCGGATGGCCTGGGCCCAACCGACCGCCGGGGTGTACTGCGACCCCACATCCCCGGCCATGGGCAGCGCCAACGCCCGCTTGCGCCGGGGCAAATTAAAGACCACACCCACGTCGCGTCCGCCGCTTAACCCACCCGTCCGGGCCATGTCGGAGGCCAATGCTTCGACCAATGTTAGCCCGGAGCCGAGCATAAACGGCCGTGAGCGATAATAGGCGCTGGCGGCATCATAAGGGCGATCCAAGAGCTGGCTGAGCAGCAGTTGGCCCAGCTCATGTCCTCGTGCCGAAAATTGGTAGGTGACCAATCCTTGTGGCGTGAGCTCATTCTCTTCCAGTTCGTCCAAAATGCGGGAGGCCAGGGCCAGCCGGGCGACTTCTTGCCAATCGAATGCGGGATGTAGCTTGTTCAAGGGGGTTCTCCTGTGAAATTTTCAACGCAGAGGCGCAAAGGCGCGGAGCTGATCAAGAGAATCTGCGTTTTATTTTAGCGAATTGCGATTCGGGGGAATGGTACAACAAAAACGGCCGTTCCAAAAATCAGGGCTGGCGCGTGGGGATTACGGCCGTTGCCCGCGCCAACTGCTCTTGATCCAAAGATACCAACACCGCGCCCAACTGTTCAGCAACAGCGACGTAAAGCGCGTCACAGCCGCGCAGACGGTGCCTGGCAGCAATTTCTGCCGCCCGAACACCCAAGAAATCGTTCACCGGAATGAGCTCAATCACACCCAACGACTGAATTTGGGCTAAAACCGCTTCGGCTAGCTGTGTATCACCAGTTGATCGGCTAATCGCGCCTGCCACTTCTGCCAGAAACGGCAGCGGCGCGGCTAAAGGTGTTCCGCTGGCTAAAGCCTCGTTGTACCAGTTCTGGCTGGCCGCATGATTTGGCTCTTCACGCTTCAGCATGGCCACGTAAACAGATGCATCCAAAACAACGGTCATAAATCACGCCTCTGCTCTTGAACGGCTTCCACCGCAGAAAGCGGCGACTGCCACGCTTGGGAAACCCGATCTGCCATTTTGTTGAGTTCGCTCATCAGGTGCTTGATTTCGGCTTCGTCGTATTCGTGGGATTGTTCTTCAGCCAACGGCCGTATCACCGCCACCGGCTCCCCATGCACCGTCACCACGTACTCAGCCCCCTCTTCGCGCACCGCCCGCACAATCTTCGAGGCATTGTTCTTCAACTCCCGCACACCAATTTTTTTCGCCATTTTTGCCTCCATCGCGCAGACCCCAAGGGTTTGCCAACCATAACCGTAGCCACTTTTAGGAAAACCCTTGGGGTCTTCCTGATAGCAAAATTGTAGCCACATGTAGCCACAAGTCAATCCTGCTACGTAGGTCAATTTTGCAAAATTGACCTACAGGCCGTTGCCCACCCTCTTCCCCTCGCCTTCTTCCTTGTGAAAAACAACCCACACCAAAACCCAAAATTCAGCAAAGTAAGATTGGCGACACCGCGAGAGGCTGCGCCATAGCCAGGTAGCACGAAGAAGACATTCAGCTACATCCAAGCTGGATATCTCCAACCTCATACGACCATTTTCTATCTCGATCCTTATTTTCCAAAACAACACACGCCGGTGATACCCATTTCAGCGAACCAAGATGATGTGCATATGCCCACTCACTTGGCAGTTCGGTAATCAATTCCTGTCGCTTGATTTCCTGTCCAGAAGCATCGCGCACCACGAGGTTAATTACACACGAGTGCACATCATGGTTTATCCAGATTTCGGCCGAAAGTTTTTGAGAAGGCGAGCGAACTTTTTTCCAAAGCCAGACATTTTGAAGATTTAACTCTCCCACTCTTTGGAAAGTTTCAACGAATGGTTCTGCTTTCCACTGGGTTTGGTCTATCAACTCCAATAATCCGATCTTCAACTGTTCAAATGACCATACTTTTTTCTCAGCATCGGTAAGCAAGAAAAAACTGTCAACGTCTGCCACAATGCTTAGTTCACAAACACCTCCTATGTTACGGTAATGTATCCTGGCGGCATCGTGGTCACATCGCACTAGCACTTTCCAACAGTCTTTCGTCTTAAACTTGGGGAAGAAACGCTCGTACAACGCAGTGACGCAACGTGTCTGTAATTGAAATGCTCTTATCTTTTCCTTGCTTCCAGAAGTAATTAGGTCAAATTCTTTTAGTACAGGCATTGGGGCGAACTCCTATCATGTTGCGGCACGGTTTTCGGCAAGCGTAGAATCCTGCCTGGCATTATCTCTCACCCCTGCCCCACAAACCAACGGCGCACCAACTCAATTTGAAAGCGCAGGCCATCGCCGTGCGGCCTTCGATGAGTCTTTGCGCTGTTGAGCTGGCGGAGGGTCTGGCTGAGCTCCACGCCACCCATCGCCCCTCTAGTTCCTGCTACGCTGAAAGCGCTTGCGTTTGCCAGCCCTGCTTGCGCTGCAAGCAAATCAGCAGCACCTGCCCGCCCAACTCTGTCCGTCTGGTTGCGCATATCGGCGAAGAAAAAAGCTGCCGTGATGAGCGCTTCGGGTACGCGTTGTTTCCACATCCGGGCCACCGTCCTGCTAACCGACGCTAGCGCGCGGGGTTGCTCATTTTTCAGGGCCACAATCTCGGCGCAGAGCAGCTGCACCAGGAACGGATGCCCCCGCGTCAATCCAGCACGCGCTGGCTGGCAGCCGGTTCGTAGCGCAGGGCAAAGTGCTGCACCGCGCTTTCCACCAGCTGCCGCGCTCGTCCGGATGCAGATAGCCGATATGGACCACCTGCACGTTGATGAGATAGCTGGACCAGCGCGAAAACTCCGCCAGCGTGTGCGAGCCGGAAGCAGCACCTTAAATTTAGGCCGATGCTGGATGAGATGGCGCAGCATCCCCAGCACAATCTCCTCGTCGAAGCGCTGCAAGGCCAGCACCCGCTCCAGCGCCTCAAACTCGTCCAGCATCAGCAGCGCCGTTTGCCGCCCAGCGCCGCCTCCATCTCGTCCAGCCACTCGTCGAAGCGGGTGAACGGATCGTCGTGCAGCTGCTCGCGGCTGAGCGGCGGCAACGCCACGCCCCGCTGCCGTTTGGCCGACTCACCATGCTGCGGGCCACGTTGTACAAAAAAGCCCGCCTCATCCTGCGCCCGCGAGGCCGGGCCTTGCAAATCCACAAACAGGGGCACGATGCTGCTGGGCAGCAGCCGCCCCAAATTGTTCAGCAGCGAGGTTTTGCCCACGCGCCGCTGGCTGTAAAGCAGCAGCGGCGGCTGGCGGCGGTCTAGCAGCAGCTGCTCAATCCGGCTGCTCACGTCCTGCCGCCCGATGAAAATCGCCTGCTTTTCCGTCAGCGGCACGCCGATGATGTACGGGCTGTCAATCTCCTGGCGCAGCTCCGCCTCCTCGGCCAGCCGCGCCCCTTTTCGCCGATGATGTGCCGCCAGTTGGCGGCAATCGGGCGGAAGCGGGCGGCGATGGCTCATTGCTGCGGGTTAACTCCCGAAGAAGCCCGTCCAGCCGATCCTCGACGGCGTGCAGGGCGAGGCGCTGGTTGTAGGCGCTTTCCTGCTGCAAAGCGGCGGCCACGTCGGTGCTGAGGCGGCTGAAGCTGCGCAGCAGGGCGCTGGCCGGGCCGACCAGATCGCCCGCCGCCAACCCGGGATGCACTCGGCGATTTGTACGGCCGTTTCACACCATTCCAACTGCCGCGCATCCAGCTCAATTTGGGCCGATTGGGCCGCCCAGCGCTGCCGGGTGCCGGTGAGGTAGGCCATCGCCGTGCGCCCCTCGGCCAGGTTTTTTTCAATAGTGAGCAAAATGTGGGCATCTAAATTCAGGAGGGGCAGCCGTTGAAATTCATCCCAAAAAGCGGAGTGCCAGCGCAGGAGCGGCCGTTTTTCTTTTTGGCCAACGCGCTGCACATCTAGCTGGTACAAAATGCGATTCCACACAATTAAAAAGGGGTAAAGCAGGACGGGCCGCCACCAGGCCAGCGTTAGCCCCAGCAAAATCCCGGCCAGACCAAACGACAAAAATGGGCCGTAAGCCGCGCCATTGGTGGCGAAGAGGAACAGCCCGGCCCCGCTGCCCAGCGATCCGGCCAGGCCGCCGGCCCAGGTACCTGCTATTTTTTCGGCCAGCACGTAAGGCAGGGCAAAGAGCGCCGCCACAAAGGCAACAAAGGCCAGCGCCTGAACCAGGCCGCCCACGGCCGTTGCCGATGGCACCCCTGCTAACCAAACGGCCGTTCCCACCAACAATCCAGCCAACACGCCCCGACGCCAGCTCTGGCTGCGCCATCCGACCGCCAGGCCAAAAGGCAGCGCCGCCAGCAGTGCCGTCGCCCAAACGCCCTCAAGCAGTCTGGCTAAAAATCCCGCGCCAAGCCCAATGAGAATGCCCACCACCATGCCGCTCACCTGCCGCAAAACCGACACGCTGGGAACGGCCGTTTCCTGCACCAGTTCCTCCCGCGTTACGCCTACGCCCACGCCGTAAGCCAGCCCGCCCGCCAGTCCGCTGGTCAGGCCAATCAAGCTGCTTACCACAATGTTCAGGGCCACCGGCACGCCATTCAGCACCAAATCCCCCGCCGAGCGCAGCAGCAAAGCGCCACCCAGTCCCAAGGAAAAACCTGTGGCCATGCCCACCGTCACGCCAATGGCCACGCTGCCCGCGATACTGGCGGCCAATCCCACAATCAGTCCCACGGCAATGCCCAGCATGACGCCCAGCAGCAATGCCGTTGTGGGCAAGTTGAGCAGCCAGAGGAGGAGCCCCAGCAGCAAACCCACCAGCAGCGGCCAGGCAAAAAAGGTCATGAGGAGGAAGCGGAGAACGGCCGTGTTCGCCCACTGCCGCCGCTGCAAATCCGCCAGACTAAAATGAGGCGAAAGGGTGCTGTCTAACCGTTTTAGGTGATTGCGCCAGGCGGAGGGGTGGAAAAAGAGCCAGAACAGCAGCCGCACGCTGCCCGTCAGCGGATTGCCGGGCAGGGTTGGGGCGTCGGTGTAGCGGTTGCGGAGAGTGTCGTTCATGAGTCAGTGTTCAGTAGGTCAGTGTTCAGTAGGTCAGTGTTCAGTAGGTCAGCACTGATTACTGCTTACTGAATACTGATTACTGCTCCCCGGCCATGCGGCGCAGCGGTTCCAACTGCCGCAGGGCTTCTTCACGCCAGTCGTCGCCCGATTCGCCTTCGCTGAGGGCCAGCAGGCGCTCGCGGCAGAGAATTTGTAAGGGCATGGGCCAACGGCCGCTTTCGGCCAAAATCCAGTCCACATCTCGCGCTGCAAATTTGATGGGCGAAGTGGCAATGAGGCTGCGTGCACCTTCTTCGGACAGTGGACCGAGAACGGCCGTATAGCCAAAAATGTTAAAAAATGGCGATCCCAAACCCTGATGCTGCGCCAGCACGTCTGGCGGCTGGGCGCTGGACAGCACAAAACCCAAATTACCATCCACCTGGTTGGTTGCCAGGGAGCGCAAACTTTCCCAAAAGGTATCGTCCAGCTCTGGATAGCGGGTCAGGGCCACGCCAATCTCATCAAACAAAATGACGGTTGGGCGATCTAGCTGCTCACTCACCACGTCCAGGAACGTTTCCAAATCGCATGAATCAGGCGGTTCCAGACCCATTTCTGCAAGCAATGTGTGCAGCAGCGTTTCTTGCTTGCCCAACCGGGCATCCTGAAAATCGACAAAAATCCAGCAGGTGTTGCTGGCTTCTGGCAGCCAGTTGGCCAACCGCAAATAGTGCAGCAGTGAGGTTTTGCCGCTGCGCCTGGGACCAATGATCGCCGCGTTTTGCAACGGCCGTTGCCGCAGCATCATCCCCAACCGCTTGAGTTCACGTTCACGGCCGAAGAATTGGGTGGGTTCGGTGATGGGGGGACCGGCGATGAAGGGTGAAGGGGTGACAAGGTGAGGGGGTGACAAGGTGACATTGTTTGGGCGGGTCACCTTGTCACCTTGTCTATTTGTCACCTTGTCATACTCCCCGGAGCGAATTTGCTCGTGGAGAACGGCCGTTTCTTGCGAGACTTCCACGCCAAGCTCATCGGCCAAAAGCTGCTGGCACTGCTCAAACTGCTGCAAGGCAGCCGGGCGCTGGCCAGAAAGAGCCAGAAGCTCCATCAGCAAGCGGTGGCTGGCTTCACGAGTTGGCTCCAGGATTATCAAGCGCCGGGCTACCTGAATGCCTTCGGTAAAATCGCTCTGGTGCAGCAAATGGGTCGCCCTGGCATCGTGGGCGCTTACGGCCTGGTTATGGAACCAGGTTCGCTGTGCAAGCAGCCAGTTATCAAAATCGGGAGCCTGCCGGATGTAAAACTCTTGCAAAAATTCTCCGCGATAAAGCTGAACGGCCGTTTGCCAGCCGTTGTTTTCTGCTGTGCCAGCGTTCAAGTTATTTTGGAAAACGGCCGTATCCAGCCAAACGGTCGCATCTGGGTTTAGCCCCACGGCTTGATGGCTAATGTGCAAATAGGATTCCAGCTGTTGGCGTAACTTGAGGATAACGCCACGAAGGTTGCGCCGGGCATCGGCATCGGGCAATTCTCCCCACAGCAAACTGGCCAGCGCATGACGAGAATGGGAACGGCCGTTCACCGCCAGATAACACAACAGCGCCTGGGCTTTGCCTGAATCCAAACCGATCAACGGTTCATCGTCAATTGAAATCTGCAATGGCCCCAAAAGAGCCAATTTCAGTACTTTTGTCATGCCGATTGGTCGCAACTCCATGCCAGATCAACGCTTGATCAACGCTTGAACGACAGGTATCTGCTAATCTTTAAGGGTGAATTAATAAAATGCGGCCGTTCCATCTTAAACAGTATACCGGAAACGAGATTTAGATGGAATCAACGAACCGAAAAGTAGACCAAAAGTGAACTTATCATGATCAAACTCAAACGAAGATTTAACGACTCTCCAGGACAGGCATTGGTCGAATTTGCCCTCATCCTCACCGTGCTGCTCATGATGATCTTCTTAATAATTGAAAGCGCACGCATTTTGTGGGCCTGGAACACCGTGCAAAACGCCGCCCGCGAAGGTGCCCGTTACGCCATCACCGGGCAAGCCGAGCGCCCCACCTGTGCCGTCGATTTTGGCCTGCCCAAATTTGTTTCCGGAGGTCGCAACGTTTGTGATGATCTACGCGTCGCTTCAATTATTGATAAAGCACATGAACACCTCGCCGGGCTGCCTCTTGATGAAGAATCTGTCACCTTTGAAGAAGATCAATATTACAATATTGAAATGTGGGGAGTTGATCAAAGCGGGCAGTTGCAATACGACTTTGCGGGAATTCCCAGCAATCCGGTCATTGTCCGCGTTACCTACCGCGTACCTATCATCACCCCCTTCTTCCGCCCCATCCTGCCTTCAATTCCGGTATTCGGGCAGGAAACCCTAAACAATGAAACCTTTGGCAACCTTGGCGGTTCAGGCAATGATGCCGCCGCGCTGCCGCCAAATTTGCCGCCGGTTCCCACGCCGGGTGTCACCCCGTCACCCACGCCAGTACCGCCCACGGACACACCAGGGCCAACTGCAACACCATCAGATACGCCAACAGCCACACCCACGCCTCGCTGCGATATACTATTTGAAGGGGCCGCGATCACTGGCAACAACTTTGTTTTTGTCACCGGTGATGTAGGCATTGACGTTACTGTGAGTAATCTAACAACCGGTCAAGTTTTGGGCACCGCTACGCTAGCCGGGCCTTTTGGGGATGATCATGCTTGCCCTGGTTTTGCCTCAGTAACGCTTGATCCAGGGCTTACCAGCAATGAATTTGGCGACATATTAATTGTACGGCAAGATGACGTGCCCGATAATGCAGACACGACTGTAGTGGTTGGGGCACCGCCAACGCCTACGCCTTCACCCACCTTTACACCAGTTCCAACCAATACACCAACCAGCACACCGGTGCAAACCAACACGCCCACGCCAAGTTCGCCATACATTACAATTCTGCCCAGCTGTGGCCCTGGGCCAACGGTTCAATTTGATGTTTTAGGCTTTAACTGGCCAGTGAATCAATCGATAAACGTGTACTGGAACGGTACAACGATTATCTATAATGTTGGGGCAAACCAGCACAACGGTACCTTCTCATTCATCTATACCAGAAATAATGTTGCAGCGGGCACCTATCCCATTGTTGCGGTGTCGGGTACAAACGGGGCAAGCAATACAGTTAACTTCACCGTGCCCTGCATTGGCCAGCCAACCAACACACCAACGCCTATCCCCTCAGCGACTACAGCCCCGGCAGATCTCATAGCTGTAGCGCCGCCAAAATTGGTTAGCACACCACCTATCGTAGGCTACCAGCCTGTGCAATTTAGTGTTGCTATTACCAACACCGGCACGGAAAATGTTTCTGAACAATTCTTTGTCGATATTTACCTGGACCCCACCACAATACTTACCGACCGTATTCCCCTGGCCCAAAGCGATGGCTATTCGGCCGTGTCTGGACTGCCAGGAGGTGCCAGTCGTGTTATAACGATTACCTCCCCACTTGGCTTCAATAACACGCCAACCAACCATCAAATTTATGGCATGGTTGATTCTGTATTACAAATTGATGAGGCTGACGAGACCAATAATATTACCCAGCCTTTAACGATGAACAATGTCACGCCTGGGCCAACCCCAACGCCAACCTCTGACTTAGGAGGTAGTAATCAAATTAGTGGTGGAGCCTTGACGTTAGGTGATGATATCGTCTTACAATTTAGAGCAACAATGACATTGATTGATAACTCAACTGGTCAGGTCGTTGCTATAACGTCTTCTGATATTAATGGCTTCTATTCATTTATCAATGTTCCTCCGCCTACTACGACCTACAATGTTGCGGGGTGTATGTTAATTGATGGAACTGAGTGGTACGGGTTTATTATTGTTGGCTCTGTACCAAACACGACGGCACATGTCACAATGAGGGTTGGTCCATGTCCATAACGAAACATTTAAGTTGGCAAAAAACAGTTTTTGTCTTACTGAATTTAATACTTGTATTGGTTTTACAGGGATCGCTGACGGCGGAAGAAATTGAAACACCAGATGCGCCTTCGGAGATCACAACAGGCCCAGCATGGGATCCAATACAAAATCTTTCTGGTAACACGTTTGGGTCAAGATTGGCTGTGGTGCGTGGTGCGCCAAACGGCCGTACCGTTATGGTTGGGTTCGTTCGGCAAATGAGTGCAACCGAAAGCGACACAGACGTTTATTACCGTCGCTCAACAAATAATGGAGCAGCCGGAAGCTGGTCTCTTGTAACACGCATCCACTCTAGCGGAGGCGTCCGCTCAACCGAATTGGATTTGGACTACGATAGCAGCAACAAAGCACACGCGGTCTGGGTAGAAAATGGCTTACAATTGCATTATGCCCATGAAGATGATTGGGCCAGTAATACCTCGGCCATTCGCTCTACAAGCGCCACAGGCATAACAAATCCTCGAATTATTGCCAGCGGCAGCAGTAATATTGACATCGTTTGGGCAGAATTTGATGGCTCACAATGGCAAATTTTCCATACGCGATCCAAAAATGGGGGAACCAGCTGGGCCGTTGCCAAAAATCAGGTTTCTGTTGGCTCCTTAGATTTCTCAACCAGGCCAGCCTTGGCAGTTTCAGGGAACACCATCTATGTGGTTTGGGAAGAAGGGCTTTTTACCGCTGGTACTCAATACTCACAAGGCACAGTGAATACCACCACAAATACAGTTACCTGGACAACAGCACGAACGATCTCTACTGCCAGTGGTGCCACGAACGCCAAGCAGCCTCAAATCACCCTGGCTGGTAACACCCGTCATGTTGCTTATACAGAAAGATTCAATGGTACTCAACAATACATCCACCATATTCAATGTTCATCTAATTGCACAGGTGCAACCGTAAGCAACAACTGGCAATCGCGTGGCAACCCTATTTCAGGGCAGGTTCTGGGTGTCCATGCTTCAAATCCCTTCGATCTCACATCCACAATTAGTCAAATAGGGGGTTGCACTTTTGTGTATTTCCATGGGCTGATATCTGGCAATGACAACGAACAAATTTGGGGTACTAGCAGTTGCGGAAACTGGGCTACCTCTCCGAAAGACGAAATTACTGATTTCGAGACCAGGGCCATCTTCCCCAACATGGATGTGCAAAATAATTGGTGGGTTTATTTAGTTTTTGAGGAATTTGTTAGTGAAGACATTCGTCAGATACGTTTTTTGCGTAACGTACCGGCGACTTATATCCCTTTTCTTTCAAAGTAGCTTAGATGTGTGATTATGAAACGGTTTGAGTGGGTATTAGGAATAATCATGGTGGTATTGCTGATTGTGGTAGCGGGCCTATCGCTGACGTTTTGGTTTGGCAACCGCAGCACGGCCGTTTCCAACACCACCGCCAATTCCGCCACCATCATCGCTGAACGAGCCGATGACATTGCTCCAACGTCGGTCTTCGACGGCCGTACCGCCATGGTCGCCTATGCCAAAGCACAGCAAACGGCCGAAGACTGGCAGCCCGACGCCGTTTTGCTCAATGCCCAGGCCACCTGGCCCCAAGGAACCACCGCCACCGATTTACGCCAGGGCAAAACCACCTGGGGCTTCACCTTCTACGCTGCCTCGGTGCAAAAAATAGCCATCGTGTCAGTGGTGGAAGATACGGCCGTTGTCGTTAGCGAAGGGCCACACAACCAGGAAGCGCCTATTTTATCCGTCACAGGCTGGAACTTAGACAGCCAGGAAGCCATTGAGTCATTTTTAAACGCTGGCGGCAACAGCTTCATAGAAAGCGCTGGCGTCTCTACCCTAACGATGGCCCTATTTACAGATGATCAAGAGAGAAACGGCCGTATGGAATGGCAAATCTCCCTTTTCTCTTTACAAACCAATCAAGCGCTTACCGTACGGCTAGACGCTACATCTGGAGAATTATTGGAATCAACTGCTCCTTAAACAAATCAACTGACGCTTATAGATAATATAAAGGAGCAATATATCAACCGATTCATCGGAAGCAGTCGAGGTAAAAAATGAACACCAACGCAAACAAACACAAACAGCATGGTCAAAGTCTGGTAGAAGTTGCCCTCTTCTTTCCAATCTTCATCATCCTACTTGCTGGGCTGGTAGAGGTATCGCAGCTAATTGTTACCCAAAACCGCATCAGCAGTGCAGCACGAGCCGGAACACGCTTTGCAGCCAACGGTGGAGAAAACGTCGGTGTCGCCAACGTCGTCCTCAACACCGTCACCCAAACCCTGGAAGTCGATCCGACACTTTGGGATTTATGGGTCATTCGGGGCAAAGTAAATCAAAATGGCGATGGAATTATCGATTGGGAATTCGAACATGAATATGGCATATCCAATACTGTCCGTTCGTCTTCGATCAACCCTACGGATATACAAAATCGTATCTTGGAAGAACTCCAGCAAGACCAAAATAAAGTAACAGATAACGCCCTCGCCTCAGACATTGAGTTTGTAGCAACCTACGCCATTCACGACGTAGATTCCATCCTGGGCCTAAGTGCTCTACCCCAGTTTAATGGCTTTATGTCACGCGATGCCCTCAGCGTCATGCGCGTTACCGCCACCGGCAATGAGGTTACCAAAGGCTGCGCCGCCTTCCCCATCGCCGTTTATGAAGGCATACGCTCTGTCACAGACCCCGATGATGGCGAAGCAAGCGCCTATGACTTCCCCAACGCAAGCGATTTTACATACCCCAGCAGCAATCGTCCTACCTACAACCAATACTTTAACCATGTAGATAACCAATCCCTGCTAGACGCCAAAGAAGGCTATGTGTACAGAATCTACAATGGGCCTGGAGGCGGTAACTTTGGCTGGCTCCACTGGAACCAGGCCATCACCGCTAACGCGCCCAACCTGGCAGAAAGTTTAGCCTGGCCGGGCAACAGCACCGACTACAATGACTATAACGATAGCGTCAGTAATGGTAGCCTAGGCCCAATTAACGGTTGGGGTGGTAACTTTAAACCACGCGGATACATTGAACCAGGCAACGTCACCGATCAGGCTTTACATCTGGATGATTATGTAGCAGGAGATACTGGTGTTGTCAATTCAAGCGCAGTCCGCGAAGCACTCGATGAGCATGTTCAGCTGGATCGCACCCTCCGGGTTATCGTCTGGGACAGCTCCACCGGCACCGGGGACAACACAATTTACCATATTGATGACCAAAATGGCTTCGCTATCTTTCGTATCATTGGCTACAACCTGAGCCAAAACTGGATTTTAGCCGAGTTTATTCGTTGGGATAATTCTTGCGGCCAGGTAGCTTCGACTGGTCCATAGTCAATAATCATTAGATCAGGCACATTGGAACATCAACGCTCTATGCAGCAAATGAAAAATTTCGTTAGTTAATTTTCAGGATAATCATATGAACCGAGTCAAACAATTCTTTCAACGTCAACCAGATGCTGAACAAAGCCAAAAAGGGCAAAGCATTGTCCTCATCGCCTTAATGATGGTCGCCATCATAGCCTTGGTGGGTATTGCCATTGATGTTGGCTTCATTTTTGCCCGCGGTTCACAGCTCCAGGCCGCCATCGATTCGGCCGCTTTAGCAGGGGTCGTTGAACTATCCGGCTGGACGAGTGCTGGATCAGCAGAAGACATAGCTCTGGAAAATAACGCCCTCACCAAGTCGGCTCAATTTCTTAACGCCAACAACATGCCAATATCGGTAACAACATCCTTAAATAATCCAAACAATTACCAGGTAGAGGCCACATTATTAGGTGCAACTCAATATGCTGTTACCGCCACCTGGCCTGTAGAAACGTTTTTTCTGAAAGTGCTGGGATTTAGAGAACCCATCAATCTGACCCGGTCGGCAACGGCCGCTGTCTTTTCCTTGGCCGATATTTATGCCAGCCGCCGCGTTGAAGATGGCGTCCTGAGCACATCCAACCAGGCAGTGTTTGGCCCCCAAATTTGTGTCAACTTCGGTGACCCTTTTTCGCCCTGGAGCAGTCCGTTTGCCCCAGATTCTTATACTTACCAATATCGCATCTTGGTGCCGGACGATTATCCCGAGGACATTTTACGGGTTGAGTTGTTTGACCCCGATTCTGTTAACGCAAGTAAAAACGATCATGAAATCTTTCATTCAGATATAGCGAATCCCTACTTTTCCAACCCCTCAGAAACTAAAAATTGCGGGCCAGAGCCAAATGGTGATGGTGGCAGCAGCAACCAAAAACAGCCCTGCCTGCTGCGGACAGGCGAAAAAGACCTGGTCACAGGATCGCCTTTTCTCGATATTGATCAAGTAAATCCTTATTGGTTTGTTCGGATTGATGAAAATCGTGGCACAGGTGGCGCTCCAGGCAATGGCACATGTGGTGAGCCTAGCAATTATTCGGTAGGCTATAACACGCGAACTGACTTTACACTCTATTACTTCCGCCAAAACGCAGATGGCACCGTTGAGCGCATTGACCTGGTTACTTATTACGGCCAAACGGGCGAGGCTTCACGAGACAATGGGGATCCCAGTACAGACATGTATTGGGTTTCTCCAGGAGCCGATATGAGCTTCGGTTATGATTATGATCCAAATCCAAATGGCCCAGATCTTCAGGTAACCCCACTGCAAATTGATAGCTTTGAGATTGATTTAACACAGGATGTTCCCGGCATCGTGCGTGACCAAAGCACCAACGCAAGGTACATCTTTTTAGATGTGACCACGCTCAGCGGTTCTTCTGAAAATGGCTTTGAGATTTGGGCCGGGCCAGCAACTTATACCAGCACCGTGCCAAGCGATGTAAATTTGCGGAACCTGCATATTTTGAACAATCCTGGCTCCCACAGCTCAAAGGGCGCTACGGTTTTTGGTTTAGGCAACCTGCCCATGAACTCCAACTATGCAGACAATAACAACGACATCAATCCGGTGAACATTCCGTTGCTCTATGTCAGTCCAGAAATGACCGGGCAAACCATTGAAGTTACCATGTTCGATTCTGACTCCGGCGCAGAGCCGCCCGTCATTTTCTTCTTTGACACCATCGCCTTTACCCCAGCAGACGGAACCGACCTGGGTTATGATCCAGACAAAACCGACTGGGCGATGGCTTTTGGGGTGAATGGGGTGGCAGACCCGGATGGTCTAGGCGCAGGGCGCTGCGTCCCAGGCAGTTGTGCAGCCAATGGATCTATATCAGGAGCAAATTCTGGCTGGGTGTTTCCACCTTACCAAATTACTGTACCGGGTGAACTAGACAACTGCGATTACAGTAATCCAAATATGTTTGATTGCACGCCATTTTATGGGGGTATTTTGACAGCACGGTATACCGGCGGTCAAAATGATACTTACGGTTGGCAAATTCGAATTGAAGGGCTTCCTTACCTTGTAAAGTAGCCGTTTTTCTCTGGTATACCAATGTCATAGAGACATTTCTATACCCTTATATTACGATTAATTGAAATTGTATTGGTAGATAGCAGCCAAGAGGCATCATTATGAAAACCGTTGAACATAGCACCTCAAATCAAACAAACGAATCAGGACAAGGCTTTGTGGAATATGCCATCATCCTGATACTCGTTGGCATTGCCGTTGTAGCCATTGTTAGCCTCATGCAGCCTGCGGTTGGCGAAGTTTTCTCGCGCTTTGTTGCCCAGGCACCGGTTGCGCCTCCCTCTCTGCTAAATTACACACCGCCCCCCACTTTCACCAGCACCCCTACGCCAGATGGAAGTGCACCGTTACCGCCAACGGCTACAAATACGTCACCGCCGCCAGCGCCGTCTAACACAGCCGATCCCCCCACCCCATCTAACACGCCTGTCACACCAACGGCCACCAATACGCCATCGCCTACGCCCTGCGGTTTTGGACCACACAACTTAGCAGCCAATGGCTCAATTCGGGTTCAAATGGAAGATTTTCGCTGCGGTGGCGCTGGGGTAGCCTTCCAAGAAGTTAACAACGACGGCGGCCCTGGAAGCGTAGGTTACCGTACGGATGTAGGCGCTGAAGGGCCAGATTTACAGGGTGTTCAAAACGATCCAACTGGCGGCAATTTAAATATTGGCTGGGTTAGAGATGGTGAATGGCTTGAATATGAAATTATTGCTGCTGAGGCTGCCGGTGTTGATTTTACAATTCGTAATGCTTCTCTTAGCACCAGCAACCCACGTATTCGCATTACGGTAAACAACGGAATTCTTAACGACGACACAGGAATAATTTCTCTAGGTTCAACAAATGGTTGGCAAGATTGGGCGAATGATGTTGTAAGTTCAGTCCAACTTTTTGCGGGCTCTAACATCGTGCGCTTCTCCATAATAAGCGGTTCGGTTAATTTTAATTACTTTGACATTCAGCCTTATTCGCCAACAGCGACCCCAACACCTGTAACCCCAACGGCAACGCCTGTGCCTACGGACACGCCAACCTCGCCGCCACCGGTTACCTTGACACTGTACAGTAATGCGAACCATGATGGGTATATTCGTGAAGACGGTACGTCAAACACGGGTGATCCGAACCAAACGAACAACACCAGCAACAGCTTATTTGCCGGTGACTATAACGGCAATGATAATGAGAAGTATGTCAGCATTGTGAGTTTTGATACCTCAGCAATTCCGGCAAATGCAACGATTACCAGCGTGCAGCTCAGGCTGCAACAGCGCAATGGCCAGGACGGCACACCATTTGGCGACTTTGGCTTAGGCGTCTTATATGCTGATATTGCTCCAGCTGCTGGTTTTAGTGGCAGTTACACATTGCAGGCGGCTGACTTTATTGCCGGGGCAGCGGGAACAAATGTCATTGTCCTCAGCCCAACGGTAAACAGCGATGATTGGTCAACAGGCACACTGGGAGCAGGCAACTTTGGCCTTGTTAACCGGAATGGGTTCACCCAGTTTAGAATTCACTTCCAATTGGATGATGATGGGGATGGTGAGCGTGATAGATTCCGCTTTGACAGCGCAGATGCTGGCCAAAACAACCAGCCACCAGCGCCTGAATTAATCGTTGTTTATTCTGTCCCATAGATAAATAAAGGTGGCGGGGAATATTTTCCTCGCCACCTTTTGTTTAGGTTCAAGTTATTTAGGTGATAGTCTGGGACTATCACCTTTTTCTTTTTCAGGTGAAGGTCTCGCCATCGAGAAAGCCCTCTAGCATGGTGCAAACGGTTTTGATGGCTTCGTGTCTGGCTTCATAGCGGCGACCTTGCATACTTAGGGTTACGTGTACCAGTCGGGCCAGCCGCAAGGCATCCAGGTGATGAATAACGGTTGGGGGGCGCAGGCGCAACCGGCGAGCCAGTTCAGCAGGGGTAAGCGGTTCTTCTGATAAGTAGCGCAAAATGCGCAGGCGGGTGGGGTCTGCCAGGGCTTTCAGCATTTGATAAAGCAGTTCTGGCACCACTTCGCCGGGGACAAGGGATACGCCATCGGGACGGCCGCCAAACATGAAAAGCCAACGTTTGTTATCTTTGGAAAAGGGGATAAACATGGACAGTGGGGTAGTCCAAAAGGAAGGGATCATAACGAGCTCTTCCATATCTTTGGTTTTGTCAAATTCAAAACGGAGTCCCTGGGAAAGTTCGTTAAGCAGTTCTGGGAGGGCCAATTTCTTGGCCACCGCTTTGGCTTCGGCTACCCGTGCTTCTAGTGGCTTAATAATCCTGGCTTCTTCTTCTTTGAAGAAAACATCATAATAGATTTGCAGGGCCTGGAGCATTTTTTGGCTGTAAACGGCCGTATCTGCCCAAATATTCAGCGTGGCAACCAATTCATCATCAGAGATTTTTTTGCTTTTGCCACTTTCCTTCCTATACATCTCGGTATAAAGTGAGCGCAATTGCTTTTTGTCTTTTGCATCCCACATGCCTTGCTCTGCCACCCGGAAAAGTAACGCCTGCCAGGACTCATCCATATAACAGGCAGATAACTCTTTCATCCTGTTCTCTGCTGGAATTTCGGCAAGCTTTTTTAGGATTGCAGCGCTGTTCTTTGGCCCGTCCTGGTTAGCCAACCAGGGGATCGCCCAAAAATGATGCTTTTCTACGGCTCCTTGCAAAAATTCCCGCTGCTCCGCCGGCAAGCGGGAGCGCACCCCGGCGGCCCAAGAGCCACGCAAACCATAACGTGCCGGATCGTGAACCACATTCAGGCTAGTAAAAAGGTCATAGGCTGTGCCGATTTCCCAAGTTAACTGCGGTGTAATAGTCATTTAGACCTGTTCCTACGTTTCTCATTGTCAAACATTTTCTTGTAGTTATAAACCAGAAGTACATATCGGTGCAAAATTTTCTCATTGACGTCTGAAAAAGCCGGTTTATCTTTTACTTTTTGGCTGCTGGGGATAGTCTAAGCCAATTTGCCGCATTTCCAGGGCAATTGCTTTTAAGGCTTGCTGATTTTGCGGGCTGTTGGGCGCGTGACGCAATTCCCTTCTTTGTTGCGTAAGCTCATTGAGACGTTTTTCGAGAACGGCCGTTTGCACCACCACCTCATGATCCGGCAACAAATCTTCTGCATTGCGAATGGCTGGGAACAAATAAGCCCCCAGTCCAACCGCCACCCCAATAAAACCTGTAATTACAAACATTAGGCTCATGCCAGCGCCCGTGCCTGTGCCCACAAGCCAGCCAAACATCGAAGCCCAGGCACCATCTGGCTGCATCGCTGGCTCAAACACCCTGTCAGCCAACGGCCCAGCCAGCGCCGTGGCCAACGGAGCCGTGATTTGAGCAATTAACCGGCGCACGGCAAACACACGCCCCTGTACATCAGGCGCAACTTTGGCCTGCCATATCGCCTGATTTGACCCATTCAAAATAGGAATAATAAATTGACCCATAAACGAGGCTGTGGCCCAAATAAAGACACTTTGCCCTACCCCCATCAAAGCCTGGCTAAAAATGCTGACGCAAATCATGCCAATCAACACCCCGTTCACCTTGCGCCGCGGCCCGCCCCAGGTGCTAAGCAGCAAACCGCCCACAACGCCGCCAATCGCGCCAACCGATTGCACGCTGGCCAGAGTGATCTCGTTGTTGCCTGTGCGCGCCAAAATCATTGGCACCATCACTGCAAAGCCAAACATTGCCAGGAAGTTGATAAAGAAAAAGACCATCTGCAAGCCAATCAGGCTGGGTCGTTGAAAAATATAGCGGAAGCCGTATGCCGATTCTTGCAGCAAACTGCCCTGCCCGGTGCGGCCTTCAGGAGTCACTTCGGGTTGAGGAATGAACACAATGAATAGGGCGAAAATAGCAAAAAGAAACGTGACGACATCGATGCTCATGATGCCCACTAAGCCAATTGGACCAAGCAGCGCCCCGGCAAAAGCAGGTGCCAAAATGCCAGAGGCGGAGCCTGCCAAAGACAACATGCCCGCCGCACGGCCGTATTGCTCCTTAGGCAGCATCATGGTAACGGCCGCTGAGTAAGCTGGAAACTGAAACGCATTGGCCGCCCCCGCCAACAAGTTCGCCAAATAAATGTGCCAAATTTGCAGGCTGTCGGCTGCCAACAGCGAGAGCAAAAATATGGTCGCCACACCGGCCAGCAAATCGCTAACGATCATCACCATCTTGCGATTGGCACGATCCACAATTGCCCCGGCAATGGGACTGAACAACACGCTCGGAGCCATGAAGAAAAAGATAGCCCAGGTGAGCGCAGTCGCTTCCCCCGTTTGCTGAAAAATCCAAAACGACACGGCAAAATTGGTCATGCCGGTGCCCAACATAGACACCACCTGACCCAGCCAAACAATGACAAAACCCCGCATACCCGAAGGCTGTGCTGATTGATTCATTCCCTAATCCACTCCAAATTTATGGCATTTTCTGTGCGGCATTTACCGCAAGCTTTACTATTGTATACGGAAAAGTGGGAATCAGACTTGACCCAAACCCCAAATGTCAGATTCATTATCTGATCCCCACCAATCCATAGAGAAGAGGAAAAGCATGTGCGCTAAAAACGTCACATATCCCAGGTCGCATCACCAAAAAAGTCGCCGTGATCTTTGGCTAAAAATGCCTCAATTTCTTCCCGGCGATCTCCCAGGCGAAAATGCGGCCCATGCCCAGGATAACAAACTGTATCATCTGGCCAGGGCAAAACAACGTTGCGCAGCGTCTGCAAGGTGGTTCTAAATCCCTCACCAGACCAGGTGCGGCCAGGGCCGCCATCAAAAATAGTGTCGCCAACAATAATGCGATGATCCGCTGCAATGACAAAGCAGATTTGGTCACCAATGTGGCCAGGTGCATACACCGCCCGCAATGTGTGTTCACCCACAGCGACGGTATCGCCATCCCGCAGCCAGCGGTCGGCCTGAATATCTTTGCCGCCCGGTTCGTGCGGGCCATCGTTGCCCATTACGGGCACGCCCAGCTTTTGGCGCATTGCAGGCAGCGCCCCAATATGATCTATGTGGGTGTGGGTCAGCAAAATGGCCACAGGCTGGCTGCCAGCGAGCATCGCTTCCAAGATTTCGGGATCATCGCCGGGGTCAATGAGGACGCTCTGACGGCTGGTTGGGCAGATGAGGGCGTAGGTGTTCATGCCCCAAGGCCCTACCTGGCGCGTAACAAGCTCTAGCTCTGACATTACTTTCTCCTTTGTCTAAAACCGTTCAATTTAAGGAATAGTAATGTACCATTGAATGAGCCAATTTGTCTGTTTTTCATCGGATTCGGCCGTTTTGGTGGGTGCTTTTTTATCAGACATGGAACTCTCCTTGTTTTACCTCCCGCAGGTTTTTGCTTCTCAAAAGTTTACCTGCGGGAGGTTGCCATTTTTAACCGGCTGTTTGGAATACGGCCGCACTGTAACCCATCTGCTGGAGGACGGTGTACAGGGGGGATGGATCAGCCATGCGCACTGCACCAAACCACCATTCTCCCTGTGCGCCCCGAAAAACGTATGCGCCCGAAGCGTGACGGCCGTCTATGGGGATCAACAGCTGTGTTGGTTCACCAGAACGTGCCAGCGTATTAAACTGTAAGGGCTTGTCAAAATATAGCTCAACAACCAAAGCATCCTCGGCATAATCTGTCAACGTCTGATCAGAAAGGCCAATGCTTACCAGGTCTGTATTGCTAAACTTGCTCAACGCTTCCACAGTCGCTTCGGCCAGCTCATCATAATAATCTGTGCCCGGCTGCAAGACGAGGCGGTCGCCATTATTTACAACTACGATTCGTGTTGGTGGCTCTAGAACAGAAGCCCTGCCCTGAAACCAAAGCCAACTACCGCTGTTAAATGCGTTTAACAAATAGACAATGGCAGCTGCAACGATAATCAATACGATAAAAGGTTCCAATACTTTTATTCTACTTGGGTGCTTCATTAATTTTCTCCCATAATCACGATTCCCGCGCTGCCGCAATGACACCTTGAATTTCGGCAAAGTGAGCGCGGGTATGTGGTGGCAAGCCATTTAAGTATGTATTGCCAATGCCAAAATAGGTCGCTTTGCGCTCGACGAGAGCTTGGGGCAGATTGGCCAACAGGGCCACTGACTCTGCGTTTGTACGTTCCCACAATGCAACCATGTCAGCTAATGTCGGATAAACGGCCGTAACCGATCGAACCCAGGCGGGCGGATTGTTTGGAAAACCGTCCAGCACCCCATCAGTAATGCGCGTTGCTGCGCCCATCTGGGTGCCCCGCTCTGTGGTAATTAAATGGGCCAGAATTTCTTTGGCATTCCAGCCTTCGTCATCGGCCCGATAATTTGCTTCTGCCTCGGTGACTCCAGCCAGAACCTCATTCAATTCTTGGGTTAATTCGGCGTACAGCTCCTTAACCGCTTCAGCCAAATCACTGGGCGATTCGGGTATGGTAGGCACAGGACGGCTCGACAGTTCAAGAACGGTTTGCTCACGAGTTCCATCTCGAAAGTAGGTTACTTTCACTTTATCACCAGCGCGATACGGCCGTATGGCTGCCTGCAATGAGCGAAAATCTTTGGTCTGACTTCCACCCATGTCCACAATGATGTCATTGTTCTGCAAGCCAGCCGCAGCAGCGCCCGTCTCGGCCATTGTGCCACTTATGGTAATGCCGCCCTCAGCGTCAATGCCCATCTCCACCGCCTGCTCTGCTGAAATCTGTCCAGAAATCAAAATACCTAAAAAGGCCTGGTCATACACTCGCTTATCCAAACCAGTTTCTAAAACCGCTTTCAAATTAGCCAGACCCGCTTCCCAGCCTTCTTTGATACCCTGCCGCATTTCGGCAGCGTCTTCTCCGGCTGACAATCCGCTGTGAGCCAGGCTTACTTTTGTGCTTTCACCTTCTGGTTTCAGGGTGATGGCTACGGTAGAAACGGCCGTTTCGCCCCGCCCCTGCCATTGATAAACCACTTTTTCGTCAGGCACCAACTCTTTGAACTCGCCGCAGGCATAATAACCTTGCTGCCAGTAGAGAAAGAGGCGACCACCCACTCTGGTGGAAACCTGCGAATTGGTACACAGCCATTCTCGCAAAGCAGCTCCGTTTGTAAGTGCATAGTAAACGGCCGTTGGCGCAGCCTCAACCAGTTGTGAAAATGTCAATTCTGTTGTATTTCCCATGTCATCCTCCATTTATATGCGCCTCTTACGCGCTCATCGACTGAGCCCAATAAAATAAGCTCCCAATTTCTGGCTCTCCTCAAGACGTTGTTTTTGATACTCACGATTGTGTTCATAAAATGTGTCTGGATGTAAAAGATTCATGGTAGCCTCCTACACAATTTTCTGTTGGTTAATAAATGGTTTGGAAACGAGTTTCCCACAATGATGCAGTTGATGGTGGCCAAAAAGAGCGCCGGGATAAGCTAATATTCAAACGGCTATCATTCAAAAATCTTTTTGGCTTTCAGAACCGAGCTGGTACAATAGGGTCGTTAGGCAGCCATCTAACCTATTAGATAAGCGTCTAACTTATTAGATGATAGTCTAATGCAGCCACTTTGTCAATACTTTTGGCAAATTTGCTATCCCTACCCCAACCAATCACTATTTCCCGACAGTTTGCTGACATCCCTTACAAATGCTTGGAAATTGCCTGTCCGCCGTTTACAATCTGAACAGCGTTCTACACCTTGTTCCATTCAATGTTTCAACACACGTTGGGAGGTAAACATGAACTTAAGAAATCCCCTAATTCTTGGCGCAGCTATTTTATTTGCAGGATTTGTCACTATCGCAACTTACGAAGCGTTTGGTGCATTAGGCATTGCCCTGCTGTTTTTCATAGTTTTTTTATTTGTTACGGCCGTTCTGTTTGCATTTCGCCGGGGAGCACTGGTGGATGAAATGGAAGTAGGCGTCATTTTCAACCGTATCAACAATAGCTTCCTACGCTTTGCAGTTAGCCCAGAACCAGAGCCAGTGCGCCAGCTCCAGCGCACACGCAAGCCAGGCTGGATTCCTTTTGGACGACGGGTATTTACAATCAACGATCCCTACCTGGTGCGCCTTCATTGGTACGAAGAAGTCCGAGGGACAATTCCCAAAAAATCCCTAACGGCCAAAGGAAAATTAGAAAACATTCGCACGGCGGATGGCATTCCTGTCACCGTTTCATGGAAAGTCTCGTACACGGTGGACGTCAACCTGATTACGGAAACAATAAAGCACAAAATGGCCCGTGCCCTGCCGGATAATTCCGACAAAATTGTTTCTGGCCGCGCCGAGCGAGCAATCAAACATCTGTTTGAGCTGCGTTCCATTCAAACTTTATACGCTATCAACCTGTCAGATGGGTCTGGAGCAATTCAGAATTTGGAGCAGGAGATTTGCCAGCGAGTAAACCGTCAGCTCTCACAGCCAGTCAACCTGGGCTTCAAAGAAATCAAGCCCAAAGATGTCTCATTAGGTCCAATTGAAGTGCCGCCTAAAGTGGAAAAAGCGCTAGAGCTGGCTCATCAGCGCAAGATTCATACAGAAACGGTCGCGGGAGCGCTTGAGCGGCTTCAAATTGCAGTTGCTGGCTTCAACGCCCAGGACATGCACCATCTGGCCGAATTAGAGAGATTGCGCATCTTAGATGAAAAAGATATTAAGTCGCTAAATCTTGCCGATTCGTTTGTTCAGCTCAGACATTAATTAATGCTGGAGCGTGATGCGTAACTCATACCGAGCCGCATTACGCTCCCCTCACTTCCAGCCAGTTCTTCCCAAAGTTCACCCACGTACTTACAGAAAATCACTCCTTCTCTGCCGTTGGCAATTGTGGTAACCCCCAATCTGACCCATCAATCATCATACATTTTGCCTTAAATAAGCAAAAACAATTGTGGCAGTTTGCCTAAAATATTGACATCCAAAACGTTTTGGAATACACTTTTTACTATCCAAAACGTTTTGGATAGATCGATCCCACTGAACATTCACTTTTTAGGAAGAGGGCGCATGGCAGCAACGCTCAAAGATATTGCCAGCAAGTTGGGTATCTCCATCACGACTGTCTCCCGTGGTTTAGCGGGGTACGACGATGTGGCTGCAGAAACCCGCCAGCGCATATTAGAAACGGCCGCAGAATTAGGCTACCAACCTAATCTCATCGCCCGCCGCCTACAAAAACAGCGTACCGATACCCTGGGATTTATTATGCCCACCTTCGGCCCCCGCTTTTCGGACCCATTTTTTAGCGAATTTATCGCTGGCATCGGCAACGAAGCCGCGGAACATGAGTATGATTTGCTTGTTTCCACGCACGCCCCAGAAAGCGAAGAAGAGAAACGTGCCTACGATCGAGCAACCCAGCGCGGCTGGGTCGATGGTCTCATCGTGATTCGCACGCGCGAAAACGACTCCCGCATTCATCATCTGCATAAGCATAATTTTCCGTTTGTCGTGTTCGGCCGTACCAACGTGCCTTTTGAATATCCGTATGTTGATGAGGATGGTGTGGCTGGTATGCAGCTGCTGGTTCAGCATCTGGTTGATTTAGGCCACCAGCGCATTGGCTTCATCATGCCGCCTTCCGGGCTCATGTTTAGCCAGTATCGGCTGCAAGGCTATTATGAAACGATGGCGACCAACCATTTACCAGTGGTGCCTGAGTGGATCGTGGAAGGGGATTTGACGCAGCGCAGCGGCGCAGAGGCGATTAAGCTTTTACTAGGGGCAACACCGCAGGTAACGGCCGTTATTTGTGGCAATGACCTCATGGCAATGGGCGCAATTAATCAGATTCAGCAAAATGGCCTGACGGTTGGCAAGGACATTGCCGTGGCTGGTTTTGATGACATTCCCTCATCGGCATATGTGAATCCACCGCTCACCACCCTGCACCAGCCCATCTATGACATTGGCCGGCAAACCTGTGCCATGCTGATCGACATTGTCAACGGCCGTACACCCCCAAATCAACACGTCCTACTCACACCGACACTTATCATAAGGGCATCTAGCGGCTCCGCCATTTCATAAGCCGCCGGCACCATTCATAAAAAGGAGGTGACATATTTCCAAACCCACCTTTGCCAAAGCAGGCAACAAACAAACTGCTAACAATTCTAATATAAACCATTGGCCAATGGCTCATCGTAGCCCCACACGCCCCAATAATATTCACAACATAAGGAGAAGAAAATGAGAAAAATTAGATATTTAGTCGCAGCTTTTATTCTGGTTGCCCTGGCCCTGACGGCTTGCAGCCCCCAAACAGTTGAGGTCACTCGCGTCGTAACAGAAACACAAACCGTGACCGAACAAGTAGAAGTTACCCGGATGGTTGAAGGCGAATCTGTCACCGAAACCATTGAGGTAACCCGCGTGGTAGAAGTTGAAGTGCCATCTGAACCAATGGAACAAACGGTTATTGAATTCTGGACCACAGACAACGAAGAAGAACGGATTGCGGCTTACGAAGCAGTAGCCGCCAACTACATGGCAGAACATCCTGAAGTAGAAATTCGCATTGTGCCCATCGAAGAAGCGGGCGTCACCCAGCGAATTGCTACCGCTCAAGCAGCCAACCGGCTGCCGGACATCGTGCGCATGGGTGTAGAGCGTGTTGCGTCCTTTGCCGCTGATGGCATTTTGGATGAGGACGCAGCAATGGCCACCATTGCGGCCATTGGTGAAGATGATTTCCGCGCTGGCCCGCTGGCTATGGTAACAAACCCAGCCACAGGCAACTATGCCGCCATCCCCTACGACGGTTGGATTCAGGCCATTTGGTACCGCGAAGATGTCTTTAATGCCGCTGGACTGAACGCACCCATCGCCTGGGAAGACATTACCACTGCCTGTAATGCACTGCCCGGAACAGACAACCTGCTCTACGGTATGACAATTGGCACGGATCCTGGCCAAAATTACGGCCACCAAATCTTTGAACAAGTGGCTATTTCCAACAATGCCTGGCCATTTGATGCTGATGGCAACGTTACCATGAATACGCCAGAAATGATTGAAGCCCTTGCGTTTTACACCAACCTGCAAGATTGCTCAGCCCCAGGGCCGCAATACTGGCGCGGAGCGCGTGAGAGCTACGAGCTGGATCAATCTGGTATGTTGTTCTACAGCACCTACATCATGGATGACCTGGTAGACGGTTCTGGTTTAGATGGTGGTGGCAATTTAGAAATTGCCGTGGAAGACCTGGCGGGCAACACTGGTTTTGCGCCTGAGATGGTTGGGCCGAACGGCTCGGCTTCTTACGGCCAGTTGGTCACATTGGGCATCATGCAAGGTGCAGACCCCGTGGCTCAGGATGTGGTTGCTTACTTCTTAACGGAAGGCTACCAAGACATCCTGGCCCTGGCTCCGTTTGGCAAAGTCCCCGTGCTGAAGAGCGCTGTGGACGGCTGGATGACCAGCAGTGATTACTTCCAATACTATGCGCCAGAAACATTGGACCAAATTGCAAATGGGTACGAATCGATGCAGCGCTGGCTGTTCCGTCCTGACTACGACGCCAACCAGCGCGCCGTTGTAGGTGACATTGAGGGCCGTTTGCTGATTCCCACGGTGATCAGCCAAATTGCTCTAGAAGGAACGATGACACCGGAAACGGCCGCAGCATTCCTGCAAGAAGAAGTTGAACAAATGTATGCGGATCGCCTCGGCGAGTAAGCAAGTTTAGTTGTGAACAGAGGTGCAGTCCCCAGGCTGCACCTCTGTTTTATAGGCGAGGAGAAAGGGTGTAATGGCTGCAATAACGGAGAAGGAAAGCGCCTCTGGCGGTCGCCGCAAAAGCTGGCACGCCCAGGAAGCGCGTTTAGCCTGGACGTTAATTTCCCCAACAGCCCTGATTGTTTTTGGCCTGGTGCTGTTCCCGGCCTTCTTTTCCATTTGGATTAGCTTTCGGGATGTGAGTTTGGGAAATTTAAACGATGTTTTTCATGCGCCGTTTGTCGGTTGGGACAATTATCGAGCGGTGTTTAATGACTTTGCCTTTAAGTGGCAAGGGTGGCAAAGTTGGGGAGCGGCCGTTACCAGTGTGGTTTATACCTTTGCCGCCACAACTCTAACGGTGCTCGTGGGGCTTCTTGCTTCGCTGCTGTTAAATCGGCCGTTTCGCGGCAGGGGCGTCACGCGAGCCATTTTCTTATTCCCCTACGTGGCCCCAATTGTGAGCGTGGTTTTTGTCTGGCGCTGGCTGCTCGATCCACGGCCGTCTGGCGTGCTAAATGACATTTTGATGGGGCTGGGGATTATTGATTTACCCCAGGCATATTTGTCAACTCGTGGACTGGCCCTTGTGTTGGTCATCATTTTTGAAGCGTGGCGCTATTTCCCCTTTGCCATGCTCATGATTTTGGCCCGGCTGCAAGCGGTTGACCGCACCTTGTATGAAGCCGCAAAAGTAGACGGAGCCAGCACATGGCAGCAATTCTTGCACGTGACGCTTCCAGAACTTCGCTACGTGATGGGGGCAATCTTCTTGCTGCGCCTCATGTGGACCTTCAACAAATTCGACGACATTTATCTGCTGACGGGTGGCGGCTTTGGCACCAACGTGCTTCCTGTTTTAACGTACCAATTCAGCTTTAATCAGTTTAACTTTGGGCGCGGTGCGGCCACAGCAATGATCCTGCTGGTTATTTTGGTAACGTTCATGGCGTTTTACGTAGGCATTGTCATGCGCAATGTGGAAGCGGAATAAGAGGGAGTAGGAATCATGCAAGCACGTCCAGAAAATAGTTCGTTTCTCACGCAGTTGAGCCGCCGATTCACGCTACAAGGGTTTATTTTTGCCATTGTGCTCACCTTTTTCCTGACAAGTATTTTGTTCCCGTTTTATTGGATGGTTTCTTCGTCGTTTAAGACACGGGCAGAAATTGGCGGGCGGGAACCGGTTTACGTGCCTGGTGAATTTCGGCTGGAAGCTTACGATGAGTTGTTTAATCCCGATAATCCGAGCTTTCAGCAGTTTGGCACTAATATTCGGAACACGGTTTTTGTGGCGGTGCCTACGGCCGTTATTGCCGTCATTCTCGCTGTGTTGGGGTCTTATGCCATTGCCCGACTGCGCTTTCGTGGCAAAAATATAATGGTCAACGCCATTTTGGTGGTGTATCTCTTCCCTGGCATCCTGCTCATTATTCCCTTGTTTGCCATGTTGGCCCGCATTGGCGATTTTATTGGCTTTGATGTGCAGGACAATCTAGGGGTGCTCGTCTTCACCTACCTGGCCCAAACATTGCCGGTAGCCTTGTACATGCTCACAAATTACTTCCGCACCATTCCCACCGAAATTGAGCAAGCAGGGCTTATTGATGGTTGCAGCCGACTGGAGGTCATCTGGCGCATTACGCTGCCGCTGGCCATTCCCGCGCTGGTTTCTGTGGCCATCTACACCCTCATGATTGCCTGGAACGAATTTTTGTACGCTTTTGTCTTTTTGAATAACAACGAACTGTTCACCATGCCGATTAAAATTAATACGATTTGGAACGACCCCTCCCCCCGCCCCAACGTGGTGATGGCTGCCTCAACAATCATGACGGTGCCGATCATGGTTCTATTTTTAGCGCTGGAACGCTATTTATCTGAAGGATTGTCGGCTGGCGGTGTGAAAGGGTAATATTGATGACAAGTTTTGGGTATTTGGGCGTGCGTGCTGCGTGCCGGGCGAGCGTTGTTAAATCGCCTCAGGCAGCACGCAGCTTCCCTGAATCCATACCCCGGTTTCCATCAATCAATTACCAGAGGCAGTTTTTCCAGAATGACTTCTTCCATATTGAACCACCTCATTTTTTTGTATGGCGAGGATAAGGCACAGCAAACCTATGAAAACGTTCAACAGCTTCTTGCCGCCTATCGCCTCCGTTTGCCAAAGCCAGAAACGGCCGTATTCTCAGAACGCGACTCCGTATTGATCACCTATGGCGACCAGGTTCAGGCCCCCGGTGAAGCGCCATTACAGGCATTGGCCAAATTTTGCAATGAGACGCTGCACGGCCGTATCCAAACCATCCACCTGCTCCCTTTCTATCCCTACTCGTCTGACGACGGCTTTTCCGTCATCGATTACAAAGCGGTTGATCCGGCGCTGGGCAGTTGGGGCGATGTGGCCGCGGTCGGCGAAAATTTCCAACTGATGTTCGACGCCGTCATTAACCACATCTCCGCAAAAAGCAGCTGGTTTCAGGGCTATTTGCAGGATGATCCTGCGTATGAAGATTTTTTCGTAGCGCTAGACCCAACCCTTGATTTAACGGCCGTTTTCCGGCCACGCGCCCTGCCCCTGCTAACCCCATTCCAGACAAAATCAGGCACACGCCATTTGTGGACCACCTTTAGCGACGACCAGATCGATTTAAACTATGCCAATCCGGCCGTGCTGCTGGCCATTTTAGATACGCTGCTGTTTTATGTCGCTCAAGGGGCAAATTATATTCGCTTGGATGCCATTGGCTTCATGTGGAAGGAACCCGGCACACGCTGCCTCAATCTCCCACAAACCCACCAGATTATTCAGCTAATGCGAACGGTGCTGGACGAAGTTGCCCCACAGGTAGCCCTCATCACCGAGACCAACATCCCGCACAAGGAAAACATTGCTTATTTTGGCAACGGCCGTAACGAAGCCCAAATGGTTTACAACTTTTCATTACCGCCGCTCATCCTGCACGCTTTCCACACTGGCAACGCCAGCTACATCACCGACTGGGCCGCCACGCTGGAACTGCCATCTGACCAGGTCACCTTCTTCAACTTTTGCGCTTCGCACGACGGCATTGGGCTTACCCCAGCACGGGGCATCCTTAGCGATGGGGCGATTGACGCTATGGCGGAGCGGGTGAAGGCGCTGGGCGGCTTTGTCTCCTACAAAGCCAACGGCGACGGCAGCCAAAGCGCCTACGAGCTAAACATCAGCTATCTCAATGCCCTGGCCGTGCCCGGAGCGGATGAATCAGAGGCGTTGATTGCCCGCCGCTTTTTAGCTTCCCAGGCGATCATGCTGGCGCTGCGCGGCGTACCGGGCATTTATTTCCACAGCCTGTTTGGCTCGCAAAATTGGCGCGAGGGCGTTCAGCAAACCGGACGCAACCGCACCATCAACCGGCAAAAGCTCCAGCGCAGCCAATTGGAACAAGCGCTGCAAGGCGGACTGCGCCAGCGCGTTTTTTCTGGCTATTGTGAACTGCTCAGGCTGCGTACGGCCGAAAAAGCGTTTCACCCCATTGGCAACCAGGAAATCCTCAGCCTGCATCCCGCAGTTTTTGCCATTCTACGCCAGCACCAAAATGAGCAGGTGCTTTGTTTACAAAATGTTTCCCCAGAGACGGTTTCAGTAAGCCTGCCTTTTGCAGGACGTGATCTGCTGGCAGAAACGGCCGTTTCCCACCAGATCAGCCTCGCCCCATACCAGGTCGTTTGGATTAAACAGCTATGAATATTGGCGTCATTTCTACCCGGCTGGCAGGCACCGATGGTGTCTCGCTGGAATCGGCCAAGCTGGTGTCCATTGCCCAGCAGTTTGGCCACCATGTTTTTTACTGCGCTGGTGAATTAGACCCCAACCTGGAAGGGCTGGAAGACCCCCGGCTGCATTTTGAAGATGCTGTGGCTAAAACGTTACACGACCGCGCTTTTGTCGAAAAAGAAACGGCCGTCTCCCTGCTGCCAGACATTGCAAAAAGAGCCCAGGAACTGAAACGGCCGCTTCGCCAATTCCTCACCCAGCACAACATCAACTATGTCATCGTCCAGAACGCCTTTGCCATCCCCATGCAGCTGCCCCTGGCCCAGGCGCTGGCCGAGCTAATGGCCGAGCTCAAGCTGCCCGGCCTGGCCCACAACCACGATTTTTACTGGGAACGGCCCCGCTTTTTAGGCAGCCATATTGGTTCGTTTTTGGATCAATATTTTCCACCAGATTTACCTGGACTTGACCACGCCACCATTAATTCGCTGGCCCAAACCGCCCTCAAGCAGCGGCGCGGGCTTAACAGCTTCATCATTCCCAACGTCTTTGATTTTCACACGCCCCCGCCCGGCATCGACGAATTTAATGCCGATTTTCGCCAGGCCATTGGCCTGACGCCCGACGACTGGCTCATTTTGCAGCCCACGCGGGTGATTCCGCGCAAAGGGATTGAGCTGGCCATTGACCTGCTGCATCAACTCAACGATCCCCGCGCCAAACTGGTCATCACCCACAAAGCAGGCGACGAAGGCCCAGCGTATCTACACGAATTGGAAACGCTGGCGCAAAGCAAGCAGGTTGCTTTGCGCTACGTGGCAGAACAGGTGGACGATCAGCGGCGAATGGAAAATGGCAAAAAAATCTACTCGCTGTGGGATGCGTACCCCCACGCCAATTTGGTGACCTATCCCAGCTTTATCGAGGGGTTTGGCAACGCCCTCATCGAAACGGTGTACTTTAAGCTGCCCGCCCTGGTCAACCGCTACCCGGTTTATGCCGCAGACATTGGCCCGCTGGGCTTTCAGTTTGCCGAAATTGATGGGGAAATTACGCCAAAAACGGTAGAGATGGTGCGTGGCTGGTTAGAGAAGCCGGAAACGGCCGTTCCCGCCACCACCCACAATTACGAACTGGGCAAAAAGCATTTTTCCTACGAAACCCTAAAAGCGCTCTTAGCCCCAATTTGGCGATGAGTAAGACACCTTGTCGGCCGTAAACTTCAGTCGCAGCAAATAGTGTCCAGTTTCCTCATGAAAATGTTTGCGCATGAACGCAAATCCATACTTTTTGTAAAACTGACGACCCATCGAGTTCTTCTCAAAAACTTCAACCTCTAACTCCCCGTGCAGTTCCTGAGCCTTATCCATCAGCGCCGTGCCCAGGCCAATGCCATGAAACGGGGGCTGCACAAAGATCGCCCCAACCTCATTGCCCAGCAGCGAGATGAAACCGACCACCTTGCCATCCTGCTCAATGACCCAACTATCGGCATTGGGCAAATAAACAGTGGGAATGTTCTGGCGTTCCTCTGCCAAAAATGCAGCAGATAAAAATGGATGCGCCACCTTGGACGCATTTTCCCAGGCGGATAACACAGCGTTCAAATCGCCATCTTCATATTCTCGAATAACACGCATTGTGGAATTTCTTCTAACGATCTGGCGTAACGGAACGCACATTGTTCAGCGCGTTCACTTCCAGAATCCAGCGGCTGCCGTCTTCAAACTGGAGATATTCATTCAGGTCGTCAGGGTGATAGATGTAGGTACGGCCGTCGGCATTAAACACCACTTCATACGTCTCAGAACTGTCGCCAAACCGCTGGTCTTGGGCCAAAGCTGGATCAGGCCACTGTGGCTCAAAATCATCCCCCGTTAAAGAAACCAGATCAAACTCCCGCCATTGCAGTTCGGTAAAGGTACACAAATCATCATAGACCTGGTACTCACAATCCTGCACTACCTCGCCCACGCCTGTGCCCGTATCCACCGTGTATGGCGTGCCGCACACTTCCACCGAGTTTGGCGCGGGATTCGGCTGGGTGCGCCGCACTTCTTCACGGCAAGACACAATCTCAGCGCCATCCGGCACACGGTCGCGCCAATCCTGGTCTTCCACCGGGGTTAGCGCCTCAATGGCCACGGCATACTCCCAGGAAACACCGCGCACCTCGCCCACCACCTCTTCGGTGCGATTAGACAGCACCACCAGCGCGATGCAAGCAATGACCACCAGCCCTAAAATGCCAAACAGCACAAAGCGGGCTGTTTTGGACATGCCAGAGGCACGCCGCACGCTTGGTTTTGGCTTTGCCTGGGGCCGCTCCAATTTAGGCAGCGCCGCGCCGCATTGCGAACATTGCTGCGCCGTGCCTGGGTTGAGGGAGCCACAGTGGGTGCAAGCCACATCGGGCACCGCTTTTTTCTGATGAGCGCCAATGACCTGGCCTGCGTCTCGCGCTTCGGCTCCGGTAAGCTCGGCCAGACATTGACTGCACTGAACGGCCGTAGCCGGGTTGCGCGTGCCGCAGAACGGACAATGCACATCTGCACCTGCCTTGGCCTGCTCGATGAGTTTTTCATCCTTGATCAATGTTTCTTGAGCCACTTGCTCAAATTGAACGTCCTCTGGCTGGGCCGCGCCACAGCTGCGGCAAATCTTGTCGATCCCCTTGTTGCGCGTGCCACAGGCGGGGCACTTCCACTCCAGATGAACATAGCCGACGGTTTTTTTGGTCATACACGCTCCCGCTTTGTGTGCGATGCTGGTAGTTGGTTAACGATGTTTACTTAGAAAATCAAAAAGATTGTAACCCAGGGAGTAGCAGGATTCAATTGGTTTTTGTCTAACGCACCGTCTGCAAAAAGTCCACCATGATCTGAACAAAGTCGCCCGGCTTCTCAAAGTGGAAGCCGTGACCCGAATCAACCTTCACAAACTCAACGTTCGGAATGAGCGTACGCGCTCGTTCGGCATCTTCATCGTCCATGGCAGCCATCAAAATACCGGCCTCGTCATATTCCCAGTTGGTGTGAATGAGCACAGCGGGCACGTTGATGCGGCGCAAGGCATCGGCCTGGTCAAAACCATCGTTCCAGGAACCGTCATAAAACGAAGCGCCAAACTGCGGATCGTAGGTGTGCAACCCGCGCCACAGCTCGTTCATAACGGGCGGCATGTAGAACACTTTGACCGGCTCATGAGGATGTTTGGCTCGGTAGGTCAGCACGCTTTGGGTCAGCCGGGGTTGAAGCTCCTTAAAAAGGGTATAAAACTTGCCGTGCCGAGCCTGGTAGGTCACAAAATCTGCTTCTCCACTCTGCACAAAGTTGTAGGCCGTAGTGGCCAGATCGACGTAATTCCAGGTTTTTTCGGCGCGTGGCAGCGTCGTGGTGAACAATGGCGGGTCTTCCAAGACAACGCCGCGCACGGCATCTGGTGCGTTAGCGGCCAGCCACACCGCCAGCTGCCCACCAGAAGAATGTCCAGAGACAACGGCCGTTTCCCCAATCACCTCGCGGATAAACTGGGCCAGATCGCTGCCCAGCGCAGCGGCGGCATATTTTTCTGGTACACGGGCGGAACGGCCGTGTCCATAACAATCTACAGCAAAGACGTGGTAATGGGCAGCAAGGTCGGGCAGCACGCGGGCATAGTTTTGCCAATCTACCGCCTGCCCATGAATTAGCAACAGTGGGGGGCCGTTGTTCGGACCTTCGGCGTAGTTCATTTCACTACCGTTGATGGCGATCTGTTTCTCGACAAATCCAGCCCGCCAAACGGCCGTCATGTTTCGCTTGAAGTAAGTCAATGTGTGCAGCACAAAAGCGCCAACGCCAATGGTAATCAACGCTGCTAACCCTGCCACAATCCAAACGGCCGTACGCATCATCTTCGTCACTTCAACTTATTTTCCCCGATAGGATGTTACTCTTCAGACGGATCGGGACTGCCCATGTCCCGAAGTACATTTTCGGTAAATTCGGTAAACAGTTCCTGGCGCACAATTGCAATTTGCTTCCGGCGCTGATGCCCTCACCAGGCTGCCAACTCTTTCTGCGCCACAATTTTATTCACCTTTACCCGCACCAGCAGTTCGCCGGGCACGCCGTTGCGCGCGCCAAAAGCTTCGGCCTGGTCTGGGCCCATGTAGCGTGCGCCAATGCGGGTGGCCCACTTTTTGCTCTCGGCCAAATCATCAATGATTTCGGCAACACCTTCTACTATCACAAAGGCGTAAGGGGCTATTTCTTCATCAACTGTCAGGGCAATACGGCCGTCTCTCACCAAATTCCTCCCCTTCACCGAGCTGTGCCAGGTGTTAAAAATTAAATCCTCGCCGTCCAGCACAAACCAGATGGGGGCCACATGCGGACGGCCGTCGGCCCGCACCGTCGCCAGTTTACCCGTGCGCGTGCCGGTAGCCAAAAACTGATACGCCTCTTCTTGTGTCATTTTCTTCATGCTGTACCTCCAATTAATATTCGTAGCAATCCCCACCCTTTGAGGACAAACAGAGCTTATCTCTTACTTCTTTAAGAAAACCCGGCTTCATCTGGTAAAATAATAGCATCACATTTACATAGCCTAAGATGACGAGCGGTTGGAGTTGAGTACGGCCGTTCTCAGATCAGTCTCATCCTTTTATGCCATAATTGTGAGAGAATAGGAAGAGAGAATAAACAACTTTAGACCTGGCGCATTGCGTGCAGGTCAGCAACAAGTAAAAAGTAGTAAGTGAAAAGCAGATTCTATAAAAATCCACTTCTTACTTTTCACTCTATCACTTTTAACTTACTCCGAAGGACGGACAAAATGAGTCGAGATAACTGGGACATCCCAGAAGTGTTCCGGCGAGCCATGGAAGAGGCTGGCTGGGAAGGAAACAAAGGCGAAGGCGGCGATGAAGGTGGCGGCCCAAGACCACCTCTGCCACGCCGCCCCAGACGTTCACGGGGCAGCAACCGCAATTTGTGGATCATCAGCATTCTCTTTGTGCTGTTTATTAGCATTAACTGGATTGTTGGCGTTTATACAGATTGGCTCTGGTTCACTGAGCTGGATTACCAAAATGTTTGGCTCACGCGCTGGGGCTATCAGTTCTTTAGCTTTCTGGCTTTTTTTGCCCTGGCCTTTCTCATTTTGGCAGGCAATTGGCAGGTAGCCCGCCGCCGTGCCATCAAAGCCACCCCCCAATTTTATCCCCGGTTTTTGCAAATTAGGGGCGTGCAGTGGATTCTCACAATCGTTGCCCTGGTACTTTCTTTTGCCTTTGCCAGCTCCATTGCCGTGCGTTGGGATGAATTTTTACTCTTCATCAATCGCGTGCCGTTTGGCACCAACGACCCCATCTTTGGCCGGGACATCAGCTTTTATCTTTTTGAGCTGCCCGTTTACGAAGCGTTGCAGCAGTGGATAGTTTCCTTGCTGCTGCTCACCCTGATTGGCACACTGGCCATTTATGCCGTCAACAACGTCGTGGAAATACAGCGCGGGCAGTGGCGGCCACACCAATCGGCCATCTTGCGGCAGCACGTGGCTTTATTGGCGGCCCTTATTTTGCTGCTGTGGGCCAGCGGCAATTTGTTTGACATTTTCAATCTGAATTACTCCGGGCGCGGCGTGGTGTTTGGCGCTAGCTACACAGACATTTACGCTTCGCTGTACGCCTTGTATGCCCAAATGGGCCTGATGGCCTTAGCCGCCCTTCTGATGTTGTTCAATGTGTTTCGGCTGAGTTTACGGCCGTTGCTCATCACGGCTGGTTTGTGGCTGGCCGCAACCATTCTGGTTGGCGGCATTTATCCCGCGCTGCTACAGCGGTATGAAGTCGAGCCAAATGAGCTGGTGCGCGAAACGCCGTACATCCAGTACAACATCGATTTCACCCGGCTGGGCTTTAATCTAGACCAGATTGAAGTGCGCGATTTTGCCGAAGTGGACACCCTGGATCAAAATGATTTAACCGAAAACAGTGACATTTTGAACAATATTCGCCTGTGGGACTATCGCCCACTGCAAGCAACCTACACCCAATTGCAGGCGTTACGGCCGTATTACGTTTTTGGTGAAATCGACATCGACCGCTACAACATCAACGGCGAAACCCGTCAGGTCATGCTGGCCACCCGCGAACTCGATAAAAGCAAGCTCCCCTCCCTTTCCTGGGTCAACACAAAGCTAGAATTTACCCACGGCTACGGCATCGTTATGAACCCGGTAGACCGCTTTACAGCCGACGGCCAGCCCGAATTTTTCATCAAAAACCTGCCGCCAGAAAGCAGTGTGGATCTGACCGTGACCAAACCGGAGATTTACTACGGCGAGCTGGACAATGACGAAGTGTTTGTGGGCAGCGAGCGAGATGAATTTAGCTACCCCAGCGGCAATGAAAACGTCTACACCAGCTACGAAGGCACCGGAGGCGTGCCGCTAGACAACTACCTCAAACGGCTGGCCTTTGCCATCCGCCTGGGCGATACCAACGTGCTGCTCAGTGACGAAATCAACACCCAAACGCGGGTCCAGCTCCATCGCAAGATTCAGGAACGAATTAAAGAAATCACGCCCTTCCTGAGACTAGATGATGATCCTTACATTGTGCTCACCGATGAGGGCAGTCTCATTTGGATTCAGGATGCTTTTACCGTCAGCAGGCGCTTCCCCTATGCCACCCGCGATCAGGCAACGGGCATCAACTACATTCGCAACTCAGTCAAAATTACCGTAGATGCCTACAATGGCACCGTCACTTATTATCTTGCCGACGAGCAGGACCCCATCATTCAATCTTACAGCAATGCCTTTCCTAATCTGTTTAAACCCTTGAGCAGTATGCCAACAGATTTACAAAATCATCTGCGCTACCCAGAAGGATTATTCAACATTCAAACGCAGCAATATTTGCGCTACCACATGACCGACGTGCGCGTCTTCTTTAACCAGGAAGATGTCTGGCAAATTCCGCAAGAGGTGTTTGAAGGCAATCAGCAGCTAATCGAGCCTTATTACGTCATCATGCCGCTGCCAGGCGAAACCGAAAGCGAATATTTGCTCATCCAGCCATTAAATCCCGTAGGCAAAGATAATATGATTGCCTGGATGGCCGTGCGGAACGATCCGGAAAATTACGGCGAATTGGTGGTGTATGAACTGCCCAAGCAAGAGCTGGTCTTTGGGCCGCTTCAGGTGGAAAGCCGCATCGACCAGGAACCCAGCATCTCCCAGCAGTTTTCGCTGTGGGACCAGGGTGGCTCGAATGTTATTCGCGGCAACTTGCTGGTAGTGCCCTTAAACAATGGCTTTTTGTACGTGGAGCCTGTTTACCTGCGTGCCGATACCAGCGCTTTACCGGAGCTAAAACGGGTCATTGTGGCCACCGATACGCGCATCGCTATGGACACGTCGCTGTCTGGAGCGCTGGCTTCTTTGCTGCTAGAAACGCCGGGTGAAATTGTGGTTGAGGAAGATGGGGAAACGGCCGTTACCACCGACACCACCCCCGTGCAAACCGCTCCCGTCGATGCCACCGTGGAAGAGCTCATCAACTCGGCCAATGCCCATTTTGAAGCCGCCCAAACCGCCCAGCAAAATGGCGATTGGGCCACCTACGGCGCTGAACTGGATGCGCTAGAAAGCGATCTGGCCCGGTTGGTGGAACTAACGGGCACGACTGAGTAGGAGCGGAGTAAAAAGTGAAAAGTAAAAAGTGAGAAGATAATTTCACTTTTTACTTATCACTTTTCACTTACCTCTTAAACCATGAGCAAACGCACCATTCTCATCGCGGCTTTGGACAGTACGCCCAAAGATTTAACCTTCTTATTGCGGCGCATGGAGGAAACGGCCGTTCACCAACGCCTGGCCTTTAATGAATGGTCCATTGCCGACGTGCTGAGCCATTTGGCCACAATTGAGCCGTTGTATTTGGCCCGGTTGCAGCGGATTGTGGGGGAGGAACGGCCGTATCTCCCCTATCTCCACCCAGAAACCATGCCCCAACCCACTTCAACTCCGCTGGCCGACTTGCTCGCTGCCTTCAGCGCCGCCCGCCAAACAACGCTCGATTATCTAAAATCGCTCAAAGCGGGCGAGTGGCAGCGGCCAGCCGTCCACCAAACAGCCGGGCCAACCAAATTTCGCTACATGGTGCAAATGCTTGTTGACCATGACACCGAGCACTTAACCCAAATTGCCCAAATCCAGCAGCAACTGCGCACATCGTAATCTGCTCAGGCGGTTGACACAGCCGCAGAAATAGATAAGCTAACGGATGGTAACACATCTTATAAATGAGGTTTCTTCATGAACAAACTAGAGCAGCTTCTGGCAAACAACGAATACATCATCGCCGATGGCGGCATGGGCACCATGCTTATGGCCGCTGGCCTGGAACAAGGCGATCCGCCCGAAATGTGGAACGTGCTGCACCCCGACCGCATTCGCGCCATTCATTGTGGCTACATCGAAGCTGGGTCCCAGATTATTCTGACCAATTCCTTTGGCGGCACACGCTTTCGTTTGAAGCTGCACAAGCTGCAAGACCGCGCTTTTGAGCTAAATAAAGCAGCGGGCGAACTGGCCCGCGCCGAGGCTGATGCAGCCCAAAATCCGGTTGTAGTTGGTGGTTCCATTGGCCCCACTGGGGAAATTATGGAACCGGTTGGGACCATGAAGTACGCAGACGCCGTGGCGGCGTTTGCAGAGCAGGCAGCCGGGTTGGCCGCTGGCGGTGTGGATGTGCTGTGGATTGAAACGATGAGCGACATCAGCGAAGTGAGCGCAGCAGTTGAAGGCTGTCGCCAGGCCACCAATTTACCCATTGTGGCCACGATGACCTTTGACACAAACGGCCGTACCATGATGGGCATCACCCCCGTCCAGGCCTTCACCGAACTCAGCGCCATGAACCTGACCGCTCTTGGCGGCAACTGCGGCAACGGCCCCGACGAGATCGAAGGGGTTATCCAGGCAATGTATGCCGTCAACCAGGCGTATCCCTTCGTGGCCAAATCGAACGCGGGAATTCCAGAATATGTGAACGGCCATCTGCACTACAACGGCACGCCAGAAGTCATGGCCGCCTATGCCGTGAAGGTGCGCAACTTTGGGGCGCGGATCATTGGCGCGTGCTGCGGCAGCACGCCAGCCCACATCGCCGCCATGCGTGAAGCGTTGGCCAATGCGCCAGTTGAACACCAAATTGTAGAAACGGCCGTAACCGCCACAGCCCCGACCCCCACGCGCACCCGCCAACGCCGCAGACGAGGCTAACACGTGCCCCAGCGCGTGCGAAGGCGAAACCGCCGGGACCATGACGGGGGGAAACGGCCGTCTCAACCAGTCGTTTCCCCCGGAGCCAGCGGCGGCTGGTACCGCCCACTGCGCCAGGCCGATGTCGTTCGCATTCATGAAGCATCGCTCGATGTCCTGGAAAAAATCGGCATCGAAGTGCAGCCCTCCGAATGCCGCGACATTTGGCAAGCCGCCGGAGCCACAATCGACACCAGTCGCAACCGGGTTTTTATTCCCCGCAGCCTCGTCCAAAATGCCCTGAACAGCGCCCAAAACGAAGTGTTTCTGGCCGGACGCAATGCCCGGCACGATATGCACCTGGGGGGCAAGCGCGTTTACATGGGCACAGGCGGTGCGGCCGTCAAAATCCTAGACCTGGACAGCCAGCAGGTGCGGCAAACCACCCTGCGCGATGTGGCTGAGGTGGGGCGGCTGGTAGATGCGCTGGACAACATCCATTTTTACCTGCGCTGCTGCGTCGCCCGCAATATTCCCCCAGAAGATTTAGACCTGAACACGTACTACGCCGCCTTCAGCAGCACCACCAAGCACGTAACCGGCAACTGCTTCACCGTGCGGTCCTTGCATGAAGTGCTGGCAATGGCAGAACTGATTGCGGGTGGACGGGAGGCGTTAAGGGAACGGCCGTTCCTCTCCTTCATCACCAGTTGGACGGTTAGCCCGCTGCGCTTTGCCGCCGAAACGGTGGAAGTGCTGACCGAAATTGTGCGCCAGCAGATGCCCGTCTTCTTGTCCAGTGCGCCACAGGCTGGAGCCACCAGCCCCGCTGCCCTGGCCGGAACGCTAGTACAAATCCATGCCGAAGAGCTGTCTGGCCTCACCTACTGCCAGTTAGTAAAACCTGGCACGCCCGTTGTGCTGGGCTACGTGCCCTCCGTTTCCGATTTGCGCACGGGCAATTTTGTCGGTGGCGCGGCTGAATTTGCCTTGATGAATGCGGCCGTTGCCCAACTGGGTCAATATTGCCACCTGCCCGTCTACAACTCATCTGGTCTGAGCGATGCCAAGCTGCCCGATGTGCAGGCGGGCTACGAAAAGGGCATCACCGGCGCAGCCGCCGCGCTGGCCGGGGCCAACTACATCCACCACTCGGCGGGCTTTTTAGAGTCAATGCTCACGGTGGCTTACGAGCAGTTTGTGATCGACGACGACATCAACGGCAGCATCATGCGCCTGGTGCGGGGCATCGAAGTTACCGATGAGACGCTTTCGCTGGACGTGATCGAACAGGTGGTGAATGGCGAGGGTCACTTTTTAGGCACGCAGCAAAGCCTGGAGCTGATGAACAGCGAATTTTACTACCCACACACGGCCGACCGGCAAAGCCGGGACAACTGGCAGGCAGATGGCGGGCTAGACATGCGCCAGGCCGCTCGCCGCAAAGCCAAAAAGCTGCTCAAAACCCATCGCCCCGACCCGCTGCCGCCACCCATCGACAACGCCATTCGAGAACGGTTCAATATTTTGCTACCGGAAAAATAAATATGGATCGAAATAAAAAAAACGACAATCAACTATCGCCTCACGAAGCGGCCGTTTATTTAGGCGCCGGTATTACACCGGCCAATATTTTTGCCCGCATTCGCCGGGGCAGCCTGACGGCCGTTTCCCAAAACGACACCCTCACCATCCCCCAATCAGAACTGGATCGCCTCCTCCACGAAGTCGGGCCCTGCGCCGACTGTGGCCAGCCCGCCACGACCTATCTCATCATTAAATACCACCACCACGAGCGCGTGGAGTTTTCCCTCTGTGATTTTCATGCCAACACGGCGCAAATGGCATACGGCCGTAAAGGTGGCGTCATAGAAGTGGTTGCTTATCCCCTGCTTGGCGAAGGGTGGCTGAAATGAAAACCGCCATCATTTTCTGCGGCGCATTGGCCCGCGAAATCATGGACATCGTGCAAAAACACGGTTGGGACGCCCAGGTGTTTGGCGTTTCGGCCATGGATCATATGTTCCCAGAACGCATCGCGCCGGACGTAGAAAAACGGTATTTGGCGATTCGCGAACAGTTCGACCGGGTGCTGATTGGCTTTGGCGACTGCGGCTCGCAAGGTGCCGTCGATCAGCTGGCAGCCAAATACAATCTGGAGCGCATCGCTGGCCCCCACTGCTACGAAATGTACGGCGGGACAACTTTTCAGGAATTGATGGATGAAGAACCAGGCACCTTTTTCCTGACAGACTTTTTGGTACGCGGTTTTAAGGGCACCATTTTGAAGGGGCTGGGGCTGGATCGCTTTCCTCAGCTCAAAGAGGAATATTTTCGCAACTACAAGCGCATCGTCTACCTGGCCCAAAATCCCGATCCGGAACTCATCGCCCAGGCGCAGCAAGCAGCCGACTACCTGGAACTGCCGCTAGAAGTTCGCGAAACTGGCTATGGCTTGCTGGAAGAACGACTCGTCGCCATGATGAATGACGATTAGTCATTGTAGACATCTCGCCGATGACGAACTCGAACGATTGTCACGATACGGGCAGAGTCATCGATTTGATAAATGATACGGTAATCGCCAACTCGAACTCGCCAGCCTTCAAATTTACCTTTTAGTTTGCGGATTCCAGCTGGTCTTGGTTCTTGCCGCAGCGCAAGTATTTGGTGATTGAGACGGAGAAAAATGGGGCGAGGCAACCGCCGGAGGTCGCGTTCCGCTGAGCGTTTGATTTTCAAAGCGTACATGCTGCAAACCTGCCTTGATAATTATTTGGAATCGTCTATCTCAGCATTCATTTCAGCCAAAAATGCCTCATAATCTCGGTCAGGTTCGGCTTGGGCAGCTTCTAAACTAACCATGTCTGATAAATCCTCAAGTTGAGCCAGCAAGGCTTCATACGCCTCATACTCTACTAACACGGCCGTAGGACGACCATGCTGGGTGATATAAACCACATCACCACCATCACGAATTGTTTGAATAATGTGGCTGGTTTGGCGACGTAAATCACTAATCGGCATTATTTTTGTAGACATAGTTAGCACCTTATTTGGTATCATTTTTAGGACATTATATAAAATTACTAGGACATTCGCTAGATGACCCCTTCTTTTGCTGATTTTTTAAATGGACAAACGGCCGTTTCCACAGCAAAACCCACCTGGCAATGGCAAGGAAAAGATGTTCCCCTGCACGAAAGAACCTATCTGTGCCCCACCCTGCCTCCAGACGAACTGATCAGCTCTGCACGGGCTATCTTGTTTCGCGGTGATGAGGTCATGGTGATTCGGGATTATGAAAATGAGCCATACATTGTCCCTGGCGGCCGACGGGAGCCGGGCGAAACCGTGCTGGAAACTTTGCACAGAGAGGTTCAGGAGGAGACGGGCTGGTCTTTGGGGAATACGGCCGTTCTCGGCTTCGTCCATTTTCAACACCTTGGCCCCAAACCAGCCAACTACCCCTATCCATACCCAAACTTTGTCCAGGTCATATTTACCGCAAAGGCAACCAGGTTCGATGCTACTGCTATCGTAGAGGATGCCTACGTGACCAGTTCCAGCTTTCAACCAATAAAAAAAGTATTAACCTGGGCGCTAAAAGATGGGCAAAAAGACCTGCTTCGGGCCGCCATCGCCATTTTATGAAAGGGGAGGAATCATTGCAGGCAGTTGCTGCCTTTGCAAGGGGCATTAAACAGCGGATCGTAGATGATGCGCAGGATGTCGCCGGGAGCTATGCTGGTATCAGTTTCGTAAAGCACCAGCGTCGAATCGCCTGGCTCATCGACAAAAGCGACGCGAATGTGGTGGCGGCCGGGGGCAATTTGCACATCTTCAATAAAGGGGGCAGCGGGCTGGCTGAAGAAAACGGCCGCTTCATAACTTTCCTCAGCCAAAATTTGGCCATCCACCTCTAAGCGCAAGGTTAACGGCCGTTCCGGCAAGTTATACGCCCCAGTTCGGTTGAAGGGCAGCGTGGGGTCTTCCACCAGCACGCGCACCAAAGCCCGATCAGCCGCCAGGCGCGAGGTAAACGGCACGTCGGTTAAAAAGACCTGGGCTACCAGCACCAGCACCATCATTACAAATAAGATGGCCAGGTTGCGCCGCGAAATATTGGGGAACATGCTGCGGGCAGACATATAATCTGGCTCGACGGCGGGTGGCTTGGGCGCGGGCACTGAGGCTGTGAAGGCGCTGGCAAAATCATCTGGGGCCACCCAGGCAGCCGTGATGGGGGCGTTGGCGTAAGCGCGCTTTAGGCGCGGGACACGATGCCGGGTTAGCCGTTTTTCAGTAAACAAATTACCTTCCCGGTTGCGGCAGTCGTCGGGCGGGCAGCCAATTATCTGGACATCACTGGCCCCTGCATCCAGAGCACGCACCATAACGTCTGGCGGCAATGTGCCCACGCAAGGCACAACCATAATCTCAACGGCCGTTTCCGCCACCGCCACCGACCCATTTGCTGCTAAATACGGCCGTGCGCCAAGGGCGGCGTGTCGATCACAGGTAAATACCAATTTCACCGGCTGCTCAGGCGCTTTTGCCTTAGCCAGGGTTAACCGCATCGACACGGAATCCCACAGCAGTTCTGGTGATGTGTTTCCTAGCGTGATGGCATCATCGGTGCAGGAACCAATACAAATTCCACAGGAGACACACAGTTTGGGGTCAGCAATGGCAATATATTTGTGCGGATTATCATCCTGCCGCTCCGCCATCTCAATCGCCCCATAAGGACAATCCAGGGCACACCGGGTGCAGCCGGTGCAGCGCTCATCCACAATGGCAACCAGGGGCAAACCGACAGACCTGGCTCCAGCCGCCTCAGCCGCAGAGTGATCACGAGTTATCCAGGGCAAGGCAAGGGAAACGGCCGTAATCAGCAACAATCCCCCCCACAGCCAGGGAGCCACGCCGCCGCCTTCTGTGGGCAAATAAAATAGAAACAGTGGATCAAGCGTGATGCTTTCTGGCAGTTGGATGCTATTGGCCGCCGGTAAATTGCGCAGGGGAAGAAAAATGGAAACTAAAAACAGCACCGCCATCGTGCCAATAACCAGATAAGTGTCTGGCAGCCATTTGGCCCGGCTCATGCGGCGAATGTGCAGATAGAAAAAGTAGGCCACCACTAAAAACAGCACAACATGCAAGGTAAGCAGCAGCAGCATGATCGGCCAGCTGTTGCCACTGATTTCTGCCCGGGTAATCCACAAGATGAAGCCATCGGCCCAGGGCGTAAACTGCTGCAAAAAACGGACAAAGCCATCGGTGATGAGTTGGGCGCGGGTATCTACCACCAACCAATAACCGGTAACGCCTGCCAACCAAATGAGGATGGTAAGCACAATTCCCGTAATCCAGGCCAGCCAGCGCTGCCCACGAAAACGCTCCATAAACAGCGTGCGGTAGGCGTGCAGCAAGGTGGTCACCACCAAAGCGCCAGACGCATAACGATGCACCGCTCGCATAGTGCGAGCAATAAATTGGCCATCCATGCGCAAAACGGCCAGATAGGATTCTTCAAAACCGTACTTGTAAAACAGGAAGATGTAGAAGCCCGTTAGCCCCACAACCAGGGTGAGCAAAACGGCAATGGTGCCAGTGTGATAAAAGGGATTAAGTTGGGGAGTGCCGATGAATTTGTTAAACGGCCGTTCCAGCCATAAAGCAATACGTTCCAACAATACAGCCCAGCCAGCTGGCTGACGCTGCCAGGTAGAAAGCGACTCATTGACTGCACCAGGGTCAGCAGCGGGTTGGTAATCACTCTCCAGACCTGCCCCTGGCAGCAGCTCAGGCTCATTTTTACTTAATCGTGGCATGGGCTTTATAACAATTTTTGAGGGACGCTTCTGGGCTACCCCTTCCCCGGTAAAGCGGGTGGTGATTATCTAAGTTAGCTCAAATAATCACCACCCATCAACAATGTCTTTACTTCAAGGTAAGCATGAAGGCAACCAGATCATTAATCTGGCTGTTGGTCAATTCCTCACCAAAGTTTTGATACATCACACCTTCAGTATACCCTTCTGCAATATGAGCATCCGGCTCCTCAATCGATTGACGCAGGTAATCCTCAGCGCTCATGCCCTCAATGGCTGTTTCAGCGCGGGCACCAACATCCGACTGTGACGGCCCAACGATGACCACACCTGGCTCCAACGAATGGCAGGTGATACAGCCGGGTGCACTAGCCGCCCCAATAATCGATTCATTAAAGAGACGTTCACCGTTAGCAACATCCCCAACGGAGCTGGATTCGCCACCACTTTCGTCAGCTGGCTCTTCACCGCCACCACAGGCGGCCAGGCCAAAAGAAAGCAGTAGTAATAAGATAAGCGTTAAAGTTAATTTTCGCATATATGCGACCTCCACTAGTTTGATTAATAAACTTCACTTTAGTGCCTAATGCCTTCTAAAAAGCAGTTAGGCACAATACTCTAACATTACCACAATTTATTAAATCCGGGAGATGTCAGATTCAAGTTTGAGATAAGATTTACCAATAGTGGGCCGTAGGAAACCAGGATTAGGAGCAAGGTAGCCACTACCCAAGGCCGCCAGGTATCCAACCATGCTGGGGCCGGGCCTGGTTCCATTGGTTCAGCTACAGGCATCTCAATTTCTTCTGTCAAACTCTTCTTAGAGAAGACCGTGCCCACCATATTGGTGTAGAACAACAACCCACTGACGCCCAAAATGATGCCACCCAGCGCCGCCTCAATCAACAGCGGCTGCCAGTCTGACGAAGCATAGGGGGCCACACCCAGCATGGTTCGCCGCGGCGAGCCAAAGTTCAGGCCCAGAATGTGCAGCCCATTAGACATGAGCAGCATACCCACAAACCAGGTCCAGGCCTGCCACAGCGCCACCTTGTTGCTATAGAGTGGCTTGTTGGCCAGTTTTGGCACGAGCCAATAAGCAATGCCAAAGAAAGTGAGCGTCACGCCAGAGCCAACCGTCAGATGGAAGTGACCGGGAATCCACATGGTATTGTGAATGACCAGGTTTAGGTTATACGAAGCATTGGTTAACCCACCGATGCCGCCAAAGGCAAAGAGGATCATGGCCAGGTTTTGGGCGGTGAATGAAGGATTGCCCCAGGGTAGGGTACGAATCCAGCCAAGCAGCCCGGTACCGCCGCGTGCCCGTCCGCCAAGCTCCAAAGAAGCGATCACGTTGAAAGCGGTCAACAAGCTGGGGATAAACAGCGAGTAGGTTAGCACTGCATGAACCACTTTCCATCCGGCCGGTACGCTGGGATCCAAATATTGGTGGTGCAGCCCAACGGGAATGGAGAGCAAGAGGAAGAGCCAGAAAACCAGGCGGGCCAATGGCTCGCTAAACAGTTTGCCGCCTACCTGTTTGGGCACCATGCCGTACCAGGAAACATAGGCTGGCAGCAGCCAGAAGTAAACGATTGGATGCCCTGTAAACCAGAAGAAGGTGCGGGCAAGCTGAGGATCGACGGTGTCCACCCAGCCCAGCGACCAGGGAATGGTCAACCAGAGCATTTCGGTGGCAATACCGATAGTGGCAAATTGCCACATAGCCATGGTGATGAGCGAACCCAGGGCAATCAGGGGCGTTTGTACGCCTGGGTTTTCTTTGCGCCAGGCGCGGTAGGTGAGGAACATGCCCCAGCCGCCAACCCACGACCCCACAACCACAAGCGTTAGCCCAATGTAGAAGAAGGGGGAAGCTTGCAGTGGCGGGTAGAATGTAAAGAGAACCGTTGCCAGATTCATCAGAATCGGAATCGCGGCCATTACCAATCCCACCACCATGATAATAAAGCTAGCTAGATTAACTTTGGGATGAGACAAATCTCGTTTAAGACTGTAAACGGTAGTAAAAGTGAAGAAGCCAACGATGAAAAATGTGGTCCAAACGAGGGCGTTTAAGACTCCGTGAATGGTCAGCCCTTGATAGTAGCTGTTTAAGCCGATGTTTTGCAGTCCGGGATAGAGATTCAGACCGACGTGTTCTAATTTTTGCAGAGGACCTAGTGATCCTCCGATAAATAATGCAGCCATACCAATGCCAAGGTACCAGGCTACTAATTTTCGTGTCCTTGCATACATAGAATTACCTCCACAAGCTGGCGAGCAAGATGACAACCAGCACGAGCGCAAGATAGAGATTGGAGAAGTGGAATAGGGCAAATGCCGGTGCTTTTTCGGCTGGGGATATGAGTAAGGCCGCAGTACGAATGACAAGTACGGCCGTTGCCAAACCAATCGGTACTAAATAGAACCAATCAATGGCTGGCCAGAAGCCTAGCGCCAAACCCGCCGCCGCTGTGAACAGCGTATGAACGGCCGTCCAGCGGGCAGCAATCATCGGGGGCACACGAGCGGGCAGCATCGGATAATCTGCCTTGATGTAATCTGCTCGATACGCCAGGGCTAATGCCCAAAAATGAACCGGTGTCCAGACAAAGACCAGTGCGGCCAAAATCCAAACCCCTAGCGCATCCCAGGCACCAACCGCCGCGCCACCGCTAATGACAGCGCAGCTGCCAGCAGCGCCACCAATGACAATGTTCAACGTGGTGCGCGGCTTTAGCCAAACGGTATATACCCCAACATAAATTACAGCGCCGAAAAATACCCAAAATGCCAAAGCAATGTTAAATGCGGCTGCCAACGCGGTTGCTCCCAAAACCATGCTCAACCCCACCCACAAAACCAGATGAGGATTTTCAATTTGCCCGGTTGCCAGGGGCCGTGCAGCTGTACGATTCATTTTTGAATCGCGCTCACGCTCCAGATATTGGTTAATGCCAGAAGCGCCAGCGGCAGAAAACATGCCGGTGATCGCCAACAATATCCAATTCCAAGCAGAAGCCTGCCCAGTTACCAGGACACCCAGCGCTGCCCCGCCAAATGCCGACAGCAGGAGCAAAGAGACAATGCGCAGTTTGAAGAGGACTACGGCCGTTCGCCAAAACGAAACAGAAGGCCGTCGTACCGGTTGGACAATTTCATTTACCGCATCCATAACTATGGCTCCACAATGAGCTGACCATACATTGTATGATGACCCACACCACAATATTCGTGGCAAACGAAGTTGTATTCGCCAGGCTCATCAAATGTCGCAGTCAATGTCGATATTTCGCCAGGCAGCACCATCATATTGATATTGGTATTGTCCAAACGAAAACCGTGCTGAACATCTTTGCTGGTCAGGTAAAAGGTGACAGTAGAGCCAACTGGTACCCGAATTTGGTTTGGCTGGAAGTTCCAGGCCTGGGCCAAAATGTATACTTCGTACTTGTTGGGGGCCAATTCACGCACCCGCTCATCCACCGGGTCACCCCAGGGGGATTGGCCTGGCGTCGCCACAATGCGAGGATCGATCCGCTCGACGGGAGCAGGTACCTGAAAGCCAAAAGCGAAACTGCTCACCAAAACGGCCGTACCAAATATCAACAGCAAAATGGTGGTGCCAATTATAAAATTGCGTTCTCGGGAATCTATGTGGATCATCCGGCCACCCCTGTCACCCCGCGTGACAACATCGTCAGATAGGCGCTTCCCCACAAAGCGATAATGAGGAGAACGTACAAAATGACGAGCACGACGGTTCCTTGAGGTGCTTTGTACTTCTTATCCTTTTCCATGAAAACCTCCTTCTATTTTTTCAGGTAGGCAATTGAGTTTGCCCATACCCATTAAAATTTTCCACTTTGCGCTCAGATCGCCAATTAGCGCAAAAGTTGGTATCAATTTATGAGCCACCTACTGGCGAGGGGTCACTCCCGCACCAGGTACTTCAGGTCAGCAGCCATCTCTTCCCCGGTAATGCCAAATGGATAGATAAGGCGCAGCTTCCCCTGTTTGTCTAGGACTGCCACAGTGGCGGTGTGGTCGATAAGATAGCCAGAAGCGGCCGTTCCTTCATGCCGCTCATAAAAAATGCCCATTGGTGCCGTGACCGCAATCAAATCATCAGGCGTACCGGTTAAACCAATAAACGTGTCATCAAAGTGGGCCACATATTGTTCCAGCACGTCAGCCGTGTCCCGCTCCGGGTCCAGAGTAATCATAATTACCTGGACATCCTCACTGCGGTCGCCCAGAATTTCCATGGCATCGCGCAGTTCCACCATGGTGGCCGGACACACATCTGGGCAAAAAGTGTAGCCAAAATAAAGCATCACCACTTCACCCCGAAAATCGATGAGACTGACTGGCTGCTCGCCTGGCCCCGTCAGGGTAAAGTTGGTCACAGGCTGGGTCGATTGAATCTCCATGCCGTGCCATTCTTTAGGGCCGAGAAACGGCCGTATCAACAAAAATAGCGCCCCTAACCCAACGCCAAGGCCCAAACCCAGCAGCGCCAGCCGAAATAGCTGGCTTTTCCAAAATGGTTCAGATTTTGGAGATTGCTCTGCGGTCTCAGTTACACTGTTCATCGTAGATTCCCAAAAATAATGTTTGCGTTAGCGTGGATAGCAAGAAAACAGATGGGCCGCCTCGTAAGCAAAGCGGTAAATGCCCTCACTGTGGTCAACTTCGGCAGCCAACAGCCCCATGTCACGCAAAATAATGTCAATATCTGGAGACTCGGTTAAATATTCTGCCCGAATAATTCCGCTGCCATCGACCAAAAAAAACGCTGGGGCTAACTTATAACGGCCGTCTTCCTGCATCTTGTAATAAACACTGTAGCCGCCACCAATCACCGACTTTAACTGCGGCGCTCCTCCGGTGGCAAAATGCCACACTTCCGGGTCAGCCCCCATCGCTTCGGCAAAGCCAGACAAGGTTTCCGGAGTGTCATTGTCTGGATCGATAGAAAAAGTTACCAGTTGCAGCGGCACAGAAGAGGCAACTTCTGCCAGCCGCGCCTGCACATCGGCCATTACCGGGCTGGTTTGCACACAAGGCGCTTCACAGCCAGTGTAAGTAAAACTGTACAGCGTAATTTTACCGCGCAGCGCTTCACTGGTAAACGTTTCTCCCTGCTGGTCAGTCAGGTAAAAACCCGGTGCCAGCGTAATGCGCGGCAATACCAAAATGGGTCGCGCGGTAGAAAACCAGATTACGCTGGCGGCAATCAGCCCAAACAAGCCAAAAAACAACCGCCAAATAAGCATCCCAGATGATTTTGGCACCGCCTGGGGCGTGACTGTCGATGCTGACATTACGCCACTTGTTCCTGTTGGAGCGCCCTGTCTAAGCTCTTGGGAGCAGCGTACAAATAGGGAAAATCAACCAGCGTTGTGCGTGGCTCCGCTTTTAGCCGTCTGGCTTCCGCCACCAGCGACGCCAAACTGGTTTGGCGCAGTTCGGTGATGAGCATCATTTGCAACCGGCCCCACACCTCATGCCCTGGGCAAAACCGATCCCGATTGCATTCATGGGGGCGAATAAGACACACATTGAGGCACACCGGCCCATCAATCGCTTCAATAATTTGCAGCAAATCAATGTCGGCCACCTCTTTTT
>JACKBR010000017.1 GCA_020634495.1 Ardenticatenaceae bacterium | reverse complement strand
TCGGTGCTGGGTGAACTGGCCGAGCGCGGCCTCAACCTCACCAAGATCGAATCTCGTCCGCGGCGTAACCGGCCCTGGCATTACCGCTTTTTTGTGGATTTTGAAGGGCATGAAGATGATGAGGCCGTGCAGGAAGCGATGCTAGGCATCCTGAAACATTCCTCTTTTTTGCAGGTGCTAGGCTCCTACCCCATGGCCAAAATGCCCACTTATTAGGCTCTGAAATCACTTTCCTCTGGGGCCTGACAAACCATCCAGCTTTGTATCACTGCTTCTTTTTTTGAAATTCAAGAATGTGCAATGTCAGGGGAGCGTAATCGCTTCCAGATAAACCAGGTCGCCATCTGGCTGGTTTGGCTGCACAACCTGCAAGCGCTGGCCCGTTTCAGCAATGTAAAGGCCGATTTCTAGCCGGTAGCTGCCCGTTGGCGTATCTGGCGGGATTTGCATCTGGTAGCTGTCTGTGACCACTTCATCGGCCAGCCAGCGGCTAGTGGGGTACTGGTTTTGTTGGGGTATCGCGTCCTGCTGCCAGATGCAGGGGGCGCAGGTGCCGTCTGCCTGCAACAGGTGAACAAAAACGGTGTAGTCGCGGCTGGGTGCGCTTTGCGCCTGCCAGATGAGGTCTAGCTGGTATTGGCCAGCTTCTTCCAGCGGGGTGAGATTGTAACCAAGCAGGTCGATTTCGTTGGCAAAGGTGGCGGGATACGGCCGTTGCATTTCAGGCACATTAAAGCTGCGTTCCGTTTTTGTCACATGCAGTGGGCCAAGATCGGCCGTGGCCAGGGTGGCATCCGCCCCGTCCAAAAAGCGGGCCAGCAAACGATAGTCACCAGACGGCAAATCATTCGGCACCCGCACAGTTTGCCAATCGATCAAAAATTGGGGCGTTTGCCAGCTAATGAACGGGTACGTGTTATGCACTGGCTGGGTGTTGGCCAGAATGCGCCCCACATTGTTGCTGCCCATCAGCTCCAACCGGATGTTGGTGTGCGGCACAAAGCTGGTGGCGTACCACCACAGCGCCAGGTCAATGCTTTCTCCAGTGTCGGCCGCTAATGCGGCTCGTTCCACGCCCACCAATTCCAGCTCCGGGCGCACGGTTTGGTGCAGGGCCACTGGCGGCTGGGGCAGGGTAGAGGGCGGATCGCCGGTTTGCACGGTGATATTTTCAATGAGGTACGCATCGCCAGCGTAACGGCCGTCTTCAGCCAAACGTGGCAAACGTGCCCCACTGCTGCCGGAGAACAGCCCCACGCGCAGGCGGTAGCCGTTGCCCAGCGGTGCTCCCGGCGGTACCGGCAGCTCAACGCGCTGCACAATTATTTCTCCCCTCGTCCACTGCGCCGACGGGTAAGCGAAGGTCTCTTTTTGGCTCCAGCGATGCCCCCAGCCATCTTCAAGATGGATAAATGGCGTGAAATCGGCCGTTTGCACAGCATTGACCTGCCAGTAAAGAAACAGGGGTAATGTTTCGCCGGCGGCAGCTTCACCCACATCGTACCCCAGCAGAGTAATCGCATTGCCGAAGTTAATATTTAGTTCCTGAGGCGGGGCCACAGCCGGTGCCTCATTCATCTGGTAAGCTACAAATGCCAGGCTGCCATCTGGGGCAAAGGGGGTGGGCAGCAGGTCGGCGGCTGAGAAGTAGTTAATGGCCCAGCGTGGCAATGGACTGTTGTGGGGGAAAATGTAAATAGCGTCTTCACGGGCAGGGAAAACAACAGCTTCGCTCTGGGGCAGCCACTTGACCTGTTCGTACTTGTCGCTCAAATAGGCCAGAGTGGGGTGCTGATAGTGCAGGGCCGACACGTAAATTGTTTTTTCCGACGTATCCAGCGCATCCAAAAATTTGGCTACGGCCGTTAAATCCCCATCGGTTTCGTAGTAAACGGCCGTATCCGCCCCCCACACCCGAAAATAGAGCCGCTCGGTGGCCAAACCACCGACGATTAGCGCCAGAATCCCCACCGCCAGCACAGCCGTCGTCAGCTCAATACGCTTGAACTGCTTGCCCAAATCATTCACAAACACCATCAGCCCGATGCCTGGCAGGTAAAAAATAAATGGAATCAGCCCAATGGCTCGTAAATTACTGGGCACAATCTCATTCACGGCCAGCGCAGTGGGCAGCAGCATAATAAAGGGGGCCAGCAGCAGCAGCAGCACGTTGGCCCGCTGCCAATCCGTCTGCAAGCTGCGCCAGCGCCACAGCAGCATGCCCCAACCAACCAGCATCAATCCACCCCAGAACCAACCGAACAACGGCCGTCCCGGCACATTAAACCGAATGTACGGATCGCCCAGCAAAAAAAACATTTCCAGCGAACGGAGTATGCTCTCAGCCAGGCTCAGCGTTGTTTCACCAGGGGCAACTTGCGTGATGCGCACCCAAAAGGCATCTGGATTGGCGATAAAAAAGCCCAGCAGCGGCGCTAAAACCACCAGCGCGACGCCGCCCACCAACAGCAACTGCGTCCATCGCCGCAGCCAGTTGCGCCCCAGCAGCAGCGGCAGGCTGCCCAACAACAATAACACGGGGAACAATCTCGCCGCCAGATAGGTATACCCTGTTAAGCCCAGAAAAATACCGCTTACCAGCAGCCATTTGCGCTGCTCCAGCCGGATTCCCCGCAAAACGGCAGCCAGGGTCAAGGTTTGCAGCAGCGGCTGGGTAATGGCGCGGAATCCTAAATGGCTGAACAACAGGTGCCAAAAACTGATGGCCAGGAGCGCTGCCGCCACCAAAGCTACACGCCGGTCACGAAGCAGCTCTAATCCCAGCCAATAAACGGCCGCTACGGTAAGTATTCCCACCAATGCGGCCGTAAGCCGCAGCACAAACAGCGACTCGCCCAGCAGCCGCATCAGGCCACCAGCCAGGTAGAAAAAGAGGACTTCTTTGCCCGTGTAGCTGGTGATAAAAATCGGCCGTTCCCCTTTTAGCCCAATTTCTGCGGCCAGGACGCCGTTGGCTGCCTCGTCGTAATGAACACCCGCTGGTACCTGGGGTAAATTGCTCAGGCGTAACGTGGCGGCCGTCATCAGGCAAAAGAGCATAAAGAGAAGCGCGTGGCTGTGTTGGATACGTCGCATGGCTGGATTTTATCTGTGGAAGGTCGGTTCGTCGAAGCAGGGCTCTTTGTGATTTATTACACTTGCGTAGGTTTTGCGTAGGTCGTGCGTAGGTGCGGCGTACAGCCCTGCGTAGGGAATTGGTATAGAATGCTCGACGAAGGGTAAAAATCTCTTCTTCTTCTCCTCCTTTTAACGAGGGTCAGGTTTCGGCGTTCCTGACTCTCCAACAAATAACCGGGCTGGCAATATTGCCAGCCCGATTTTATTTCCTACCACCGTCGCGTATAATCTCCACCCATGTCTACAGAAAATGGAACTGATTTACCAGAAACGGCCGTAACCAATAGTCGTCATTTAGTTATGCGGGCCGCTGGCCTGGTGAGCGTGGCTGTTTTGCTTAGTCGCGTGGTGGGGCTGGCGCGTGAAGTCGTGATTCGGGCCAATTTAGGCACCACCACCCTGCCAGCAGAAGCGTATGAAATTGCCGCCCGCTTCCCAGAAACTATTTTTTTGATTATTGCGGGCGGGGCAATTGGCTCTGCATTCATCCCCACGTTTGCCAGCTATTTTGAGCAAGATGATAGTGCTGGCGGCTGGCGGCTGTTTTCTAATGTTATTAATTTGGTGACGGTGCTGGTTACGGCCGTATCCCTCCTGAGCATCCTTTTTGCGCCCCAACTTGTCATCTGGCTAGCCGATGAGAAAGTGAGCAACAATCCAGAGCTGCTGCCGCTGACGGTGCGCCTGATGCGCATCATGCTGCTCTCGCCGATGATTTTTGGGGCCAGCGGCGTCATCATGGGCGCGCTGAATGCCCGGCAGCATTTTTTGCTGCCAGCCTTGGCTCCCACCATTTACAACGTGGGCATTATTGCGGGAGGGCTGCTTTGGCCAGGGAACAATCCAGAAGGGGTGGCGATGGGGCTGGCCGTGGGCACGGTGGCTGGGGCATTGGGCCATTTTTTGGTGCAGCTGCCAGGCCTCAGGCAAAAGGAGGCGCGATATTCGGCCGTCTTCTCGTTGCGCGACCCAGGCGTCAGGCAGGTGCTCAAGTTGATGTCTCCCCGCGTGTTGGGGCTGTCATTTAGCGAAGTGAACAAATTCCTTATCATCGTATTGACCGATCCCATGGCGACGGGCAGCCTGCCGGCCTTAAACACGGCTTTCCGGCTCATCATCATGCCGCAGGGGTTCATTGGCCAGGCGCTGGGCATTGCGGCCTTTCCCACGCTGTCTTCATTGGCGGCACGTGGCGCTCGTGCAGAAATGCGCCAAATTCTGGCGGATTCTTTGCGTATCTTGCTCTTTTTAGGATTGCCCTTTACGGCCGTATTTATCATTTTGGGACGGCCGTTGGTCTCGCTTTTGTTTGAATGGGGCCTAACTGGCGATGAGGGAACCGCCTTTGTAAGCTGGGGGCTGTTATTTTATGCGCTAGGGCTGGTGCCGCTGTTAGCGCTAGAAGTGGTAGCCCGTACGTTTTACGCGCTTAGTGACACGCTCACGCCCGTATTGGCTGGCGGTATACAAATTATCATTATGTGGGTGTTGAGCCTTTGGTTCACCCAAACGCTGTTTCCCCAGCAAGGCTGGCTGCCGCTGGGAGGGCTGGCATTAGGTTTTAGTGTCTCAAATGTCATTGAGGTTTTGCTGCTGCTTTGGCTGCTGCGGCGCAAGCTTGGCGGTATTCAAGGTGCCTCTTTGCTCAATGGTCTGTGGCGCATGGCAGCCGCTACCGTGCTTATGATTGCCGCTATGTGGCTCACGCGCAACAATCTACCCCAGGGAGCAAATCTGCTGCAACTCGTTTTGGTAAGCAGCGTGGGCAGTGTAGTTTATCTGCTTGCCTGTGCAGGACTGCGACTAGAGGAACTAAACCGGCTATGGCAATACGGCCGTCGCCGCCTCAACCGTTAAAATGGTGGCGTCAATGCCACAAACCAAAAGCCCGGCCAATTGGCCGGGCTGTCCCTTCTTCCTCTTCTCTTCCTTCAAACAACAGCGTGGCCTCTAGGCCACTGCCCATTGTTGATTACTTAAAATAGATTTAGTTACCCGATGATAAAGCCGCGCCAGTCATGCGCATGTTAGAACGGGTAAGCATCTCGCCATTTACCCAAACTTCCAGGGTATATTCCCCAGCACGGAATCCATCATCAGGATTGAGATAGATATAGCCAGGGCCATCTTCACCATACGCCCAATGCTCATTGCCGCCGTCTACAACTTCGCCATCGTGCCGCCAAACCCAGGCCCAAGACATACCATCCGCCATGCCATCGTAGGAAAACGTGGCATAAACGGTATAGGAACCAACAGCAAAAATATTGGTTGGGTCAATTGCCTGGTAATCGTCGTTTATTTTGGTGGAAAAACTGATGGTGCCCAATTCTGTATTATCGTTGAGCTCTACTTTGGGGGTGAAACGATCATATTCTTCTGGCAGCGTCAAGGCAGCCTGTCTCAAAGCATCTGCATCGCTTAAAAAGAGCGGGTCGTTGCTGGTGGTCACAATTTGGGAGGTGGTAACGGCCGTTTCCGCCACAAACTCTACCCCGGCGCTATTGGGTTCAGCTAAAGCAGCAACCTCATCAGTTACAGGTTTTGCATTTGTAAGTACCGCAACAAGGGGGGTGTTATCGACGGGGGGACGCAGCGCATAAAGCGCAAATAAAACAGAAGCAGCCAGCAAACCTAAACTTGTAAACGAGTAAGTTTGCAGCCGTTTTTCTGCTTGAAGCCGCATAAAGAAGTATGGCGAACGCTTCATCTCTCGCCAAGACTTAAATACCACAGCTAAGGCAAGCAGCAGTAATAAAATGAGTGTCCCTAAAATCCAGGGGGTAATTGTTCCAGACAAGTTCAATAGCAAATTAATTAACCCTCTTCCCAAAGGTTGGCCGCTATTATAAAAGAACATTTGCCAAGAATGCAACTATTTAGTAGACATAACAACGTTTTTTGAGGGTTTGTCACTATTCTGCCGCTTTGTTGACCCTTACCCTGGTACTGTAAAAACGGGTGTTTTGGGCAAAAATCGCCTAAAAACAGGAGCAACCACCTTATTTGTTCGCCTGGATGAATATCTGGTGATAATCCTAATAGATTGTTGATTTTCAATTAACAAATGCGGAGTGAGGCATCCTCAGCTGCCTATGCCATTGAGAAGGCTCCCTCCTCAGTGGCGGCAGGTATGTGTTATGTGTCATGAAAACGCCCCTGACAATCAGCACTTGCCGAAAGTGTAAGAGAACCTAAAATTGACTGGATGATTCAGATTAATGGGCTTGTTAAACAATATGGGTTAAACCCTGTGCTGCGCGGCATAAACCTGCATGTTACTGCGGGATCATTTGTCACGCTTGTAGGGCCAAATGGCGCAGGAAAAACAACCCTGATGCGCATTGTGGCTACGCTTTTGAAGCCGACGGCCGGTGAAGTAAAAATTGGCGGCTGGCTCATGCCTCGATTTAGCGACCGGGTACGCCAACATATTGGCCTGGTCTCACACCAAACCCTGCTTTATGGGGACCTGACCGCAGCTGAGAATCTCCTTTTTTTTGCCAAGCTGTATCAATTGGATAACAGCGAGGAACGGGTGATAGCAGCGTTGAAGCGTGTTGGGTTAGCGGCGCGCCAACGGGATGCCGTGCGAACTTTCTCGCGGGGCATGATGCAGCGTCTTACGTTGGCTCGCGCAACGCTGCATGAACCGGATGTGCTGCTTTTGGATGAGCCTTATACGGGCCTGGATCAGGATGCGTCTGCTTTGCTGGATGATTTATTGAGGCGAGAATCGGACAACGGCCGTACCATCCTAATGATTACCCACGATTTGGTTCACGGCCTCAACTTATGTGATCGCGTGGCCATTTTAAGTCGGGGGAAAATTGTCCAAGAAATAGCCAATGGCGAAGTTACGGGCAATGAGTTTTTAGATATTTACGCGGAACAAACTGGCCGCAAAGTAGGCATGTCTGGCAAAAGTAATGGATAAATTATCGGCAGCACCACAAGCTACATCCTGGACAAACAGCCGATTTGCAACGGCCGTTTGGGCCATTGTTTGGAAAGATCTACAAATCGAAAAGCACACCCGCCAGACGGTTAGCCTGATGGTAATGTTCTCGCTAGTTACGGTTGTGATGTTCAACTTTGCTTTGGAAACGGAGCTGGATGCCGCGCGTAATGTGGCTACTGGGCTGCTGTGGGCTACCATACTATTGGCCGGTACGCTTGGTTTGAATCGATCCCTGGCCATTGAACGTGAGAATCAAAACATTGACGCCATTTTGATTGCGCCGATTGACCGGCGAGCCATTTATTTGGCCAAGGTAATTAGTGTAACAATTTTTACGCTGCTGCTGGAGTTGGTGCTGGTTTTTGTGTTTATCATATTCTTTAACAAGCCATTTTGGCAGCCAACAGTGCTGCTGGTGTTGTTTCTTGGCACCATTGGTTATGTGGCCGCCGGGGTGCTTATCACCTCAATGACCATGCAGACAAGGGCCAAAGAGGTTTTGCTGCCCATTTTATTGATGCCTCTGGTGCTGCCATTAATTTTGCCAGCGGCAACGGCCGTTGGTGAAATGATGAATGCTGTGCCCGAATTTTCCACCGTGCGCAGCATGGTTTCACTGGTAGCGGCCTATGATTTGGCCATCTTAGGCACCGGCATCTTTTCCTACCATCTCGTCGTCGAATCCTAAATTACCCGATGGCACCTGCTGGTCTTTAGCAAATCGTGATAAGTTTGCCTCTGATAAAAAAATGTTTGGTATTCTACTTACCAAAAACGTAAAATAGCAGCATCCCAATTTCACCTACAATTTTAGGAACTGGAAGGAGTAATTACTATGAGTCTGGCTCGAATGAATCGATGGATACCCAAGCTCAATTGGCTAGCTGCCGCTACTTTAATCATTAGTTTAGGCATGAATTTTTTCTATGCGCCAACTGAGCGAACGATGGGTAATGTGCAGCGAATATTTTATTTTCATGTGGGCTCGGCCTGGGTGGGCGCAGTAGCTTTTTTTATTGCCCTGGTTGGCGGCGCACTGTATTTGAGACGTCACGAGCGCATTTGGGACACCATTGCCCTCTCTTCAGTTGAAATCGGTCTGGTCTTTCTCACCATTGCCACGGCGGCAGGCTCGGTTTGGGGCAAGCCAGCCTGGAATACCTGGTGGGATTGGACGCCCCGCTTAACGCTGATCACCGTGGCCTGGCTTACCTATGCCGCCTACTTTATGCTCCGGGGGGCAATTGAGGAAGAAGAGAAACGGGCACGATTTGCGGCCGTTTACGTCATTGTTGCCTTTGTTACCATCATTATGACCTACATTAGTATCCGCATTTTCCGGGACATTCATCCAGTTGTCTTTGGCGGCACGGTAGAATCAGCCCAAGGTGCATCTGAAGGTTTGCAAGATTTTGCCCCTGGTCTTGAGTCGATGAAGATGGGCATCACCCTTACGGTTAACACGATCTCTTTTACCGTCATGTACATTGCCTGGATGTTTAACCGGCTCCGGCTGCAATACCTGATGGACAATGTTGATTCGCTAAAAATGCGCGTGGCTTCTCGCCTGCAAGGAGGCAAAGCATAATGTTTGCTCATTTTTTACTTAATATCGCTTTGCAATCGAGCATTAATCCCCATACGTTTAACAATTACCTTGTCTTGGGCTATGGCGTGATGGGAGTAATTGGTCTGGTGTACATTGTGAGTTTGGCCGTACGGCAGCGCAATCTGCGGCAAGATATTCAACTCATGGAACGATTATTACAGGACGAAGAGGAATAGGCTGATTCACCAATTCAGTAGGCTCTGTTACTTTTTCTTAATTTGTTTGGGGCATACTAATGGGGTGACGGTTTTCCACACGTAAGAACTGGCCGTAGCTGTCCGTCTAAACAATCAACAACCATTTGTGGAGCACACGCTATGCTTAAATCATTCACAATTCCAGAGCCAATACGAACCCTCTCGCTTGGTCAAAAATTGTTGATAGGGGTGGGAACGGCCGTTCTCCTGTTTCTGATCATTGGCACCCTAACCCAAAGCAGCAGCACCCCAGAATTTGCCGTTGGGCTGCAAACCCAACCCTTCGCTATTCTGGCCCTACTCGCTTTTGGCGGCGGCTTGCTCAGCTTTGCCTCCCCTTGCACCCTGCCCGTACTCACCGCCTACTTTGCTTTTGCCTTCCAAAGCGGCCGTAAGCAAATCGCCTCCAACACCATCGCCTTTATGTTGGGGCTGGCCACCACATTCACCCTGTTTGGAGCCGTTGGCTTTGCCGTAGGCAAAACATTGCTCCGCAACCAGCAGTTACTCATTCTGGTAGGCGGCGCGGTGGTGATGGTTTTTGGCGTGCTAAGTTTGCTGGGCAAAGGGTTTGGCGGCGTGGACACCAGCGGCACGGGCGGCGTGCAGCCCAAAAGCACCACGGTGAAAGGGTCCTATATTTTTGGGCTTAGCTTTGCGGTGGGTTGGACAAGCTGTATTGGCCCTATTTTAGGCACCGTGCTGACATTGGCCGCGCAAACCACCTCCGTTTGGAATGGCATGATGCTGCTCTTTATTTATACATTAGGGCTGGGATTGCCTCTGCTGATTGTTTCCACCTTTTTTGGGCGAATGAGTCGCCAAAGCCTATTTTGGCGGGCTTTGCGTGGCAAGGGCTGGGAGCTAAACACCCACACGATTGTGGTTGCCCTGGTTTGGGCATTGGCAATCTGGCGCGTTTTGGTGGCCGCAGCCGATTATGCCTTTTTCAACTTCGACCTTTTTGCTGGCCAGTCGGTCACGGTTGGGCACCAGATTGGCCTGCTGGTTGTGACCCTGCTTGGCGCGGCGCTGTGGGTGTTCACCAGTTCTGAAGAACGTAAAACTACCATTCATCTGCACTCTACGCAGCTCATTAGTGGGGCATTGTTCATCATTTTGGCTTTGCTGATGCTCAATGGAACCCTCACGCAAATTAATTCGCTGTTCGGTCAATATGAATTTTCTGAATGGTTTGTCCTTTTGGAAGAACGATTCATTTCTCTGTTCCAACGATAAGCGATTGTTAGCTGGATTTCTGCATGTCTTCCCAGGATGATTTTAACCTTAAAAGTACTGCCAGCGCCGCTAACGGCCGTAATCCCCTGCTCATCGTCGGCGGCTTTATCATTTTAGGTCTGGCGCTTACCCTACTCCTTTTTGGCGGTAATCTTTTTGGGGAAGAACCGGCGGAGGAAACGGCCGTTACCGACCCCAACAGCACCATTTTGCAGCAAGTCCCGGCGCTAGAGTTCAACGAAACTGGCAGCGCCAACCAGCTCCCCACCGGGGGCGGCCTGCTAGAAGTTGGTGATTTAGCCTACGATTTCCGCCTCAACGACGTGGCCGGAAACCAGATTCAGCTGAGCGAACTGGCGGGCCAGCCCGTGATCATCAACTTTTGGGCAACCTGGTGCGCCCCTTGCCGGGTGGAAATGCCAGAGCTAGAAGCGGCTTACCAGGCCCATCGGGATGAAGGGCTGGTTATTCTGGCGCTAGATCAGCAAGAACCGGCCGAAGATGTGGCCTTGTTTTTTGAGGAGCTGGGGCTGAATTTTACGGCCGTTCTCGACAACGAAGGCACCGTTTCTGAGCTGTTCGGCGTGGCCAATATCCTGCCCACCACCTTCTTCATCAATGGCAGCGGCGAAGTCACCGCCATTCATCGCGGCCCTATGGTGCAATCCCAAATTGATGACTATCTGGCCGATACGCTTTCCGCCAACTAGACATAACGAACTCAATCTCTAAAATTAACCCCTGCTGCCCACAACGTACTTTTCCATTTGCCGCGCTTCGCGCTACAGGCAGCCCTTATTCAATTTGTCAATTCATCCAATTCGTGATGAAATACCTGCCATGACGACACCACCCTCAAAAAAAGTTGCTACCGGGCGCACTCGCGATTTTGTTATCGGCGCAGATAAGCTCATTTATAAATTCAGCAAGCATTGGCTGGCTGTGCTCAACACCATCATTGCCATTTACGTGGCGCTGCCCATTCTGGCACCTGTGCTCATGAAGGCGGGAGCCACTGGCCCGGCACGCATCATTTACACCATGTACAGCCCCATGTGCCACCAAATGGCTTCGCGCAGCTTTTTTCTGTTTGGAGAACAGGCCGCTTACCCTCGCGATCTGGCCAGCACGGATCTCACGTCTCTAGAAACTTATGCCAGCTCTTTGCCAGAATTTGCCAATGTGGCAGAAGGCAACTGGGCTGAGTTTTTTGTAGCGGCGCGGGAATTCTTGGGCAATGAGCAGATGGGCTACAAGATGGCCCTTTGCGAGCGCGACATTGCCATTTATGGTTTTGTGCTGATTGGCGGACTTATTTATGGGGTGGTAAGAAAACGACGGGTGATACGGCCGTTACCCATTATTCTCTTCCTTATCATTGGCATGGGGCCAATTGGCCTGGATGGGTTTAGCCAGCTGTTTGGCTACTACGCCACGCCATTGGGCGGCGGAGAGGCCGTTGGTGTGCAAGCGCTGCTTGGGAATATTTTCCCCCTACGCGAAAGCACACCGTTCCTGCGAGCCTTCACCGGGGCATTGTTCGGCTTCATGCTCGTCTGGCTCACCTTTCCTCATCTGGAGCAAAGTATGGGCCGCACTGAAGATGACTTGGAGCGGAAATTAACGCGCATTGGGGAATTGCCGGATTAGGGTCTTATTCGTGAGAGAAGAATGGAAAAGGAGACTGGAGATTAGAGATTAAAACCCCGAAATCGCCAGTCTCTTTTTTATGCCTGGTACCGCCCCAACACCAGGGTGGCATTGTGTCCTCCCAGACCAAACCCATTTGACATGGTAATGTCCACCGGGGCTGGCCGGGCCGTGTTGGGCACATAATCCAGATCGCATTCAGGATCGGCCGTTTCGTAATTAATCGTTGGGGGCAGCAGGTTGTGCTGGATGGCTTGCAGGCAAATAACGGCTTCCAACGAGCCAGACGCGCCCAGCAGATGGCCGTGCATCGATTTGGTAGAACTGACGGGAACATCATAGGCCGCCTCGCCAAAAACCACCTTGATAGCGGCCGTTTCTGCTTTGTCGTTGAGCGGGGTGCTGGTGCCGTGGGCGCTGATGTAGTTGACAGCTTCTGGCACCACGCCAGCGTCAGCCAGCGCAGCCTGCATGGCCGCAATGGCCCCAGAACCATCAGCAGCGGGCATAGAAATATGGTAAGCATCGGCGCTGGCCCCGTAGCCCAAAAATTCGCCGTAGATGCGCGCCCCACGCGCCAGCGCATGTTCCAGCGATTCCAGCACCACAATGGCGGCTCCTTCACTTACCACAAAGCCATCACGGGTCTGGTCAAACGGCCGTGAGGCCGTCTGCGGCGCATCGTTACGGGTAGAAAGCGCCTTCATCACGCTGAATCCAGCAAAAGCAACGGGCATCAAGCACGCTTCAGAACCACCCGCAATCATCACATCAGCGGCACCATGCTGCACCACACGCGCTGCCTGGCCAATGGCATCATTGCCGGTGGCGCAGGCGGTGGCCACAGACATATTCGGCCCGCCAAACCCATGCTGAATCGATACGGTTGCCGCGGGCGTGTCCGCCAACATCATGGGCACAAAAAACGGACTCACCCGGTAAGGCCCGCGCTCGTTAAGCATATTCACATTGTCCACAATGGGGTCCAGACTGCCCATGCCGCTGCCCACCACCACGCCGATGCGGTTTTTGTTGGCCTCGGTAACGGTAAGATTGGCATCGTCAATGGCTTGCTGGGCCGCAAATAAGGCAAACTGCGTCATGCGCGACATGCGCCGCACTTCTTTGCGGTCAAAATGTTCCTGAGGATCAAACGCTTTTACTTCACCAGCAAAGGTTGTTTTATAGTCACTGACATCAAAAGAGGTAATGGTATCTATGCCAGATTGTCCCTGACTGATCTTCTGCCAGGTTGTTGCCACATCGTTACCTAACGGGTTGATGGTGCCCAGACCGGTCACCACGACCCGACGTTTTTGTTGATTCATACTGCCTCCACAATTACTTATCTTCAACGAACTATAACCCAGCGATTCTGTTAAAGATACGGCCGTGTTCCCCCAACAAAAAAGAGGCTGGCAAAAAATGCCAACCTCTTCGTTTAATGCACAGTCGTCAATATTCAGTTAGCTATTAGCAATTACCGAATATTGGTTTCCTGGACTTACTGCAAATTAACCGACATCATAAAGTCGCCTGGGCTGCCAAAGAAGTCACGAACACGGATAATGACAAGCTCCTCGCTTTCAAGCGTGTAAACCAGTTCTTCCACTTCGCCAGAAAAGCCTTCGTCAGCAGAAGCCAGGACATTTTCATCCAGGTCTAGCACTTCAATCACCATGTCTACGGAATCATCGTCCGACGCCACATTGATAATTACGGAATCGCCAGCCAAACCGCTGATAACGTAATCCACCAGACCATTAGCGTTGGTACGAGCATCGACTAAATCGCCATAGGCCAGTTCAAAGACAATTTCTGGCGTACCGTACATCGTAACAGCATAATCGCCAACATTGCCCGCAAAATCGTTCTGAGAATTTAGGATGCGGAAAGAATACGTGCCGGTTTCTTCAGCCATTACTAGAAGCTCTTCAACACCGACAGCAAAGGAATAGCCTGACTCCGGATCAAAGCCCAAACCAGAAAGCAGTTCATCCCCTTTGCGTACCTGAATGGCAACGTCCAAATCTTCAGCAGGCTCTACACGAATGCCTACCATATCGCCTGGCCGCAGGGCCGTGAAGGGGAAGGCATGCCCTTCGCCTTCATCTTCGGCTTCGAGGGTGTCACCAGCGGCAAACACAACATTGGTCAGGGGAAGGCCCAACTGCATGTCGAAGCTGCCTTCTGCGCCATCAAACCCATAAACATGAATGGTATAAATACCGTCTGCTGGCAATGCCACAAACAGGTTTTCTGGGCCAAAAGAAGTGTCCCGTTCTTGGAGAAGTATGGAATTGCCAGCATCATCCACGACGTCTAGCACAACATCAAACCCGTCGAATGGCGTTACAACCATACCAACCACATCACCAGCCGCGCCGCTAAAGGGGTAAGCGGCCACTGGCGTTGCGCTGTCTACAGCCCCGGACACAAAAGCGCCATACTCAATGAGTTCACCACTGGCTCCATCGAGCGTTGGCTGGGTTACGGTGCCAGCTTCAGCCAGGGTAAGTTGATAATTCCCAGTGGCATCGGCAAAGCCGCGCACCATAATGGCGTAGTTGCCGGTGGCGGGGATGGCAACGTCTAGCACTTGCTCCGCGCCTATTTCTGCATCAACTTCACCCGTTGGCAAAATGGAGGCGCCAGTATCATCAACCACATCAACCACAACATCAAAGCCTTCTTCCGGTACAACAAAAACGTCTATCACCTCGCCTTCCTGACCAATGAATCCAAAAGCAGATGGCCCTGACTCGTCAACGATTCCAGAAACTGTATCGCCATAGAGCAGCAGGTCACCGCTCAGGTTAATAGAAATGTTTCCTGTTTCAACATCTTCTATATCTTCTGCGACTCCACCAACCGGCGTAGAAAGTACAATGGAGTTTTCAATGGCGTTCAAGAGGGGGCGGTTTTGCTCTTCTACAGATACTTCGGACCCAGAAAGCACAACGGCCGCACGGTCTTCAAACATGATAACGAGGACTTTCATAACGGCCGTATCCCCTTCTTCATCCACCGCGTCAACCAATACTTCGGCCGCCGCCTGGTCATTGATGGTAACGGCCGTTGGCTCTTGCGTAACGGTCACCGTAATGCCCTCATCGCTTGGCTGGGAGAAGAAGTCAACAAAAACGCCTAAAAGCTGCTCCGGGTCTGTCAAATCAACCTCGGCATCCAGCGCACTAAACAAGGCAGTGTCTAAAAAGAGAACATTCAGAATAGCTCCCTCAATATTATCGTCGCTGTCTTCCAGAATTGACTGACTGCTGGCCAGCTTAAGTTCGCCAGCCTCTTCATCAAACTCCATGGCCCAATCGCCAGGGTAGGCAAGCGTCACACCCAAAACCTCATTAGAGAAATCAATAAAACCGGCCGTAGGATCAGGGGTTTCAGTTGGTTCTGGCGTGGGTTCTTCTGTGGGCTCTTCGGTTGGTTCTTCATCCGGTGGGGGATCGCCATCATCATCGTCATCGTTTGATGAACGCGGGGTCGGCGTTGGGTCTTCGCCGCCACAGGCTGTTAACACAGTACCAAACAGCAAGGCAGCCAATAAGATAAAAATCAGATGCTTGTTCACGTTTTTCATAAAATCTCTCCTAAAATATGAAATGCTTGTCGGGCGTTTAGCGTTTGTCGGTAGATTATTTGGATAAGCTTATGGTAATTGAGGACGCCTGTTAAACCATAGGTGAAAAGGTCTACTGAGGGTCTACCGGTACATTATGAAGCCGTTTCTATCTTTTTATCTGAACGGCCGTATCCACCACCACAATTGGCCCCACGACGCACAGAATAAAGGCAAAACTAAGCTGCAACTGTAAAGCAGTATATAAATTCATCGATCCGAAATCGATCCATGTAAAAACCAAAAGGACTTTTGAATAAAATGAGCGCGAAATCGGTTTTTACTAAAGTAAACCACTGAGAAATCGTGCTTCGTTTTTCAAATTAGTTTCTGTGGTTTGCTCTACAGCTTGCCCAATAAAAAACAGCGATCCCTTGAAGAGATCGCTGTTTCATTGGCCTACCGTCTGGCAAACTGCCAATCATCTATCTCGATTTAGCCAACGCACCGTCAACTCACCTACGCGATCAGCACGTTGGCGCAGCACCGTGCATTCCGGCAGCGCATCCACAAACATCTGGCCATACCGCTTCGTAATCACCCGTTTGTCCAAAATGATCACCACCCCCTCATCCGTTTGGCGGCGATTCAGACGACCAAATCCTTGCCGAAAACGCAGTACCGCCTCTGGCACTGAATATTCAAAAAAAGCATTGTCGAATGTCTCTGAGCGGGCAGCAAAAATGGGGTCAGACGGCACATCGAAGGGCAGCTTGGCAATCATCACCGCTTGCAGCGCCTCGCCCGGCACATCTACCCCTTCCCAAAAGGAGCGCGTGCCCAGCAGCACAGCGTGGCTGTCTGGCTGCTTAAACTGATCCAGCAGCTGCTGGCGTGAACTGCCCGACGATTGCGCCAGGGTCGTGATGCCCGCATCGGCCAGCGGCGCTTCAATTGCTTTGGCTGTCTGGTTTAGCTGGCCATAGGAAGTGAACAGCACCATTGTGCGACCGCCCAAAGCGGTGGCCACGTCTACAATGGCATCTTCCAACATGCGCTGGTAGCCAGGCTGGTTTGGCTCAGGAATGTCCGTCACCAGATAAAGCAGCGTGGCGTTTTTGTAGTCAAACGGAGAGCCAACGGCCAATTCATCCACGTCGTAGGCGTGCAGCCGCTCGCGGATGTAGGCAAAGTTGGCCTCTTCGCGGGCATCTGGCCCGGCGGTGCGCAGCGTGGCCGAGGTGAGAATAACGGTTTCTAGCGCCTCGAAGATGTTGCTTTGCACCAATGGCCCCACGTGCAGCGGCGCGGCGTGCAGGGAAATTCGCTCCTTAAACACCTCCACCCAGTAAATCATGTCCGAGTCAGGATCGATGATGATACCATCCAGGTTAAGGCGAGTTTCTTCCAGAGAACGGCCGTTGCTCATCAAAGTCAGCTTCAAATCCTCAGCATCTTCCACATCAAACTGGTCGGCCACCTCACCCAAACCAGCAGCCAGCTTGCCAAAGCCATCGGCAATGGCGTGCAGATGGCGGCTCAAGTTGTCCCAGCTAATTTCTACCTCATCGTAGCCGGGCTGGGTGCGCACGGCAGGCGTCAGGCGAATTTGCTGGGCAAACTGGCTGCGGGTGCTCACCGCCTCAGACAAAAAGTAGGTGAGCGTGGTAAAAAATTCATCCAGCCGAATCACCGCCGCCTGCCCTTCTCGCCGCATCCGGTTGAGCATTTCGATAAATTTGGCGGCAAAGTCTGGGGGCAGCGTTGCTTCTAGCCGGGTTTGCAAATCAGACAGCAGCCCAGCCCGCGGCTTATTCACATCGTCCAGAATGGCTTCCAGGAAGCGCTTGTCGGCGCGGAAGCTCAGACCATCGGTTACGGCCGCTTCCAAATGGTGCGCCTCATCCACAATCAAATCGACAAACTGGGGCAGAATGTGGTTTTCATTGGCCAGGTCAGACAGCAGCAGCGAATGGTTCACAATGACAACCTGCGCCAGTTCAGCCCGGCGGCGGGCTATGTGCAGCGGGCAATTTTCGGCGGCGCAATGGTCCTGGGTGCAGGAGGCGCTTTCGCCGTTCAGCCGTGCCCAGGCCAGCCGCTCGCCTGGGGTGCGCAGATTCAGCTCGGCCACGTCGCCAGTCAGCGTGGTGGGCAGCCACAGCAAAATGCGGGCGTAAAGGGCCATTTCGTCGGCGTTACTGGGGCCGCTGTGCCGCATCTGCTGGTAAAGGCGGGTGCATAAATAGTTGCGCCGTCCTTTGCGCACGGCGGCCCGCAGCTCAAAAGGCAGCACCTTTTGCAGTTCGGGAATGTCTTTGTGGATGAGCTGATCTTGCAGGTTGATGGTATTGGTGGAGATGACAACGCGACGGCCGTTTTCCACAGCCCAAAACGCCGCCGGAATCAGGTACGCCATACTTTTCCCCGTCCCGGTGCCCGCTTCCACCATCACATGTGCCCCGGCGTTAAAAGCGCTCACCACCGCGTCCAGCATCTCTACCTGCTGGGGCCGGTACTCAAAAGCGTCAAAAATCTGGCTAAAATTGCCCCCCGGCTGGATCAGGCTAGAAACCAGCTCAGGGTCTAGCATACGGGGCGTTTCAGCAGGAACTTCGGGACGGCCGTCTAGCTTGCCAGGGTTAAACAAACGAGGCAACCGCCCACGATGGCGCAAATCTGAGCCTTCAAACGCCGTGCGTACCCGCTCCGCCAAAATATCTTCAAAAAAGAGCGTCTCCGGCCAGCCCAGCCGCTGCCCGGCCTCAACCAGCTCATCAATCTGGCTGAGGTGAAGCTGCAAAGCCCGCTCGCGCAGCGCCAAAAACAGCTCCACCGTCTGCTCTGCATCATCCAGGGCGCGGTGCGTTTGCCCATTGTTGGGATTGGGCAGCCCCAAATAATGCACCAAAGATTCCAGATTAAACCGCCCGGCATCTGGAAACAAAATTGAAGCCAGCGTCACCGTATCCAGCCGGTGGTTGCCCATTCCCAGCCGCTCTGCCTGCAAAAAGCCCAGGTCAAAGCCCACGTTGTGCCCCACCAGCACATGATCCCCAATCTTGGGGCGCAGCTGGGAGCGCAAAGTAAACATGGTCGGCGCATCTTCCACCATAGCCTGGGTAATGCCGGTAAGCTGGGTAATGTAAGGCGGAATGGTGCGGTGCGGATTTACCAGCGAGGAAAATTCGTCCAAAATATCGTTGCCGCGAAAGGTAATGGCGGCAACTTCAATGATGCTGTCGGTTTGTGGGTCTAGCCCGGTGGTTTCAACGTCAACAACGACGTAGGTTGTGGCACTCATAAAGGAGATTCCATCATTTTAGTACCTAACCGAATAGTAGCCACAGAGTTCACAGAGATTCCTGAGATTGGTCTCAAGTTTTCCATCTTCTCTCCTCCCTCTGTGGCTATTTCAGGTAGATTCTTACTTGAAAGTGCAAAATTATAGCACAAATTTTCTACCGAAAATCACAGGTTAACAAATTCTGATCTTTTTGAGCAATCATTGACATGGGGGATCATGTATGCCATAATGCGCCAATCATTTCCAATTTATTGATACGCCTGAGTAAAAGCATCACGTTTCACAAACGTTCAATTGCTTTGCTGCTTTTACAACTGGCAACGCTATCTTTATGAAAAGGAGGTGGTGCTAATGGATAGTAATTTATCTAAACGCACCGTAGCGCTACCTCCTCAGATGAGTCAGTAGCGCTACGGTGCACACAAGGGCCTTGTTCTCGGACAAGGCCCTTGTTTTGTTTGAGTAGCCACAAAAGCCACAGAGCATTTTGAGAGGGGAAAAAGAATGAAGGAAGTTTCCGTCGTATTATTTGGTGTGGGTGGGGTTGGTTCAGCTTTGTTGCGACAGATTGTAAACGGCCGTTCCGCCATCCACACCCATAACCAAATCCAGTTCAACATCATCACCGTCACCGACAGCCAAACGATGTTGTGGCAGGCAAACGGCCTGAGCGATGAACAATTGCTGGCAGCTGTAGCCGCCAAGGCGCAAAACTTGCCCGTCGATCCAGCTCGGCAGCCTCGCCCCAGCGAAGCCGAAATTGTGCAAAAAGTGACCGACGCCCAGCTTGGCCCGGCCATTTTTGTAGACGTAACCGCCGCCGATGGGCTGGAACCTGTTTTGAACAAAGCGTTGGCCCAAGGGCACAGCGTGGTGTTGGCCAATAAAAAAGCGTTGGCCGGAGCCTGGCAAACATCTCAACCCTTTTTCAACCATCCCCGCGTGCGCCACGAATCCACCGTGGGCGGCGGCCAGCCCGTCATTGCTACGCTGCGCTACCTGCTGGACGTAAACGATCCGATTTACCAGATTGAAGGGCAGCTCAGCGGCACGCTGGGCTTCATCTGCACCCAACTCGATGCAGGCGTTCCCCTTTCGCAGGCCATTGCCGAGGCCAAGGCAAAAGGGTACACAGAGCCAGACCCACGCGAAGATTTAGGCGGCAAAGACGTGATGCGCAAGGTGATGATTTTGGGCCGCATGGCTGGCTGGCCGCTGGAAGCCAGCGACATCGCCGTGGAGTCGCTTTACACGCCGGATTTGGCCAATCTCACCGTGCCCCAATTTTTGCAAGCTGCCAACCAACTGGATGAAGCGATGGCGGAGCGCGTGGCAAAAGCCCGTGCCAACGGCCAGGTGCTGCGCTACGTAGCCGAACTTTCGGAAGGGCGCGGCACCGTGGGCCTGAAACCGATTCCGGCCAGCAGCCCCCTGGCCAACATGAAATACATCAGCTTTCGCACCGGTTTTTACAACGATGAACCGCTGCTCATTGGCGGCAAAGGTGCGGGCGTGGAGATGACGGCCGCTGGCGTGCTGGGGGATATGATTGGGCTTGTGCGGGAGCGGTGATTGGTAATCAGTAGGTCAGTAATCAGTGGTCAGGCAAACTGATTACTGACCTACCGAATACTGACTACTCTTCCTCCTCAGCCAACAAGAAAAACGGCACCGAAATCGGGCTGCGGTTGCGCTGGAGGGGAACGTCGGCTCCGTCGGGGTCAAATTCGTCTGGCTCGCCTGCGTTGAGGTAGAGCGTGGCATACAGCGTTTCGGTGGCCAGATTGGGATCAATGGAAATGGCAATATCGTGGTTAACGCCGGGGGGAACGGCCGTAAAGCCCAGCACCTCTCCCCTCGCCCCACCATCATCCGCCTCGATAGCCACCCAGGTTGGCACATCCACCACCACCAAATCCACCGTCAGCACCGCCGAGGCTGTGCCCGTGGTTGGCAGCAGTTGGTCATTCACCACCAGATAGTTGCCCGGCGTCAGGCTAAACGTCACCGTGCCGGGTAAGCGATCTTCGTACAAAACGGGCTGATCCACACGGGGGAAATCAAAATCGTCGCCTGGTTCGGTGTCTTCATGCAGGCGTAAATGGAGAATGGGAGTGGCGGCCGATTCCAACACCTCCACCATCACCCGCTCGTTTAAGCCATCTACCAGCGGAGCCGAGCCAATAATCAAGCCTGGCTCCCCACCATCATCGTAGTAGGCCACCAGCCAGCCGGGGCCGTTAGCAATGACGCGCTCTACTTCAAAACGGCCGTTTACCAGCGGTTGATCCAGCACAAAAATGTCTGGCGGGAACGTGGCGCTGAATTCAGCGACAACAGGCTCGCCATTGAGTAGCAGCGGCGTGTCTTCGGCTTCGTAGTCAAAATGGAGCGGCTCGCCGTTGTCGGCATACAAAGCAGCATACAGGGTGGGCGTGCCATCGCGCCAGGGGATGGTGATAGCCACCGCCTCATGCCGACCAACAGCCAGCGGAATAGCGCCTAACAATTTCCCCATACGGCCGTCTTCCTGGGTATGAATTGCTAACCAACCATCCTGAGGCAGCAGCACATTGGCCACCCGAACAACGCCATCCTCATGAACCGCCTGCGCCGCCACCTCCACCACTGGCTCCGAAAGTTGAAATTCCAGGGCAAACGTGGTGGCGATTTGGGCCGATTCCCATTCCAAGGGCAGATCGAGGCCATCGGGAAATTCAAATTCGCCGCTTTCCCCGGCGTCGCTGTGCAGCATGGCCACCAGCGTCGGCGTGGCCAGTTGGGGGTCGATGGTCAGCTCCAGATTTTGGTTGAGGCCGGTGGCAACGGCCGTATAGCCCAGCACCTCTCCCAATTCCCCATCATTCATCGCGTACAGCACCAGCCAACCATCTTCTGGCGCTACCACGCTGGCAATTTGCAGATTTCCCTCATCGGTTAGCACCTGGTCGGCGGCATTGACGATGGGTACAGCAGGCGTGGGAACAGGCGTAAGCGTGGCGGTTGGCAGGGGTGTGTTGGTGCTTTCCGGGATGGGGGTCGAGACGGCCGTTCCAGCCAATGAGGTGGAAACGGCCGTAGGAGAAACTGTCTCTGCCCCATTGTTGCGGCAAGCTGCCAGACTCATCAGCAATAACCCAATCCACCAACAACGACGAATGAATTTCATTATCATTTTCATAAAAATTCAATATTCCTAACTCACGTTACGCAGTTACCCTGGTAGAAACCCCAAGGGTTATCGCTGCGCAGCATCAATTCCTGAGACCTCTTAATCAAAAGCTCGAATTGTTACCCAGTTTACACCGATCTACTATCTCCTGCCTTAAGATTAGGCTATAATATCAACAGTACTGTAATACTATTCATTATTGTGCATGCTGATGTTACCCATTGCACCTCATACATTTTAGTAATGTGTCACTTGCGTAAGATTATTGTAGTTTGTAGTCAGGTATAAGGAAGGGAAAAGATCGTGGGTAATGAAATCTCAAAACGGATTGAGCTTGAAAAGCTAGAGCGTATGCTGCACGAGCGATTGGCCGAAGACACTCGCCGAATGCAATCAGCACGCGCCCAATTGAAGCTGTGTGAGGAAGCGCTAGAGCACACTTTAGCGGAATTACACGAAGTAAAAAAGCGGAAAAAGGAAATTACGGGTCTGCTAGAAAGCATGTGGAACGGCGGTACAGCCGGGGAGTCGCTGGAAACTGCTTAACCGATTGCTTTCAATTTTCAAATCCCCAACAAGTTCGGAGCCGATCTTAAAAATCGGCTCTTTTTTTGTTTATGGGGCATGGTCAGCTTGCCACCACATGGTGTTACCATCTGTAGCCACCGTGATGCTGCCCAGCTCATCGGTGCGCAGCACAACAGCGCCAACGGCCGTTGCTCGCGCCAACATTTCTGGTGTCGGGTGGCCAAAACGATTGTCAACCCCAGCAGACACAATGACAATTTGTGGCTGAACCGCCTGCAAAAATGGCAGGCTGCTGGATGAATTTGACCCGTGATGACCCGCTTTGAAGACAAGGGCGGTTAACGGCCGTTCCCGTTCCAACATCTCAGCTTCCGCCTGCTGCTCTGCATCCCCTGTGAACAAAAAAGTGAAATCCTTGTAAACCAGCCGCATCGACACCGAATTTTCATTGCGCTCTTCTTTGATGAGCTGTGGCCCAGGATGCACCACTTCTAGCCGCACCCCATCCTCAATTTGAATAACTTCGCCCGCCTGCACTGGCCGAACCTCTGTTTTCTGATTTTCTGCCGCGGCAAGCACTTCATCGTAGATGGGCGATTCGCCAAAGCTTTGCCCGTTGGTGATGAGCTGGTTCACGCGGTAGCGGTCGAAAACGCCCACCAGCCCGGAAACGTGGTCTGCATCTGGATGCGTGGCAACGAGCACGTCAATCTCTTTGTCCCAAAAAGGCATCTGCCGCCCCAGTTGGTCATTAAGCACGCTGGGGTAAAGGCCGCCATCGACCAAAATTTGCCGCCCGCTGGGGGTCTGGATGAAGGTGGCATCCCCTTGCCCCACATTCATAAAAACGATGTGCAGTTGGCCATCTGGCTGGGTCATGCCCCAACTGAGTACCAACACGGCCGTAACTCCTGAAACGCCAAGCGCCAGCCGCTGAGTGATGTTTTGACGAACGGCCGTAACCAAACGGCCACGCTGGGCAGCAGGCTGTTTGCCCAACCACGTTAGGGCAGCAATTGCCCCATAAATGGCCAGCACCCCTACCGTAGAAACAGTCAGCGGAACGGCCGCACCGGGCACCGCCGCAAACAGGCGCACCATCCAAATGGTGTAGCTGAGAAAGAGCCAGGCTACCCAGGCCAAAAGCTGGCCCACAGCGGGCGAGATTAGCCCCACCAGCGTGGCCAGCCCACCCCAAATCATTACGCCGGGCTGTACCGGCAAGACAAACGCATTGGCCAGCAGGCTAATGATGGACAGTTGGCCGAAATAGCCAATCATCATGGGCAGGGTCAAGATTTGGGTGGCAATGGTGAGGATGACGGCTTCAGACAGCACCCCCATCACTTTTTCTACCCACTCCCGTTCCAACCAGCGCTGCAAACCGCGCCGCACCCACTGCGTGAGCGGGTCGGCGTAGAGCATGAGGCTAAGCGTGGCGGCAAAGCTAAGCTGAAAGCCAACGTCCCACAGGGTAAACGGCCGTATCGCCGTCATGGCAAACCCAGCCAAAAATAAGGAGGCAAAGGCAAAATTCGGCCGTCCTAACCAGCGATTGGTCACCAAATAGATGCCGCCCATTAACGCTGCCCGCACCACCGAAGCGTCGGCCCCAACCAGCACCGTGTAAAGCGAAATGCCCACCAGGGCAAAAATGACCGCCCCACGCTTAGACAAAAAAGGTTCGGCCAGGCGCACCAAAATCGCTACAAGAATGGCAATGTTAAAGCCTGAAATGGCAATGATATGGGTTAATCCGGTGGTGCGGAACGCTTCATCCAGGTCGGGCGGCAGGCCGTTGTCGTTGCCCAGCAAAATGCCGGTGAGCAGCGCGGCTTGTGGTTCAGGGATGAGCTGGGCAATGGTCACCTGAGCGCGGCTTTTGAAGGTGAAGATGGTCTGGTAAAGTGGATTGCCTTCATTTTCGGCCAGGACGGTAATGTTGGGCAAGGAGATGAGGCTGTGGATGCCCTGCCGTGCCAGATAGGCGCGGTAGCTAAATGTTTCGCCTTCGGGCGGCGTTTCTAAAATGCCGGTAATGCGCAGGCGGCTGCCGTAGTTGATGACCGGGAAGCGGTAGGTTTGCACCTGCACAACACCTTGCATGGGCAGTTGTGCCCCGCCGCTCACCTGGATGCTGTCTACCTGCACCCGTAAATTTACAAAGCGGTCACGTACGTCTGGCTCGTCCACCACCAGCCCGGTGATGGTGACGTTGCGCGTGCCGTTGTAGTAGGCAATGTGGTTCTGGTCGATGGTGGGCACGGCCGTTCCGTACCGCATCGCCCCTAACGCCAAGACCAGAACACAAGCCGCGCCCCAGCTTATTTTTTGCTGACCGCGCAGGAAAACGGCCGTTACCAACCCCACCCCAGCCACCGCCATCCAAACAAACCAATCCAGGGCCACAACAGAAGCCAACCATAGGCCAAAAAACCAGGCTATTCCCAGATAAACGATGAGCATTTATCGCTTTCCTTAAACCATGTTGGACAATAAAGGCACGATTCTGAAGTTGATACATCTGCCACGCGCAAAGACTACAAGATGATACCTCAAATTAGCGGTGGGTAACAGTTCAGGCAGGTATTTTGTGAATCATAATATGTGCGGGCAGGCTGCTTTGGCCAACGGTATAGGTCACCGTGCCCGCAATTGTGAACTGCCACCGCCGGTAAAACGCCAGCGCCCGCTGATTACCCGTCCACACCATTAGCCAGCAGATGTCATGCTGGGCCGCCTGGCGCAAAGCATGCTGCATCAGGGCCGAGCCAACGCCTTTGCCAATCCAGTCGGGGTTTAGATACAGGCGGGAAAGTTCAAGCGGCCGTTGCCCAAGGCCGGGCAGCGGGGCCGCTGTTGGATGAAGTTTGACCATCCCTGCAATACGTTGCCCGACCTCTGCCAGAAAAAAGCGGGGGACGGGTTGGCACAGCTCAGCCTGCACCTGCGCCAAGGAAAAAGATTTTTGCAGGTAAATATCCATGTCGGCCGCAGGCAAGGCCCCAGTATGAGCTGCCGGAATCAGGCGAATGCCCATTTCGATAATGGTATGGGCGTCAGCCAGGGTAGCATGACGAATGGAAACGGCCGTTTGCTGCACGCGCAAATGTGGCCAATGTGCTTTTGTGGCAGAAGCGGAAAAACTATACATCGCTAAATCCTCCGTTAAGGCAACCCACAGAATCTAATATGAAAAATGAAGCATGATTTCTCAGTGGTTTGCTATGAACTATGAACTGAAAGATATTAGAGAATCGTTCCCGTCTCTGCTGGCTGAGGTCAGCATTTGAGGCTAACTTTTGGAGGGCAACAAGTAGTCACAAATCACCCTGCTGGTTTGCCAAGGGCCAAAGCCCTTTCAGGGTGCGTTGTTTGCATTAAGCCGCTTTCATTCTGCAACTTCTCATTGACTTGATTTCGGGTAAACTCGAAGTTGTAGCACTAAGAGTTTCATCCTTCTGGAATTCAGGGCATGGGTTTGTTACAATACCCAGGCGTTCTTACTTTTTTTACAGGTGATATCCAGTTGGACAGGCAATATGGACGATTTTTCGGCAGAAACCTATCGCATATTGGTGGTTGACGACAGTCATTCCATTTTAGAGATTGTTCGCTCTACGTTGAGTCATCATGGGTTTGAGGTGATGACGGCCGAATCTGGCGAGCGTGCTTTGGAAATAATGGAAGGTGAGGGATTGCCTCATCTGGCTTTGGTGGACATCAATATGCCGCTGGGGATGGATGGGCTGGAGCTGTGCGATAAAGTTTTGCAGTTTTGTGATCTGCCCATCATTATGCTAACGGCCGTTGAAGAAACCAACACCATCGTTGAGGCCATCGACCGCTATGCCGAAGATTACATGAACAAGCCGGTGAAATCTGGTGAACTGTTAGCGCGAGTGCGGCGGGTGCTGCGTTCCATTGGCAATTTTGCCTATCCTTTGGCCCAGTTCGTCCGGGTAGATGAAAATCTTTCGGTGAACTTTGCTATGCTAACGGCCGTTGTGCATGGCAAAAATGTTAGCTTAACCCCCACAGAAGCCAAGCTGCTCTACATTCTCATGCGTCAAAAAGGCAAGGTGGTGAGCACAGACTTTTTGCTGCGGCGACTGTGGCCAGCAGATACAGACTTTGCTGATGAAGACCGGCTGCGCGTTTATGTACACCGGCTGCGCAGCAAAATTGAGCCAAAAAAAGGGGGAACCCGTTACGTTGTTTCTAAACGACGCAAAGGGTATGCCTTTTTACCTGATCCCAACTGAGTAACTTCTTTTGGAAAGCGCGGCGCAGCTATTTTGCAAATTGGCCTCGATTCCCGTCAATTTGTAATCCATTTTATTTTGGATGAAGCAAAGCTCCCTATAATGGCATCCGGGCTTTTCATTCTATTTTTTGAAATTGAGGCATTTCCATGACCGAGTCTGACACCACAATTCATCGACTGCTGGCAGTTGACGACGATCCATTTAATTTACGCATTGTGAGCCATGCCCTGGAGCAAACGGGCTACGAGGTCATCACTGCCAGGTCTGGCGAAGAAGCGCTGTCGATGATTACCCAACATGGATTGCCGCACATGGCCATTGTGGATATTCACATGCCCCCAGGCATGAGCGGCTTTGAGTTTTGCCGCACGGTACACCAGTTCAGCGATTTGCCAATTATTATGCTAACGGCCGTAAATGAAGAATCTACCGTGGTGGAAGGACTAGAAGAACACGCCGAAGATTACATCATTAAACCGTTTAACCCTGGCGAACTCACGGCGCGTGTGAAGCGCGTGCTCCAGCGTATGGGGGATTTTGCCTACCCGCTACGCTCATTAACTCGCGTAGATGACCGCTTAAAAATTGATTTTCCAGGACGCCAAGCAATTGTTAACGGCAAACCAGTAAGCCTAACGCCAACAGAAACCAAGCTGCTTTATATTCTTATGCGCAGCGCTGGCCACACTGTCAATACAGACTTCATCTTGCGCCGCCTGTGGCCGCTGGAGCCTGCCTACGAGGACAGGCTGCATGTACACATGCACCGCCTGCGCCGCAAAATTGAAGACAAAAAAGACAAAACCCGTCCCCGCTACATCACCTCGGAGCGCGGTGTGGGCTACACCTTCCGCCACATTGCAGATGGCTAGGCTTTTTTGCCACCCAGGATGTGAACCAAATGGAGCTAACAACGGCCGTTATTCGCCGTGCGCTTACATTGCCAAATTTTGATGCCCGCCAGGCGCACTTGCATATGCTGCCCATGGGGCGAAACGGGCAACGGCCGTCTGAATTACCGGGGAAGCCAAGGATCGGTGGCGTTTTGCTGCTGCTTTACGGCTACCAAAAAACCACCCAACTGGTACTCACCCGACGCCGCGACGATCTAAATTCCCACGCAGGCCAAATCTCTTTCCCTGGCGGGCGACAAGAACCAAACGAAACGGCCGTTCAAGCCGCCCTGCGCGAAACCGAAGAAGAAATAGGTGTACCCACAACGGCAATTTCCATTTTGGGCGAACTCACCAGCATCTACATACCGCCATCCGATTTTGAAGTACACCCTTTTGTTGGCTGGGTCAATGGCGGGGAACGGCCGACTTTTGTGCCAGAAACCCGAGAAGTAGCCGAAATTTTAGAAGTCTCGCTGTCCCATCTGCTAAACCCCGACACACGAGAGGTTGGCCCCATCCCCGTTCGTGGTGCCACCTACACCGTCCCCTACTACAACGTACGCGGGCACAAAGTGTGGGGAGCCACGGCTATACTCCTCAGCGAATTCCTGGAACGGCTGCGTCAGACCACCAACCAACTCACTGCTTTATGATATTTTTTTGCACTCCCGGTGAGCGCCCTTTTTATTTTCGGCTTCTTTCGAGAATGGTTGAGGCTTCTGAATCCTGGCTGGTGGGCAAACGAACAATGAACTGGCTGCCTTTGCCTACTTCGCTCTTGACTTGGATACGGCCGTTATGCAGCAGCACCAACTCTTGCACAATCGATAAACCCAGCCCGGCTCCCCCACGGCCACCTTCACGCACGCGGGATTTATCTACCTGGTAAAAACGCTCAAAAATACGACCCAGCTGCTCCGGCGGCATCCCTTTGCCCGTGTCTTGTACCGTTAGCTCAACCGCTTTCTTGCCATACGGCCGTACCTGCATATGAATCCGCCCACCTTCTGGCGTGTGGTTCAGGGCATTCTCTACCAGGTTAGACACCACCTGAATCAAGCGATCATAATCGCCCCAAATGGGCGGTATCGGTTCCGCCTCAAACGTCAGGTGAACCTGATGCGTCTGGGCGCGAGGCAGCAAATTTTGGCGGACGGCCGTACACACACCTGCCAGATCTACCGGGGCCAGGTTCAACCTTAGCTGCCCAGACTCAATTTTGGCCAGGTCTAGCAGTTGAGCCACCATACGCCCCATCCGCTCCGCCTCGCCGTAAATGATGTTGGCGGCCTGCGTCTGGTCTTCGGCAGAAACGGCCGTGCCATCCAAAAGCGCCTGGCTCCATCCTTGAATCGACGTGACGGGCGTCTTCAAATCGTGAGAAACATTGGCCACAAAATCGCGCTGGGCCTGCCGCGTCGCCGCCACCTGGGCCGACATGCTGTTGAAGCTTTCGGCCACGCGCACCACCTCTTCTGGCCCTTCCAACGGCAGCTGCTGCTCATATTCGCCCTGAGCAATTGCCTCGGCCGCCCCGGCCATCCGCTGCAACGGCCGAGCCACAGAACGGGCAATAAGCCAGGCCAGCAGCACCGCAAACAGCGCCCCGACCAACCCGGCACGCACAAAGGCAGCGCCAAATCCTAGCTCGCGCAGCAGGGCCAAGGGGCCAGGCTCCGGCACCACATAAACCACAACCCAGCGGCCAAAACCGCTGCTAGAAATTGCCCGCGTGTAAGCCAACCAGCGATTGCCGTCTGGGTCTGCAAAGCGGACAGCCAATGTATTGGGATCGGCGGTAGGCAAAGCGTCTTGCGGTACCTCGACCCCCTCAATTCTGACGCCCACCAAACTTTGTGAAGGATCAGAATCGAAGATGATTTCGGCATTGCTGGCGGTGGCAATGAGGGCGCGCACGTTGTTAGATTCGGCCGTATCCGTCAATGTTTGCAAAAGCGCCCGCAAAAAATTATCTTCATCGGCGCTGTTGGCCTGAAGCCGGATCACGTCATTGCGACTGGCCCGGCTGACAATATCCAGCCGCTGCAAAGCTGGCTGAAAGCGCAGGCGGGGCTGCACGCCCAGCGCCACCAGCGTCAGCGAGACCACAAACAGGGTCACCACCACAAGAAAAGAGTAGGAAAGCAGCAAACGGCTGCGTAATGATCGAAACATACGTTGCGTTACACCCTAAGGGTTTGGATTATTGTAAGCATTGGTTGTTCGAGGTAAACCCTTAGGTCGTGAGTGTAAACGGCCGTTATGAAGCCGCCATTAAAAAAGTGTAACCACCCTGTAAAACCAGTAACCAGTAGGTCAGTAAACTGACTACTGACTACTGACCCACTGAACACTGCTTACTGATTACTGCTCACTAACCAACTTATACCCCATCCCCCACACCGTCTCAATCTTCAGACTGTCGCCCAACTTCTCTCGCAAATGAGCAATATGCACATCCACCGTGCGCGTCTGGCCGTAAAACTCGTAGCCCCACACCAAATCCAGCAGCTGATCCCGCGACAACACAATGTTTTGATGATCGGCCAACGTCAAGAGCAAATCGAACTCCTTAGTGCGCAGGAGAATCCGTTTGCCTGCCACCATCACCTCGCGGCTTTTGGGGTCGATGGCAACCTGACCAACCTGACGCACATCGTCGCCAGAATTGACATTGGCACTGCCAGTCGTCCGGCGCAAAATGGCGCGCACCCGGGCGACCAGCTCGCGGGGATTAAACGGCTTGATCAGGTAATCATCCGCGCCCATTTCTAACCCAACTATCTTGTCAATGTCGTCGTCGCGGGCGGTGAGCATCAGGATAGGCACGTTGCTATCCGCCCGCACCCGGCGGCAAACTTCCCAGCCATCCACTTCCGGCAGCATCAAATCCAGCACAATGAGGGCTGGTTCGTTTTCTTGCACCAGCCGCAGCGCCTGCGCCCCGTCTTGGGCAATCGTCACCTGGTAGCCATCTTTTTCCAGGTACAGCCGGGCCAAATCGCGAATGTTGGCTTCATCATCCACGACAAGAATGGTTTCGTTGGGCATTAGCCAGCCTCAGGGATTTCGGCCACCATTTCGATTTCTACTTTGGCCCCCAGCGGCAGGCCACGCACGGCAAAAGCAGAGCGGGCGGGATGGTTGCTGGTAAGGTAACGGCCGTAAACCTCATTCATCCCCGCATAATCTGCCATATCTGCCAAAAAGACGGTCGTTTTCACCACATGCTCAAACCCGGTGCCCGCCGCTGCCAAAACAGCACGCAAATTCTTCATCACCTGCTCCGCCTGAACGGCGATGTCCCCCTCCACCATCTTGCCCGTCGCCGGGTCTAGCGCCACCTGCCCGGCGGTGAACAGCAAATTTCCCGTGCGCACCGCCTGCGAATAAGGGCCAACTGCCTTCGGTGCCTCATCGGTGTGAATGATTGTTTTCATCTTTTACTCCTTTTGTTGGGAGTGAAAAGTGATAAGTGAAAAGTAAAAAGAACTTGACAACTTTTCCCACTTTTCACTTTCTACTTTTCACTTTTCTCGTTCGCCGAGGGCTAAAGCCCCCGGCTAGCTATGGAAGCCCTTTCAGGGCTGAAAATGAGCCTCGAAGAGGCTTTCACAAACTAGCCCAGTCCGTTTACGGCTGGGCGGGCCAAAAGCCCACTTGCCACTTTTTACTTAAGCAGCGGCTGTAAGCGCCACTCATTACCCGCTCGCTGGGCGGGAATAGCCCAAAGCTGGGGCGTGGCTGCTTCAATCGTAAATTGCAAATCCTTGAGCCAATCTTTGCGGGCAGCTTCTACATTGAACACCACAAATTCCAGCAGCTTAAGGGCATCTTCCTGGGTGACAACGGCTTCAATGAAGGGGAGTTTATCAGACGGATCAGTGCGCTGAAATTGCGGCTGCCGCTGCACCATGTCGCCGCCGAGCTGGCAGGCAGCTTTGGTGGGCAGCTCCCAGGCGGGTATGTACAGGCGGCGGGGGTAGCCCCACAGCTGCTCGGAATCTTGCTGGGCCTGTTTGTTGCGCCCCTGCGTTTGGCGGCTGGTGATGTTGACACGGCCGTTAAACACCCAGAGCGGCACCCAGGCAGCAAACGTTTCTACGGCTGAGGCGGCAAATTGGAGCGCAATCGTGTCCAGGCCATTGTCGTTGATGGTAACGGCCGTTCCACAATTAGCACAGCGCAGCGCCACCACCTCCGGGCTTTGTGGCTTTAGCGGTTGGGCGCAAGATGGACAGCGTAAGGCCAGCAGCTTCATCGTTTCATCTCCGACAGTTCTTCTAGCACACTCATCCCAGAGCGCATCATCTCCTTCACGTCGCCAGAGCCGCCCATCAGCCCCCCCGTCAGGGCAGACATGAAGTCACGGCCATCCGATTCACCCGCCATTGCCGCTTTCCGCGCTCCTTTTTGGATTTCCTCCACCTCTTCGCCATAGCGAAAAGCCCGGTAGCCCGCAGCAATCAAACCAATCCCCAAAGCGATGGGCATGAGAATGAGCAATAAGCTGCCCTCTTCATCCGAATTGCTGATGAGCGTGCCTGCCAACAGCGTGCCATTCACCAAAATGAGATTGCCCGCCGCCAATCCGCCCACCAGCGCTGCCGCCCGGTAAAAAATATTGCCTGGCGCTTTGCCGTAGAGAATGTTGCCGTTCACCCCATCCACCACCACCTGATAATTTCGTTTGTGGTATTCGTAGCGCGACACCCACAGCGGGTAATAAACAATCGACAAACGCTGCCGCAAAAAGTGGAACTTCTCAAAAAACTTGGTGCGCAGGCTGCGCGTTTTGCGGCCCCGGTAGGTAAAATGCCGCCCCGCCTCCGCCAGCGCATCGGTATGAGACTCCGACGGCTCAAACACCATCGCCTCGGCGTGCAGGTGGTCGCTATCGTAAGGTTGTAGCTGCTCTTTAGAGATGGCTACCTGGTGTACCCCGTACTCCGCCACGTCAACGGCCGCATCGTTCCAGTGCATCATCTCACTGATTTGTACTTCAACGGGCCGGGTGCTGTCCTTGCCAGATTTTATCCGGCCAAACATCCAGCCCGCCACAAAAGATTCCACCCGCCAGTAGGGCAGGTACACCAGAAACGTGTCTTTGATTTGGGCGTCTTTGGCCAGGTCTCGCGCTTTTTTCATGCCTCGGAAGAAGTTGCCCACCGTTTGCAGCGCCCGCTCGCGCTCCACAATTTGGGGCACCTGCCAGCGACGCACGCCGCGCTCCCCCTGCACCAGCGAATTCGTGTGGCAAAACGGGCATTCTACAATGCGGTCGCCTTCGGCAATCGGCACCACGCCGCTGCATTCTGGGCAAGTCAGTCCTTGGGTTTTGTTGGTCGATTGTGTCATATTTTGTTGCTTTCTAAGACCCTAAGAGTTTGGTTGCTATTGTCTAAACTCGTCAAGATCAAACTCTTAGGGTCTAGACGTCGGATTGCTAAACACGGGCCGAAATGTAGGCAGCAATGCCAAAAATGGGTACGGCCAGGACAATGGCAACGGCGATGTAGCCTAATATGCCAAAAATCAACCCGGTGCCGCCGGTTGTAAAGAAGGTGATGGCGGGGATGAGGGCCGCACAAAAATAAAGCACGCAGCCCACAGAGCCAATGGCCACGTAGGGAACTTCGCGCTTAGAGGGATAGATGCTGGCAAACACCTGGCTGCTGGCGGCATCGACAACGGCCGTATATTCCCGCCCCTCAAATTTATATTTAAACAAAAACAGCGGCAGGTGTACCAGCGAACTCTCTTTTATTTGCCCGGCAGCAACTTTTTGGTTTTCTGCCAGCCATTTGCGCACGGTTTCTAAAGGCACTGTGGGCGCAATGGCATCGCCATCCATTGTGTGATCATACGGTTCCAGGTCAGAGGCGGGGATGCTTAGTTCAGTTAGGTCGATCACAGAAAGGGCGGCGGCGGGTTTAAGCACCACTTTTTCCTGGCCGTTCTGGTCTATACGCAGCAGCCACATAGGGAACAATTGGAAAGACGGCCGTTCCAGCACCGCCTTCTTGTCCAAATCTTTCACCGTGTCATTTCCCCCCATCCAGCGACGAACTGCGGCAGAAGCGGCCGTTTCATCCAAAGTAGCCCGCACCGCATAATGTAAAACCGCGCCGCTCTTGTCTACAAAATTGGTCGCGCCGCAAAATTCACAGGTAACAAACTGCGATCCTTGCTCTACCGGGAGAACGGCCGCACATTGGTGGCATAAAATTTCGGTTTTGGGGGAAGCTGTAGCAAATTCATCCATATCAGCCGCATTGTACTCAAAAGACAAAAAAAGACGCAAGCCAATTTCAACATACTCTTTTCAAGTTAGAAATTTTTGGTAGCTTTATACAAAGGCACAAAGAAACAAAGATTTTTCTAAGTAGAGAACAAAAAGTCCTTAAAATAATTTTAACGTAAAGAAGCTTTTGTTCTCTTTAACGTAAACCGCGAATAACCTTGCGGATTTCCAAATACTTTTTGCGGTTTACGTATGTGCCTTCCAAACCTTTGTTTCTTTGTACAAATTTCTACGATCTCATAATTACGCACCTAAGTTTGTTTATGATAAACTCCGCAGTCGAAAAACTAATTTCAAAAACGATATCCAACCTCCCGGAGGTTTGCTCCCGAAAATGGCTTCTGGACAAAACCTCCGGGAGGTTTATTGAACAAGAAGGAGCAACTAATCATGATTGATGTCAACCAGCTGCGTCGTGGCGTAAGCTTTACCCAGGACGGCAACCTTTACAAAGTAACCGAATACAGCCACAGCAAGCCAGGCCGCGGCAAAGCCACCATTCGCGTCAGCGTCCGCGACCTGCGCTCTGGCTCTAACTTTCAGCTCACCTTCACCTCTGGTGACCGCGTGGAAGATATTCGGCTAGAAAAACAAACCTTCCAATATCTGTATGATGATGGCACCTTTTACGTCTTCATGAACACCGCCACCTACGACCAAAAACAAGTAAACCACCACGTTTTGGAAGATGACAAAGCATTCCTCATTGACAATATGGAACTTGAATTACTGATGTATGAAGGGGAAGTGCTAGACTACGTTTTGCCCAAGACAATGGACTTTGAGGTAGTTGAAGCGGAAAATGCCGTCGCTGGCGACACAGCAACTGGCGCAACCAAAGAAGTGATTACCAGCACGGGTCTAAAGGTAAAAACACCGCTGTTTGTCAACATCGGCGATAAAATTCGTGTCAATACCGAATCCCGCGAATACATCACTCGCGTCTGATATTTCACTTTAATTTGGCTGAATTCTGGCAAAGCATCTGGGAGAGTGTGCGAAGATCGAGCAAATTCTTCCTTCATTCAATGTACGTACTTTGCTAAAAAAACGCATCGGCCCTTTGAAAGTGGTTGTGCCTGACGATTACAAGCGCTTGGAACCAAGATGGTTTCTGAGCGCTTTTTGTTTCGCAAAAAGATATTGCTATTTCCCTGTAGATTATGCTATAGTGCCAGCACCGTTTTATGTTAATAGTTGGCAGGAGAGGTAAACTACAAGCGGGGGGCAAAACGGCCGTTTTCCCCAACTGCCACCGGCAACTTCTAGGAGGCGTTCCCCATGAGAATAGGTGTGTTTTCTTCGTTCCGCAGGATAGCTGTCCTGCTCTTGCTTTTTGGGCTGCTGCTTGGTGCAACCGTTTCCACCACGTATGCCGCACCCCAAGAAGCTCCCGCCGAAAGTTATGGTGTCTACCATACCGTGCGCTATGGTGAAACACTTTCGGTCATCGCCCTGAACTATGGCGTTACCGTTTACGACATCCTGGCGGCAAATCCCCACATCGTAAACCCAAACCTGATTTATTACGGAACTGTCATCTTCATTCCGCATCACTACACGCCCAGCCCACACCCACCACCGCCACCTCCACAGCGGTACTGCCGCTATTACCACACGGTGCGTTATGGCGATAATTTGATCAACCTTGGCCTGTGGTACGGACTCAGCCCTTACACCATTGCCGAAGCCAACCACATTTACAATTTGAACTATATCTACGCCGGGCAAACGCTCTGCATTCCCTAAAGAAAAATTAGGGTGCCGATAAACGTAGACAAAAATCTACGTTTATCGGCATTCACCCACATCCCATTTTTTCAATCAAACAACAATATTGACCAGCTTTTGCGGCACAACGATAATTTTGCGAATTGGTTGGCCGTTGATGTGTGCCTGTACGTTGGGGCAATTAACGGCCGTTTCCTTCACCACCTCCACCGACGTAGCCACCGACACCAGTATGCGATCCCGAACCCGGCCATTCACCTGCACCACCATCGTTATCTCATCGTCCTGCGTCAGGGCTTCGTCGTAGCGAGGCCAGGGCTGCACATGCACCGATTGGCTGTGGCCCAGCACCGACTGCCACACTTCCTCCGCAACAAACGGGGCAAACGGAGCCAGCAGACGGGCCATCGTGCCCAGCGCTTCCCGCCACGCCTCAGCGCCAATCGCCTGCGCACGCACATCATACAGGCTGTTCAGGTATTCCATCAGGCCAGCAACGGCCGTATTAAACCGAAACTCCTCCATCTCCTGCGTCACCCGCTTCACAATTTTGTGCCGCGTCCGCTCAAAATCTGCCTCTGCGCTGACATCTCTGCGCCTCTGCGTCTCTGCGTTAACTTTCTCCCTGGCCAGCGTCCAAAATCGCTCCACAAAGCGCGTCATGCCGCGAATGCCGCCCTCATCCCAGGTCACATCGCCATCAAACGGCCCCAGGAACACCACATTCAGGCGCAGCGCATCGGTGCCGTGGCGGGCAATCACCTCGTCGGGGGTGATGACATTGCCGCGCGATTTGGACATGCGACGGCCGTCCAGCGGTGACATCAGCACACCCTGATTGCGCAGTTCGGTAAACGGTTCCCCAAACTCAATCAGCCCCGCATCGGCCATCACTTTGGTCCAAAAGCGAGCGTACAGCAGATGCAGCACAGCATGTTCCGCCCCGCCAACGTAGGTGTCCACCGGCAGCCATCGCCGCACCGCCACCGGATCAAACGGCCCCTCTTCGTAATGCGGATTAGCAAAGCGCAGAAAGTACCACGATGAACAGGCAAAACCATCCATCGTGTCGGTTTCGCGCTGGGCCGGGCCGCCACATTGGGGGCAGGCGGTGTTGACCCATTCCGCGATGTGCGCCAGCGGAGAACGGCCGTCTCCCGTTGGGGCAAAATTGTCAATGTCGGGCAGCAGCACGGGCAGGTCTGCTTCTGGCACAGGCACCGGGCCGCATTCGGAGCAATGGACGATGGGAATGGGTGCGCCCCAGTAGCGCTGGCGTGAAATCAGCCAGTCGCGCAGCTTGTACGTGACTTGCGGCTGGCCCATGCCCTGGTCTTGCAGAACGGCCGTCATCGCCGCCATCGCCTCTTGAGAAGTTTGCCCAGAGAATTGGCCTGAGTTGACCAGACGGCCGTATCCCGTAAAACAACCTTCCACTTCAACGTCATTCCTTGACGCACCATCCTCCGGCTCAATGACCGGCACAATGGGCAGATCGTAGGTTTGGGCAAAGGCAAAGTCGCGGCTGTCGTGGGCTGGCACGCCCATCACCGCGCCGCTGCCGTAGCCAGGCAGCACGTAGTCAGCCACCCAAATTGGCACCGGCTCGCCAGTGATTGGATGGGCTGCATACGCTCCGGTAAAGACGCCGGTTTGCTCTTTGTTCGTGGCCGTGCGGTCAATTTCGGATTTGCGTTTGGCCTGCTGTGTGTAGTGGGAAACGGCCGTTTGCTGCCCATCCGCCACAATCCGCCCCACCAGCGGATGCTCCGGCGCAATGGCAATAAACGTCACCCCAAACAGCGTATCCACCCGCGTCGTAAACGTCCTGATTTGCGAAATCTGTGTAATCTGCGGATGTTTAACCTCAAAAACGACCTCGGTGCCTTCGGAACGGCCGATCCAGTTGCGCTGCATCGCTTTGATGTTTTCAGGCCAATTCACCGTGTCCAGGTCAGCCAGCAGCCGGTCAGCATATTCGGTGATTTTGAAATACCACTGAGCCAGCTCCTTCTTGGTCACTTCGCTGTCGCAGCGCCAGCACAGCCCCTGCTCCACCTGCTCGTTGGCCAGGATGGTCTGGCAGGTGGGGCACCACCACTGGCTGCCCAGCGCCCGGTAGGCCAGCCCCCGCTTATGCAGCAGCAGAAAATACCATTGTGTCCACCTGTAATAATTGGGATAAGTCGAATTGACCTCCCGCGACCAATCGTAGGCGCACTCCATCTGTTGTATTTGCCAGCGGTAGGTGTCGGCAAACAGCTGAGTGCTTTCACGGGGATGAATGTTGTGCTTGATGGCGTAATTTTCGGCAGGCAGGCCAAAAGCGTCCCACCCCATCGGGTGCAGCACGTTGTAGCCTTGCATCCGCTTGTAGCGGGTGGTAATGCAGGTTGGCACATAGTTGCGGGCATGTCCCACCGACAGCCCCGCGCCGGACGGATACGGGAAATAATCCAGAATGTAATAATCGGGTTTGCTGGGGTCGTCCCCCGCCCGGTACAGATTTTGCGCTTCCCAAATGGGTCGCCATTTTTCTTCGACAGCTTTGTAATTGTATTTTGCTTGTTTTGTCATTTTGTCCTCTTGACTTGTAATTTGTAATTGGTAATTGCGCAACCTGGTAGGTGAATTACTCGATTACCAAACTTCAGTTTGTGAACACTTGAGTCACCCTAAAACTGCCCGGCAGCAGCAGGGCGCTCAGGCACACCCTGCTCAATCGGCAAGCGCCGACGCCGCTGCCGGGCTGGCTAACAATAAGAGGCTCCAATTTTGGGTAATGACAAACTCTGATTTCATGACAATTCACTTGTTTATTAGGACTGGGAGTCCTGAGCTTTGAAAAGCGTACGCTTATACAAATAGGACTGCCAGTCCTGGTCTATAGCTAATTTGTGCAATTTGATAAAGTAAAAAGCCACAGGCGTTCCTGTGGCTAAAAAGAAAAAGGCCACAGGGCTGAAGCACCTGTGGCCTGAAACGGTTAGAAACTGACTTTCTTAATTCATTCGACCCATGAGGTTGCCCCAGCAACGCAACAAACACGGCTACCAAGTAAGTGCCGTTGTTCATTTCGTAATCGTTGAGCAACCAAGTAATTAATCATCATAAAGTTTCCTGAATCAAGTGGAAAGAGGGTAGCATACTCCGCTGGCAACGTCAACCATTTTTTTGCACATGCTCGACTGCCAGATAGTCAATTTTTGGCTAGAGAATAAATATCGTGCCAAACCGGCCCGTTTTTCCCTTTTCGGCGCGATGCGAGAAGAAGAGGTCGGTACGCTGGGCGGTGCAAAAGCCGGATAGTTCAATCTGCTGCACGCCAGCGCGGGCCAGATTGTGCCGGTTGGCTTCGGGGAGATCAAAATGGAAACGGCCGTTTGCCTTCCCCACAGGTTTTCTTAACAACAGTTCCCAATTGGCAAACGCCGCTTTTACCTCGCTAACCAGCGGCTCGTCTACCTCGTATTGTTGCCAGCTAATGCACGGGCCAATTCCCGCCAACAAATCAGCCGGATGGCTGCCAAACTGCTGCTGCATGGCCCACACCATCGCCCCCGGCAAATCCACCACCGCCCCCTTCCAGCCCGCATGTCCCAGGCCAATGGCTTGCTGCACCGGATCGTACAAAAAGATGGGGGTGCAGTCGGCATAGTTCATGGTCAGGCCGCAGCCTGGCTCGTTGGTGATGAGCGCATCGACGTGCTCCACCCAGGTGCCATTGTTGGCCTGGGTGACGCGGGCGACGGTGTTGCCGTGTACCAGGTGGGCGTGGACAACGGTATCGTTTTGCCGCCCAAACAGGCCAAATGCTTTGGCGCGATTGGCGTAAACGGCCGTTTTCTCATCGGGTACACTCACACTTAAATTCAGGGAATCATGTGGCGGCTGGCTGACCCCACCCTGGCGGGAAAAGATGGCGTGTTGGATACGGCCGTTTCCCGCCAAACTTGCAAACTCAAAATAAACGATGCCTTCGCGTGAATGTTGAATCATGCGGCGTTGCGGTAGAGGTCTGGCGAAACAAACGGGGCAAAAGCATAGGCTACCGCCAGGGCAAAGGTCTCGCCACGCAGCACCAGCCCGTTGGTCAGCGCCCCCACCGCGCCCCCTTTTTGCTTGGTGTTGTGGTCGTCCAGCACCTCGTCCATCACGTCTCCCAACTCTGTACCGGCCAGCACCTTTTGGGCGATGTGTTCTGGCAGCGGCAGCCGCCCGCCGCCACCAATGCCGGTACGGCCGTTTCTATCCACCACCACCACCCAGCCATGCAGCGTCAGGCCAAATGGCTCTGGCTGCACGCCGCCTTCTAAACCGACGCCAAAATCAGCGTCCAGCGCCTCACGAGCGGCCAGGGCACGGTTGTGCGCTCCCCGGCGCGTTTCCTCGTCCGTCATGGGCATCTCGCTCACGCCGCTGGGCACGGCAAGGGGCACAATTTCGGCTTCTGGCCAGATACGGGTGATGGTTTGGCGAACGGCCGTAACCTTCACCGGATTTGTAGAACCAACAGCTATTTTCATAAAAAAGAGAGTGGAGATTAGAGATTGGAGACTGAAAAGAGCGTCCCCGCTAATCTCCAGTCTCCAATCTCCAGTCTCTAAATTTAACCAATTTCTATTTTGGTGACGGCTTCAAAATCGAGGGTTTCCTCACTGCCCAGCACCGTTTCTAGGGCCATTTGAGCAAATTCAAAAAACGCCTGCAGGTCGTCCATACGCTCTAGGTAATATTTAGCCAATTCCTGCTCTTCTGGCGTCAACGTTTCATTCGCCGATTGCAGCTTTTCTACACTTTCGCTCAGCACTTGCAGGGCGACCTGCACCTCGCGGCGTTCGCGGCTGTCTAGCACGTTGCGTATCACCTGCCACAGGTCAGATTCGGCCGAATAATATTTTTTGCGTTCACCGCGCATCCACACTTCATTGGCCATGCCCCAGCGTTCCAGGGCGCGCATGTTCATGCTTACAGAGCCTTTGCTAATGCGCAGCGTGTCGGCCAAATCATCCAGCGAGAGCGGCTCTGGACTCATCAGCAGCGTGCCATACAGTCGCCCCATCACTTCGCTGAAGCCAAAAAAGCGGGCCAATCGCCCCAAACCTGCTACGGTACTATCGTTAACGGCCGTTAAACTCTTGTGCATTATTTTCCCCTGCGTTCAGAACGTTTTGAATGTACCAGATGTTAGCAAAGTTCTGAAACCGCGTCAACAAAGGAGCCAAAGTTCACTTGCCTACTTATCCCCACCCAATTTATAATGCACCCAGCAATTCGCTCACGCTTACTGTGTCCACAAAATAGGAGAACTAGATGTCCGTACCGACCCCGCCACTTACAATGGGAATTGAGGAAGAGTATCAGATCATCGACCCAAAAAGTCGCAATCTCCACGCCTATATTTCTGAGTTTTTGTCTCAGGATCAACAGCGAGAGGTGCGCCTTAATCTAATGCCAGAATTGATGCAGTCGCAGGTAGAGGTGGGCAGCAACGTTTGCCAAAACATTGGCGACGTGCGGCGCGAGGTGGTTCGGCTGCGTCGCGCCGTGTGCCAGCTAGCCGATGAAAACGGCGTGGCCATTGCCGCCGCTTCCACGCATCCTTTTGCTCGCTGGGATGAACAATCCATAACGGAAGGGGTGCGCTACAAAGAACTGCTAGACGATATGCAGGGAGTGGCCAAGCGGCTGCTAATCTTTGGTATGCACGTCCACGTGGGCTTTGGCAGCGATCTGGAATCGAAGAATCTGATGATTGAGATTATGAATCAGGCGCGGTACTTCATCCCCCACTTGCTGGCGCTGTCCACCAGCTCACCGTTTTGGCACGGCCGTAACACCGGCTTGCGCTCCTACCGCAGCGTGGTCTTTGAATCATTGCCGCGTACAGGCATTCCTCACTCTTTTGATTCTTGGGGAGAATATCGCAGTTACGAACGCACGCTGGGCATGGTAGGCGCTTTTGGCAAGGCCGATACGCGGGCCAAAATTTGGTGGGACATACGGCCGCATCCCGTTTTTGATACGCTTGAGTTCCGCATTACCGACATCTGCACCAAAATTGATGAGGCAATTTGCATTGCGGCCCTGTTTCAGGCAATCTGTGCCAAACTGCTCAAGCTGCGCCGCCAAAACATGTCCTGGCGACGGTACCGGCACATGCACATCTCAGAAAATAAATGGCGGGCCGTGCGGTACGGCATCAATGGCGAACTGATCGACTTTGGCCAGCAGGAGTCTATTCCCTTTCCCAAACTGATGGATGAACTGCTGGAGCTGCTGGATGATGTGGTGGATGATTTAGGCAGCCGCCAAGAGGTGGAGTACGTACACACTATCCTTAAAAACGGCACCAGCGCCGACCGGCAGATAGCTACCTACAATGCCCACGGTGGAGACAGCAACCAGGAAGAAGCGCTGAAAGCGGTTGTGGACCAGCTTGTCCGGGAAACACGCGAAGGAATTTAATTACTTTACTTGGGTTTTTGCGGCTTGCTTTTAGGCAAAAACGGCTTGTTTGAACTGTTGCAGGCCGCGTTGGTGGGCCAGTTTTTGGCGGGTACGCATGTAGCCGTAGTTGCGAATGGGTTCTTGGGGCACTGGCCGGGAGATTGCTTTAATGGTGAGGATGAGTTCATTATCATCGCACCATTCCAGGCAGGCGTTCCATTCACCTTGTTCAATGTGGTGGCCCACGGTGACGTAGCTAAGGCCATAGCGGCGCGGTTCGGTGACCACCTGGCGCACTTCGTTCATGGCAATGACGTCTACAATTGGTTTGCCAAAGAGGGAAAAAAGGTGAATGCGTTGCACAATGCGGTCGCCAACCTGTGCCCAGCGATTCCACAGGCTAAAGTCACTGGTGTGGCTGAGTACATCCTGGGGGTAAAACTGGTAGCGCATGAGAAGGTCTGCGGCTTTGCGGAAGAGACGGCCGTCTTCATCTTGCCCCAGTGAAACTTCATAGGTATCTACATGCCAGCTGTCATCTATAACCTGACCTGGCTGGTAGGTTACCGGGGCTTTGTGCCAGATGTCTAGATATTTCACGTCACAACAACCGTCGTCGAACCAGTTGAGCGTTGCTGTGGTTAGAAGTTTCATCGGTTGCATCTTCCTTAAAAAACAGGTGTACGGCGCACACACCAATGGTAACGTAAAGTATAGACAATCTGCCTAAAAAGCACTGCCGTTCTTTAGTCCTATTCTAACAATGGAGATTTATGGCAACAACCACCGAAAGGGATGATTTTTCTCTAACTTTGGTATGAACGGCCGTTTCCGAGTGAAAGATGAGTGAATTTTGTCAGGATGGCTTTTTTATTGGCGCTTGGCTTTTGGGATGATATGGTTGCGGAATGTTTTCTTTTAATCTGAATTTACGGCAAACAATGGTGCAGCAAATTGACAAGGCGGTGTTGTACGGCCTAAATCGCCGGGTGCCCGATTCGCTGGAATCTAGCGCCGAAGATGCGCCTTCTCTTACCCAGGTATTGGCTGGAACAATGGTTGATACTCGGAAAACGGCCGTTTACCAGCTAACGGCCCCAGGCGAGCACCCTGTTTATTTACAAACCCCCATTGGGGAAATTATGTGCCGGGTGCAGGTACGTCCAGCCGTAGACCCCACCGCACCGCTGCTGCTATTTCATCACGGCTTTAACGAATATCCTTACACAAATAGTTGGCAGCGCTTGTTGCCAACGGCCGTATCGCTGCCCGCGCATTCTGTTTGTGTGCAGGCCCCCTTCCACGACAATTGGCAAAACCCTACCAAAATTGGCTTTGCTTCTGTGCAGAATGTTTACCAGATTTTTGCTGGCTCTATGCGAATTATGGCCCTGATGCAGCAGCAGTTTGAAGCAGAAGGCGCAGCCTACACCGTTGCCTCCGGCGTGAGCTGGGGCGGCATAACCAGCCTGCTATACGAAGGGCTGCTACAGCAAACTCGCGCCGTCATCCCCATGCTGGCTTCGCCCAATCTGGCTCAGGTTATTTGGGACACCTCTACTTTATTTGATCGCCCCATGCAGCTAACGTTGGAGCAGTTGCAGCAGCATTTGGACTTTACGCTGTTTTATCAACAATGCGCCCCTGATCGTGTTTTCCCATTGTTGGGGGAAAATGATCTCTTTTTCAGGCTAGAAAATCACGCTGAGTTGTATGCGGAACGGCCGTTAGTTACCATACCTGCCGGGCATATTTCTGCCATGTGGCACAGCGCCGCCATGCGCGACCACATCCTGGGCACCCTGGCTCATTTGTCACTTCTCTGACCTCCTTCGTACTGTCATAAATCTGTTAGCTTGCTGTCAGAAACCTGGGCGATTTGGAACGGCCGCTTTTGTTATACTAAGTGTGTCGCGGAAAATCTAAAAATGGAACTCCGCGACACCGCGAGGTTTGCCATATCGTGCTAACCATTTTTGGAAATCAGGAGGGTGACATGTTCCGTCGATTTTCTCGTGTGGGGTTTGGGATTGGGGCCGCTATCTTAATCTTATTCGCTGTGTCTGCGATCATCAATTGGCAAGATCCTTACCGAAAGGTTACAGATGACCTGATCCTCCAGGTTGCAGAAATACCCCAGCGCACCGTGCAGTTGAATGAGTACAGCAATATTGCCATGCAAATTCGCCAGACGCTGCATGTGGAGGAGGCTGCGGTCTGGTCTGCCTGGCTAGACCGGGCAAACGCACCAGCCCTGGCTGATAACATGCCAATGCCGGGGGATGCAAAGCGGGTTACCGTTCGGGCAGATACGGCCGTTCACAAAATTGCGGCCTTCGACAATGAGCTAGAGGTTATTGAAGGCGCGTCCCAGTTATCGCGCGATTTGGCGCACCTGAAGTTTTATGATTTGGGCCGGGGTGATGAGATTCTGGCCGATCTATACCAGCGAAGTGCGGCCGTTTCTTACAGCCTATCAGGCATGAGCCAGGGTTTAGATGATGTGTCAACGGCCGTTGCTTCCGTCACCCGCTACCCCATTGTCGAGAACATCCAACAGGAATTGATTGTTGCTCGTAACGACATGGACCTCCTTGCTGCTAAGAATCGGGGCACGGCCAAGCTGATTCCCCAAGCCCGCGCTGCCGGATTTGTCCGACTGGCAGATTTTGTCAATCTAAGCATTGATGGCTGGCAGGGAATGCCCGCCGACATGATGGCCATCCATAAACGCATGGCTGAAGATGTAGATTGGCTGGACAACTTTGAACAAAATTACCGTGTGGCAGAAGTTACAAACGGCCGTTGGCATTTTGATATTCTGCGCCGCTTGCCCCACTTTGTCTTTGAGTATTACCAACCCTTGCTGATCTTCGCGGTGAGCTGTTTGCTGGTAGCGGCGATTGGCTATGCCGATGGCCTGAGATCATTTTTGCTGCCGCCTCATCAACCCAACCAAAATACGCCGCCGCCCCCACCGCCGCCACCAGCGCCCCCGTTAACGCCCCAGCCTGAGCCGTACCTAACCTTTTTCTGGCCAAACGGCCGTCAGGAACGCCACATCCTGCCACCAGACGGAGAAGTTGTCATTGGCAATATCGCCATTCGTCGAGCACGAAACAAATACTTTTTTTATTGGCTTAGTGATGCCTTTCCTACATTTCTTGATGGAAACCCCATCAAGGGAGCACATGTCCTCCAAGATGGCCACCGGCTGCAAGTGGGTGAATTACAGCTAACTTTTCACCAAAGCGCCGATTCCCTAAACCGTGGCGGATGCCTACCCCATTTCTTTTTAGCATGGCCCATTTTGGCAAAGGTTCACTTATAAACTATTTAACTTTATCTCAGGTTTGGTTTAGGTTTCGAGGCTATTCTAACAATCAGAAGTCGCCAAAAGAAGTGTTTCGACCCCGGTTCTCCCTCCTGGCCGGGGTCGAACGCTTTCTAGGGGGCGTGATCAAATTCATTTGGTCGCGCCCTCTTTTTTTGCAAACTGTCTGACAATAATTGGACACGAATGAACGCTGATAAACACGGTGGATTTATCTGTGAAAATCTGTGTAATCTGTGTCCTGATTTCTATTTATTCAGTTATGTAAAGCCGAGAGACGCGGGTGTTGATGTTGGTGAGGATTTCGTAGGGGATGGTTCCGGCCCATTCCGCCAGCTCTTCGCAACGAATGGCGACGGTGCCATCCTCGCTTTCGCCCAGCAGCACGACCTCGTCGTTGTTGTAGGCGCTGTCCCACTCAATGTTGACCATGAGCTGATCCATACAAATACGGCCGATTACCGGATACCTTTTCCCCCGAATGATCACCTGCGCCTGCCCCGACATGCGCCGAAAATAACCGTCGCCATAGCCCACGGGCACGGTGACCACCCGCACCATGTGGTCGCTTTGCCAGGTGGAGCCGTAGCTCACCGGATGATCCGGCTGCACCACCTTGAAGTAGACCACCCGCGACTTCCAGCTGAGTACTGGACGTACGGTCACCGTTTTGGCCACCTCGTCCGACGGGTAGACCCCGTAGAGCAAAATCCCGCACCATGCTCAAGTGGCTGCCGGGCAGCTGGAATGGCTCGGAGTTGGCCATGTGGCGCAGCGGCGGTGGCGGCAGCCCGCGTTGTTCATAAAACGATAGCACCTGGTTGAAGCGGTCGAGTTGGGTTTGGGCGGAGTGGAGAACGGCCGTATCCGCGTTGGCAAAGTGAGAATAAATCCCTCCACCAGACAATGTTCGCAGTTGAGCGCTGCCTCAGCAGCGAAGCCGCGTGTAATAATGCACCCCGATACGCTCCATCCCTGTGTCGATTTTCAGGTGGACTTTGGCCTGCACGCCCATTTTGGCGGCGGCTTCGTCAATTGGGTTAACTTTTCGATGGAGGCGGTGAGGTGAGGTCGTGCTGCAAAAGAGCGGCACCTGGTTGCCGATGATGCCGCCCAGCACCAGAATCGGCGCAGTGATGCCCGCTTCGCGCAGCAAATGCCCTCTTCTAAAGGCGACGCCCAGGTGCGGTGCCCCAGCGAGACCACATGCCGGGCCACTTCCACCAGCCCGTGCCCATACGCATTCGCCTTCAGGATGGGCATCACCGTGGCGGGCGTGACGGCGCGCTCGATGGCCCGGTAATTTTCCGTCAGGCGGGTGAGGTTTACTTCAATGTGGGTGGGGCGGACAATGCCGTTGTTGCTAATCGTCGCTTCGTTAAATGCCATGCCCCGATTTTACACAAGCTAACAACTTTGACGATTTTGCTCATTTTCCTAGAAATACTTTGGTATTTCTTGATTTGCTAATTGTCTTTAGACCACATATCAGGCCTGTATGGTCCAGGTATCCATCCTACGTCGTATAAAATTGGAGATACCTCCCGGAGTAAATCGAACATCCCATTTTGCATGTACTGACAAAAGCGATCATATGTTGTCTGTCGTAAAGTAGGCCAATCAAATAATGCTTGACCTGTCAAAGTTTCATCATATCAAATGACGGACGTAAAGGTCTCGATGAGCAATTTTGTCACGCAACGAGCGTAAAAGTGTTCCCCAATTTTCTGGGCTAAGCCAGCTTTTATTGGATGAAGAGAAAACTTTGGTCTCAAAGTATTCTGTAATAATTGCTCCTTTTTCTACAAGTGGTGGCGTTACATTTGTTAAGGCCTTACTGAACTTGCTTTTAGAGATTCTTCCCTCATGCCCTGTTTTCAATACTAAACAAATGTACAACATGTAGAAATCGAGAAAGGCTCTGCTTTGAAAAAGAAACCCTTCAAAAACAAAGGAAATTAACAATAAGTCGTCGTCAGAGCATTCCAAACGATCTAAACTATTTTCTAAAACATTGAATACTTCATCACGTTTTGTGTGGCTTAAAGCCCACAGTTGTTCAAGGCTAAGAGTAGCTAGGTAAAATTTGTAGTTACATGCCTGGAGGTAATATTGAATTTTCTGCTTTTCCTCTCGTGAATAAAGGTCACTATTTGTCTGTAGATAAATATTTTGCATTCCTTCGACTTTTTTAGGAATGGAGTCCGTATATTTTCTTGTTTCATCCAAAAGTACGTGAAGACTACGTGCCATTTGCTTATATTGTTCTCTGGAAAACATTTGATTCAATCCTGTCTTAAAATAGTTAAGCATCAAAATCTAGGCTATCAAGATGATTGACCTGCAAACGAAACACGGCCGTTTCCCTCCCCACCTACTCCCGCCTTCGAATAAACGTAATCGTGCCGTCGCCTTCCATATATGCTTCACGCACCTGGCGAATGTCTTCCAGGTCGGCATAGCTGCGGCTTAGCTTTGCGGGTATTGAATGGTCGGTTCGACAACATCCCACACCGCTTCGGGATGTCTGGCCGCGACTTGCAAAAGCACCCGGGCGGCCCCGCGAGGATTGCGCCGCCCCTGTTCCCAGTTTTGCAGGGTTTTGACGCTGATCCCCAGCAAGGCGGCAAATTCTGTTTGGGACAGTTCATACCGTTCGCGAATTTCTTTAACATTTGGCGTTTCAACCACAAATTTGCGTGAGGCTTCTTTCTCGCCGCGCAAAATAGCACCCCCCTCACGCACGCTTTCCAATAATTCTTCAAACAGTTCATCTCTCATGTATTCGTCTGTCATTTGTATTCTTCCTCTACAATCTGCCTGAGCATTTTCAATTGGGCCGGAGATAAATTGTCTTGCACATTTTTGGGGTACATCATAAGCATCAACAAATGATCTTCTGAAACTGCCCAATAGTAAATGACCCGTACCCCGCTACGTTTGCCTTGCCCACCATAGCCCCAACGAACCTTTCGTAGACCGCCGCTCCCCGGAATAATTGCACCTAAGTCCGGGCGGCTTGCCAGATCAGATTGTAATTGCCTGTAAGCTTCATCAGTCAAAAGCTTTTGCACTTGCTTGGTAAATAGCGATGTCTCAACAATAACCATAGCTACCTCAAGATGAAATCCCTTGGCGCACTGAAATCATACGCCATTGGGGGATGGTATGTCAAACCTGATTGTAAATTTCTAATCGAATTTATTGAATTTAGACGACGCGACTATCGAGGGAAAGTGTATCACAAATGAAACACGGCCGTTTCCACACCTCACACCCACGTATAGAAAACGTAGTCTACCCGTCAAGTTGAACCCATTGATGGGGTTATATTTCGCCGCTTGTGCGGCAATTTAGCCGCCACATTTATTATGGAGGTTTCTGATGAGACACCAACGATGGATTCAATGGATGGCACTAAGCATCTTGTTTTTAGTTCTGGCAGCTTGTGCAACTTCAGCAGGGCAAGAATCAGAACAAGCGCTCTCAGCCGCAAATGACCAGGGCGAGCAAACGGCCGTTGTGACCGTTGCCCCCGAGGAGACCAGTGCGCCAATGCCTGAACCAACGACAGCGGAAGATAGCTCCAGCAGTATGCCAGATTCTGAAACGGCCGTCATCACCACAGCCAAGAGTGGAGAATTTGTGGTTGCCTCAGCCTACATCACCACGACCGTGCGCGACAGTGCGCCGCAGCATGACAATGCGGCCTTTTTGGTCATTTCGCTGACCCGCCCCGACGGCACAGTGCCGGATTATGAGAATTTGTCGCTGGAAACGTTTGAAAACGAGCAAACGGATCTGCAAATTGAATTTTTGGATCCAACGGCCGTTGACGCAGCCACGTTTCCTTTCCTTTTTGAAATTGCCGACAACCGCTTTATTACCATCTGCAACATGGGTGGTTGGCTGGACGAGGCTTTTGTCCAGGTGTGCACGATTCCCAATGTGGCGGCTGAATACAGTCTGGTCTGGGCGGACAATCCCCCGATTCTGATCACGCCAGACGGCGTGGAATAAACCGCAGCGGCCGTTTTCTTGCAGTAATAGTGGAAAACGGCCGCTTCCCCCAAAACTACTCCCTCCAAGCTTTTACCGATGTCAGTTTTACTCACGCGAAGGCGCAAAGGTTTACACCTGGAATCTTTGCGCCTTCGCGTGAAATTCCCCACTTTGGTAAAAGCCCAAACTACTCCCGCCTGCGAATAAACGTAATCGTGCCGTCGCCTTCCATGTATGCTTCGCGCACCTGGCGAATCTCTTCCAGCCCGGCGTGGTGCAGTTGGGCAAGCAGTTCATCTTCGGTGATGAGTTCCTGGCGCATGTTTTTGGGGAGGAGACGGCCGTTCTTCACCAAAAGCAGCGCGGGCGGGTTGTAAAACCATGTGCCGCGAATAATTGTTTCCAGAATGGGTTCGCTGGGGACAAAAATGGAGTGCCAATCAATATTCATAAACATTACTTCGCTGGAATGTGGGTTGAGGTTATTTCGGCCAGCAGCCGGTCGTCATTTCCCGTGACGCGGGTTCTGATAACGGTCACAGTTCGGCCTCGGCGGACAAATCTGGCCTCCGCCTTAATGTCGCCATCCCTCTGGTTGCTCAGCAGTGACGTGTGCAGGTCAATCGCCAGGGGAAACCCCTTACCGCCCTCGCCAAGCTGCTGCCCGGTTAAAGCCAGGACGGTAGCCGTCACGTCCGCCAGCCAGATCATGGCACCTGCCTGAACCGTGCCAAACGGATTGAGAATGCCGGGCTGCACCGGCATCCGGCTAATGACAAATTCCTCACTTCGCTCTTCGATGAAAAATTCGATGTTGCCCGTTCGTTTAGCCGTATTGATATGGTCTTGCAGTTTATTCATGTCAGCCACCTATGCTTACTTTTCAGTCATGGGGCAATTGTAATCGGAATACGGCCGTTTCCTAAAAAAATGTGGGTCTTCAGGATTTTGCGGGGTTGAAACCGTGAAACGTGAAACGTGATGCGTGATTTTCTCTGGTCACGTTTCACGAATCACGCATCACGTCAGGCTCGATCCCGCGAATTCCCAAAGAACCAAAAATGTCTAAACTGTTGCCCGCCAGCGTTGGGGGTGCGCTTCACCCTCAATATAAACATTCATAAAAGCAAACTCAACTGCCAACACAAACAAAATATAACGCTCCTGGGGCGCATAGGACGCAGCCTGCACAGCTTGTTCGCGGAGAAGCGGATCATCAACCAGCATCGCCCGCCCCCGAACGTAAAACTCGCCACCGCCGCCGCCGGAATCTTCAACTGAACAATGCAGCGAATAGCGCGGGTCTCGCTGCAAATCTTTGCCTTTGGGCGAGGTGGGTTCCATAAACAAAAACAGCTCCTCGCCCATGATCGGCGTGACTGGATGCACCCGCGGGCCGCCGTCCGGGCGGATGGTGCCCAGGTAGGCGACGCCGCTGGTAAAGCGGCTCTGTCCAAATTTAGCGAATTCCGGGGCTTGTTGGGTGAATTCGTGCCAGCTACTCATTTTGTCTCCTCTGAACATAATTTTACCGCAGAGGGCGCGGAGAACGCAGAGAAAAATCTGTCCGCAATCTGCGCAATCTGTGGACTTTCAATTTGGGTCGGCTTGTCAATTCGACCTACGGCCGATTTAGTAATTTGTCTAGCTGCCGTTGCAGGTAAGCCCGCTCGGCGCTGTTGCCGCAGAGGGCGATGGCTTGTTCATACGCATCGGCGGCGGCTTCTAGCTGATTGGTGCGCCGCAGCAAGTCGGCGCGGGCGGCATGGTAGGGGTAAAAATCGGCCGCACCCTCAATGCGGAGCAGCAGGGTTAAGCCAGCGGCTGGGCTTTGGGCCATGGCCACCGCCACGGCCCGGTTCACCTCAACCACAGGTGAAGGAATCATGATGACCAATGTGTTGTACAGGGCGGCTATTTGAGGCCAATCGGTGGATACGGCCGTTTCCGCTGCCGCATGAAGCGCACTGATGGCCGCCTGTACCTGGTACGGGCCGGGGGCAAACAGGGTCAACGCCGTGTCCAGCGCCGCCGTACCCTCTTCAATTTTGGCTTTGTCCCAGCGGCTGCGATCCTGATCTTCTAACAAAACCAGCTCACCTGCCGCATTGAGCCGCGTTTCACGCCGCGAATCATGCAGCAGCATCAGCGCCAGTAAGCCCCACGCCTCGGCGCTTTGCGGCAGCAAGGCAGCCAGCACGCGGCCCAAACGAATTGCTTCGCCGCACAGGTCTTGTCGGGTGAGTGCTTTGTCACCCAGGCTGCTGGTGGCCACATAGCCCTCGTTGAAGATGAGGTAAATGACGGCCAGCAGCGCGTCCAGCCGTTCCGGCAGCAGATGGGCGGGCGGCACGCGGTAGGGGATGCCCGCATCGCGGATTTTGCGCCGGGCGCGGGCCAGTCGCTGAGCCATCGTGGGCACCGGCACCAGAAAAGCGCGCGCCACCTCAGGTGTAGACAAACCGCCCAGCGTGTGCAGCGTCAGGGCCACCTGCGCTTCCAATGCCAGGGCCGGATGGCAGCAGGTGAACATCAGCTTGAGCCGTTCGTCGGGAATGGATTCATCCATGTCGGGTTCGTCCTGGGTGAGTAAGAATTTATCCGATAAAGCCACAGAGGAAAAAGAGGAATCTGAGAAAGTAACTTTCGCCTCTAAACCCTCTGTGAACTCTGTGGCCAAAATTCCGGCTAAATCAAGATTGGCCGTGTGGCGTTCCTGGGTGTTGGCCCGGCGCAGGCGGTCGATGGCCCGCCGTTTGGCAACGGCCGTTAACCAGGCCCCAGGATTGCGCGGAACGCCGTCACGCGGCCAGCGTTCCAGCGCATTCACCAGGGCATCTTGCAGCGCATCTTCTGCCAGGGCAAAATCGCCAAGCTGGCTAATGAGGGTGGCCATGACACGGCCGTATTCCTCACGAAACGTTGCTTCAATCTGCTTTGTTACGGTCATTTTTATTTAAATGAAAAATCCACAGATTACGCAGATTGCACAGATTTTCCTTGCGCCTTTGCGTGGCCCTCTTTAGTGAGCGCATGAACCCTAAACCTGATCCCAAAGCGGCCGTATTTCCACCGAGCCGTACCGCGCCTGGGGAACCTTTTTTGCCCAATCAATCGCTTCATCCAGGTCCTGACAATCTAGCATCAAAAATCCACCCAACTGCTCATGCGTTTCGGCAAACGGGCCGTCTACGGTTAATGCCCTGCCCTCCCGAAGGCGCACGGTGGTAGCGGTTGTAATGGGAGCCAACCCGTTATTGGCCAGCAGCACTCCGGCGGCTTTGGCCTCCTTCAACAAGGTTTGCCACTCTTTGCCAATGGCCTGTAGCTCTTCGGGCGCAAAATTTGGCGCTTCTGCCTCGCTGGCGTACATCAAAAGCATATATTTCACGATTTTGTCTCCTTCGAAATTAAAAAAGCGGAACACGGAGTTTCGCAGAGTAAGCGCAGAGTTTACAGAGAATTAAGCGAAAAATCTGCGAGCGCAAGTTGCGCAAATCTGCGGAATCTGTGGATTATTATTCTTTAGCTTACCGCTTGCTTCACCAGGGCAATGATCTTTGCTTCTTCGGTGTCGCTCAGTGCCTTGAGGGCGAAGGAAGTGGGCCACATCGCCCCGTCGTCAAGATTGGCGGTGTCCTGAAAGCCCAGGGTGGCGTAGCGGGCATTGAACTTGGCTGCGCTTTGGAAGAAGCAGACGACCTTGCCGTCGCTGTTGGCGTAGGCGGGCATTCCGTACCAGGTTTTGGGTGCCAGGCCTGGCGCGTGGGCTTTCATGATCTCGTGCAGGCGTGTGGCCATGACGCGATCCGCTTCTGGCATTTCAGCAACTTTAGCCAGCAGGTCGCTTTCGCCGTCGGCCTTGTTCTTTTTTGTGCGCTTTTCTGCTTTTAGCTCTTTGGCGCGCTCTTTCATCGCCGCCCGTTCTTCGTCGGTGAATCCGTCGGTTTTCTTGGTGCTGCCCTTGCTTTGGCTCATGATACTCTCCTTGTTTTTGTTTGGTAGATTTTGGCTTTATTTTGCCGTTCTGTAAAGACGTCGCAATGAGATGGGGCAACATGACAGGGCAATGGCTGTTCTCATCTTCTACTCATAAACCAGGCCAGGCAACCTTTCAGCATAGGTGCATTGTAAACGGAACACGGCCGTTTCCACCACAGCCTCACTCTTCCTTATTGTCGCCTGCATAGATGTTGACTGCTATACTCCACAAACTTGACAAAAGTCTATGTGAGGAAGGAGAAAATAATGAAAATGAAATGGAAGTATGCCCCTTTATTTCTCTTGCTGCTGCTTGCGTTGCTCGTGGCAGCCTGTGGCTCCGGCGACGATGCAGCAGAATCCGGCGACAAAATGACCCTTGTCCTCGTAGAAAACGCCTGGTCTGCCTCTGAGCTGAACGTGGCCGTCGCTAAAATTTTGCTAGAAAATGAGCTAGGCTATCCTGTAGAAACCGTTTCGCTCGATGAAAATGCCCAATGGTCTGCCTTGGCAACAGGTGAAGCCCACGCCAGCCTGGAAGTTTGGCCTTCTGGCCACGCCGATAACGTCGCTGAATTCATTGACGACGCAGGTACCGTGGAAAACGGCGGGTTGCTTGGCCCCGTGGGGCGCATCGGCTGGTACATGCCCAGCTACATGTTGGCACAAGATGCCAGCCTAGCCACCTGGGAAGGATTCACCAAACCAGAAACGGCCGTACTTTTTGCCACGGCCGAAACAGGTGATCTCGGCCAATTCCTGGGCGGCGACCCCAGTTTTGTCCAGTACGACGGCGACATCATCAGCAATTTAAGCATGCCCTTTGAGGTGGTTTTTGCCGGTTCAGAAGAAGCGATCCTGGCCCAGCTAGATTCTGCCTACAGCCGGGAAGAGCCGGTGCTGTTTTACTTCTGGACGCCCCATTCCATCCATGCCAAATATGATCTGACCCGCGTAGAGCTGCCAGCCTACAGCGACGACTGCTACGCCACGGCTGATGCTGGCGGCGTTGATTGTGACTACCCTGGCGATGATCTGTTCAAAATCTTCTGGTCTGGCCTGGCAGAGGCCGCGCCAGATGCGCATACCCTGCTGGCAAACATGAACTACACTACCGAAGATCAGATCAGCATGATTGCTGCTGTAGAAATCGACGGGCAGTCCGTAGAAGATGCGGCCCAGGCCTGGGTGGATGCCAACGAAGATGTTTGGCGCGCCTGGCTGCCTTAAAATCTTTTACTACCCTCACTCCAGCCCTCTCCTTACGAAGGAGAGGAGGCGTTTCCCCCATTTTTTAGGGAAGGGTGAGGGCCTGGAAACGGACTTGAACAGTTGAAAGTTTTGAGGACAATTAGCCAGGTTTGAGATGAAGCGGGTTGCTGCCCTGGCAAAAACCCGCTTTTTTTATTGTTTTCAGGATGTTTTTTTATGAAGATTAAATGTTCGATGTGGGGCTGGCTGTGGGGCATTTTGGCATTTTGTGGGCTGCTGGCGGGCTGCACGGCCGTTTCTGATGCCCCCGTGCAAAAAAATCCCAACATTACCATTTTGGCAGCGTCTTCCCTGACAGATGTATTTTCTGAGCTGGGGCACGCCTTTGTCAAAGCGCAAGGTGGGGGCATTGACCTGGCCTTTAGCTTTGCTGGCTCTTCCAACCTGGCGGTGCAGCTCCAAGAGGGCGCTGTGGCCGATATCTTTGCCTCCGCCAATGAAGCGCAGATGATGACGGCCGTTTCTGCCAACCGCATTCAGCCAGACAGCATCCAAACCTTTGCCACCAACCAGCTGGCCCTCATTGTCCCGGCCGGAAACCCCGCCAACATCACCAGCCTGGCTGATTTAGCCCGACCAGAAGTGCAGCTGATCCTGGCGGCCCCCGGCGTACCCGTGCGCGATTATAGCGACCTTGTGCTGCAAACGCTGGATGCCGACACGCAGTCCCAAATTTACGCAAACCTCGTTTCCGAAGGCCAAAATGTGCGGCAAATTGTGGCCCAAGTGGCCCTGGGCGAAGCAGACGCAGGCATGGTTTACCGCACAGATGTTGCCTCTGACCTGGCCGAGAACGTGGCGCTAATTCCTTTCCCGGAAGCGCAAAACGTGGTTGCGCTGTATCCCATCGCCCTGGTTACCGATGCTCCCCAGCCAGCCCTGGCCCAGCAGTTTATCGACTTTACGCTAAGCGCTGAAGGGCAGGCCATTTTGGCCGAGTGGGGTTTTGGCCCGGCTCCCAGCAAATAATCGTTTATGTCCCGATCTGCCAGATTTGCTGTCTCGTCCATTTGGATTGAACGTCTTACGGCCGTTTTGGCCGCTACCATGACATTTTTCCTCATTATCCCTCTGATTGGGTTGGTGTGGCGGGCGCTCACGCTGCCGGGAACGGCCGTGTTAGACCAAAGCAGCATCGCCAGCGCCATCCTCATCAGCTTTTCCACCACGGCAATGAGCGTGCTGCTCATCATCTTTTTGGGGACGCCGTTGGCTTACCTGCTGGCACGCTACCCGCTGCGCTTTAAGCGGCTGCTGGCCATTTTCATAGAATTGCCCATCGTGATGCCGCCTGTGGTGGCTGGATTAGGACTGCTGGCCGTCTTTGGCCGGCGCGGGCTGATTGGCCTGCCGCTGGCCGAACTGGGCATTACGATTACATTTTCGGGAACGGCCGTTGTCCTGGCCCAGGTATTTGTCGCTTCCCCCTTTTACATTCGCGCCGCCCAAAGCCGGTTTGCCGCGCTGCCCCGCGTTTATGAAGACGCCGCAGCGGTGGATGGGGCCAACCGCTGGCAAATTTTCTGGCATATCATGCTGCCGCTTAGCCGCAATGGACTCCTGGCCGGTATAATCCTCAGCTGGGCACGGGCTTTGGGGGAGTTTGGGGCGACTATTTTGTTTGCCGGGAACCTGCAAGGCCGCACCCAAACCATGCCGCTGCTCGTCTACGCCTCGCTGGAGCGCGATTTACGCATCACCTTCATTACCGCGATCATTTTGTTGGGCCTGGCCATCGTTGCCTTTGCCCTCACCCGCTGGCTAACGGGATTGGATTCTGAAATGACCAGTGAGTGAGTGAGTGAAAAGTGATCTAGCTACATATCACTTTGCTGATTCGCCGAGATTCGCACGTGGCGGCCATCCGCAGGGGGCTGAAGCCCCCGGCTAGTTTGTGGAAGCCCTTTCAGGGCTGAAATGAGCCTCGAAGAGGCTTTCATATACTAGCCCAGTCCGTTTACGGCTGGGCGGATCCAAAGTGATAGCTAGTTCACTTCTTACTTTTCACTTTTTACTGTCGTTCGCGCTGCTCCGGCCAATAACAATCGATCAATCACCACCGCCAAAATCACAATGGCTAACCCCGCTTCGATGCCCTGGCCTAACTGGTTACGCGCCAGGCCGTTAACCGCCTCCAGCCCAAGCCCGGCCCCGCCAACCATGCCCGCAATGACCACCATTGCCAGCACCATCATCACCGTTTGGTTAATGCCGGTCATGATGGAAGGCAGCGCCAGCGGCAGCTGCACTTTGAGCAAAAGCTGGCGTGAGGTAGAGCCAAACGCCTGGGCAGCTTCCACCGCCTCTGGGCTGGCCTGGCGAATGCCTAAATTGGTCAGGCGGATGGCGGGCGGCAGCGCGTACAGCACGGAAGCCATGATTCCCGGCACGCGCCCCACGTTAAACAGCATGACCACCGGCACCAGATAGACAAAGGTGGGGATGGTTTGCAAAAAGTCGAGGATGGGGCGCAAAACGGCCGCAACCGTATCGTTCCGCGCCGCCCAGATGCCTACAGGCAGAGCAATCACCAGCGAAAAGAAAACGGCGACGATAACCTGGCTCAACGTTACCATTGCCAGCTGCCACATGCCCAGCAGGCCAACTGCAAACAGGACGGCCGTTCCGCCCAAAGCCAGCCGCCAGCCAGACACCCAATAACCCAACAGCCCCACGCCCAGCACAATCACCGGCCAGGAAAGCTGCTCTTGCAGCAGCCTGTCCAGCGGATCGAGCAGCCGAATGATGATGAAGTTGCTCAACGGCCGTGTGCCCAACAAAAATGGCCCCACCTGCTGTTCAAATAAATTATCGCGCAGCCAAAGAACGGCCGTATCCACCGGAGTTTGCAGGCCAAGCCGCCAATTTTCTGGAAAAGTTGTCCAGCCCAGCGTGCGCCCCAGCCAAAGCAGCAGCCCCAAAAACAGCAGGCTGCTTAGCCAATAAGCATGTCGCGTCACAAACGCCGATCCGCTGAAATTAGCCAATCGTGCCAACAAACGGCCGCTGCCAATGTACAGCCAATCCAAACCAGCTTCTAGCCAGGCAACCAGTTTATTTTTGTGCCAATTTTTGGGGAAGAGACGGCCGTTGGCCACCATTGCCCCGGTGCGGTTCCGCTCAGAAAACGCTTCGCTTAAGCGGTCCAGCAGCACCGCCAGGAAAACAATGGCCAGCCCCGCCTCCAGCGCCAGCCCCACCTTAAGGCCGCGTAAAGCATCCAACACCACCTTGCCCAAACCACCCGCGCCAATTAACGCAGCAATGACCACAATGCCCAGGGCCATCATGATGGTCTGGTTCACCCCAGCCATGATGGTGGGCAGCGCCAACGGCAGCTGCACTTTAAGCAAAATTTGGCGCGGTGTGGCCCCAAAAGCGCGGGCCGCTTCCACCGTTTCTACCGGCACTTCACGAATGCCTAGCGTTGTCAGCCGGATGGCGGGCGGCAGGGCGTAGATGATGGTGGCAATGGCGCTGGGCACGCGGGCAAAGCCAAAAAAGAGCACCATTGGCAGCAAATAAACAAAGGCGGGCATCGTTTGCATGGCGTCGAGGAACGGCCGTATGCCCCGCTCCACTTTTTGATTTCTTGCTGCCCAAATGCCCATAGGAATGCCAATCAGCAGGGAAAGAAGGACAGAAACGGCCATGAGCGCCAGCGTTTGCATACTTTCGTCCCACAGCCCCACCAGCCCCATAAAAAGCAGGCAAAAGCTGGTGAGCAGCGCCAGTCGCAAATTGGCTGCCTTTTGCCCCAGCAAAAAAACGGTGGCCAGCAGCACAGGCCAGGGCAGCCAGAGCAAGAACGTTTCCACGCGGCGCAGCACCACGTCCAGACCGTTGCTGATTGGCGCAAAAAAGTAAAGGAAAATGGGGTGGGTGGTTTGGTTGCGAATCGACCATTGCTTAAAGGCATCCAGCGGATCGCGCAAATGCACGTCCCAGGCTTGCGGAAAAAGGTTGAGATTAAAAACCCAATGATGGATCAGCAAAATAGCGGCCAGCAGCACGAGACCGAGGATGAGATACGGCCGTTTCCCTATTTTCCCCAATCGTCCATCAACCCGCATAATGACCCTCAAAAAAAGCGGAACACAGAGGGGCACGGAGAAGCCGCAGAGTTTCACAGAGTTTTTTTCTTTTCTCTGTGTAACTCTGTGCCACCTCTGCGTAACTCTGTGTTCCTAAAAAACAGTTTGAAATCATCTGACCTTAATTGCCTTCCGTAAGCGCCTGCAAAACGGCCGTGCGGTCCACCATGCCAATCACACAGTTATCATCATCCAGCACCACAAGCGGGTCATCAGAAACGGCCGTTAGCCCAATGAGCGCCTCCAAATTGGTGTCTGCATGAACGGAAACATGCTCCCCGTCTGGATCGGCAACCGCCACCCGCATGATGGTGCGGGCTGTTAAAATTTTTATGCGCGGCACGTCGCGGGTAAATTCGCGCACATAATCATTGATCGGATGGGCCACAATCTCCTCTGGTTTGCCCAACTGCACAATCTCCCCATCCTTCATGATGGCAATGTGATGCCCCAGCTTGAGCGCCTCCAAAAAGTCGTGGGTGATAAAAACCAGGGTTTTATTGAGCGTTTTTTGCAGCCGCAGCAGCTCATCCTGCATCTCCCGCCGGATGAGCGGATCGAGCGCGCTGAACGGCTCGTCGCACAGCAAGATTTCCGGATCGACGGCCAGGGCGCGGGCCAGCCCCACCCGCTGCTGCATCCCACCGCTGAGTTCGTGCGGATAGTACTGCTCCCAGCCCTTCAGACCAACCATTTCCAGCACCTGCTGGGCCTGGCTGTGCCGTTCAGCTTTTTTGATGCCCTGCACTTCCAGGCCATAGCTTACATTTTCTAAAATGGTGCGGTGGGGGAACAGGCCAAACCGCTGGAACACCATGCTCATTTTGTGGCGGCGCAGCGCACGCAGCTGCTCGGTATCAAAGCCGACGATATTTTGGCCATCCACCACAATCTCGCCCGCAGTGGGTTCAATGAGCCGCGAGAGGCAGCGGATGAGCGTCGATTTGCCGCTGCCAGACAGCCCCATCACCACAAAGATTTCCCCCGGACGCACATCAAACGAAACGTCTCGCACGGCAATGACGTGGCCTGTTTGGGTCAAAATTTCATTGCGCGTGAGGCCCTGGTCGATTAACGGCCGTATCCCCCCAGGATTTGGCCCAAAAATCTTCCAAACCTTATGGCAAGAGATGGTAAATTGTGACTCACTTTTCACTTTTCACTTCCCACTTTTCACTGGCAAAATCTGCACACCGTTCCCCAATCACAAAACAGGTCAAATTTGGGTTCACGCCAATCATGGTGGGGAAAATGGAAGCATCGGCAATGCGGATATTTTCCAGGCCATGCAGGCGAAGTTGGGGATCGACAACGGCCGTTTCATCCCCAACCGCCCCCATTTTGCACGTGCCAGCCGGATGGTACACCGTGTTGGCCGTGCGCCGCACGTATTCCGAGATCGCTTCGTCGGACTGCACCTCTGGCCCTGGCGACAATTCTTGCTTGATCCACGGCTTTAGCGCAGGCTGCTTGGCCAGTTCGCGCGCCAGCCTGATGCCCGCCACCATCACCCGCTCATCGTGCCCCGCCGGGTCGGTGAAGTAGCGGAAATCGATACGCGGCGGGTCAGCCGGGTTAGCCGAACGCAGGCGCACCGTGCCCTGGCTTTTGGCGCGGGCCACGTTGGGCGTCAGGGCAAAGCCATTGCTGGTCGTAGGGTAGCCTGCGGGCACGGTGTTGATGTCGAACGGCTCCGTGCCAAAATGGAACATGAGATCGGGCGCGTCCAGGCCAGGCTGCGTGTGGGCAAACAGCCCCAACTCCCACAACTGGGTTGTTTCTTGGGGCACGGGTCGGGACGCTTCCCAGTTGATGACACCTTCGGGGTGATCGAGTAAATTTTCGCCCACGCCGGGCAGATGGTGCTGTACCGGCACACCCACTTCACGTAAATGCTCGGCGGGGCCGATGCCGGAAAGCAGCAGCAGCTTGGGCGTATCAAACGCGCCGCAGCACAAAATGATTTCTCGCTCGGCAAAAATGGGGCCGTCTGCGGTTTGCACGCCAATGGCGCAACGGCCGTTTAGCAAAATCTGGCTCACAAAACAGTTGGTGAAGAATTGGATACGGCCGTCCCATTGCGCCAGCGGGTGCAAATAAGCCACCGAGCTGGATTGGCGAATGCCCCCTTTTTTGTTGAGCATAAACCAGCCCACTCCGGCGCTGTGTGGGTCTTTAGCAAAATTACGCACGGGGAAATGGGCCTGCTGGGCGGCTTCTAAAAACGCGCAGCCCAAATCGTTGTTGGGCGGCGGGAATTCCAGGCTCACTTTTTCACGGACGCGGTGGAGATACGGCCGTACGGCCTCTGGCCCCCAGCCGGTTGCCCCAGCAGCTTCCCAAATGCGTAAATCCTCATCTGGCGGCCAAAAAGCGATGCAGGAGTTGTGCGAACTGCAACCACCCAGCATTTTGCCACGGGCATGGCGAATACGGCCGTTGCCCCGCGCCTGTGGCTCAATGCGATAATCAAAATCCAGCTCAGTTTGCAGCAAATTTGGCCAATTCCGCAGCGTCAGAATGGCTTCGTTTCCCTCGTCGCTGGGGCCAGCCTCAAACAAAGCAATGCGCACGCCCGGCTGTTCCGCCAGCCGCGCCGCCACCACTGCCCCTGCCGTGCCGCCACCTACCACAATGTAATCAAAATGGGTTTTCATGCCTGTGCTGCCCTTCAAAGTTTCTGTAGTTTACCTGCCTTGCCTTATTTTGCCATGGTTCAAGTTGTGCCAAAACAACGAGGTTATATAATTTCATAACGACAAGCACGGGTAAGAAGCAGCAAGTCGCCAGTGGCCTGTACAGCTTTGCAACTTGCTACCTTGCCCACATGCAAACAGGCTCTTAATCATGTTTCTCAAAGTTCTTCGCTTTACGTGCCGCTTAATTTTGCGGATTATTGCCAAAATTGATAAGCACGAGATGGATCGCGTTCCGGCCCATGGCGGCTGTCTGGCCGTAAGCAATCATTTGGGACGGCTGGACGCTATGCTGGCCGTTGTGTTATCTGACCGGGACGACGTCATTTTAATGATTGCCGAAAAATACCAGGCATACTGGTTTTGGCGCTGGATGGTGCGCAGGCTCGATGCGCTCTGGCTGGATCGGCACAATCCCGATTTTCGGGCCTTGCGCGAGGTGCAGAAGCGGCTGAAAGCAGGCGGCATTGCTGCCATTGCCCCAGAAGGCACCCGCAGCCCCACGGCCCAAATGCAGCCAGGCAAGCCGGGGGCTGTTTACCTGGCTGCTAAAACAGGCGTGCCCATCATCCCAATGGCAATTTTCGGTACGGAAGATAAAGAAGTGTATTGGCGACTGCGCCATTTTCGGCGGCTGAACATCACTATTCGCGTGGGCGAACCATTTACCGTGCCACCGATGCCGCGTAAAAATCGGGATGCGTTTTTTCAGCAGCACACGGATGAGGTGATGTGCCGCATTGCCGCTCTGCTGCCGCCAAAATACCGGGGCGTTTATGCGGAACATCCACGATTGGAAACGTTGCTGGGTGCAAACCCAGATTTGTTAGAAAAGGAGACTGGAGACTAGAGATTGGAGATTGCGGGATTTTTTAATCTCCAGTCTCCAATCTCCACTCTCTCCCCAAATGCGCATTGCAATGGTTGGGCCGTTTGGCCTGCACCCCAACAAAACGATGGCTATTCGGGCGCTGGGTCTGGCACGGCCGTTTGCCCAACAAGGTCACGCCGTCAAACTTTTTATGCCGCCCTGGCAAACCCCGGCAGAAGCGGATAAAAGCTGGCAGGTGGATGGGGTTGAGCTGCGTTATGTGCCGTTAAACGGGGGCGTGCTGGGCATCTCGCGGCGGCTGGTGCGCGAACTGCTGGCCTGGCAGCCAGATGTGGTGCACTGCTTCAAGCCCAAGGCGTACAGTGGGCTGGTCGCCTGGTGGCTGTGGCAGTTTCATCGCACCCGCCTGCGCCTCATCATGGACACAGACGACTGGGAAGGCTGGGGTGGCTGGAACGAGCTTGCCCCGTACACGCCGCTGCAAAAACACTTTTTTGCCTGGCAGGAGCAGTGGGGGATGCGCCATTGCCATGCCCTGACGGTGGCCAGCCGCGCCTTGGAAAAAATGGCCACGGAGATGGGGCTGCCAGCAGAGCGGGTGGTTTATGTGCCGAATGGGCCAGGGATTCAGTATTCAGTGAGCAGTAAACAGTTTTCAGTAAGCAGTCGGCCGACGGTGTTGGTTTACAGCCGGTTGTTTGAGTTTGATACGGGGCGGCTGGTGGAAATATTGCGGGGGGTGGTGACGGCCGTTCCGCAATTACGCATTCTCATGGTGGGGGCCGGGCTTTATGAAGCGGACGCCGCCAATTTCCAACAGCAGGCAAAGGCGGCGGGCATCTGGCCCGCCATCGAGGATGCTGGTTGGGTAGAGTTGGAGGCGCTGCCGGAGCTTTTGGCGCAGGCGCAGGTGGGCATCTACCTGATGGAAGATACGCTGCTGAATCGCACCAAATGCCCCGTAAAGCTGGCCGATATGCTGGCGGCGGGCGTGCCGGTGGTGGCTGAAGCGGTGGGCCAGGTGACGGAATATGTGGTAAACGGCCGTACCGGTTTCACCTTTGCCACCGGAGACATTCCCCGCATGACGGCCGCCCTCATCAACATTTTGCAAACCCCGGCACAGCAGACCAAACTGTCCGCCGGAGCCAAAACCCACATTGCCGAACAGTTTAGCTGGCCCCATTTAGCCGAACGCCTTTTGCCCATTTACCAGAGCGAACCCCCTCACTGAACATCTTACAGTTTAGTGAGCATTCGTTAAAAAATCGGCTCAGGCGCGAACCCTTGGTTTACACTGGCAGAGATGGTTTGCTTATCAGGGTGACCAATCTAGCAAACTTCCTCAAAACCCTGTCCCACAAAAACTGAGCGCCACAATAAACCATCCACTGTTGTGGCCTACAAACCAAATGAGAAGGAGTAGACCCAATGAAGAAGTTCACGCGAAATGTCCCTGCCTTGATCCTGCTGGCCTTGCTCACGCTGGCTGTGGCCAGTCCGGCTGCGGCCCAATCGTTCCCAGAAGTCATTCCGCTGCCCAATGGCTTCCAGCCAGAGGGCATTGTGGTTGGCGATGGCAACACCGCCTACGCCGGTTCGCTGGCCAATGGTGACATCTACGCCGCTGACCTGCAAACTGGTGAAGGAGAACTTGTAATTGAAGGGCCTGGCACATCGGCCGTGGGTCTGGATTTTGATAGACGGACGGGTTATTTGTTTGTGTCTGGAGGAGCAAATGGCGACGGCCGTATCTATAACACTCACACCGGCGATTTGGTAGCAGCGTACGATTTCGGCGGCGGCTTTGTTAACGACGTCATCGTCACGCCCACTGCCGCCTACTTTACCGATTCATTCATGCCTGTGTTGTACAAAGTGGAACTGAGCCATGCCGGTACCCCCGGCGCTGACTCGACGCTAAGCTTGAGCGGTGATTTTGTTTTTGTTCCCGGTGCTTTTAATACAAATGGCATTGTGGCCACCCCCAACGGCAATGGTCTGATCATTGTGAACTCTAGCCGGGGCGAACTGTACCTTGTCGATCCGCAAACGGGTCACGCCACGCTAATTGATCTGGGCGGTGACAACGCCAACAGTGGCGACGGGTTGGTGCTGGTGGCCCGCAAGCTGTTTGTGGTGCAAAACTTTGCCAATCAAATTGCTGAATTTCGTTTGAACCATGACTATACGGCCGCTTCCCTCACCCAAATCATCACCGATGACGATTTTGACATTCCCACCACGGCCGACAACCAGGGCGCGAGGCTCTACGCCGTTAACGCCCGCTTCAGCACGACACCCGGCCCAGATGTTACCTACGACATCGTCCGCGTGAGTCCCTAAACGACAATCTGTGAGTCCACTGAAATAATGAACCGCGGAGAACGCGGAGAGCACAGAGAATAGATATAGAAACTCAGCGTTCTCTGCGCTCTCCGCGGTAATATTTGTCTTTTCTGTATATCATTTTTTAGCGTAAGCCTTGCTCCATGAGGGCAAAGAAGCGGTCGGTATCTACTTCCAGAATGATGTTTGTGTTGGGGGTACGGCCGTTTCGCCCACGCCAATCTACTGTTGTTTGTCCCCTGGTGTACATTCCCGTCAGTTCCACGGCAACATGACGCGCCTCTGCTTTGGTTACAATGTCTGGCTCTAAGGCCACGGCCATCGCCAGCGGATCAGCGGCAAACATCACACGCTGCCCGGCTAGTTGAGCCGTGAATTGCAGCGTTTTGGCTGAAATTGCCTGGTAAAAGCGGGATTTTGGCGTGTTCAGCGCCATCCACTGTTGCAAGACGGCTTCTGGGATGGCGTGGCGCACCGTTACTTCCCAATCGACCAGCTCAATCATCTTGCCCTGCTGTTCCCATCCTGCAAAAACTACGTGTGCCGCTTCGGGATCGTGATAAATGTTGAATTCGGCTGAAACGTTGCGCGTATTGCCGCGAGCGGTCACGGCTCCACCCATCACCACCAGCCGCTTCAGTTTGGCGGGCAAGGTTGGGTCCAGCTTGAGCGCCACGGCAACATTAGTGAGCGGCCCAATTGCCACCAGCGTGTACTCGCCAGGGGCTTCGTTGGCCAGCCGCAGCAGCGCCAGAGCGGCGTGTTCTGCCTCTGCCTGGCGCGATTTTGGTTTGAAGCCTGCGTCTCCCAGGCCATCCTGCCCGTGTACGGCTGCTGCTCTTTCCTGATCGATGACTAACGGCCGTTCGCAGCCAGGGTACACCGGAATCTCTTGCCCAACCGTTTCCACCAGGGTGAGACTGTTGCGCACGGTGTGCTCCAGCCCCACATTGCCGCCCACCACCAAAATGGCGGCGATGGCGGCCTGGGGATGGGCCGCCGCCATCAAAATGGCCTGGGCATCATCCACGCCAGGGTCTGTATCAATAATTAGTTTTTCCATGAGCGTTTCTTCTTCTGTAAGAACAACCGCCAAGAGCGGCTTGATTTCTAAGTGCCTTATCAGGCCAGTGCCTGTTTATACGCATTAACGAAACATTCTGATATTGGATGAAATGTACGTCAACATCAGGGCATGAATATCTTCTTCATATCTATAAAACTCGCCTTCTAACTTTTCCCATATTAACTCTGCATCATCTTCAATATTGACTAAAATCTGTTCGCGTTCGGTTTGATTTTTGGGAACATAGGAATTGGGAAACTGTGCAATTGCAGCTTCAAGTAGCGATAAAAATTTAGAAGAACCCACTTTTCTCAACGCCCCAACGGTTTCTGCAACATCATTGCCAGAGGAATTAAAGAAAAATTGTGAAAAACCACCATTGTTTATCTCTCTTTCCAGAGCTTCAATAAATACGATGGTTTGCTCTTCCTCAGAAAGTTTTTCAGGTGCAGAATAGAAAATTGGCGTCAGCAAATTGTCAATTGCCATTATTGCTTTCTCTCCAGCTTGCTCTTTCAGAATCTTCTTGACTTTCCTTGAAAAAAACATGAGGTGTTATCTCCAATCTATTTTTATAAGCATACCCAGTTCTGCGCGGGTAGGCATGGCGGAACTGGCTCCGGCTTTGGTGGTAGCTAATGCCCCAGCGGCGGCACCCCAACGAATCGCTTCGGCCAACGGCCGTTCCTCGGCCAGGGCCACCGCCAACCCACCATTAAACGCATCGCCCGCCGCCACTGTGTCGATGGCTTTAACGGAGAACGGTTCCACAAAGCCACGCTCGCTGCCGGATTGGTAGTAGACTCCTTGTGCACCTAGTTTGATAACGGCCGTTTCCACCCCGCGCTCACACAAAATTGCCGCCGCCTGTGCCGCTTCTTCCCTGTTGGTTGGGCGAAAGCCAACTAAAATTTCCGCCTCAACCTCGTTGGGCGTAAGCATATGGCATAGCCGGTACGCCTTGGCTGGAAGTGGTTTGGCCGGGGCCGGATCAAGGATGACCCAGGCCCCAGTTTCTCGGGCGGCCTGGGCTGCGGCCAAAGAAACATCCAGCGGACTTTCCAACTGGAGCAGCAAAACCTTGGCCTGGCGCAGTGCGGCACGGCAGCGCGCAACTTCCTGCGCATCATGCGCCATGTTTGCTCCAGAAATGACAATGATGCTGTTCTCCGCCTGCTCATCAACGCTGATGACGGCCAGCCCGGTGCTGCTGTGTGGGTCAATCAGGATGCCGCTGATGTCAACTGGTTCGTCGGCAATCAAATCCATCACGCCTCTGCCAAAGGCATCTTCCCCCACGCGGCCAACGAAATGTGTCGCCGTACCCAGCCGCCCCGCGGCCACAGCCTGGTTAAACCCCTTGCCACCCGGCACGGTGATAAAGCGGCTGCCAAACAAGGTTTCGCCCGGCCCGGGCAGGCGAGGAACATAGGTGGTTAAGTCCATATTAATGCTGCCAAGCACAACAACGCTCATTTTTGCCTCCGTGTAGGGTCACTATTTTACACGAAGCGGGTGATTGGTGATTATTTTTTGGAATGGGACGCAGATTAACGCAGATGACGCAGATTTTTCTTTGCATTCTCTGTGAAACTCTGCGCTTTCTCTGTGAACCTCTGTGTTCCGCTTTTTATTTTCGAAGGAGCAGCTGTTAAGCGTTACAATTGAGTCATGTCAAAACGTTATCCCATCCCCGCGGCCGAAACGCGGGCCGAAATTGAAGTGAAAAATTCGCGGTTTGTGGCTACGGCCGTTCCCGCCTTCACCGTCGAGGAAGCCAAAGAATTTATCGCCCGCATCAAAAATGAATTTAGCGATGCCAGCCACAACGTGCCCGCCTTCCTGGTAGGGTTTGGCAACAGCGTCACCGCCCACTGCAACGACGATGGCGAGCCATCCGGCACGGCCGGACGGCCGATTCTGGCCGTGCTGCAAGGGAGTGGCCTGGGGGACATCGCCGTGGTGGTCACGCGCTACTTTGGCGGCACCAAATTGGGCACCGGCGGCCTGGTGCGCGCCTACAGCGACGCCACCAAGGCTGTGCTGGAGATTCTGCCCCGGGCTGAGAAAGTACCTACGCACACGGCGATGCTGGCGCTGCCCTACAATTTACTGGAGCGGGTAAGATTGTTGGTTGAGGCGTGGAACGGCCGTATCCTCGATGAACAGTTTGCCGCCGACATCACCATGACCATGCAGTTCACCGTCGCCAAATTCCCTGGCTTTCAAGCTGCCCTGCGCGAGCTGTCCCACGGCTCCCTGGCAGCCGAAATCATCGAGACAAATGAAGACACCATCATGCCCCTCGGCACGTTTGACAACGAAGAAATAAACTAAAGCACTCCGCAGCATTCGTTGCCCAAATTAAAGATAAAAAATCTGCGTAATCTGCGGCGATTTGTAATCGCAAATCTGCGGATTCATCAATTTAGACAATTGTGAGAAAGGCATGAGATATCCACAAGATGCCACTGTAATGGCACGTTGGTCATCTTGACTTCCGTGGGGCAAAAAGTGTATGCTGTTGGCACGTTACGAATGGCCATTTCAAGAACGTGATTTCTATTTATATTAAAAGTTTCATTCAGTCAGAAAGGAGGTTTTTATCGTTTTGGAATACCTTACGGAAACTCACCGGCTGGCTAGAAACTGCACCTAAATAGGGCTACTGGCAGTAAAAACAGAGCCGACACAACTAGTGAAAATGGTTACGGCCGTTTCTAGTTAGCCACTATTTTATTAACCCACAAAAAACAGATTACACCAGCGACCCTGAAATTTCAGGGTCGCTTTTTTGATCTCCAATCTCCACTCACTTGATCGCTGCCCGCAGCACCTCCGCCGGATGCAGCACCTGTCGCCCCGCGCCGTGCTTGATTTGCTGGCGGCAGCTCACGCCAGGAGCCACTAAAATTGTCTCTGGTGCAGCAGCGCGCATGGCGGGCAGCAGGCGGCGCTCCGCCATCTTCAGCGAGATGTCGTAATGCTCCGCCTCGTAGCCGAAGGAACCGGCCATCCCGCAGCAGCTGCTGTCCACTTCTTCCAGAGTGTAGTTGGGCGGCAGCGTTAGAGCGCGGTGGGCGGGCTTGGTGCCGATGAGCGCCTTTTGGTGGCAGTGGCCGTGCAGAATCAGATGGCGTTTCTCGTCGGTGAAGTTTAGTTTCAGCTCCCCTTTGTCAGCCAATTGAGCAAAAAACTCCTCAAAGCTGCGGCATTGCCCGACGACCAGAGCCACACGCGGGTCATTGGGCAGCAGCGAGTCGTAGTCGTCGGTGAGGGCAGAGAGGTCGCTGGGTTCCAGAAAGATGATGGGCAAGCCCTGTTCGGCCAGCGGCGCGAGGTGATCCAGGACGGTTTTGGCGATGGATCGTGCTTTATCGATGAGACCTTTGGAGAAAGACGGCCGTCCGCAATCCGTCACCCCCGGCAAAACCACCTCAAACCCGGCCATCTCCAGCAGTTCCGTGGCGGCAATGGCGATGTGCGGGTAGTTGTATGTGGAAAAGGTGTCGTTAAACAACACCACCTTCTGTAGGGTCAAGGCATGCCTTGACCCTACGACCGGCGTGTGTTTGTTGAACCAATCGGTGAACGACTGCCGGGCAAATCGGGGCAAACTGCGCTTGGCCGAAATGCCCAGCGTGCGCTCCATCCCTTGGCGAATCAGGCCATTGTTCAACGTCCAATTCGCCAATGGAGCCATCGGCCCGCCGCCCAAACGGCTGAGTGGGGTGATGTTGGCAAACAGCTTGTCGCGCAGGGGCGTGCCGTGGGCGTCGTGGTACTGCGCCAGGAACTCCGTCTTGATTTTGGCCATGTCCACCGAGGAGGGGCATTCCGCTTTGCACGCCTTGCAGCTCACGCACAGTTCCATGATTTGGTACATGCGCTCGCTGGTGAATTCGCTTTAGGCAGTTGCCGCTCACTTGCCGCACGGAGGGCGTTAATGGCCCGACCCCGCGTGGCGTGCTCTTCTTCGCGGACGGCCATGAAGCTGGGACACATCGTGCCGGTGGTGCGCTTGCGGCAAATCCAGCCCGTGCACATTTCTACAGCCCAGTCAAAGCCCTGGTCGCTGCTAAAATCTGGGTGGGGCGTGATGGGAATCACTGGTAACTTTACCGAAGCGCAGTTTTCGGTCATTGGTGCACGTGACGACGGTGCCAGGGTTGAGGATATTTGCTGGGTCGAAAATCTGCTTCACTTGCTGGTAGAGCCGTTGGTACAAATCGGAGATGAAAGACTTTCGTTAGAGCCAGCTTCGCGCCCGGCCGTCGCCGTGTTCGCTAGAGGAGCCACCGTAGCCGCGCAGCAAATCGACAACTCGGTGATTTGGGGCAGCTTAGCCACTTCGTTGGCGGTTTTGGTGTTGATGAGCGCCGTATGTGAATGCAGCCGCAGCGCTGGCGTGGGCGTAATAAGCCACGTTGGGTGCCGATGTCGTTGCAGAACCGCTCAATTTGGTGACGTATTCCGACAGGTGTTCGACAGGAACAGCCGCATCTTCAATGAACGGAATCGGTTTGTGGTCGCCTTTGATGCTCATCATCAGCCCCAGGCCAACCTTGCGCACGGTCCAGACATCGGTTTGTTGGGCGGCGGTGGTGGCGCGGGAAACGCCGTAAAGATTCACCATTTGCGCTTTGAGATGCCGCTCCGATTATCCATCTTGCTTACCAGCTCCGCCTCGCTCTCGCCATAAAACTCGGTGATGAGGACGCAGTTGGGCGTGCCCTGGACAAACGTCGAGAGCAGCCGGGCATACTCCGGCACGTCGCGGCACATGGTCAGACTCGGAAATTGTCCAGCAGCTCCACGGCCGACAGGCCACTTCGCATGAGGAGGAACGGCCCGTTAACGCCTCCGGTAAGCTGTTGAAGTGGACAATCGCCAGCGCGGTTGTGGGCAGGGGGCACCAGGTTCAGCTTCAGCTCGGTGATGACCCCCAGGCCACCCTCTGCGCCGCAAACCATTTTGGCCAGGTTGAAACGGTCGTCGTAGGGCCAGCGGTAGGTGGGACGGCCGTTTGCCACCGGCACCAGTCTGTCCAAATTGTAGCCGCCACAGCGCCGCCAATGGCGCGGCGTGCCGCTGCGAATGATTTCCTGATTGGCCGCATCCTGAGTCAGGGCGTGCATCTGGCGGTAAATGTCGCCTTCCAGGCCGCTTTTTTGCGTCTGCTGCAACAATGCCGCCGACTCCAGCGGCCCAAAGCGGGTCAGCGTGCCGTCGGCCAGCAGCAGTTCCATCTCCAGAACGTGATCGGCCGTCATGCCGTACATGATCGAGTGGCTGCCGGTGGAGTTGTTGGAGACGATACCGCCATCGCCGCCCGTTGATTTGCTGCTGGCCGGGTCTGGGCCAAATTGCAGGCTATATTTCCGCAGATAAATGTTCAGCGCGTCAGCACGATGCCCGGCTGCACCCGCACCCACATCTCTTCCTGATTCAGCTCCAAAACTTGTCCAGGTGGCGGGTGAAGTCCATCACCAGGGCGCGGTTGACCGCCTGCCCGGCCAGACTGCTGCCCCCGTGCGCGGCAGCAGCGGCACGCGATGTTTGGCCGCCAGTTCCACCGCCGCCTGCACGTCGTCCACCGTTTGCGGCAGCAGGACGGCGTGCGGCTTCACCTGGTAAATCGAGGCGTCGGTGCTGTACAGGATGCGGCTGTACTCATCCGTGCGCAATGCGCCCGTGGTGCGTTTGTCTAGTTCGTTCAGGAAATCGAATAATGTTTCAGACACGGCCGTTCTCCTTAAATCGTGAATTGTGAGGCGTTCATAGCTACAGATGAACCTGCATGAGTAAAGGTTTGTTTACTACGCGGAAATATAACTTTTCAGTTTTCAACCCTGCGGGACATTTTAGCCCTTGTCGCCAGAGGTCAAAATAGAGATAGAAGCCCTTCCCCATAAAGCCAACCAGTCTCCTTTTATATTGGTTACTCATTGTTGTTTTCCATTGTTCGATCGTCACTTGGGAGTGGAACGGATTAACGTACAAAACAATGAAGTTGCTATCTAGAGACCATGTAATCTGCCCGTGACAAAAACATGTCTCCGTCCGTATCAAAAGTCGAAGATATTCTTCAATCTACCAAATCGCTCATGTGACGGACAAAGAGATTTGCCGACTAAACTCAAGGTAACAGAATCCGCCTCCGCGCTTCAGTAAATGAAACTTATCTTGTTGTTCCCATCTGGTGCCAATTAGCATATCAATTTTCAACATCATTTTCGAGCGCCATTCGGTGATCTCGTTCAAACATGTATAAAGCTCGGAATCTGTTCCAGAATCCATGACACTTGATCATCAAACTCATAAGATGCAGGAAATAGCTTATCGTGAGGGCAGTTGGGGCGAATAGAAGGAATCTGGTTTGGACATCTTGATGGTTCTCAATAAGTCGGATTCTTTGCACAACCATCCGATCGCTGGTAGCTGACCAGCTTGTCCGGACTATGTCTGAGAATAAACCACTGAAGGGATCTAGCAACTCTATTTCTGTATCGGTTTCCTCATTTACGAGGATGCTTGAAGAACAGCGGGATTTCTGTTTGAAGGATAGTGATGGTGAAACGGCCGTCTGGCGATGGGTAAGTTTTTGTATCGAGATCTTCTTCCAATGTATTGCGTACAATTTCATCGTAAGAAACGAGGCCAGTTGCTAAATCAATAGTCACCACAGGGCGGAGCATTTCATAAGCGAGCATGCTTCTCTCTTCTTGATAGCTAAATTTCAATTGCACGCCAGACTCGTCCTGTTCCCAACTGGGATTGCCTCCTTGAATTGGAACAGAAAATTCCGCGCCTGTTTGGACATTTATGAGATAAGGGCCGTCATAATCGCTTCGAGTTTCTAAATTTGTGGTGCTCAACAGTAAGACATTGGTATCAGGGTCTGAAACCCATGTCGGGAAATCAACGTGATCCGGTGTTGATGTAGCTGCCGGAGTATAAGTAATTGCCGGAGATGTTGCAGGTAACGTTGTGGGTGCAGGTGTGGCGGTGTCAGTTGGGCTTGGGGACGGTGTTTGTGAGGCTGTTTCTATTGGCTGTTGGGCGAGGGATGTGGTGGTGGAAACGGCCGTATTTCCTCCACATCCCAGCAGCAATAAACAAAACAAACCTGTTGTCAAAAAGATCAACATTTGTTTCATGGTGACCTCACCTAATACTGTTAACAATTGTCTCACTGCGGTAAATTTTTGAAGCAGGTAAGCAGTTAGCTGGGCAGCATGATAAATCCCATCACTTGAAAATGTGAATCAAAGGCAAACGTTTGTTGTATATCTCGCTGCTGCATCAGGGCAAAACTAACAGCATCTACCAAACTGAATGATTGATCACTATACTGCTGTAGAATTGCTTCGGCGGTAATTTCTAGCTCCATATCAGCATAAACGCGTTCTAAACGACTACTTTGGCGCAGACTTTGCAGGAAGCGCATCCCTGGCTCGTAACCTAATCGTCGCCGGATGAGATTATAGGATTCGGCTACAACGAGATTTGTGGTGATAAGGCGTGCGGATTGACGTAAAAGTTGTGGGTAAACGGTCGTAGCACGTGCATGATATTGATCGCGCTTATCGGCTAAAGCTAACCAAGCCCCGCTATCTACAAATATTTCTTGCATATTTAGCCCTGTTCAGTTTCTAAATCAGCCAGATATTCATCGTGCTTTTCTGCCAGATCACCCAAACCAGAATCGCCCAACCCCACAATATTGAGCAACGGATCATCTTCAATCGGCAGCGAAATAAGCAAATGGTCAACGCCTTCACGCACCAATTCGGCAATTGAGACACCTCGTTGTTCCGCAATTTGCCGCAGTGCTGCCATCTGATCCTGACGCAAATAAATTTGAAACGGTTTTTTCGTTAAAGTAGCCATATCAGGCCGCCTCCTTGATGTATATTGATATACATCACTCATTATGCCACACATTCCACCTTGCCTCAACGATCAATCTCCAATCTCCAAAATCTCTTTGAGGGCAGCGAGGAGCAGAGTGACGTTTTCTTTGCGGCAGTTGAAGCCCATGAGACCAACGCGCCACACTTTGCCCGCCAGCTGGCCAAAACCACCGGCCACCTCAATGTTGTACTCGTTCAGCAGCCGCCCGGCGACCGCTTTGGCATCCACGCCGTCGGGGACGCTGACGGTGGTGAGAGCAGGGATGCGCAGCGCAGGGTCTTTGACGCGGCAGCTCCATGCCCATCGCGCCTAAGCCTTCCCAGAACAGCTCGGCGTTGGCCTGGTGGCGTGCCCACGCTCGTTCAGCCCTTCTTCACGACGAGGCGCAGCCCCTTCGCGCAGGGCGTACATGCTGTTGATGGGGGCGGTGTGGTGGTAGCTGCGCGTTTTGCCGTCCCAATAATTAGCCAGCGTAGTCTATCCAGATACCAGTTGGGCACCTTGCCCTGCCGCCGGTCGCTTGGCCAGGGCGCGTTCGTTGAAGCTAAACGGCGACGCGCCGGCAGGAGCAGCTCAGCCCTTTGACGAGCAGCTATAGGCGGCATCACACCCCATTCATCCAAAAGATGGGGGTGGTGGCCGCGAACTGGTGACCGTGTCGATGAGGAGCAGGCAGTTATGGGCTTTGCGGCACAGTTCGGCAATGCCGTCCATCGGCTGGAGTGCGCCGGTGGAGTTTCGGCGTGAACCAGGGCCAGGATGGCTGGTTTGTGTTCGTTCAGCGCCTGGCTGATGTCATCGAGGCTGAGCACTTCGCCCCACGGCCGTTCCACTCTTCGCACATCTGCCCCATAACGGCCAGCCATATCCACCAACCGCTCGCCAAAGTAGCCAATGACGCCCACCAGCACCACGTCGCCCGGCTCGACGAGGTTGGCCAGGGTGGCCTCCATCGCCGCACTGCCGGTGCCGCTGACGGGCAGGGTGAATGGATTGCTGGTTTGCCAGGTGTAGCGCAGCATCTCCTGAATGTCGTTCATCACGCCGATGAAGCTGGGGTCTAGATGCCCAACTTGTTGATTGCTGATCGCTTGCAGCACGCGGGGATGGGCGTTTGAGGGGCCAGGGCCGAGCAGCAGGCGCGGCGGCATGTTCAACTGTCCGGTTTGCAGACGGTGGGATTCGTTTACAGAATAGGTTTTCATGGCTCTTCCTTTGTGTTTTAGAGGAACAAGAATGGGGCGATCATACGTCGCATGGGGGATTTTTCAAGGGAATTTGGGTTGGGGAGAATTGGAGATTAGAGATTGGAGATTGAGCAATTGTAAGAATCTCCAATCTCCAGTCTCCAATCTCCTTTTTTACGGCGTTGGGGTGGCGGTGGGGAAGACGATGGGTGGTATGAATGGCTGTAAGGTCACGACGACGATCGGGAAGATGGGCAGGACAAGGGAGCCATCGTTCAGGCAGGGATCGGGGAAATCGGCCCCGGTGCGGTGGCCGCACCAGGCGAAATTGTCGTTGTAGTTGCCGTTGAATCGCTCGCCATTTTCCAGGGCAAAGAATTGCAGATCGCCGTTATTGCCGCTGCGCCGGTCAGGTGCCGCTGAGCTGCGTGCCGCTGGCCGTCGCTTCAATTTCGCCGTCGCCGTCGGCGTAGGTTCCTTCGACTTCGGTGCCGTTTTGGGTGAGGCTGACGGTGCGCACCGGACGCTACCGCAGTTGTGGTGCAGTTGCCGTACCAGGTGGCCCCGCCACCGGGGGTTGGGCTGTGGTTGGCCATCACGATAACCGCACCATGCGGCCGTTTTGTCCCAGTTGCCAATCCAAAATTCACCATCATCACTCAGCCAGAAATCAATCGAACCATTTTCCCCGGCAAAGGACCACGTGCCCGTGGGCGGTTCTCTTCGATGATGCCCACAATCGTGCCGCTGCCTGCGGCAAAGGTGCCGGAGACCGTTTCTTCGCCTTCGTTGTGCGTCAGGAGGACGCTGCCGCAGTCCAGAAATTGGCAATTGCTCAGCCAGACGCCGTTCCACGCGCCGGGCGGGATAGGCGTGTTGGTGAAGGTTGGCGTGACGGTTGGCGTCGCGGTGGCCGTTGGCGTGGGGGTGAAGGTTGGGGTTCCGGTGGGTGGAACTGTTTCGGTTGGTGTCGGCGTGGCGGTAGCCGTTTCTGTTGGGGTAGGTGTGGGCAGTTCGCCGGGAGCCGGGTCTTCGTTGTCCGGTTGGCCGTCGCCGTCGGTGTCTGGATTGTTGGGATCGGTGGCGTTGTCCACCTCTTCACCATCGAGCAGGGTGTCGCCATCGGTGTCGGGATTGAGCGGATCGGCGTTCCAGGTAATTTCGTCACCGTCGTTCAGACCGTCGTCGTCCGTATCCGGATCGTTGGGATCGGTGCCTAAGTTGTTCACTTCGTTGCCATCGGTCAGGCCGTCGCCGTCGCTGTCCGGGTTGTTGGGATCGGTTCCCGTCACGTCGATTTCCTGGCTGTCGGTCAGGCCATCACCGTCACTGTCGCCAGCGAGGCGGGCGGCTTCGGTTTGGGTGGCGATGATGGCAGCCTGGGCAACGGCCGTTGCCGTCGCATCTCGTCCGCGTCCACTGTACGTGGCATAAACCACCGCCAAGGAAATGCACAAAATCACCAGCAAAATGCCAAAAATGGGGATGAGCCAGCCGGGCAGCATCGGTTTGGTGGTGAGCTGGCCTTGCAGCGTCTGGCTTTCTGGCCCGCTGCTCACCTGGATGGTGAAGGGGGTGGTGCGGGGATTGCCGGTAAACGGCCGTTGCGCACTGCTCACCTGAAAATCAACCGTGTCCTTGCCGCCAGCCGGAATAGAAATTTGCTGGGTTGGCTGCTCAAACTGCACCGCTTTGGCCCCATCGCTGCCGCTGAGGGTAAAGGTTGAATCAAAATTTCCGTCGTTGCGCACCAGCACGCGGCAAATGCCGTTGTTCACGATTTCACGCGGGCGCATGTCGGTGGCAAATTGGGTAAACGGCCGTAACTGAACCGTGCCAGAAACGGCCGCTTGCTCCGAAGGGCTGCTCTGCGAAACCACCACAAGACGATAGCGGTGCTGTCCAGAGCGGGCGCTGCTGTTTTGCGGCGGATGGATCGTCACTGGCAGCGAGCTTTGCGCTCCCGGTTGCAGCTGAATGGCCTCGTCGGGCAAGGTGACCCAACTGGGCGGAAGGCCCTCCAGCTTGAGGGTGAAATGGTCGGTGGCGCTGCCCTGGTTGAGCAGTTCGACTTGAATTTCGGCCGTTTGGCCGGGGGAAAGTTCCGTGTTGGTGGGATGCACCACCAGGCTCAGCCGTCCCGTGCTGCTTTGCATCAGCGTGCTGCCCGGCGGGCGGCTGACCGGCGTGGCGGTGGGTGCCTGGTAGGTGGGCAGCGGGGCGGTGGCCAAAGGCGCTTCCGACTTCATGGCCGGGGCGGTGCCTTCTAGCTGGATGAAAAAGGGGCCAATGCGCAGCGTCTGCCCTTTGGGCCAGGGTTCTGGCACCTCTGGCAGCAGCTTCATTTCATCCAAAAAGGTGCCGTTGGTGCTGCCCAAATCGGTGATGAGCCAGCCGTTGGGCGTGCGTTCCAGCCGGGCATGGTGGCGCGAAATGCCCTCGGCGGGCAGGGTTACATCGCACGATTCAGAGCGGCCCAGCAAGACAAGCTCATTGATTAATTTATGGGTGCGCGGCGATTCCCCTTTTTGGCTGATGACCAGCCGCTCGGTGGGGCTGCTGGTGGCTGCGGCGGCCATTTGCGACGGCCGTTGCACAATCATCTCCTCATGCAGTTGGGTAAGCACACTCACCACCGTCTCGTCGGCCGAGGTGGCAAAAACGGTGACGTCTTGCTCGGTGAGGCCAGTGGCGGCCCGGCGCAAGGCAGCGGCAAAGGCTTCGGCCGTCTGGTAGCGTTCTTCCGGCTGCTTGGCAATCGCTTTGATGATGACGTTTTGTACGGCCACGGGCAGGCCGGGCTGGATGTGGCGCGGCTGCGGCGGCGTCTCGTGCATATGCTTCATTACCGCGTCAGTTGGTGTTTTTATGTCAAATGGCAGGCGGCCGGTGGCCAGTTGATAGAGCACCACGCCCAGAGAGTAGATGTCGGAACGGCCGTCTAGCGAGGCAGATGCCAATGCCTGTTCTGGCGACATGTAGGGCAGCGTGCCCATAAAAGTGCCAGACTGGGTTTCTATGCCCCCCTCCAGCAACTTGGCCAGACCAAAATCGGTTACCTTGGCCCGGATGGGCAGCTCGCCAGGGCGGTCTGGCTGTTCCAGCCGGGCAATTAAAATGTTATCCGGCTTGATGTCGCGATGCACCACGCCCAGCCGGTGGGCGTAGCCCAAAGCGTCGGCCACCTGGGCAATGATGTTCAGCGACTCGCTCAGCTCCATCACCTGCCGCCGCTGGGCCAACTGCTTGATGTACGCTCCCAGGCTCAGCCCACGCACAAATTCCATCACAATGCTCAGGTAAGCCGGGCTGCTAGAAAAGTTGTAGATAGCCACGATGTTTGGATGGTTGAGGCGGGCAGCAGCCTGAGCTTCCTGCAAAAAGCGCTGGCGGAATTCTGGCTGGCTGGCAAACTGCCGGTGCATGATTTTGAGCGCCACGGGCCGGGCCAAGTTGCTGTCCAGTGCCCGGTAGACCGCCCCCATGCCGCCTTCGCCCAGCACGGCTTCAATGCGATATTGGTCTATCTGTTTTCCAATTAGTTCATCCATAGTGTGTGAGTTGTAAAAGCGGGAAAATAATTTGAAAGTAAGTAGAGCCGTTTCGGCCGCTTTTACTTAAGTGAATCACAATTTCGCGGCTCAATTTTTATTAAATGTGATTCACAGTATCCGTCACAGGGGCGGTTTGTGTCAATAAATTTCGTTACATTCTAAATCTGACCTGTCATGCTGAGCAGAGCGAAGCATCCCTACGGTGAAACGTTTGCCACAACCTGTGCTCGCGAGTACAGGATACAGTCTGTTGTAGTTTAGAGGGATTCTTCGTTTCACTCAGAAAGACAAGCGTTACGGCAAAAGGTAAGTGACTTCGAGGGTGGGCGCTGTACGGACGACATACAGATCGGCAACGGAGTCCCCATTGCTGTCTGTTTCAAAGCCCAGGCGCAGGCTGAGCTGGGTTTGTCCTTGGATGAGGGCATCTTCAACATCGAAGGTGATGTCTATGCTGTTGGGGGGAGCAACTTCGCAACTAATAAAAAATCCGGGGGCATCGTAGGCGGTGTTGTCCAGGGGCTGGCTGACCTCCACAAAGTCAATTTGCAGGCAGCCCAGGCTGTCAAACGGAGCGCCTTCGAGGGTGGTCTCGCTGCTGAAGCGCAGAAATGCCGTGCGCACGAGCGCATTGCCGGGCAGTTCGTTCAGGGAGAAGGTGAGCAGGCCGCGCACGGCCGTTCCATTCACCAAATCGCCTGCCTGGGGCCAGTTGCCGCTGCCGCTGTTGACGTCGCCGTCGTTGGTGAGCCAGCCAGATTGGGCGGCGTCCATGGCAATGGCAACCGTGGATTCGCTGTCTCCTGGTGTTTGGTTCGTGGGTGGGCTAAGCGTGGGCGGTACGGCCGTTGGGCCAGTTTGGGTAACGGCCGAATTGCCATCGGCCTGATATGCTAAAGGGTTTGTGCCCGCGGCCACCTCATCACCGTCTAAAATGCCGTCCAGGTCAGTGTCGGCCAGGGTGGGGTCTGAATGATGGTCTTGAATCTCGGCCAAATCGGTCAGCCCATCGCTGTCGGTGTCGGCCAGGGTGGGGTCTGTGCCGTAGATGGTCACTTCTTCACCATCCAGCAAGCCATCGCCGTCGCTGTCCTCGCTAAACGGATTGGAGCCAAGCGTTGTTTCCTGCTGCCCGGTTAGGCCGTCGTTGTCATCGTCGCCAGCCAACTGGGCTTCTGTGAGGGGAACGGCCGTGCCTGCCGGGGCTGCTTCACCAAGCGTAGGCGTTGCGGGCAAGCTCTCTGTGGCGGCGCTGCGGTTATTGATCACAGAATTGATGACCACGGCAATGAGCAGCAGCACCAGGAGAAGCTGGATGAGGGGCAGCACCCAGGCGGGGAAGCGGGGGCGCAGCTCTAAATGGCCCAGCTTGTTTTGGCGCATACCGTTGCTGGAGCGCAGCTCAATTTCAAATGGAATTTGCCGCACGCGCCCCAAAAGCGGCCGTTTCTTGCGGTGGGTAATGCGGTAGGCGGTGGTGCCGGTGCTGCCGGGTTCCAGGCGCAGCGGCTGCTCTTCGCCAAAAAATTGCAGTTTGCCTGCCGGGTCCTGGGTGGTGAGCTGCACCGTGCTGAAAACATTGCCATCGTTGCGCACCATCACGCGGCAGGTGCCACCATCTTCCACGTGAGAAGGCCAGATGCTGAGTTCAAATTGTTCCTCTGGCAAAATGGTGAGCTGGCCTTGCAGAACGGCCGTTTCCACAGGAGGCCCTTCAACGCGCAGCAGCAGCTGAAAAGGATGCTGCCCCGCCAGCAAGGGCTGCTCCACGGTGGGTATCTTTAACATCAGCGGCACGGTGGCCCGCGCACCTGGGGTTACCGAGACGGTATCTTGAGCCAGGGTAGCAATTTCAGGCAGGCCGGTCAGATTGATTTTTACCACCAGCACCTGGCTGCTTTGGTTAAACAAATCTATTTGCAAGCTGGCCTGTTCGCCGGGGGCCAGGGTTGCCTGGGTGGGGGTCAGCGCCACGCTAAAGTTGCTGTGGCTGGCCTGCACCTGGCTGCCTTCTGTCGAAACCTGAAACAGCTCGGTAACCGGTTCGGCGGGCGTTTTTTCGGCCGGATTGCCTTCAATTTCCCTGGCGGTTTGCCATTGTAAAAAGTAGGGGCCAATTTGCAGCTTTTTACCCGGTCGCCACGGCTCTGGCTGTTTGGCTTTGAGTTTACGGCCGTCGTAAAATGTGCCACCGCGACTTTTCACATCCACAATTTGCCAGCCGCTGTCCGTTTTTTCTAGCCGGGCATGGCGGCGCGACACATCCAGCGAAGAAAGCACAATGTCGTTGCTTGAGGCGCGGCCAATGCTGATTTGGGATTTATTCATGCCAAAATGGCGCGGTGAGCGCCCTTGCCCGGTAATCACAATTTGGTCGCCGATGGCCGGGGGTGGAGACATCTGTGGGCTGCTGGCTGCGGCATTTGGCCGGGCAGTTTTGCCTGCCAGCAGGTAGTCTGCCACCGGCAGCAGGGCGGGCGTGTCGCTATCTTTTTCTGGGTTGATTATTTGGGGAGGGGGACGCACGGCCGTTTCATCCAAAGTGGTTAGCGGCGGGCGGGGCGGCGGGGCGGCCTTGGCCTCGGCCAGCAGCGTGCGCAAATCCATCACTGTGGCCTGCGGGGCAAATAACATCGTGTCGGCCGCGGTGAGGCGACTGGCGGCCTGGCGCAAATCGTCACCCAGCTGCTCGGCCAACTGATACCGCTCGGCCAGGCTGTAGGCAGTGGCTTTGGCAACAATGTCGGCGATATCCGCTGGCACACCTGGACGCAGCTCGCGTAAAGTTTGTTGGTAGTTGGGCAAATGCCCGGCAATAAGCTGGTAGAGCACCACGCCCAGGCTGTAAATGTCGGCTCGGCCGTCTACAGCTTGCCCGGCTTGCCGCTCTGGAGCCAGATAGGGCAGGTACCGGCGCAGCGGGCGCGCTGTTTCTGGCGAAAGTCCTTCTGGAATGCCCGTCTCAGGAATGGGGGAGAGGCCAAAGTCGGCCAGCATGGCTTTGAGGGCCGGATCGCCACTGCGTAACGGCCGTTCCACCGCCTTGAGCAAAATGTTCCCCGGTTTTAGATCGCCATGCAGCACGCCAGCCTGATGGGCGTACCCCAACCCGTCGGCAATTTGGGCCACAATGTGCAGCGATTCATCCAGCCGCAGCACGCGCTCATCCTGCGCCAGCAGGGCCAACACCCGGTCCAGGCTTATGCCATCCACATGGGCTGTCACCAAAAAAAGATGACCATTTTGCTGCCCAAAGTTATAGAAAGGCACAATGGCGGGGTGGGAAAGGCGGGAAGCTGCCTTGGCGGCCTGCATTATTTGCTGTTGGCGGCCGGGTTGTTTTGCCAGGGTGGGATTCAGCAGCTTGAGGGCTACAGGGCGCTCCAGATTGAGGTCGGTGGCCCGGTAGACAGTGCCGCTGCTGCCGCTGCCAAGATGCGCTTCAATTTTGTATTGTTCTAGCTGTTGCCCGATGTAGGTTTTCATATTTTGTCAGAAATTTTGTCAGAAATGATTATGTGCTGAAACAGTATTCAAATCAATCGCCGATAGTCATGTTGAAGGGAGACTGGAAGCGGGAGATTAGAGGGTTTTAATCTCTGATTGCCCGTTTCCAATCTCCCTTGTGTTTGTAGTATAGATTTTGCCAGGGGTGATACCATGCAGGCTGCGTGAAAACACGAGGTAAAAATGAATAGGAGTAATGTCCCGTGAAAAACGGCCGTTTCCGGTGAACGCCCCGTAAAAATGCGGTAACAGCCCGCCAACCCTCATGCTAGAATGCTCACACATACAATGGAAGTTTAGCCCCCCGATGGTGGTAAATGATGACACAAGCAGTTGTAAAAATGGATGAAGCGACCCTCAATCTTTTGCAAACCGCCTTTCCTGATCTAAGTCGGAACAATATCGAAACCTTAAGCCAGGCGGCCGTTTATGAAGAGTATCCTGCCCACACTGACATTTGCCAGGAAGGTGAAGAAGGCACAACCTTGTTCATTCTGGATCAGGGCGAAGTGGATATTATTGTCCATGCCGACGATAACCAGGAAATTTTGGTAGACACCATTGGCACTGGTTCCTATTTTGGTGAGATGGCCTTTTTGGGTGAAACAACGCGCATGGCCACCATTCGTACCCGCATGGCCTGCCGCCTGCTGTCGATTGAAGAAGAAGATTTTATGGCCATCGCCCAGGCAAACCCCAGCCTGCTGCGCACTTTGCTGCGACAAATCATTGGCCACATTCGCCGTACCGACCGGGCAGTGATCAATGAGCTAAACGTCAAGAATGCTGCTTTGCATAAAACTTACACGGAATTAGAAGAGCAAGAGGCGTTTCGCACCCAGTTTATTGCCACGCTGTCTCATGAGCTGCGCACGCCGCTGACTTCTATTAAAGGGTATCTGAGCTTGATTAACGGTGGGGCAATGAAGGGCGACTCTTTGCACATTGCGCTGGATTCAATTACCCGCAACGTAAACAAGATGGTAGGCCACACGAATGATTTGCTGATTTTGTACGAGATGCACCCGAAACGGCCGTCTTTTGAGCACCTGGCCGTGGCGGATGTATTGATTGAAGCACTTAATGCGGCGCGATCAGTACTGAATGATCATTCAACCCCGGTGACGATTGATATTGCCCCCAACGTGCCCCAGGTGTATGTGGACCGGCGCGGCATGACGCTGGCGCTGCGGGCGCTGTTGGAGAATGCCTTTAAATATTCATTGCCAGATGCACCCGTGGCGGTGCGGGTGGATACCCTGGAAAATGGCGCGGTTGCCATTGCGGTAACTGATGAAGGAATTGGCATTGCTACGGCCGACCAGCCACGCCTGTTTGAGCCGTTTTTCCGCCTGGAAAAAGAGGAAGGCACCTCGATCCTTTATCCTGGATTGGGCATTGGCTTAACCATTGCCAAGTTTGTGTTGGATCGGCATAACGGCCGTATCGACATCAAAAGCACCCCCGGCGTGGGCAGCACCTTCACCCTGCACATTCCCCAAAACAATCCGTGATGCAGCAAGCGCCGCACTCCGGTACAATATTGCCTAATTCATAAAAATCCATACCTACGTGAGAAATGCGCATGAGCCTATCCCACGAACCACATCTGTCCCAAGTTCCCCATACCCCAGAAGAACAGCCGCTGCTGGAATTGCGCCAGTTAAGCAAACATTTTCCCATTCGTGGCGGCGTGTTGCAGCGGCAGGTTGGGGCAATCCGGGCGGTGGACAACGTCAACCTGTTGGTGCGCCCTGGCGAGACGGTGACGTTGGTGGGCGGGCACGGCGCGGGCAAATCTATTTTGGCGCGCACCGTGCTGCAATTGATCAAGCCAACCTCAGGAAAAGTGTTTTTTAATGGCGAAGATGTGAGCCGGATGGGGCGGGCGGCCATGCGCCAGACCCGCCAACAGATGCAAATGACGCTGCAAGACCCCTACACGGCCATCAATCCCAAAATGATGGTTTCAGACATTTTGGCGGAGCCGCTCAAGATTCACAAATTGGCCAACGGCCGTTCCCAAAAAGAGCAAATTGCCGACCTGTTGCAGTTGGTGGGGCTGAATCAATATTTTGCCGGACGGTATCCGCATGAGTTTAGCGGCAGCCAGCGCCAGCGAATAAACCTGGCACGTGCCCTGGCTACGCGGCCCCGGCTGCTCATTGTAGATGATCCTTTGACGGCTTTGGATACGGCCGTTCAATCTCAAATTGTCTCGCTGCTGGCCGAACTAAAGCAAACCTTGAACCTGACATTGCTGCTGCTGGTGAGCAATCTGGCCCACGTGCGCACGATTAGCGACAGGATTGGGGTTTTGTACCTGGGCGAGATTGTGGAGTTGGGGCAGGCTGAGGAGATTTATGAACGGCCGTTGCACCCACACACCCAATTTATCCACAGCCAAACGCGCCTGCTCCAGCCAGTTAACGAGCGCATCCAGCCCATTCAGCTAACCGGCCCCACGCCCAACCCGGCCAAACTGCCCAGCGGCTGCCGCTTCCGCACCCAATGCCCCTACGCCACCGACGTTTGCCGCGACGAAGCGCCGCAGCCGCGTGAGTTCGGTCAGTCGGGCACGCCCCACCTCGTTTCTTGTCACCACGCCGAACGCTTTCAAAATTAATAATTGATGTTACGGAGCGAAAACCCTAAGGGTTTATTTCGCTCCTGGAAAATTGTGCTTACTTCGCAAAAACCCTTAGGGTTTCTACCAGAGTAATTGCGTAACATGAGTTAAAAAAGTTTGTGCCGTCGCCAACAATTTTGCAAAATCGGCAACAATTTTGGGCAAATACCAAAATTATTGTTGACATCGCCAAAATTTTTGTGTATATTGCCCACATCGTTTAATTTTTTAGAATTATTACACCACAAATGCCAGGTCTATAAGATTTCGCGTTTGTAAAAGCAACGGCAAAAAGGATGTTTCGTTCATGCGAAAGTTGTTAGAAAAATGCCCGGCTTGTTCGGGTGAGCTGGTTGTGACCCAACAAACCTGCCGCAGCTGCGGCACGATGGTTGTGGGGGAATTCACGCCCAATATTTTCTCCAAGCTCTCCCCAGAAAATCTCCACTTTTTGGAGCTGTTTGTCAAAAATAAGGGTAACGTCAAGGAGATGGAGCGAGAGATTGGTATGTCTTACTGGACAATTCGCAATCGCCTGAACGAGATTGTGGAGGCGCTGGGCTTTGAAAATAAGGATGTGGAGCCAGTGGCCTCGGAGGAAGCGCTGCGGCAAAGTCGCCAGGAAATTTTGGCTCGTGTAGATCGCGGCGAGATTGATGTCAATGAGGCTACCAAACTGCTTAAAGCGTTAAAATCGGCAGCCTAACAACACGCCAAATTTATACAGGTAGAAAGAAAATTGAAGAGCCGTTGGGGGCAACGGCCGTTTGGCCCAGGGCTGTTAAGCTCAGATGCCCCCTGCCAGCGGCAACTAAGTAGGTCAATTTTGCAAAAATGATCGACAAAGATGAAGGAGAATCTTATGAAAGAAGAAAGAGCTCAAATCTTAGAGATGTTGCAAAAGGGGAAAATCACGGTGGATGAGGCGGATATGCTGCTGGGCGCTTTGGGAGAAACGGCCGTTTCTTCCCAAACCAGCATCCCTTCTGTACCGCCTGTACCGCCTGTGCCTTTTGTTCCCCCCGTCCCCCCCGTTCCGGCAAAAGCGCCCAAGACCAGCCCCAGGCTCACTGCCGAGCAAATCCTCCAGCTAAACCGGGAAGGCGCTGATCCGGATTTCATTCGGGCGGTGCGGCAGCTGCACCACACGCCGCTGTCTGGCGAACAAATTGTGTACATGGCCATCGAGGGAGTAGACCCAGATTTTATTACGGCCGTTGGCCAGCTAGAAAACCTGCCCCTGAATGGCGACCACATTGTGCAAATGGGCATCGAAGGCGTGGACCCCGACTTTTTACGCGCAGTCGATGGCCTCAAACTGTCTAATCTCACGGGCGATCACATCGTCTTGATGGGCCTTGAAGGCGTCGATGACGAATTTATCCAGAAAATAAAAGAATCCGGCTTTATTGAAGGGCTAGACGGCGACGCCTTTGTGCAAATGGCCATTGAAGGCGTAGACGACGAACTGCTTAAAGAAACCATCCAGCTACTATAATCGAACCTCCCGCAGGTTTCATAAATGAGGAGCATCTTGGCAGGAGCCTGCGGGAGGTTTTTTCAAGGAGAGCAAAATGAACGACGAACGCAAAATGATTTTAACCATGTTGGCCGAAGGCAAAGTATCGGCCGATGAAGCCAATTTACTACTGGAAGCCCTGGCGACCAGCCAGGCGAAACCGATCCCGCCAACGCCACCCACGCCGCCAAAGTTGGTTACGCCCCCGACCTTCACCAACCAATGGCGCTGGGAAAACGACACTCCGCAGCGGCATAATCGGCACCAGCACATTACGCCGCAATTTGTAGAGGCAATGGCTCAGGTAGGCATGAAAAATTTAACAGAAGATGAGCTGTGGCAGCTGCAAATTCACAACGTCCGGCCCGGCTACATTCGCCAACTGCATCAGGCTGGCTTAACCGACCTTTCCGTAGACGACATTGTGCAGATGGCTATTCACCGTGTACGGCCAGAGCTGATTTTAGAAGTGCGCAGCCTGGGTTTAACCCACCTGACGGTGGATGATGTGGTGCAGCTTGGCGTCCACAACGTGCGGCCAGATTATTTGCGGCAGGTGCAGGAATTGGGCCTCACCGATCTCACGGTAGATGACATCGTGCAGCTTAGCATCCACCGGGTACGCCCGGAAATGATTCAAGAAATTCGTGAGCTTGGGCTAGATGATCTAACCGTAGACGAAGTGGTGCAGCTAGGCATCCACAACGTACGGCCGAATCTCGTGCGAGAAGTACGCAACATGGGCATTGTTGATTTGTCGATTGATCAGATTGTGCAGCTTGGCATTCACAATATCCGCCCAGACCTCATCCAGCAATTGCAGGCCACCGACCTGGGGCCATTCAACCTGGATACCATCATCAACATGGGCATTCATCACGTCACGGCCGATTTTATTAAACAAATGACGGCCTTTGGCTGGCCAGATTTGGATGCCGAGCAGCTCATTAGTATGCGCATTCATGGCGTCGATTCTCATTTTGCAACGGGCATTATGGAGCTAGGTTTACCGGATGTCACGGCCGAAACGTTGGTTACCATGCGCATTCATGGGGTACGGCCTCAGTTCGCCCAAAAAATGCAGGGCATTTTGGGCAAAGCGCTCAGCGCCGATGACCTGGTTACGATGAAAATCCACGGCGTTTCAACCAAATTTGCGGAGCGCATGAAGGAAAAAATGGGCGACGCGCTCACCGCAGACGAGCTGGTTGAGATGATGATTCATGGCACGCCGGAAGGAACCTGGTGAGCAGTAAGCAGTGGGTCAGTAATCAGTGGGTCAGTATTCAGTGGGTCAGTGATCAATGGGTCAGTGATCAGTGAGTCAGTGAATTAGAAAACTGAATGCTGGCCTACTGACCACTGATTACTGTAATGATTGTTTCGTTTTTATGCAGTTTAAGCAGGGGGAAGGTTTTGCTGCTTTCATCCAGGGGGAGACGGCCGTTTTCCAACAAAAGCAGCCGTTGTGAAGTTAGCAAATAAATGGATGTCTCTTCTGGGTCAGGCACAGCGGCAACAAGATCGCTGCGGCGGGCCACCAGCGATTTGCCCTTGTCATTTTCTTTTTCTGGCTGGGGCACCCACTCAGGCAGAAGCTGACGGCCGTAGCCATCGTTGGTTAGCAGCAGGATGGGATCGTTGGGTTGGCAGAGAACGGCCGTTTCCACCCGATCCCCCTTGGCCACATTCATCAACTGCGTGCCGGAACCACGCAAACTGCCTACCTGGCTGTGCAACCCTTTGCCGCCGCGGGTAAACAGCAGCAACGTTTCCTGGCCCTCAGACCCGTCGGCAAAAATGGGCACTCCGGGCAGCGGCTGGTCAAACATCAGCGGCACGGGGGCTTCTATGTTCTCGATCATGACGCGGGTGGGATACGGCCGTGCCAGCCCCGCCGACGTCACCAGCAGCAGCTTCTCTTGCTGCTTAATTGCTCGCCAGCGGGCAACGGTACACAGCACCTCCCGCTTTTCTAGCTGGAAAACCTGGTTTAGCGTCACCCTGGCCACCTGCTGCTCTGCCAGTTGGCGCGGCGTCAGCAGCAAAAAGCGATATTTGGAGGTGAGAATGAGCAGCTGCTCATCCCAATCGGCGGTGATAGCGCGTTGGCCGTTCGCTGGTAGGTCTAATTTTTTCAAATCCACAGATTTCGCAGATTCAGATTTTTCTGCCTCTTCCTCAAAATCTCTGCGCTCTCTGCGTTCTCCCCGGTTAAAAATTTCTGGCAAGGGAACGGCCGTAATCGTTTTATCATCCCCCAGCACCACCAGCGCCCGGTCTGACTGGGTGGATTCTGCCTCAACCACCCCTTCTTGCACCTGGATGCGCCGCCGCAGGAGTTCAATATTGGCCGGGCTCACCTTGGGGCGACTGGTTTCCACCGAGCCAGCCGGAGCCACATCGGCGGCGCTAAATGCCTGGGCGGTTTCTGTGCCCACTTCCAGCCCCTGGGCAAAAATACCCAACCCGGCGGTAACGCTGCTAAAAGTGTCCACGCGCCGCACCTTTTCAGGGCCAAACTTGCGCTGCAACATTTCGTCGAATGCAGGCACCTGGCTGGAACCGCCGGTGCGAATGACGGCGTCAATCTGTTCGGGCTTCAGGCCAGAGGCGGCCATCGTTTCGTCGATGTGGGCATCAATCGCCTGAATTTCGGCGCGAATAATCGCTTCAAACTCGCTGCGGGTCACAAATTCTTGCACCTTGAAGCCGGGGCCTTCTAGCGTAATCGTCGCGCCACGCTTGTCAGACAGGGTGCGCTTGGCCTGCTCCACAATGTCGAACATTTGCAGGCCGTAGTTGCTAGACACCAACGCCTCCAGCGCTTCGATCTGGTAGCGGCGCTGGGCAGTTTGGGCAATCTCGCGCAGCATTTTTTTGTTTTCGGCCGTTTGCAGCTCCAAAATCGTTTGCCAGCTAGAAAACGAATCAAAAATCCAGTTGGGTACGGTCAGAGCCTTGTGCCTTGGCCCAAAGTAGCTGCCTTGGCCAAAGTGGCGCGGCAGCTTGGCCCGCACCAGCTTCTGGTCGAACACGTCACCAGCCACGGGGATACCGCCCGTGGCCAGCACCCGCTGCTGCGTTTGGTCGCCCAGGCGCATCACCGTCAGGTCTAGCGTACCGCCACCAAAATCAAAAACAAGCACGTTTTGCGGCGTGTTGATGCTGGTTTCGTAGCTGTAGGCGGCGGCGATGGGTTCCCGTTGCAGGTAGACGGTTTCATAACCTGCCTGGAAGGCGGCTTGCAGCAAACGAATCTGGGCCAGTCGATCTTTTTCGGGATCGGTGGCAAACCGGACGGGGCGACCCAGCACCACTTGCTTGAGCGGCGTACCCAAATGCTGCTCCGCACGGGTTTTGGTGATATTCAGGTAGAGGGCAATCAAGTTTTCTAGCGAGTAGTAGTGCTGGCCGATGATGGTGCCGGGATAGTCGCTGTCGCGCAGGCTGGTTTTAATGGAAAGCAGCAGCCGCCCGGGTGAGAAGACGTCCACATAGACGTAGACATCGGTAACGTAGTGCATGTCTGCCCCGCGAATTTCGATCTCGCCAATCCACACTTTTTTGGTTTTGACGGGACGGCCGATATTTTGCTCGAAGTAGCGGTTGAGGGCGTCACGGCCGATATAAATTTGCTGTTCGTTGGTGATGTAGAGGGCGGTGCGGGCAACGCGTGGGTTGTTGTTGGCTGGATCGAGCGGGATTATTTGGACGGAACGGCCGTTATACACCGCCATCCCTGAATTTGTGGTCCCAAAATCCATCCCCACAATCATAGGTTCACCTCCTATTGGTATAAGAAGAATTTAACGCAGAGAAGCAAAGACGCTGAGAAAAGCCATTTGCTGACCGAATCAACCAGTCTAAACGTGCCCCGTGATTTCGTCAAATTTTGGAACTAAAAATTTAAAACAAAGGAACGAAAGGAGAAAGGAACAAAGAAATTAGCCTTTTTGTCTCTTGGTTTCTTTATCCCTTCGTATAAATTTGCGGTTGTTTGTGTGGCCGAATTGCCGTATAAACATCGCCTATGGTAGAAGATTGGGAAAAACTCAACAGCGAAGAAATAGCGAATTTTCGCATTTTTAAGATGCGCCGTGACAGACGGCGTTCACCGCGCACCGGGGCGGAACACAGCTTTTTTGTGCTGGAATCGCCAGATTGGGTGAATGTGGTGCCGCTTACGCCAGAGGGTGAAGTGGTGATGATTCACCAGTTCCGCCACGGGACTGCTGAAGTGACGCTAGAGATTCCCGGCGGCATGGTGGATGCCAGTGACAATGATCCGGCGGAATCGGTGCGGCGCGAACTATTGGAAGAGACGGGCTACGCGGCCGAAAAAATCATTCATATCGGCACGGTACACCCGAACCCGGCGTTTTTAAACAACCAGTGCCATACCTATTTGGCGCTTAACGCCCGGTGGCAGCAGCCGCCTGAGTTTGATGGGGCAGAAGATATTGCGGTAGAGCTGGTGCCTTTGGAGGATGTGGCCGGATTGATTAGGAACGGCCGTATCACCCATGCCCTCGTCGTCGCCGCCTTCTACCATTACGAAAACTATAAAAGAGCAAGTGATAAGTAATAAGTAAAAAGTGGACTTATCACTTTTCGCTTTTACTTTTCACTAAAAGTGAAGAGAAATGGCAAAACGAGGCAAGAGCCAAAAACAACTAAGCGAAGACATTCACCTGCTGGGTGACATTTTAGGGCAAGTAATCCGCCACCAGGCTGGGGTGGAACTATTTGAATTGGAAGAAGGGGTGCGGGCGCTGGCCAAAGCACGGCGCATGGACGCCAATCCAGAAATTGACGCTCGCCTGGAGCAAATTGTCAATGGGCTGAGCGTAGAAAACGCCGAGCTGCTCTCGCGGGCCTTTGCTAACTATTTTGAGTTGGTCAATCTGGCAGAGGAGCAGAACCGGGTGCGGGTTTTGCGCGATCGGGAGCGCAAGGCGCATCCGCAGCCGCTCAAAGAGTCCATCGCCGCGGCCGTAGCCCAACTGCGCCAATTGGGCGTGGATGAGTACGAAATGGGCAAGCTGCTGGACAAGCTGCATGTGGAGCTGGTGTTCACTGCGCATCCTACCCAGGCCAAGCGCCGGACGGTGCTCTCTAAACTGCGGCGCATTTCTACTGCCCTGACAGACCTGCACGTGCGCGATTTGCTGCCCACAGAACGCGAGAATTTGATGACCAGCATTCTGGCTGAAGTGACCTCGCTCTGGCTGACGAACCGGACGCGAACGGCCGTTATCACCGTCACTGATGAAGTGAAAACCGGCCTCTACTACATGGATACCACCATTTGGGACACCATTCCCGATGTGTACGCCAGCATGGCCCAGGCCATTGCCGATTATTACCCCACGCTCTCGCCGCCCAAGCAGTTCCTCACGTTTGGCTCCTGGATTGGTGGCGACCGGGATGGCAACCCCAACGTCACTGCTGACGTGACGGCCGAAACGCTGCGGCTGCATCGTGGGTTGGCAGTGGTGCAGCACCGCAATATGGCCACCCGGCTCAACCGCTCGCTGACCGTGTCTGACATGCTCACCCCGATCCAGCAGGAATTTTTGGAAGCGCTGGCTGATGTTCAGGATAAGTCTGAGCATCTCGCCTTTTTGCAAAAACGGTACCCCAATGAACCATACCGGCTGTGGGCGGCGTCGCTGGCCGAAGATTTAGCAACGGCCGCATCAGGCGATATGGTAGCCCGGCTGAAGGGTCTATCGAACCCGCCGCTGCGCCTGAAGAGTATGCGTGACCTGCTGGAACCGCTTGAGCTAATGGACAAAACGCTGCATGAAAGTCATTTGGGTGAGTTGGCGGCAGACCAGCTGGCCCGGATGCGGCGGCAGGCCCAGGTATTTGGCCTGCATGTGGCCCGCTTGGACATTCGCCAGTACAGCGATTTTAATACGGCCGTTCTCGCCGAACTCCTACGCAAATTAAAATTGCACGACAGCTTCGACACGCTAAAGCCTGCTGAACGCGCCCAAATTTTGTCAAATTTGCTCGCTTCCCCCAATCCAGATTTAAGCCAGCTTACCGATTTATCGCCCGAAGCGGATGAGACATTGACGCTGTTCCAAATTTTGTACCGGGCGTTTGAT
>JACKBR010000016.1 GCA_020634495.1 Ardenticatenaceae bacterium | reverse complement strand
GTCGCGGCTGAACGCTGCTGACGGCATGGCCACGCCGCTGGCGCAAGAGCATTACGAGCAGTTTTATGAGACGCTGGGCGGCAAGCCGGTGCACCAGCGCCTGGCGACGCATTGGGCACGGCTAATCGAACTGCTCTATTCGGCTGAACGGCTGGTGGAGCTGGCCACGGATGAGGAGATCACCTCACCCGACCTGCACAATGTGCCCACCCAGGTGCCCAGCGAGGGCGTGGGCATTGTGGAAGCGCCACGCGGCACGCTGACGCACCATTACTGGACAGATGAACGGGGCGTGCTGACCAAAGTAAACCTGATTGTGGGCACCACCAACAACTATGCGCCGATCAGCATGTCGATCAAAAAAGCAGCCCAAAGCCTGATCAAGAAAGGCACGGTGGTGAATGAAGGCTTGTTGAACATGGTGGAGATGGCTTTCCGCGCCTACGACCCTTGCTTTGGCTGCGCCACCCATTCGCTGCCGGGGCAAATGCCGCTTGAGGTGACAATCCGGGATGCGGCTGGCGAGCCGGTGGAGGTGTTGAAGCAGTTTTGCTAATAAAGGCGATTTTCACCGCGGAGACGCGGAGAACGCAGAGTTTTTCTCTGGGATCATACATTTCTCCGCGCCCTCTGCGTCTTTGCGGTTAATTTTTTAGCATCGAGGACATATGAATCGTAGCAAGACACTGGTGGTTGGCCTGGGAAACCCCATTCTGGGGGATGACGGGGTGGGCTGGCGCGTGGCGGAGGCGGTGCAAACGGCCGTTCCCCACGCAAAAGTCGAATTTTTAGCCCTGGGTGGCTTAAGCCTGATGGAGCGGCTCATTGGTTACGACCGGGTGATCATCATCGATTCAATTCAGACGAAAAACGGCCGTACCGGAGATATCCATATTTTCCCTTTGCAAGCCTTGCCGGATTTGTCTGCCGGGCACACAACGGCCGTCCACGACACCTCGCTGCAAACTGCCCTTGCCCTGGGCCGCCAAATGGGCGCTCAGCTGCCCGACGACATCACGATTGTGGGCATCGAAGCCACCCGCGTTTATGATTTTTCTGATGAACTCACGCCAGAAGTGGAAACGGCCGTACCCCAGGCGGTTACGGCCGTATTGGCGCTGTTGCAGCAAGAGGCAGCCTACGCCTCAAAATGAAATGGGACACAGATAAAAACAGACGAACGCAGATTTTTTCTCAATATTCCTCTGCGTTCTCCGCGCTCTCCGCGGTTAAATCTTTTAGGAGGAAGAGATGGTTTCTCCCGAACTTTTGCGACGGTATCCTTTTTTTGCCTTTATGACCCACCAGCAGCGCCAGGAAGTGGCGATGATTGCCGATGAGGTTGAGGTACCCACCAACACGATCCTGTTTGCCATTGAGGACAAAGCCGAAGCGCTGTATCTGCTCATGAAAGGCAGCATCGATTTGCACTACGTGGTGATGGACGAGAACCTGCCAGCGCTGCGCAAAGATTTCATGATTGGCACAATCAATCCGGGTGAGGTGTTGAGTATTTCCGCCATGATTGAGCCGTATGTGTTGACGACAACGGCCGTTACCACCCAACCCTGCACCCTGCTCAAAATCGACGCCATAGCTCTGCGCGACCTGTCTGAACAGGATCATGATCTGGCCTATGGCCTACAAAAGCAGCTGGCCCGCACCACCATGCAGCGCCTGCACGCCACCCGCGTGCTGCTCGCCGCCGCCACCACCCCCGTGTGAAACAACCTGACGCAAAGGCGCAAAGATGCAAAGATATGAAAGGAGCAAAAGAAAATCTGCGTTAATCTGCGAAATCTGTGGATAAAAAATGATAAGCTTACCAATTTTGCAGAACAATTAGCAGCACCTGTGCCAGGATGACGTTGATGATGATGGCAAAGGGGAACATGAGCGTGTAGCCAATGCCCGGCAGCGGGTTTTGCGCCTGCTCTTCGGCGTAGTCCAACACGGCCGGTTGGGGGGAGATCATACCCAGCAGCAGGCTAAAGGGGATGCGCAGCAGCTTGTAGCCCAGCCAGAGCGCCAGCAGCGTTGTCACCACAATTAGCCCAAAACCCAGGCCAAAAGTGAGCCAGCCCTCGCCGCTGGCAAAAGCGTTTAGGAAGGCGTTGCCGGAGCGCACGCCTACGGCCGCCAGCAGCAAAATCAGGCCAAACTGGCGCAGCGTCAGGTTGGCGCTGTAGGGCATCTTCCACAAGATCGGCCCGGTGCGGCGCAGCGCCCCCAGCGCCAGGGCCACCAGCAGCGGCCCGCCCGCCAGGCCCAGCTGAAACGTGATGCCGCCCGGCAGCGTAATCGGAATCAGGCCAATGAGCCAGCCAACGGCAATGCCCAGGCCTACCGTGAGCAGATTAACGTGGCTGATCTGGGCGTAGGAGTCGCCAAACAGCTCTACCAGATGGGGAATTTCTTCGCGGGGAGCCAACACGCGGATGCGGTCGCCCCATTCCAAAACGGTGTCGCCCCGGGCCAGCAGCTCCACATCGCCCCGGCGCACGTGGGAGACAATCGCGCCGTGTGCTTCGCGCAGGTTGAGGGTGGCCAACTGCTTGCCCGCAATGTGTGGATTGGAGACAAAGAGGCGGCGGCTGGTGTAAACGGCATGGTCGTGCAGCAAATCTTCGGCGGAGCGCTGGCCAAAGTCGGCTTCTACCTGGGCCATGGCTTCTGGCGTGCCAGCAATGACAATTTTGTCACCGAGTTGAAACTGGGTGTCGTTGCTGATGAGGCTGGTACTGTCGCCGCGGTACAAACGGCCGAATAAAGCATCCCAATTATTTTCGCGGCGCAGCTGGCGCAACGGCCGTTCCGTCATGGCCAGGTTGGTTACCTCAATGGTGCAATATTGCAGATCGCGGGCGATGGGATATTGGTGGCGCAGGCGATACGCTTCCCCGGCAAAATCGATTGGCCAGAGGCGCAGCACAACTGCCAGCACCAGCATTCGGCCCAGCACGCCCAGCGGATACACCACGGAAAAGCCAACGACCGCTTCGGAAACGGCCGTGTCTGCCCCACCACGCTGCCCAATTAAATCCAGCACGCTGGCCAGGGCAGGCGTGTTGTTAGACATGCCCGTGAAAATGCCCACCGTCGTTGCCGGGCTTAGGTTCAGCGCCAGGTGCAGGGCTAAAAGCAGCAGGGCAGGCAGCACCATGATGCCCACGATGAACAGCACCTCACGCAATCCCTCGCGGCGAAACTTGCTAAAGAAGCCCGGCCCGTTGGCCAGGCCAATGGTGTAAACAAACAGCACCAGCCCCAAATCGAGGATGATTTGCGGCATTTGCAGCGCCGGGTCCAGTGCCCCGAATGCCAGACCCACGAATAAAACGGCCGCAACCCCCATGCTGTTGCCCCCAATGCGAATCTGGCCCAGTAAATAGCCAATCGCCACAACCAAAAAAAGCAACAGCAGCGGATTGGCTTTCAGGAGTTCAATCAACAGCGGCCTCATCATTTGGGTCATCGGCCACGTCGGTTTCATCAGGTGATTCCACAGGCGCGTCCGGCGGTGTGAGTGGTTGGGGCATTTCGGGGCGAAGCTGGAAGCGAAGGAGCAGTCGTCCCAGACGAATTTCATCGCCATCTTTGAGTTGTTTTGGGCTGAGGCCGAGGCGGTCGTGGTTTAAAAAGGTGCCGCTGGCGCTGCCTTCGTCGTACAGCCAGTAACGGCCGTTCCGTTTCCGAATTCGCGCATGTAACCGAGACACTGAACTGTCGCCAAATACAATCTGGGCTACCTCAAGGTCCCGGCCAATGGCCATATTATCTTCATCAATGAGAATGTCCGTGCGATTGCCGGGAGCATCTTCTACCAGGTGCAGCGAAGCAATCAGCGTTTCATCAGCTTCGTCCAACAAATCGTCGGATTCGGCCGTTTTTCGCCGGGGTCGGGGGCGTGGAGCGGCCTTGAAAAAGCGCCGCCGCCACCAGCGGATGAGCATGAGCAACAAACCCAGCAAGCCTAAACCGGCTAAAATCAGCAGCCAGTCGTCGCGGCTGACTTTGCGCGTAACGTCTGTGACGCGCTCGATGGGGCTGGGTGTGGCGGTGGGGGCTGGCGTGGGTGTGGGCGGATCGGGCCGTACGGCCGTAATCGTCACCACCAGCGTCTGCGTTTCAACGGTGTAGCCCAGCACGTCGGTCAACTCTGCCCGCAGGCGGTAGGCCCCCGTGTCTACAGACTGCACATTCCAGCTTAGATTGAGCCTGCCTGCGTCATCTGGTTGGGGTGCGTTTAGCTGGGGCTGTGCCACGCCATCGACAAAGAGAGAAACGGCCGTAATCTCACGTGGCAAATCATCGGGCCAGGCCAACTGCACAGGAACCTCCAGCACGGCCGGTTCCAATTCAATGAGTGGGGAATCTGGAGTAGCCCCCAGGCGCTGCACGGCCGTTGTGGGCAAGGCCAGCTCAATGTGCGGCGGCACAATTTCTAGCGCCAGCTCCGTGCTGGCCGTCAGCGTGCCAATATTGACCGTAATGGGAAAACGGCCGCTTTCTCGCAGCAGCGAACGGTACCGGATTTGGGCCTGGTTGCCCTGCCGCTGCCAGATCAAAAAGAGCGAATCGGCTTCTTCTGGGCGAGGCACATGGGCATAATACGCCCGCGTTGGCTGGTAAAGCGCAGCGGCGGCGTCCACCTCATCAAAGCTGGCCTGCGCTCCTAAAATGGCGGTGAACAGCGACAGCTCGATGGCTTGCGCCTCGGCCACGATGGTTTGAAAATCGAGAAACTGGGGCAGGCGGCGCGCTTCACTGAGGAGGAGAATGGCTTGAAAACGGCCGTCTTCCTTAATGTCTGCTGCGTGGTCGATGGCCTGCAACATCATGGCATTGATCGGCACATCTGCTGGCAAGTCTGGCGCATAATTTTGGATGGCGCTTACTAAACTATCAGGTGAACCGGCGTCCTGCACCAAAAATTGTCCCGCCTCATTGGCCGCATCTGGCACCAGCAGCGAGATGCGATCCAGCCCCGAAGGATTCATAAAGCGGCTGGCGTACCGTTCCAGCGTTTCCTGCACCGTTTGCAACCGGGTCACGCTGCGCCCCTCGTCAATAATGTCCAGCGATTGATCCGCATCCAGCACAAAAATGATGTCCACGCCGACGGGGACAAACTGCATTTGGGCGTCGGCAATAGGCACGCCATTTTCGCGCAGCGCCAGCCGCGACAAATCCGATTCGGCCAGCGGCGCTCCCCGGCTGTCGGCGCTGAGCACGTTTAGCCGCACTTCAGGAAAATGAGACAGATCGGGCCGGCTCAGGCGCAGCTGCACATCCCCCTGTGCGGCCACAGGAATGAACCTACTGATTACGCAGACAGCACAGATTAAAAACAAAAAAAATCTGCGAAATCTGCGAAATCTGCGGATAGTTTTATTAAAAATTTGAACCATTTTCTCCATTTTCCGCAGGTGTAGCGCCCAGAGCGCGTAGGCTGTTTTATGTTTACTTTCTGGGCTCGGTTTGTTATTATAGCACGGTAAATTCAGGGAGAGAGGCTCACATGATGCGAACAATTAAACGTGGTTGGTTGAGACTGGTTTTGCTGCTAACAATGGCGTTGCTGACGGGAACGGCCGTATTCGCCCAAGATGCTGCCCCTGACGTTGCCCGACTATTTATCACCAGCAGTGATGTGAGCAGTTTGCCCAGCGTGGAGCTTCGGCTGTACGGCCGTGATGCTCAGGGCAACCCATTGAACCTCTCCCAAGAAACCCTCACCATCCTACAAAACGGCAGTTCGGTTGGCCCAATTGAGTACCAGGGGACGCACACAGCCGGTACCTTCACCGTATTTCTTCTTGATATTCCATCTGGCGTGGTAGAGGAACTGCCCCCATTGCAAAACGCTATTGAAAGCTATGCCACCGCGCCCAACATGACGGAACAGGTCGATTCGGTTGCCGTTTACCAGGTAGGCGCTACTGAAGCAGACCAACTGCTGGAGCCAACTGCCTTTTACAACAGCGTGCGCAACCTGTTTGCCACCCCGCTGAATCCAGAAACTGGGGCCACAGCGCTCATCGACAGCAGCACCAATCTGCTGGATGAGCTGAACGGCCTAAAACCTAGCCCAGACATGGCTACTTCGCTGGTGCTGGTGACGGATGGCACCGATGTTGTCAGCACGCGCTTTGAGCAAGAGGATTTGATCAACCGGGCGTTGGAACTTGGCGTGCCAATTCACACCATTTGGCTGGACAATGCAGACATTTCTACGTCTGACTTTGGCCAAAGCTTTTTGGCGGAGGTGGCCGCCCAAACGGGCGGTATTGCGGTTCAGCTAGACAACACGGCCGATTTGCCCTTGCTTTGGAATCGCATCAGCAGCTTCCGCGACCAGGCACGCATCCGCTACACGGTCACGGCCTTAGAGGCAGGCAGCTTTCCGGTAACGGTGAGTTTGGCTGACAGTCCAGCGATTTCTGCCGAAACAACTGTAGAGATTCCTAACTTTTTGCCCAGTGTGATAATCAATTTGCCCACGGAAAGCCGAACGCTGGCTTTGCCTAATTTGGATGAGGCGGTAAGGTTGAGGTTTGAAACGGCCGTTACCTGGCTGGATGGTGTCGAACGAGAAATAACCGCTGCCCAGCTAAAAGTCAACGATGTGTCTTATGACGTACCCCTGGAGGATGTGGCCAATTTTCAGGCTGACATTACCAGCCTGACCTATGGCAATAACAGCGTAGAAATGGTCGTCATCGATGACCAGGGGATTCAGGCCAACAGCCCGATTGTGGTGCTCACCGTTAACGAAGGGCGGCGCGATATTCCTGATGAACTGGACGCGGGCAGCGGGCTGTTGGGCCTGGTGCTGCGCTTTTTGCTGGTGGTCTTCGCTCTGATTGTGGTGCTGGCGGTGCTGATCTGGCTGTGGCGAAACGGCCGTGTCACCAGTTTAGGCAGTCTCATTCCGCGTGGGCCCTCACGCCCCCGCGAGCCGTTTGCCGAGCAGCAGCAGGCCAGCTACACCCCCACGCATACTGTGGCTTACCTGGAAGTGCTGGAAGCAGTGTCTCAGCTCTCGTCGCCCATTCCGTTGAGCATGGCTGTGGTCAGAATCGGCCGTTCGCCCAACCAATCCAACATTGCCTTTGAAAACGATGTCACCATGTCGCGCCAGCACGCCAGCCTGATGTTGGAAGGCAACCATTACCGCATCTTCGACGAGCAAAGCACCAGCGGCACCTGGGTTAACGAGCGGCAGGTGCCTGAATACGGCATCCAGCTCAACGACGGCGATGAGATTCACCTGGGTGCGGTACATTTGCGCTTTCGCCAGGGGTGATGCTGACAGGGTGAGGGGGTGACAAGGTGAAGGGGCTTGGGAGGATACGGCCGTTTCATCACTGCCAGATTATCAGCGGCTCGCCCCAAACTAGCCTCGAAACGGACAAAATCACCCTTTTTGCTCCAGAAAACCTACCCCAACCCTTTCAACAGCTCGCGCTACCCTGCCACAAATCCACATCCTCTTCCACCATTTTCACCCCCCCAACCTTCCTGCTGAATTTGATTAACAAGAGAAGGGAACTCATAGTTTTTACCGATACACGTCCTGCATAATGTCATAATGCTGCGCCGTCAACACCCTATCTTGCTTGTGACATTTGTCACAACAACTGCATGACAACCATCGCTAACCCCTCCCAAACCATTCTTCTATACTTCCGATGTATTCGGATAGGCGAATACATTAATAAGCAATAAGGTGTACGAATGGATATTCCCCAAATTGAAGAGTTGAGCTTATTACACGCCAACATCTGTCAGGCGTTAGGAGACCCAAAGCGGATTCAAATTTTATACGCACTGCATGGCGAACCGCGCTACGTGTCTGCCTTGGCCGAAGATTTGGGAATGCCACAGCCAACCGTCTCTCGCCACCTGCAAGTGTTGCGCCAGCGCTCACTCGTCCAGACAGAGCGAGATGGCCAAACTGTCGTTTACAGCCTGGCCGATACGAGCATTATTGATGTCTTGAATGTTATGCGCCAAATTTTGCGCGATGCGCTGGATCGTCAGGCAAATGCCTTAACTTAATCGTTGTTTTTCCGCATCAAGCCGGTTTATGGGGGGCTTTCTGCGGCGTTTATCAACCGAATCAGTCAATTGCCCAGCGTGGTGAAGCTTTACTTCATCAGGCCGTATTGGCATTTTCTGACCCACCCCAGAAAAGTAGAGAATCAATGAAGACGTTCAAATATATTTGGATTGTTGGATTAACCGCCACCCTGCTTCTTGTTGCGATTCCGATTATCATTTGGATTCCCAATGAGCCGGCCAAGGCGGATGATCCATGGGCCAATGTGGATGATCCTATTCCGCATACAGACCATACAGATTTGATTGAAGGGCCATTAGAAACGGGGCCGGAGGTTACGGCCGTTTGCCTGGATTGTCACGAAACCGCCGGGCACGAAATGACCCAAACCGTGCATTGGACCTGGGAAAGCGAGCCGGTCATGCTGCCCGGACGGGACGAACCCGTAACCATTGGCAAAGCCAACCAGATCAATAATTACTGCATTGGCATCCAGGGCAACGAGCCGGGCTGTACCCGCTGCCACGCAGGCTACGGCTGGGAAGATGAAACCTTCGACTTCACAGAAGAACTCAACGTCGATTGTCTCGTCTGTCACGCCGACACGGGCCTGTACAGCAAAAGCACCGCCGGACGCCCCGCTGAAGGCGTTGACCTGGTGGCCGCAGCCCAAAGCGTGGCCTCCCCAACCCGGCAAAACTGCGGCAGCTGCCACTTTAACGGCGGCGGTGGCAACGCTGTAAAACATGGCGACCTGGACGAAAGCCTCTATTTTCCCTCTGAAGACATTGATGTTCACATGGGGCGGTACGACTTTCAGTGTGTCGATTGCCACAAAACAGAAGAGCATCAGATTCAGGGACGCTCCATCTCTGTGAGCGTAGACAATGAAAACCGGCTGGCCTGTACCGACTGCCACAACAGCACCCTGCACGAAGATGATCGCATCAACGACCACACCGATACCGTTGCCTGCCAGACCTGCCACATCCCCGAAGGGGCCGTGCGTGAGCCTACCAAAATGGATTGGGATTGGTCTACCGCCGGGGATGAAACCATCCCCGAAGACCCGCATGTGTACCTGCGCATCAAGGGCAGCTTTGTGTACGAACGTGGCTTTATGCCTGACTACATCTGGTACAACGGCACGGCCGACCGCTACCTGCTGGGTGACACCATCGACCCCACAGTCCCGACGCTCATCAACGAGCCGCTGGGCAACATTGACGACCCAAATTCGCTCATCTGGCCCTTCAAAGTACACAACGGCAACCAGATTTACGACACGGAGTACAACTATTTGCTCCAGCCGAAGACCGTTGGCGAAGGTGGCTACTGGACCGAATTTGACTGGGCGTTGGCGGCGGAACTGGGCGCACAAGAAACTGGCATGTTGTTCAGTGGCTCTTACGGTTTTACCCCAACGGAAATGTACTGGAATTTGTCTCACATGGTGCAGCCCAAAGAAGATGCGTTGCAATGCTACGACTGTCACGGTGAAAACGGCCGTATGGATTGGGAAGCCCTTGGTTATTATGGTGACCCAATGGAATGGGGCGGCCGTGACCAGTTCACGACAGCTTCTCAGGATTAAAGATGCACCCTCACCCCAACCCTCTCCCACAAGGGAGAGGGAGCCAATTCCCGCCCCCTGCCAGGGGGAGGGCCAGGGAGGGGGTACAAAAACACGGATTTTCGATGAACAATCTTAGAAAAATTCAACTTCCTACTGCAAAATTTTGGTTAATGGTTCTGCTGGGGCTGGCAGCGCTGCTGCTGGTGGCCCAACAAACGCTGGCCCAGGACGAAACACCAGTTGATCCCACACCCACTGGCCCGCCGCTGCACCCCAACTTTGAACTGTTGGATGCTGCTGGCAACAACGTCTTGCAGAGCAATGAACCTGTTTCCACCATGAACACCTGTGGTACTTGCCACGACACGGATTTTATTGCTGAACACAGCTTTCATGTAGATGCTGGTTTGAGTGAGATGCGTGCGGCGGGTGAAACAGGCAACGGCCGTTCCTGGGACATCAGCACTGGCACTTTTGGCAAATGGAACCCGCTGCTCTATCACTACCTCTCCCCCGATGGCGACGACACGGTAGACCTGACCACCCCCGGCTGGCTGATGTTTTTCAGTGAGCGGCACGTGGGCGGTGGCCCAGCCGTCACCAGCCGCGCAGGCCAACCGCTGCTGAGTTTGGCCCCAGATGCCAACAATCTGGACGCCAGCATCGTTGATCCGGCCACTGGCGAACTGGTTGGCTGGGACTGGCAAGAATCGGGCGTGGCAGAAATGGACTGCTTCCTGTGCCATTTGCCAGATGCAAACAACGATGCCCGCATTGCCACCATGCAAGCCGGGGAGTTCAAGTGGGCCAGCACAGCGACGTTGTCGGGCAGCGCGGTGGTGGAAATGAGTGAAGACGGCCGTTTCCAATACAACCCCGACGCTTTTGATGAAAATGGCCTGCTGCTCGATGGCTTTGTGAACGTGCAGGACCCCACCAACGCCAATTGTGGCAACTGCCACGGCGTTGTCCATACTGATCTTAACGCCCCGCTAACCCTGGAAAGCCTGAAAACCGGCGACTGGAGCACGCTCACCACCGGGCAAATCATGTCGCCGCAGCGGCTGCTCAACTCCGGCCTCAATCTGGCCAGCAAAGAGACCCTCTCCCGCTCCTGGGACATTCACATGGAGCGCGTGGTGGATTGTGTCGATTGCCACTACGCCCTCAACAACCCAGTTTATTATCAGGAAACAGATGAAGATCAGCTTGATCACCTCGTCTTTGACCCGCGCCGCCTGGATTTTGGCGAATATCTTTACCGGCCGCTGCATGAGTTTGCCAAAGGCTCCAGCGCCCAAGGCACGCTGGCTCCGCAGTACGACAACAGCCTGCGCCGCTGTGATGACTGTCACAGCATCGAAGTGACTCACAACTGGCTGCCTTACAAAGACCGCCACATGGATGCCGTGAGCTGTGAATCTTGCCACATTGGTCAGATTTATGCGCCTGCCCAGCAGGTCATCGACTGGACGGTGCTGCAAGCCGACGGCACGCCCCTCAGCCAATATCGCGGCATTGAGGGCGAGTTGGGCCAATCAACCAGCCTGATCACTGGCTATGAACCCGTCTTGCTTCCCCGCGAAAATGCCGACGGCAGCACGACGCTAGCGCCGCATAACCTGGTTTCTACCTGGTTCTGGGTGTATGGCGAACCGGAGCGCCCGGTGCTTGAGCAGGATTTGCAAGCCGCCTGGTTTGACGGCGACACCTATGCTGAGGAGATTGTTGATCTGTTTGATGGGGATGGGAACGGCCGTCTTACCAGCAACGAACTCATCCTGGACAGTGACGCCAAAGTAAACCTCATCAGCGAGCGGCTGGCGGCCCAAGGGCTAGACAACCCCCGCATCAGCGGCGAAATTCAGCCGTACAGCATCAACCACAACGTGGGCGGGGCTAACTGGGCCGTGCGCGACTGTGCCACCTGTCACGGTGAAGAATCCCGCATCAGCCAGCCGCTAGAATTGGCCAGCTACCTGCCCGGTGGCGTGCAGCCAACCTTTGTCAATGACGGCGGCAGCAGCTTCAACGGTACACTTTCCGTAACCGATGACGGAACGCTGCAATATTCGCTGGTCACCAACGAGGCAGGCCTTTACATCCTGGGCCACGACGCCGTGAACGTGATCGACTGGATTGGCATCATCCTTTTCCTGGGGGTGTTTGCCGGGGTGATTGTGCATGGCGGTTTGCGTTACGCTGCGCTGCGCCGCCGCCCGCCCAGCCATCCGCAGCTGCGCGAAATGTACATGTACTCCGTTTATGAACGGCTGTGGCACTGGCTGCAAACCGTAGCCATTCTGCTGCTAATCATCACCGGATTAATCATTCACAAACCAGATAAATTTGGCATATTCAGCTTTGCCTACATGGTTCAAGTCCACAACATTCTGGCTGCAATTTTGGTCATCAATGCTTTCCTGTCACTCTTTTATCATCTGGTCAGCGGCGAGATTAAGCAGTATTTGCCTCGGCCTCGTGGCTTCTTTGCCCAGGCCATTGAGCAAAGCATGTACTACGTGCGCGGCATTTTCCGCAACGAACCGCATCCGTTTGAAAAAGTGCCGGAGCGCAAGCTAAACCCGCTGCAACAAATGACCTATTTTGGCATTCTAAACGTGCTGCTGCCGCTGCAAATCCTCACCGGTATTTTGATGTGGGGGGCGCAGCGCTGGCCAGAGATTGCCGCCCGATTAGGTGGGCTGCTGTTCCTGGCTCCGTTCCATACGCTAATCGCCTGGCTGTTTGCCACTTTTATTGTGATGCATGTGTATCTAACCACCACAGGCCACACGCCAATGGCGGGCATTAAGTCGATGATGTTGGGCTGGGACGAAGTGGAAGTCCACGACCCCGCCGCAGCCCATGATTAAAGAATAATCCGCAGATTACACAGATTAGCCATGCAAAAATCTGCGCTAATCTGCGAAATCTGCGGATGAATATTTGAGGAGATCACGATTATGACGACCTTGAGTTCACCAAAATCGGAAACGCGCAAAGGGCTACGTATTTTGAGCCAGCGCGCTACGAAGGATTATGTTAACCCCTATTATGCAGGGATTTTATTAGGGATTGTGCTGTTTGCTGCCTTTTTCTTAACGGGCAACGGGCTGGGCGCTTCGGGTGGCCTGAACCGGCTGCTGCTGGCTATTGAAGACCCCATTGCCCCGGATCATGTAGACCGCACTGCCTACTTACTGACAATGGCTGGGGGCGACACCAACCCATTGGACAGTTGGATCGTTGTTTTGACGGTTGGAACCATCATGGGTGGGTTTGCTGCGGGCTGGATGAACGGCCGTGTCAAGCTAGAAACGCGCAAAGGGCCACAAATCAGTAACCAAAGACGCTGGCTCATGGCCTTCATCGGCGGCTCGCTGATGGGTTACGGTGCACGCCTGGCGCGGGGCTGTACCTCCGGGCAGGCATTGTCCGGTGGGGCAGTGCTTTCTGTTGGCAGTTGGGCCTTTATGTTTGCCGTCTTTGGTGGCGGCTATGCCCTGGCTTATTTCGTCCGCAAACTGTGGAACTAAAGAATGGGACAGAGATGAACGCAGATTTCTCTCCATTCTCTGTGCCCTCTGTGGCTAAAAATTGAGGTATATGATGGCTACTTTTCCTTTACCGCTCACTGAACTTCTTGGACATTGGGGTTCTTACGTTGTTTATCTATTAATTGGCTTTGCCTTTGGCTACGTGCTGGAGATTGCTGGTTTTGGTAACTCCAGAAAGTTGGCAGCGCAATTTTACTTTAAAGAAATGACCGTTCTGAAGGTGATGTTTGGCGCAATCATTGTGGCTATGGTGCTCATCTTCCTGGCTTCAGGCGTTGGGCTGCTCGACTACAACCTTATTTATGTTAACCCAACCTATTTGTGGCCGGGCATTCTGGGTGGGGTGATTATGGGTTTGGGCTTCATCATCGGCGGTTTTTGCCCTGGCACATCGCTGGTAGCCGCTGCCACGCTCAAGCTAGACGGCATCTTTTTTGTCCTGGGTGTTTTCTTTGGCATCTTCCTGTTTGGCGAAACCGTGGGCAGCTTTGACGAGTTCTGGAACTCTTCCTACATGGGGCGTTTCACTTTGCAAGAGTGGCTGGGTTTACCCACTGGCGTAGTCGTGCTGCTGGTTGTGCTGATGGCTCTCTTTATGTTTTGGGGTGCAGAAAAGCTGGAACAATATTTTGGCGACAAAGAAGCTGGCAAGGAACCCAAATGGCGTTTGGGCGCAGGCGGCGGGCTGGCTTTGGCCGCCGTTGGTTTGATCATCATTGGCCAGCCCACGACGCTGGATCGTTGGAACCGCATTGCTGATGAGAAAACCGTGGCGCTTGAAGAACGAGCCGTACAGGTGCATCCCGCCGAAATGCTGGAGAAGATTCACGATGCCAGCCTCAAGGTGATCATGCTGGATGTGCGCAGCGAGGCGGATTACAATCAGTTCCATATTTTAGATGCCCAAAATGTACAGCTGGCGGAGATTCCCGACATTGTGCCTGCGCTGCATCTTGAACCGGCCAACACCGTCTTTTTTATCATGAGCAATGACGAAACGGCCGCAACTGAAGCATGGAAAACGCTGCAAGCCGAAAGTGTGCCCAATGCCTACATTTTGGAAGGCGGCATCAACAACTGGCTCACCCTCTTTGGCGATGAAGAATTCCTGGCGGAGCACCCGCGCGTGCCGCAGGCCGATGACCAGCTCGCTTTTGCCTTCCCGGCCGCTTTGGGGGCGCGGCAGTTCCCAGCCGAACCCGATCCGCATCATTATGAATTTATTTATGAGTCAAAAGTGATTTTGGAATTAAAACGCGCTCCCGTTAGCGGTGGCTGCGGTTAATTTGAATAATCTTCTGTGATTCTCCTTTGGCAAACGGATGCTTCCCGCAAGAAGCATCCGTTTTGCTTTGTTCATCTCTAGGGACAAACAACAAAAAATTAATGGTTATGGCCGCAGTTTCTTACTGTGCGCAGGTGGCGCGGAAAGAATTCGCGGCTTCTATCTTTCAATTTTTTACACATCCAACTTACGGATACCAAAACGGCCGTAAAAATTGATGAAATGCCCACCGTTCTCCTTCAAAATCAGCCGCACCTGCTCACGCGCTTCGGCACTGTTTGTGTGCACAGCAATCACACACAGATTATTCATGACAGCTTGTTCGTATCGTTCGGCGTGTTCCCGCTCGACGGTTGTTTTCTGGTGGAACCGTCTCAGTTGTGCCAGAAAACCATGTTTGCTGCCGCTGGCATCAATCATTGCCGCGCCCGCTTGCCCGTGAAACACCTGCGTGTCTTCAACAAATCCAGCGGCGGCAAGCGCTTTCAAGGCATGTTCAGCGCGATGCTCCTCATCAATAATGCCAAAAAGATTGTCTGTTGGATAGCCAATAAACTTTTTTGTTTTATCTTGTTCAACTACATTTTTCATGGTTAGGTACTCCTTTTACAGGGTTTGTATGGAGAATTTCCATTTATGGCTGTAAACGCTCTATGAATGGGTAACGTCGGGTTCTTGATCCAGCACCAGGATTAAGAAGATGCCACTGACAACAATGAAAGTAATCACAAACGTGACTCCCATCATCAAGATCGTTTGCAGCGCAGGCATGTTAATAATTAGACCTATCGCAAAAAATACCGTTATGAGCGCTATTTCCGTAATTTCGCTGTTCAATTGCATAACGGCATCGAGAATTCTTTTTGTTTTGTTCATCTGAATGGTTCCTTATTCCAATTTTGCCTGCGATTGGTGAACGGTGTCATGCTTTAGGCAGGCTTTTCAATTTACAAATCGCTCTGACTACAGAGTATCATTTTCGCCACAGCACTGCGCCGACTTTTATCGGGTTATCGGCTGAATAGGCCAAGATTGTGAGATTGATGGAAGGGGGCACACGGCCGTTTTGCAACCCATCCCCCAACGTTATACTTCCCCAAGAAATCTAAAAACGTGCTTATGCTATAATAACTCGTGTATTTTAAAGTTGCTGTTTGAAGCACAAAGGCGGGGGTTGTCATGCCCATTACAAAAGAAATTTTGAAAGCAGAAATAGATCGCGTTGAAGAAAGGTACTTTGAGGCACTTTACCGGATTATTAAGGCTTTAGAGGGAAATTTGCCGACTAATTCTGACAAAACAGAGTGGCAGCAGTTTATTGAGGCTACCTATGGCAGCACCCATCAGGCACCAATTGAACGAGGCCCCCAGGGCGCACTTGAAATTCGCGATTCGCTGACATGAAATATTTGCTGGATACAAACACCTGCATTCGTTATTTGAACGGCCGTTCCCCGTCCATTAGTCGCGTCAATAATCTACAAATAGCAGACTGGGAAGACGAATCAGATTCCCACAGCACATAGTTCCAGCAGAAGCCTAAACAGAAACGTTCTCCAAACGATGTGGCATGAGCTGATACCCCATTGCCCGCATAATGGCATTGATGTTATCCAGCCGTGGATTACCTTTGGCCGAGAGCGCCTTTTGCAAACCTTGGCGGGTCATCCCTACTTCTTCGGCCATGGTGGAAACGCCCTTGACGCGGGCAATGATGCGCAAAGCAGAGAGCAGCGTGGCTGAATCCCCATCCTGCGCATAATCGGCAAATGCTTCCTGAAGAAATTCATCTATCTCTTCAGGATGTTGGACAAAGTATTCCACCGTAATTTGATCAAGCGTACGGTAATCAGTCATGAGATTTATACTCCTGCCAGTAGGCTTGCGCCTTCTGAATGTCTCTCTTTTGGCTACTTTTGTCGCCTCCGCAAAGCAAAACGACAATGGTGTCGCCATCTTCAGCAAAATAAACGCGATAACCAGCGCCAAAAAAGAAGCGCAGTTCGTTTACGCCATGTCCCACAAATTTAAAATCGCCGTAATAACCTTGTTCCAAACGTAATAACCGCTTAAGAATACGGCGACGACTTGTTGGATCGCGTAGGCTGTTTAGCCATTCCGTAAAGGGTTCCTGCCCAACGGCCGTTTGGTAAACAATCACATTTTTCGGGTTAGGCATAGAAAACCTTTGTGTAAACATTATAAGAGCGCAAACTATAGTTTGCAACCGGCAAAAGAGATCATTTATTTTATCAGGAAGAGAGTAGACTGGGTAAACGGCCGTTTTGCAACCCACCACCCCAACGCTATACTTCCCCCATGACAGACGTGCTCGTTGAATTGACCCCCACCCAACAGGCCGCCATCACGGCGGAACAGACCAGCTTTTTGCTTGGCCCGGCGGGCACGGGCAAAAGTTTTGCCCTGCAACAGCGCCTCCTGCGCCTGCTGCAAGATGGCGAACCAGCCTACACGCTGCTGGTCATCGTAGCGGAGCCAGACCAGGCAGCGGCTACCTGGACGCGGTGCACCAATCCGGCTTGGGGCCGTACGCCGACCTGAAGATCACCACCTATACCCAGATGGCGATGGAGATGGTGAAGCTGTTTTGGCCTTTGGTAGCGCGTCCGGCAGGGTTTGAACGGCCGTATCATCCCCCCACCTTCCTCAGCTACGACCTGGCCCAACTGCTCATGTGGCACATCATCACCCCCATGCTCAACGAAGGCGCTTTTGCCGACCTGCGCCTGCGCCCCCAGCAAATTGTCAGCCAGCTTTTAGACACGCTTAACCGGGCCGCGCTCAACAGCCTGAGCCTGGAAGAGGCCATTGAGCGGCAAATCCGCACCTGGGCTGGGGAGCCAGAGCGCATCCGCCACCTCAGCGAGGCGGCCACCGCTGCCCGCAGCTTCCGCGCCACCTGCCTGCGCGACAGCCTGCTCGATCTCTCACTGGCGATTGAAGTGTTCGACACCCAACTGGTGCAGCATCCCGAATTCCACAAATATTTCAGCGAGCGCTATCGCCACCTGCTGGTGGATAACATTGAGGAGCAAACCCCCGCCGGACAAAATTTTGTGGCTGAACTGATGAACGAAACGGTGACAACGGCCGTTGCCTACGATGCCGCCGGGGGGTACAAACGCTTCCTGGCGGCCGATCCGCTGGGGGCCAACCAATTCCGCAGCCTCAGCGCCTACGCCTTCGACTTCACCGACTCCTTTATCACCCACACGCCGCTGACCCACCTGGCCAACCTGGTGGAAAACAGCCTCATGAACACCAACAAGCCGTTTGCCGAAGCGCCGCAGGCCATTTTGGGCACGGTTGGCGGCCGCTATCGACGCGAAATGGTGGTGCAATTGGCCGACGCGCTGGTTGATCTGATGGCTGAACACAACCTGCATCCCTCCGAAATTGCCATCATCGCTCCATACCTGGACGGGGCGCTGCGCTACATGCTGGAAAACGCTTTCCGCGACGCCGGGCTGCCTTACTACCTGCTGCGCCGCCGCTCCAGCCCGCGTGACGAACCCCGCGTGCGCGCCTGGCTCACCTGGCTGGCCCTGGCCCACCCCGATTGGGACATGCCCGTTAGCCCGTTTGATGTGGCCGAGGCGCTCACCCTCAGCATTAGCGGTCTGGATGCCGCCCGCGCTGAACTGCTCACGGAGCGGCTTTATCAGCCAGAAACCGCCCACCTGCTGCCCATTTCTGAGCTGCCGGAGCGCATCCAAAGTCGCGTGGGGATGGATTTTGTGGGTCTGTATGAGGAGATTCGCTTGTGGCTTGAGGGGCAAGACGGCCGTTCCACCATTGACGTTTTTCTGCACAGCCTGTTTACCCTGCTTTCCGAGCCGCGCTTCCAGCCGGAACCAGACGTGGCCGGAGCGGCCGTGTGCGATTGGCTCGTCCAGGCTGCCACTCGTCTGCGCCAATCAGCCGAAGCCATTGGGCTGCATTCCCCTGCCGCCATCGGCAACGCCTTCATCGATGGCATCAATCAGGGATTGGTCACGGCCAATCCACCAGAGCTGGGCGATCCGCCAGACCCCAACGGCATCATGATTTCCACGATTTACGGCTACCTGCTGGCCGGTTCGCCAGTGCGGGTGCAGGTGTGGCTAGAAACGGCCGCAACAGGCTGGTGGGACATCCCCAACCAACCGCTCAGCAATGCCTTTGTGCTGGCCCAAAGCTACGATCCCGGCCAGCCGTGGACCATGGACAACGATTTCCACATCCGTAACCAGCTGCTCAGCCGCATTGTGCGCGGCCTGACGGCGCGGTGCAGTGACGGCATTTTGCTGGCCAGCAGCGATCTGGACCGGCGCGGCGTGCGCCAGGATGGCCCGTTGTGGCGGGCGCTGCAAAGCGTGCGATGAAAGATAGTGAAAAGTAAGAAGTAAGAAGTAAGAAGTGATAAGTGATAAGTGATAAGTAAAAAGTTATAAGTCCACTTTTCACTTATCACTTTTTACTCTCCACACTCCTGGTACCAATTCCCCTGTGAACAGTCAGTAAAAATTAAATTGTAAAGGGAAACGGCCGTCTTCTCCTGTGCTATACTGCCCCAATAACCATAAGACAATTTGAAATATTGCTGCTTACACTTAAATTAACCGGAGAAAGACGCTCTTACTTGAGCAAACCACAAACTTGCACCACAGAACGGCTGTGCCCTGGGCATCAAGTATCCCCATTGTCAGATGATGGTTCAGTAAAAGAGACTATGTTGAAGGAAACGGCCGTTCCTGACCACTAACCAAAAAAGATAACAGGCATAGCGTTAGGCAGGGCAAAATCGCAGAGGGCAAATGTCATTAAATACGCAAAGCACGATTCTGATTGTAGAAGATGATCCAGTTATCCGGGGCATTATTGAGTTAAACTTGGTTGACGAAGGGTACGACGTGCTTAGCGCCGAAGACGGGCTGGAAGGCGTGCGTGCTGCGACAGAAAAGCAGCCAGGCATTATTTTGATGGACATGCGGCTGCCAAACATCACAGGGTGGGAAGCCACCCGCCGCCTAAAAGCCAGACGAGAAACCAGCAGCATCCCCATCATCGCCCTAACTGCCCAATCCACCTCAAAAGATTTGCGCCGCTGTTTTGATGCGGGCTGCGATGCCTTCATGACCAAGCCCATTCAGTTTGCCCAGCTTTTTACCAAAATTGAAATGTTACTCAATCGTTCAGCCAACCTGATAGAGTGATGATTCGCCTGCATCCGTAAATCATGACAGACAACGCCGCACACATCCTGGTTATAGATGATAACGAGATCAATCGTGACCTATTGGCACGGCGGTTGGAACGTGTGGGGCACGTTGTGGTAAAGGCGGAAGATGGTCATGACGCGCTTGATAAACTGGCCGCTCACTGCATCGACATTATTTTGCTCGATGTGCTGATGCCAGTCCTCGATGGCTTTGAGTTACTCCCCATTCTTAAAAAAGACCCCAAATTGCGTCACGTTCCCACCATTATTATCTCTGCGGCTGATGATACGGAAAGCGTTATCAAAGGGCTTGAGCTAGGCGCAGAAGATTATTTGCCTAAACCGTTTAGTTTGCCGCTGCTCAACGCACGCATTAATGCCTGTCTGGCGCGGAAGCGGCTCTTTGAGAAAGAGCAAAACCGCCTGCAAGAGATGTCTACGCTGCAACAAATTGATGCAGAGCTGAATGCTACTTTAGACATGAGGCGAGTGATGGAAATTACGCTCAATTGGGCGCTGCGGCAGGTGGGTGGCGAAGCGGGCCTGATGGGGGTGCTAGATGGAGATCGGCTGCATGTTCTTACGGCGCAGGGGTACACCTACGAAATTTATGAAGATTCTCCCTACGTTTTGCTAGATCAGCTTCCCGTGGCCCAACAAGCGTTAAATGGCAGCGAGTTAGCCTATGATGCCCAAACGGCAGGGGGCGGCTTGTTGGCCCGTACCCAAAGCGAAATTGTGCTGCCGCTTTACCGGGAAACGGCCGTTATCGCCCTGCTTCTGCTAGAGAGTACACAACCTGGTCAATGGCAGTTGGAGCACCTGGACTTTTTGCAGCGGTTGGGCAACCATGCGGCCATCGCCCTGGCCAATGCCCAGCTGGTCGAGGCCATGAAGGTTGCCAATCAGGCGAAAAGCGAATTTGTCTCCTTTGTTTCCCACGAACTCAAAATTCCCATGACGTCCATCATGGGCTATGCCGATTTGCTGCTCTCTGGTAATTTTGGCCCGATCAATGAAGCCCAGACCACCTTTTTAGACACCATCCGCAACAATGTAAACCGGATGAGCCGCCTGGTGACCGATTTAACCGATGTCTCGCGGCTGGAATCTGGCCAGCTGCACCTGGAAACGCAGCCAATTCAGCTGGCAGAGGTTATTGAGGAAGTGGCTTCCTCTACGCGGGCGCAAATTGAGGAAAAGCAGCAAACGCTGGTGCTGACGGTGCCGGAAAATTTGCCGGATGTTTGGGCAGACCGGACGCGCCTGGCCCAAATTCTGACCAATTTGGTGAGCAATGCCTACAAGTACACGCCGGAAAACGGCCGTATCACCATTTGCGCCGAAGAGATGAACAGCGTCAACGAAGACGCCGAAGTTCAGCCCATGATCCACGTTTCCGTAGCCGATACGGGTCTGGGCATTAAAGACGACGAGCAAAAAGCAATCTTCAGCAAATTCTTCCGGGGCAGTGACGACGCCGCCTTAAAATCGCCCGGAACCGGGCTGGGGCTAAACATCACCAAAAATTTAGTAGAACTCCACGACGGCCGTATCTGGTTCGAGAGCAAATACCGCGAAGGCACCACCTTCCACTTCATCATCCCCGTAGCCAATGGGCATAACGGGTAATTGTGAATGGTGAGTTGAGAATCGCGAATTGTGAATGATCTGCGTCTTGTTTGGCTCTTCATTAACAATTCACAGTTAATTGTTCACTATTCACAATTATTCCGCTTCATCCAAATCCTCCAAAATGGCCCCGCCAAAAGGAGCCAGCTCCGGCAGTTCAGCCAGCAGATTTTCTAGATCGAGGCGGGCGCGGCCCAGCTGGGACTCGTTGCCCTCATAGCGCCGCAGCAGGATAATGCCCGCGTCGTACGCCTCTTCTGCCAGTTGGAATTGTTCCAGGCGCAGCGCCGTTCGCCCCACTTTGAAAACCGCCTCGGTGAGGTCGTTCAGCGCGTTTTCGCTGGCGGGCTGGATGAGCTGGGTGGCTTGCAAATAGTCAGCCAAGGCTTCCTGGTAGCTTTCCTCAGCGTAGCGCGTGTCGCCGCGCCGCAGGTAGTGCCAGCCTAAATTTGCATCCACAAAGAAGTCGCGCCAGGTTTGGTGCTCTTCGGGATTTAGTTCGTAGGCACGCTCCACGTCGGCAATGATTTGGCTGTAGATGCGGGCAGCGTTGTTTTCCCAGCCGGGCTGAGCCGTGAACATATTTTGCACAAAGCGGAAGCCAAATTCCGCCCGGTAGCGCCAGTACAAATCTAGGCGTTCCAGCTCGGTGGCGGGTTCTTGCAAGCCAGCAAACAACGGCCAGTAAATATTTTGCAGGGCTACAGTGGGGTAGCTTAATTGGTAAGCTGCCAGTGTCGAACCCGCATTCCGCACGGCCACAATGTCTTCTGCCACCACTGCCAATTCAAGGCCTAAATTGCCCAATTGAGCCGCTCTTTGGTAACGGCCGTCTAACAAAGCCACCTGCGCCAAAGCAAAGGCCGTTGCTGCATCTTGAATACTGGCCGGATCAACCTCCAAATCGGTACGGCGCAGCAGGGCCAGCAGCGCCGTTACATCCGTGCTTGTGCGGTTGGCAAACTGGATGAGGTCAGCCTGGGCCAGCAGCACGGCTGCGCCATCGTTGGCCGCCTCGGCCCGTGCAATTCCTTCCAGGTACCACATTTCTGCCTGAGCAAAATCGCCCAGCGCCGCCGCAGCCAGCCCGGCTTTAAATGGGGCTGGCACCACTTCTGGGGCGCGGGCGGCCACCAGTTCATAATAGCCCAACGCCACATCGTATTCTTCATTGGCAAAACGTTTGTCGCCCTGGGCCAGGGAGCCATCCACGGCGCGAGGGTAGATGATCGCCCACCAGCGATTCGGTGAATAGTCGCCTAAATCATTGGGGTCTAGCGCCAGGGCCATGCTCGTGTCGTCCAGGGCGTCGAACAGCCAGATGCGGGCGGAGGGGCCGGTGTCTGCGGGTAAATTTAGCCAGATCGCGTAGGCAATGCGCCCCCGGACATGCCAGTAACGCGCTTCGTCTGGATTTAGCTCAATGGCCTTGCTGTAGCTGTCGATAGTTTGGTTGAGGACGTCTACCAGATCGTAGCCAGGGCAATTGCGCAACAAATATTGAACCTGGGCCAGCCATTGGTAAGTATCGGCCTCGTCGGCCGGATCGCGCCCCGGAAGTTTGAGGGCTGTTTGGAAGTTTTCGATGGCCAGTTGCAGTTCGGCGGCTGAGGCCAGCTGTTGAGCCTCGGTTAAGGTTGTGTCGGCGCAGCGGTCTTGGGTTAAAGCTTCTTCGCCCGCTTGCAGGGTGCCCAGCCGCCAGTGTAGTGTGCCCAGCGAGAGGTAAATGCTGGGTTCGTCTGGGACGAGTTTGGCCGTTTCTTCCCAGGCTTCCAACGCTTTGTCGTATTGGCGTAGGGAGTAGTAGCTAAAGCCCAGCCCCAGGTAGGCCTCATCGGAATTTTTGTCGAGATTAACGGCCGTATCAAAACGCTCTAACGCTGCCTCAAATTGATTCTGGCTGTAGGCCAGCCAGCCTAAGCCGGTCCAGGCCTGCACCTCGCTTTGCAGGTCCAGCGCCTGCTCCCCAGTAATCTCCAACGCTGCCCGATAGTTTGCTTCAGAGGCCACGGCATCCCCCAAAATATGGTAGGTTACGCCGCGCCACATGCGGTAATAGGCATTGTTTGGCCGGGTCGCTATGAGCTGCCCTTGTTCTTTAAGAATGGTTTGGAAATCAGGTTCATCTTCATCTGCCTGGGTGCTTTCGCCCAGGCGTGCCAGATTGCGGCTGGCCAGCAGTTCTGTGCTGTTGGCAAAGGCTACCAGCTGATCGTAATCGGCCAGAGCCGCATCAAAATCGCCCAACTGCATGTAGGTGGCGGCCCGGTTGGAGAGCGCCTGGTACCAGACAGATTGGGTGGGGCGCAGAATGGGGCCAAGCAGTTCTACGGCCGCCTGGGTATCTACCACTCCCAAGATTTTTATTGCGGTGATCTGGATGGATTGATTGTATGCGGCCAGTGCATTTTTGCTAAGCATAACGGCCGTTTCCTGTTCAGGCTCTTGCAATGAGCGGTCACGCCAGCTGTTGCCCACAATCAAAAAATGATAGCTGGTTACTTCGCGCAGCAGGTGGCTGCCCATAACAAACAGGGTAAACAGGGCAATGACCAGTGAGGTTAGGCGCAGCCAGGTAGCATAGGTTCCTGGTTTGTGCGGCCAAAGCTGTGTCCGCCAAAAGGCGCGGGTTGCCCCGCCAATCATCAGCAAAATTCCCAGCGAGGGGTAAATATCGGGCAGCGTAAACCAGGGGAAGAAGAGGGAGCCAAGCCGCAGGATGAGCAGCAGCACCCCAGCCAGGCCAACCCACCAGGCCAGGTGGCTGTGCTGGTACATTTGATGCCGAATTTGCAACGGCCGTAACACAAATGCCCACAGCGGCGGCACAAATAGACCCAAATAAAGATACGGGTACAAATCTGCCAGGCTGTAGGGCGTGCCGGGAAAATCAAAATTGAGCAGCGTGGGGAAGCGACTGCCAAGCAGGGCCAGCACGGTCAGGGCGACAACCGTGCCGATGTACCAAAAACCCATCCGGCTGTACACCAGGCGATAGCTCCGATCTTGCTGGGGCAGCGTGGTGGGCAGGTAATGGGCGGTGCGCTGGCGCACAATCTCGTAGTGGGCTGTGTTTCCGGGCACCATCACCTGGACAGAATCTGTGTTTAGGGCAAATGCAGAGTCGTCGGCCAGCGGTTCGCGGATGAGTTTAAGATCGGCCAGCACCATTTTGGTGACGTCCTGCCAGGCAATTTGCGTGTTATTCACGCGCAAGCCGTGGTTATTCAGCCTTACCCGCCCGCTGCCCGCCCGCTGCAAGGTGCTGAGCGGGGTAAAAACAAGCGCCGCAATGCCGATGCCTGTTGAGAGCAGCACATAGCCCAGCAGCAAGGCCACTCCTACCTGGAGCGCGACGCCCGTATCGGTGGATGGGATGGCATTGACGGCCAGCCCGCCCAGCCCAATTTCCACCTTTCGGCTGCCATCATCGGCCACATCGGGGCGAAAAAGTAGGGGAGCGGCCGTATTGCCAACGGCAGGTGTCTCTGGCGCAATCTCGGCATCTGGGCTGCCCTGGGTGGCGTCCACCTCCTCGATGATAAGCCCTGGCCACAAAACAAACTCTCGTCCCTGGAAGGTGATGGCGGGTGAAACCAGGCTGCCTGTGTCTAGCCGAATGCTATAAAGGGGCAGCACAAAAATAACGATAGAAAGCAATATAAAAACGGCTCGTCGAAAGAGCACCGTGGCGGGATGGCGGTAGCGGATAGGGTAGGTGTATTCAGAAACGGCCGTAGCCACCCGCCGCGCCGCCTCCTGCTGATTTTCATCCAGGCGTTCATCTTGCGTAATAGCCAGCAGCCGGTCCGCAATTTCTGTGGCCCACAGCGCGTTGTTTTGCTGTTGGTACAGGCTCAAAGCACGTTCAAATTGGAGGATAGCGGTTTGCACTTCGTTGTCATCTGTGGTGGCCAGCCCTAAATGGGCTTCACCCAGCAGCAAGCGCGTATGAGCCTCCAGCGTGTCGTCTTCATATTGGCGCAGCTCTGGCAGGGTCAGCTCTGCATAATGGCGAGCCGCTTCTGGCTCTCCCTGGTTTAGCAGCGCTTCTGCCAGACCTAAATTCACAGACAGCCGCCGGTAGCTGCCTAGAGGGGCATCTTCTTCAGCCAGCAAGCGGCGGAAAAGCATTTCTGCCTGCTGGTGGTCATCCAGGCCCAGGTAAAGGTAGGCCAGCTTTTCATCGGCAGCCACGCCTTCAGCAGGTTCGCCGTGCTGCTCCAGCAGCTTGTCTGCCTGCTGATATTGGTAGGCTCCGTTGACAAACAGGCGGGTAACAATCCAATCTAGATTGAGCAAAATTGGCCAGAAGCGCGGATGCCAGACGCGCCGTCCCAGGTAGAAGCTCATGTAAAACAGCAGCGGCAGCGAGAGCAGAAAAATGGCAAAATCGCGCAGCCGGTGCAAGAAGTTGGTTGGCTCTGGCATGGTTAGCGGATCGTGCTCGCGGGTGGTGCCTGCCAGGCCAACATAAGCATCTCCCAGGGCCAGCTTGGTGTAGGCGCGTTCAATTTTGATGCGGTTTTGGTCTGTGGCGCTGCTGACGGCTTCTGGTTGGTTAGAAACGGCCGTTTCCCCCACCACCAGCCGCTCTTCTTCCGCCTCGAACAAGGTCAGCGCCTGCTGATACGCCTCTATCGCCTCTACAAATTGGCCCACCTGCGCCAGCGATTCACCATAGGCGCGTGTGACGTAGGGCAGCAGCAGCGGCGACAAATCTGGCTTGGCTCGCAGCTCGGCCAACGTTTCCAGGCTGTTCTGCCACAGACCGCGCATCTGGTTGACTCTGGCCCACATGTGGCGCAGCAGGTCGTCCAGCAGCGTTAAATCTTCTTTGAGCATGACCAGATAAAAACGGGCATCGGTCACCGTGTCTAGCAGCCGTTCAATCTCGGAGATTTGTCGCTCTTTTTGGTAGGCGCGGAAGCTGTCGATGAGGTAGTTGATGCCCAAAGTCTGATCGACAAACAGCAGGTGATACAAAATTAGGCGGCGCTGGCGGCTGGGATTGGCGTCGGGATTGGTTTCCCAGTAAGCCAGGGCGCGTTGGTGGGCGGTAAGGTAGGCGGTGCGGTCGCGGGCAATCCAGCGACGCTGCAAGAAGAGCCGTTCATCGGGGCGGATGGTGTAGGTGTCGGCTTCATTTTCAGCGGCGGGCAGGGTGCGCAAAAAGGAGTAGCGCAGCAGGCGTTCGATGAGTCCTTCGTTACGGCCGTCTTCCGTCTGGCGCATGGCGGCAAATAAATCCGCGTTAAACCAAACCGGTACGGCAGCCAGGTACAGCGCCTCGGCCATCAGCGGATGCACTTCGTCCAGAATGCGTTCCAAATAGGTTGCGGTTGTGGCGGTAACGTCGTTGTTCATAGTTGATTTGGCCACAGAGGGCACAGAGGTTTAAGAGTAAAATCTCTCTTTTCTCTGTGTTCTCTGTGGCTCACAGGTCGCTGAAAAAGTCATCGTCGGCGCTGGTGGTGGCCATGGCGTGGTCGGCCATCATGGCCAGGGCACCGGGTATACCGCCGCTGGTTACAACAATCGTGCGCCAATCCAGCCCCAGGGCCACCTGGCGTCGCTCTTCAAAATATTCCTGCACAATGGCTTCGTCGAATGGCTCTAAATTGGTTTGCACCAGCAGGTTACTCATTTTTAGATCGCTCAGGTCAGGCGTTTCGCGCCCGGTGATGATGATGACCAGCTTGTTTAATTGGCCATCGCGCAGCCGGGTGAGCAGTTCCTGGCGCAGCCACTGCTTGGCGTCGGGCTTAATCGCTTCATACGAGTCGAACAGCAATACCAGCGAGGCGCGGTCGGCCAGCAGCGTGCCCAGCGCGTCAAAGAAGGCGTTGTTGATATGGCGTTCGATGCGGGTTTGGTCGGCGGCGCTGTCGCTGCGCAGGATGCCCATGCTGTCTTCGGTAATGGCGGCGTTGGTGGGTTGTTCGGTGACGGCCGTTCCCTCTCGATACGCATCCAGGCCATCCCACCAATCAAGCTTTTGGCGCAGTTCGGCACAGCGGCTGATGAGCAGGGTGAGCAGTTGGCGACGCTGGCAGTAGGCCACCAGCGAGCCTGCTCTGGCTGAAAGCGTTTCGCCACGCAGCTCTTCATAATTGATGGTGATGTCCATGCACAGGGAGCGAATTTCATCCAGATCAAAGCTGTTGACGATGTTTTGGCGCAAGAGACCCAGGCCAGAAACGGCCGTTGCCGGCACGTCGCTAAAACTGTTGATAATCTCGTTAAGCTGGTTGAAGTAAGCTGGCTGATTGATCTGCTGCCGGATGAGGCGCACCAGCCCCAAAAAGTCGTGGTGATCCTGCTTGGGATTGCGAAAATCGACGTAAACGGCGGGTAAATCAACGGCAGGCTCCTGGCAGTGATGCTGCATTCGCCCAGTCAGCCACGTCTTACCCATGTCCTTCGTCGCCTGGATGAGCATCACCGCCTGCGGCGTTTCGGGCCGCAGTAGCTTTTGGAAGCCAAGAAACTTGCGTTCCTGGTCAACAAAATGGGCAGGGTTGTAAATATTGCTCATAAACTTCTGCGAATGAGGAACTTTATTGAAAGTTGTTCCTGGTTAGGAGATTAGAGATTGGAGACTGGAGACTGATAATCTCCAATCTCTGGTCTCCAATCTCCTTGAAACCGTTTAGCAGGTACGATGTTAGCGTGTTTGCAATATGAGTCACATTGTAACATTCCCCTTGGCACGGGTAAAGTTAGAATTTTATGTAAATTAGCTAAGTGATTGGCCAGCATCAAACAGCTTGATGAGCGCCAGCCCGGCGATGAAGCCGCCGATGTGGGCGGCGTAGGCGACGCCGTCGCTGCTGCCGCTGAGCGTGCCCAGTCCGCCAACCAGTTGCAGCACAAACCAAAGCCCCACGGCAAAAATGGCCCGCACCTGGGTGACGACTCGCACCATGATGACGGTGACGCGGTTGCGGGGGAACAGCAGCAGGTAGCCGCCCAGCACCCCGGCAATGGCTCCAGACGCCCCCAGGCTGGGAATCTGCAAATTGTCACCGATGAGGACGGAAGCGAAGACGTGGGCCAAAGAAGCCAGCAGGCCAGCCAGCAAGTAGAAAATCAGATAGCGCACGTGCCCCAGGCGATCCTCTAAATTGTCGCCAAAAATCCAGAGGTAGAGCATGTTGCCGCCAATGTGTGCCCAGCCGCCGTGCATAAACATGGCGGTGAGCAAGGTGATGTAAACGGAGATGGGCGTGGGCTGCAAGCCGGGGATGATGAATTGCTGCCCGGTGGTAGTTTCCTGGTAAATTTGGTTTTCGGTGACCAAATCTTGGCCAGTGATGATTTCTTGGGGGACGGTGGCGAAGGCGTAGGTAAAGTTCAGGTTGTTGCCTGCGCCCTGGAAGATGATAAAGACGATCAGGTTGAGGGCAATGAGGATGTAGTTGACATAAGGGGTGGTGGTACGGCCGCGATTGTCGTCACCAATTGGGATCATGGTTGCTCCTTGCTAAATCCGCAGATTACGCAGATTTGTTTTATTATTCATAGCATGAAAGTGGGGAAAGGGCGAATGTTGGGGAACGGCCGTTTCCAACACACATCCATGCTAAAATCAGCCACGACTTGCTGGAAAACAAGGGCCTTCAGGATTGTTTTCGGGGGGAATATACGAAATCCCAAAGGGCCAAAACCAAATAAGGACGTGTAATAATGAAAGCACTCGAAGCGACGTTTGCCACCTATTTGGCACAACAGATGGCAACCGATTCGGCCCACGACCTGGAACACATCAAGCGGGTGGTGAGCATGGCAAAGCGATTGGCCACAGCGGAAACGGCCGATTTGGCAGTCGTGATTCCTGCTGCCTGGCTGCACGACTGCGTGACGCTGCCCAAAAATGCGCCAAACCGCCATGAAGCCTCCCGGCTGGCGGCGGCAGAGGCGGTGCGCTTTTTGCGCAGCATTGCGTATCCAGAAGCGCATTTGGCGGGCATTGCCCACGCCATTGAGGCCCACAGCTTTAGCGCGGGCATAACGCCCACCACGCTGGAAGCCAAGGTGGTGCAAGACGCAGATCGGCTGGATGCGATTGGGGCGATTGGGGTAGCCCGCTGCTTGCTAACGGGTGGGGCTTTGGAACGGCCGTTATACCATCCCACCGACCCCTTTTGCACAACACGCCAACCTGATGACCTGGCTTACACCATTGACCATTTTTACACCAAGCTGTTTAAACTGAGGCAGACGCTGCACACCCAGGCCGCCCGCGATGAAGCCAGCAGGCGGAATGCGTTTATGCATACATTTCTGGACCAACTTCGCCTGGAGATTCCTGCTTAGGTGCTTTTTTTATTCATTCTCAAATTGGGCAAGGAACATGGCGTTGACCTGCTCCATGTAGCGTAAATCAACCGTTGGGGGCGGCAGCACGTGAACAGGAACAAATTGCCGGAAGGTGTCGGTGGCAAAATGGATTTGCTCGTGCATGTACGGGGCCTGAAAAGCAATGCGGCGGTTGATCACTTTTTCGATCTGGTTCATGGGCTCTTCGTCAAACTGGTCGGGGGCAACCAGCTTGAGTCCGGTCAGGTCCAGGCTGGTAACGAGGGCGCGATGCACTTCTTTGATGGTGGGCGGCCGTTCGTTGACGATGTTGAATAGATTGGTTTTGTCGGGGTCTAGCTGGGTGCAGTGGGCCAAAAAGACCATGCTATCGACGACAAAATCGATTGGCACCAGATTGAGCGGGGTCTGGGGGTTGCCTTGCAGCCGGGTTTGCACGTTGCCATCGAACAACTCGCCCTGGCTGCGCTCTAAAATGGTGCGCAGGCGGCGGCATTCGGTTAGTACCTGGTAGTAGCCGGAATTGCACAACACGGCCGTTTCTGGCGTGCCAATCACAATGGAGGGCCGGAAAATCGTGACGTCAAGCTGCCCTTTTTGCTGATAGCCATCGACCAACCGTTCTGCGTTGTGCTTTGACCATTCATAAATTGAGCGGAATCCGGTCACCTTGTCAGGAATATGCTCAGGCACGGGGGCGTTGAATTCACTGCCCAGGCAGTAGGCGGTGCTGATGTAGATGAAGCGGGGCGGGGTGCCTGGGTTGATCTGGCTGGTCAGCTCAAGCATGTGCCGGGTACCTTCAATGTTGGTGGCTTCTACCAACGGCCGTTCCCGTTCCTTAAAGTTAAAAATGGCGGCGCTGTGCCACACCTCATCAATCTGGCCGCTGAACTTAGCGCGTACGTTTGCCCCCAACGCCTGGGCTGAATCTTCTACCGTGCCGGGGATGGCCAGCAAGTTTGCCATTGCCTGGTCAGGGAGGGGGCCAACTTCGAGGACGGCCGTTTCGATGCGTTTTTGAATGGACTGCTTCCCTTTTTGCCGCACCAGCGCCAAAACGGTGTGCCCATCAGCCAAAAAGCGATGGGCCAAATGGCAGCCCACATATCCTGTTGCCCCGGTCAAAAAAATCGTTTTTGTCATAATCCTACTCAATTCAGTTGCAATGATATAAATAATAGTTTGCCAAATGATAAGACAAACCTATCATAAACATCTCTTTATGATTCAGCCAGTTTATATGAGAATCGAGCAATATTTGAGAGGATTTGAAAGGGGCGCGCCTGAATCAACAGGGCAAAACAGGCGCAGAGGATTACGAATTTAGGGAAGGATGGTAATAGGTGGCGGCCAGGGCTAACAGGGCACCAAGCGCCAGAATGCCGGGAGCCAGCAGGGGATTTGCTCCGCTTAACGCTTCAAAAAAGACATCGCTCAATACGGCGTTGGGGCGAATTTCCAGGGCGAAGGCAATGTTGTGTTCGATGTGTTCAAAAATGCCAAAGAAGCTGCCGAAGGCCACCAACCCTATGACGGCACGCAGGCTGATGAGAGTTTTGCGTTGGGGCGTGATGAGAACGGCCGTTACCCCCACCAACCCTAAACCGCTCAACACAAACGGAATCCATTGCACCGGGCTTTGGGTATGCCCCTCTAACGCCAGCTCCACAATGCTGCCGATAAAAATGAACCCGGCCAGCACAAACAAAAAGCGGCGCAGCCGGTGGTTAACCAATTCTGGACTCATGGCTCAATCTCCTCAAAAATAATCCGCAGATTACACAGATTTTGCAGATAAAATCTATTAAATCTGCGTAATCTTTGCTGATTTTTTCGCAATTGCGGGTTAATCTGCGGCCAGATAGCCCACTGCGAGGCTAACGTCGTCGGCCGAGACGTGGGTTGCCAGGGCTGTCAGGAAGGCGTCGTTGGAACCAAACGGCCGTTCCCCGATCAACATCTCTGCAATGGCCTCATCGACACCCGGCAGCTGCATCAACGTTGCCGCATCCGATTCATCCACATCCACCGGCACATAAACATATTGCTCATATTCAGCCACCTGCTCATCGCTGACATATTTGCCAATCTCTCGGCGGAACTGCTGAATGCTGATGTAAGGTCGGTATTCCTGGAATTCACGAACCATGCGGCTGCTAAAGTTGGGGATAGCGTTCAGGAAGTCGTCGCCGGACGCTTCATTCAGGTTGAGCTTTTCATTTTCTACGGCAACAATTGCCACAGCGGCCGTTTCTTCGGGGGCTGCTTCTTCAACGGCCGTTTCTGGTGTGCTGGCAGCTTCGGTGGGTGATGTGACAACGGCCGTTTCCGTTGTCGTTTCAGCCACCGGGGCAGATCCACCGCAGGCCACCAGACCAAATAACAATAACAGCATCAGGGCCAGCAGACCCATCTTTTTCATTTTTCCGCTCATTTTTTTTACCTCGCTCTTCATAAAATAGTCGTTTGGCCAAAGCCGGGCCAATCTTAGAAAGAACCTGTTTAGAAAATGTGAAGATGGGATTGGGATTTTATGAGTGATCGGCAACGGCCGTTTGAGGGGTAAGAACGATGACGGGGATTTGTCGGCTGGTGCGCTGTTTGTAGGCAGCATAGCCGGGGTAGGTTTGCAGGGCGGCTTGCCAACAGGCTTCTCGTTCTGCGCCGTTGGTTTCGCGGGCAATGTGAGTTTGGGAACGGCCGTTTTGCGTTACAAGCACCTGCGGATGGGCCAAAATATTGTAATACCAGGCGGGGTGTTTGGCCTGCCCCCAATTGGAGGCAATCACAATAAGCCGGTTCTGGCTGTAAGGAATGGCCACCAGCGGGATTGTGCGCGGCTGGCCGCTTTTGGCTCCGGTTGTGGTCAGGTTAAGAATTTGCAAACCGGTAAGGAGGGTGGCTGCTGTTGAACGGCCGTTGCTCAGCCGCAGCACCGCCCTATCCAAATGGTGCATGGTGCGGGCCAGCAGCCTGGCCCCAACGGCCGACATGGCGATGCGGGTGTTGATTTTTTGCAGCAGATTTTTGGAAGTGGTATTGGTCATGATGCTGCCCATTTTACGCAAGATGCCATAAAAACACAGAAACGGTAAAATTCGCCTTTTTTGGCCCATGACTCATAAAACATGATGTGTGAGCCAAGACAAATCACGTTTCGCGCATCACGCATTTTCAATTTGCCGCATGGAGATATTTGGATGAGCCAACTTAAAGCAATTGTTTTTGATATGGATGGATTGATGGTGGACAGCGAACCCTTGTCGCAGCAGGCATGGGATGAATATTTACGGCCGTATGGCCACAAGCTCAGCGAAGAAATTGTAGAAAATATCATCGGGCTGCGCGCCGACATCAGTACCCCATACATTAAAGAGCTGTTTAATTTGCCGGAACCTGTTCCCACCATCATCAGTAAGCGGGCTGCCATTTACAGCCAGATTCGGGCCAACGGCGTGCCCACGATGCCGGGCCTACAGCCGCTGCACGCCGAAATTGCCCGCCGCAACATTCCTTGGGGCGTGGCCACCTCTAGCCCCAGGGCGCACGCAGTAGAAATATTGCACCAGCTTGGCCTGCAAGACCGCTGCCAGGCCATTACCGCCGGTGATGAAGTAAAACAAGGCAAGCCAAATCCAGAAATTTATCTGCTGGCGGCCGAACGGCTGGGCATTGCTCCGCAGGATTGCCTGGCGCTGGAGGATTCTGGCCCCGGCAGCCGAGCAGCGGTCACGGCGGGCATGACCGTGATTGCCATCCCCAACCGGCAAACAAAAACGGCCGATTTCAGCCACGTGCATTATCGTTACAACGCGCTTGATGAGGTGCTGGCCAATTTAGACAGTTGGTTTTAGGTGATGGCCTGGCTGAGGCTGCCGGACTACGCTTCTTGCTGGGCTAAAAAGCTGTAACCCGTGCCCCAATCAGAAATAATGTAATGGGGGTCTTTGGGGGAAACTTCAATTTTGCGGCGCAGGCGGTAGATGTGGGTGTGCAGCCTGTCTTCAAAAGCATCGTCCATGGGCCAGACGCGGCGCAGCAAAAAGCCATTGGTTACGGTGCGCCCGGCATTGCGCATGAGAATGTACAGCAGCTTGGCCTCGGTGGGGGTGAGCTGGACGGGCCGCTCGCGGACAAACGCCTTGCGGTTGGGAAAGTCCACCTGGAGATCTTCATCCACTTTAATGACGGGTTCCAGCGTGTAGGCAAAATCCCCCATGCGGCGCAGCACCCGCCGCACCCGGGCTACCAGCTCGGCTGCCCGAAACGGTTTCACGATGTAATCTTCCGCGTAGCGATCCAGCCCAAACACAACGGTTTCTTCATCGTCGATGGCGGTGAGCATGATGATGGGCAGGTCGGAGAACTCGTGAATGGCTTCGCATAGCTCAAACCCATCCATGCCTGGCATATTTAAGTCGATAATGGCCAGGTGGGGCAGCCCGGTACGAGAGATTACAGAGAGCGCTTCTTCGCCAGAAACGGCCGTATGCACCACAAAAGCTTCACGTCGCAAAGCCGTTTCAACGGCGCGCAAAATAGAGATGTTGTCGTCAACAATTAATATCTTTACCGCAGTGTCTTCCGCATTCCCAATGAACATAAACTGAATACTAATACAGCAGCGGAGAGAAGGCAACTAGTTTGTTTGGTTCGAGGCAGATTAAACCGGGAAACGTTCAAAAATATTTATGTTTGTTTTATGGTAGCGCGTCAAAAACGGCCGCAAAGCTGTCGTATGGCTGCGCGCCTACAAAAATTTCCCCGTTAATGTCAAAGATGGGCTGGCTAAAAATGCTGCGCTGGCGGCGAATATTGTCCAGTTCCAAAACGGTAGCAATGCCGTCGGGGCCATCATAGCAGGCTTCAAACTCAGCCTGGTCTGCACCGAGAGCAACGGCCGTATTCACGTAATAATCCCGGTCAGCCCGCCACAAATCAGACTGGTTGGCGAACAAATGCTCATGGGCTACCCAGAATAAATCTGGGTCTTGCTGGCCCATACATTCGGCCGTCAGCGTTGAGTAGACGCTGGGATCACCGTGGTTCAGTACGGGCCAAAATATGAGCTTTACCCGCCCGGTTTCCACGTAGTTGGCAATAATGTCTGGCTCTGTGCCTAACACGTAGGCACGACAGCTGCCTCAAAGAAAATCAGAATAGTCGATGTGGGTGATGGGGGCGTTGGGATCGCCCAGGAAAAAAGCGCCTTCGTCGGTACGGCCGCTTGTTACCCCTACTTCAACCACAACCGCTGCTGTTGGTTCGGGTGGAGCAGCAATTGCTTCTGCGGGGGCTTCGGTTGGCTCGATGGTGTTGGGAACGGCCGTTGCCTCTGCCATTTGGGGGAGTTCTTCAGTGATAACAGGGGGTGGAACCGTGGGCAAGACGGCCGTTTCTGGTGAAGGTTGGGGGGATACGGCCGTTTCTGCTGCTGAGGTACAGCCAGTAAAAATAAATAAAATCAGGACAAGCCACAAAAATCGTTTCATGCCCTTAAGTATACCCAACTGCACCGTAACCTTTCTTACACAAAGATTAAAGCAAAGGCTTAACGGCAAAAGCTTATGAAAAAGAAACGAAGGCAGAAAGAAACAAAGAAAGCAAAAACTTTGTTTCTTCGTTACTTTGTTCCTCCGTTATGATCTTTTCTCAGGTTGGTTTGGTTTCATTCAAACGGGCCAACAGCGCCTGTGAACGCAAAATGCGGCGCACATGCCGGGTTTCCATTGGCGCGTTGTGGCCGTCAATGTACTGGTCGTAACGCTTGTCCAGCAGATTGGCCAACATTTCCATGTCCAGCATCTGGTCGGCGGGGTCTTCGTAGCGTGGCGCAGGGTAATAACAATCGCCCAAAAACATAACGCCATCTTCCACCACTTTGACCACAGTGGAGTCGGCGGCGTGGACGCCCCCCACATGCACCAGTTCCAGCGACACATCGCCAAATTGCAGCCGTTCCTCGCCCTCGTAAGTGATTTCTGGCAGCACAATTTCAAATTCGGCCCAATCTTCGGCCGTCCAGTCCAGAATGAGTTTGGGATTGCGCTCCACCTTGGTGCGGAGGAAGCGTTCACCCACGTTTTCCTGCTGCATCTGGGTCAAGAATTGGTGGCTCAGGCGATGAGCAATGGTCGGCACGCCGTAGACGCAAGCGCCAAAGGTGTGGTCCCAATGATGGTGGGTGTACACCACATGGCTGATGGGCGGCGCATCCATTGCCGCCAGCGTCGCCTGGATTTGCCGAGCTAACTGCAAGCTGTTACCCGCGTCGATGAGGATGGTTTGCTCCCCAGTCATCACCATGCCAATGGTGGCCTGTACCCGGTTTTTATCCGGGTGTCGTGGCAAAATCCAGACGTGGGGGGAGATTTGGGTGAGCGTGAGCATTTTTGTGTTTACCAGTGTGCGAGTTTGCCAGTTTGCCAGTAGCGAGTGAAAAGGTAACTTACTCGCTCACTCGCGAACTTTACTGAAAGTTGCTTACGATGCCGCTAACTCCGATTGTTAATCGGTCGGCTTTTGCCCGGTGTGGATGGCCACGGTGCCAAACATGAACAGCTTGTACGTCACGTTTTGCAAACCGGTCTGGCGCATGATGTCGGCCAGGGTGTCGGGGTCTTTGAACTGTTGGGTGCTGTCTGGCAGGTAGCGGTAGGCGTCGGATTCGCCGGTGATGAGCTTGCCCAGCAGGGGGATGATGTGGTTGAGGTGGATGAGGATAAACGGCCGTAACCAATTCCTCTTTGGCGGGCTGGATTCCAGCACCACCACCCGCCCGCCGGGTTTTGTCACCCGCATCTGCTCAGCAAACGCCCCCGGCACGTCGATAACGTTGCGCATGAGAAAGCCGGAAGTGACGGCATCAAACGTGTCGTCAGGAAACGGCAATGCGAGCGTGTCTGACCCCACCCATTGGATCGGCTGGCGTTCTGGTATTTGTTTGCCCGCCTGCATCATCTCCACTGTAAAATCGCCGCCAACCGCCTGGAGGCTGGGCACCTGATGCAGCCCCTCCAGGGCGATGTCTCCCGTGCCGGTAGCGATGTCTAGAAGACGGCCGTTCCTCGGCAAACTTGCCTGCTGAATCACGTAACGACGCCAGCGAATGTCCTGTCCGCCGGTCATCAGCCGGTTCATCAAATCGTAGCGGCCCGCAATGCGGGCAAACATGTTCTGCACATACTGTGCGCGTTCTTGTCCTTGTAGATGTGCCATTGTCAAAACCTTGGATTGAGGGCGAAAAGGGGAAATGTAATTGGGTATTTTAGTAATTGGGTAATTTCTTTATGTTCCCGCCTTTGCCAATCAGTTTGGCAATGATCATAGAACGTTTACTGATTTTGTCCATCATCCTGGGAATTTGTTAAGGTGTCCCATTTAGCGGCTTTTTGGCGGGCGGTTGTTTGTCTTTCTGCAGCCTCTGCCTTCAGCTTTGGTCGCCGCCAGAGCCAGACAAGTAAAACAATGCCGCCCACAAGCAGCCCGTAGAATAAAGCTATCGCGATTTGGTTGCGGACAGAGTAGTTGGGGGCAATTTGAACGGTGTTATCTGCTGTTGCTTCTTCGGTAATGCGATAACGGCCGTTTTCAGGCACATAAAAATGATAAAGCAGATCGCCCTCTAACTGGTCCAATTCATATTTGATTTCACGAGTTTCCCGTTCTACCAGAATAGATTGACCAGAACTCAAAGAGACAATCTTAAATTCATGCGCGGCAAACGACCACTGACTCAGGATCATGTGAGGACCTTTGTTAAGAGTCACTTCTATTGTGCTAGGCGCATTGAAATCAATGACTTCGGCTGCCGCTACCTGCTTCACAACACCAACCCAGGCAGGCAAAATGGCTAAGGTCCGTGCACCCAAACCAAAGACCACAATCACTGCATAAAATACAATTGCCCCAAGACCAGACCATAACAGGCAACCGATCATGCTTTTTTGTTCTCTATCAGGCACTATTGGATTCCTTGTCTTCCTCGTTGACAACTGAATCTTCGCCAGCAACGGGCAGCACTTCGCGGGCTTTGCTGGTGCCGGTGGGCGGGCCGATGATGCCCATCTCCTCCATCGCGTCGATGAGGCGGGCGGCGCGGGTGTAGCCAATGCGGAAGCGGCGTTGCAGCAGCGAGGTGGACGCTTTGTTTAGTTTACGCACCATTTCAATCGCTTCTGGCATCAGGTCGTCGTCAATTTCTACCTGTGGCTCCTCATTTTCCATTTCTTGCAGCGCTTCCCACAAAGGCTGCTGCTTGGTTTCTGGTTTTGCCGCAGGCGGTGGTGTGGGCTGTGAGGGTTCTGGTTTGGGGGCAGGGGGAGATTCGGCCGTTTTCCGGCTCACGATGGTGGGGGCGTCTTCTTCAACTGGCTTAACGGCCGTTTTGCCCATGTTGACCACCGGGGCTTCAACTGTTGTCTGGCTGGCAGGTGGGGTGGGCTTTGGTTCAGGTTTGGCAGCCGGGGGCGGCGTAACAGGCTGCGAGGGAATCTCCACTGGTTTGGCCTGCACGCTCTCAGCAGCGGAGACCACGTTAAAGCGGCGGGCCGCCTGCCAGTAGCCAATGAGCTTGTTCAGTTCGCCATCGCTCACAAAGCAGCCCTGCGAGCGCACCGGGGCGGCGGCGTCCGGGCTTTGGTAAAGCATGTCGCCCTGGCCCAGCAGCCGTTCCGCACCCGTGGCATCCAAAATGACGCGGCTGTCGGTGCTGGAGGCGACGGCAAAGGCCACACGGGCCGGGAAGTTGGCTTTGATGAGCCCGGTGACCACATCGACAGACGGCCGTTGCGTGGCAATCACCATGTGCATACCCGTGGCGCGGGCCAGTTGGGCCAGCCGGGTAATGCCCCGTTCCGTTTCCTCTGGCGAGAGCATCATCAAATCAGCCAGCTCGTCTACAATGATCACGATGTAAGGCAGCGGATCGATGGATTTATTGCGCTTTGTCTTTTTGTTGTAATCGACGATGTTGCGTGCCCCGGCCTCGGCAAACATTTTGTACCGATTGTCCATCTCGCGCATGGCCCATTGCAGCACGCCAATCACCTTGTCCATCTCCACCACCACGGGCGCAGCCAGGTGCGGGATGCCATTGTAACCCGTTAGCTCCACCCGCTTGGGATCGACCATGACCAGTTTAAGCTGGTCGGGCGTGTTCAGCAGCAGCAGGCTGGCAATAATCGCATTCACCAAAACCGATTTACCAGAACCGGTGGCCCCGGCGATGAGCAGATGGGGCATTCCGGCCAGATCAGCCACAATGGGCTGCCCGGCGACATCTTGCCCCAGGCCAATGCGCAGCGGTGATTTCAGTTTGCCGAAGGCGGTGGTTTCCATGACATCGCGCAAAGAAACAAGCGCCTTGGCCGGATTGGGCACTTCGATGCCCACATAGCCTTTGCCGGGCACAGGGGCCTGGATGCGGATTGATTGGGCGTGCAGCGCCAGCGTCAGGTCATCGGCCAGGCCAGCGATTTTGCCCACTTTTACCTTGGTTCGTTTGCCGTTGCGCATTTGGATGAAGCTGGGCTCGACGCCAAACTGGGTGATGGTTGGCCCCTGGTTAATCTCGACCACGGTGGCCGGTGCGCCGAAGCTTTCCAGGGTGTGCTCGATGATTTCAACTTGCTCCCGAATGACGGCTCCGCTGGGGTCCAGGTCGGTGCCGGGTTCTAAAATTTCATTAAGGATGGGAAGCTTCCAGTTGTGCTGCTGGGAACGGCCGTTTGTGCCTAAAAACACGGGCGTAACGATGGTGGGCGTATCGGCCGTTTCTGGGGCAGGTTTGCGGCGTGAGTCACGGCCTGCACGAACGGGTTTGGGCGCTGGTCTGGCTTCTGGTTTGGCCGGGGCTGCTTCGGCCTCGGCTGCGTCGGGAATAAGACGTGGTTGAACCGATTCGGTGGCGGGCTTGCGCGGGGCACGGCTGGGGTTGATGGGGATTTGGCGGTTGGCCCGGTTGGCGGGTGCGGGTAAAGACGGCCGTTTGCTAAACAGCGCCTGCAAATACCGCCCCATATCTTCCCGCGTGACGCCAGAGAGTAAAATGGTGCCCACGATGGCAACGACAGTCAGGATAAAAATGGTGCCTAAATTGCCAACGGCCGTCATCAGCAGCGAAGCGATCAAGCCTCCCACATAGCCACCCCCTTTTTCGGCACGAGCAATGGCCCACGGATCAAAAAACTCATTCTCTAGCATGAGCAACGTGACGGAGGCAAAACCCATGAATGCCAGGTAAAGCAGACCCGCTCCTGTAAGCCGGTAGGCTGGCAGTTCAGGCGGTTGTTCCATGCCCCACAAGACTAAGTAAAACCCAATGCCGCCAGTGATTAACGGCAGCAATACGCTGCCCCAGCCAAAGGTGCGGTGCATCAGTCCAGCCAATGCCGTGGTGAGCTGCCCCTGGTTAGGCGAAAGCAGGCTCAATACCAAAATCACGGTAATGCAAATAATGAGGAAGCCGACCATCAGCGCTTTTTGAGCAACATTTAGGCTAAGCGGCTGACTTGATTTTGGGCGCGTGCTGGTTTTGCGCCTGGTCGTGGTTTTCTTCCGGGGCGTGCGTTTGCCCGTGCCGCCGCGTGTGGTGCGGGACTTGGCTTCCGTTTTGCGGCGAGTTGTTTTTTTGCGCGTGCTGGTTTTCTTCTTAGCCATAGCTCAGATGTTCCTAATCGGTAGAAGGGCATTATAACATGGATGCAATTTCACGTCAGCCGAGCTTGAGGCTGGCAAAAAACGTGCCAGCGCATTTTGCCTGAACTTAAAACCATTCTTGGATACTTCTCTGCTTTTACATACAATAGCGTCCATGACCCTGGAATTTGAAAAACTCACGGCCGATTTGGAAAAGATGGCCCAAACCACCGCCCGTCGTTTAACGCAGCGGCAGGGGCGGGTGGCGGAAGCCTTGGACACCTTGCACACTTATCGCACGAATTGGACGGCCGTTTCCCAGGCCCTCGCCACCGCTAAAGAAAAATCCGACGAAAAATTTTACCGCTCGGCACGGCCGTTTTCCGAGAATGAACCACTCGACAGCCACATTCCCGCCCCGCCGCCGCCAGTCCAAGCCACGATCATCGCCGCCGACGGCAGCCAGATCATGCCGGACCGGCACGCGGCGCACCTGTACTACCTCATTAACGTTGGCGGAATTATCTACCATCATGGCAGCGGCCGTACGCCAGAAACTTTCTCCCAGCCAGACATCTTCTACCCGGACAGCGACGAAGCGATAGCCAGCTTCCACGACACGCCCGGCGCGGTGAGTATTGAGCGGGATATCAAGGAAATTGAAACGCTGGCGCGAAAAACCGTTGAAAACAGGCACAATGCCCCGCCGCTGCTGGCCATTTTAGACCAGCGTTTGCTCTACTGGCCAATTGGCTCGGCGGGGGTGGCGGATAATACGGCCGTTACCGAATGGGGCAGCCACATGACCGGAATGCACCAGGCGGGGGCGCTGCTCTGCGGCTACATCGATCGCCCCGGCACCAGCGCCGTGATGACCTTGCTGCGCTCCATTTTTGGCCTGTCCGACGCGCAGTTCAATTGGAAGGAACTCGGTCAGCGCAAAGCAACCCAGGGCGTGACCGACGCCGATCTGTTCGGTCAAATTTTGGCTCCCGGCGAACGCAGCGCTGTGTTTGCCAACATTTCTGATCCCAACGATGTGTTTATGGCGCAGGATGCGGCCAACGAGGTGTGCTTTTTCTACCTGAATCCGGGGCTGTCTGGGCAGAACATTGCCCGGGTGGATATTCCCCGTTGGGTGGCGGAGGATGAGGGAGCGGTTACGGCCGTTCACAGCCTACTCATCGATCAATGCCGCATCCTGGGCAACTATCCGTACGTCATCGCCCGCGCCGACGAGATGGCCGTGGTCGGGCGGCAAGACGCCAGCGAACTCAACTTTATGATTGACGTCATCATGGAGCGGCATGGCGTCAGCAACGACATCACCTCCAAGCAAGGCAGCAAAGATTTGGCGCGAGGCGCTCGCACTCGCCACGAGGGATATTGATCGAATGCTTGTCATTTTGAACGGAGCGCAGCGCAGTGAAAAATCCCTATAAACCAGGCCAGATGAGTTCACCGATTTGCCAGGACTTCTGAAAATGTACGGTTTTAGGGATGCTTCACTTCGTTCAGCATGACAATACAGCATGACATAGAATAGATGGTGAATTATGAGTAAGAATCAGGAAATCGGCCGTATTTTGCGGGCCAGCACGACGGGATTTGCCGTAGGCTGCCGCGTGGGGCAGCTCAGCGTGCCAGCCTTTGGCGGGCTGGTGCAGGCCCAGCCAGTGGATGACCGGGAGTGCATCTACGGCCTCATCTACAATATGAGCATCGACGACGATCCGCTGGTGCGGCGGCTGGTGCTGGCCGAAAATCCCGCGCCGTCAGTGATTGAGGACCAGCGCAACAACCGGCTGCTGCCCATTGAGATGAGTGTGCTGGCGGTGGGCTACCAGCTCAATGGCCAGGTCAAGCACGGCCTTCCGCCACGCCCCCCGCTCAACCTCGACCCCGTCGAGTTGGTCACCAACCCCAGCGACATGCGCGACTTCACAGACAATTTAGGCTACCTGCGCCTCATTTTGCGCGCTGTGGGCAGCACCGTTCCGGTGGACCAACTGCTCGTGGCCCACATTTCCAGCGCCTACGCCCTGCGCGGCAACGATCAGGCCTGGGCCGTCGAAGTCGTCAACGAACTGATTGAACTGCTGCGCAGCAACTATGATGTGCTCATTCCCACGTTGGAAGCGCTGAGTGATGCGCTGCCGGGTCTGGAAATGGTCAGACCAACTCAAGAAGGAACCTAAATGCATCTAGTATATTACGATGAATCTGGAGATGATGGAATGCCCGGTTCCTCTCCACTATTTGTTTTGTCTGCCTTTTACTGTGAAGTAACCCGCTGGCGAGAAAATTTCATCAATTTCAGAGAATTTAGAAGAGAATTAAGCAGAGAATACAAGTTCCCTACAAAATGGGAAATGCATACAACTCAATTTATCTTGAACAAAAGGCCGTTTAGGGAGCTTGGGCTGGATGATGAAACTCGTATCCACATAATCGGACAATTTTGCGATCGAATTGCTACACTTGATGCAAAAATAGTAAATGTAGTGATCAACAAACAACAAGCGACCCGTTTTAATCAATACAATGTGTTGGATCGTGCTCTTACATATTCAATCCAGAGAATTGAAAATGATATGCGGAAGACATACAGTAGCGATACTTTTATGATGATTACGGATCCTGGTAGATTGCCATCTATGCGGAAAACATCTCGGCGATTGCAGGCAATAAACTACATCCCTTCTCAGTTTGGTCATCAATCTTATCGTAAAGACATCACTCTTTTGATTGAAGACCCATTGCAAAAGATTCTAAACAGTCTTAGTTCATTCAGATTTCGATTTGTTGCACGACTGATTTATATGTACAAGTTACTAGATTTTGGTAAAGCATTATCAAATCGAACACCAACCCAAATCACAAATGCCGCAATTAGAAAATTGGCTTGATCGTGTAAATGCCGGTATTAAACTGTGAATACGCGCATCGGTTACGACAAATGGCATTGTTTGTTATCCAAAATAAAAACTACCAGCTTCGCACAAGGCAGTTCAGTGGTTCACTAGCATTATAGCATATGCAGTCAGATGTGAAGTGCTAACGTTCAGTTACAGTTAGGTAAGGACATGGAAAAAATCAATCGGCTACATTGTTGGCGGCGGCTTAAAGGAAGGATTCCGCATTCGGTTGACGGTGCCAGCGGACCGGGTGCAGGAAGGGAGCTTTGTGGTGTGTGAAAACGGCCGTTTCCACTACTACGGCCTCATCACCGACTTGCAACTGGGCAGCACCGACCCCCGCTTTGCCGACGAAAAAAGCGACCGGCTCCAGCCCGCCATCCAGCAAGCCCTGCTGGGCAAAACGCTGTACACCACTCTGATGATGTACCCCACGCTGCTCATGGACACCGGGCCGGAATTTGGCTCGCCAGAGCGGGCGGCTTGGGACGACCGGGTAGCAAATGGACAAGAAAATCCGGGGCCGAAGCCGGTGAAAACGGTGCCCGCCCATCATGCCGAGGTGCGCCAGGCCAATGAGGCCGACGTTGATGAAATTTTTGGCAAAGACGGTAAAGGCATGTTTGTGGTGGGGCACACCATCGAGCAAGATTATCCGGTGCGGCTGGATCTGAACAAATTTGTCAAGCGCAGCAGCGGCATTTTTGGCGCGACGGGCACGGGGAAAAGCTTCCTGACGCGCATGGTGCTGGCCGGGCTGATGCTGGAAGACGTGGCCGCCGCGCTGGTGTTCGACATGCACAACGAGTACGCCTTTGACGACACGGACACCGACCGCATGGTGACGGTGCGCGGCCTGCGCAGCCTTTTTGGCAGCAGCAAGGTGCAGGTGGCGGCGCTGGGCAAAGGGGCGATGGTGCGCGGCAAAGCGCCAGACTTCACCCTGGAAATTGCCCTCAAAGATTTCCAGACCAGCGACATCGAGCTGCTGTCGGAGGCGCTGAACCTGACCGACACGGCAGGCGTGACGCTGAACGCGCTGTTCCGCGCTTTTGGCCCAGACTGGTTTGCCGAATTTATGAAGCTGGAGCCGGGCGCGGTGGAAACCGATCCCGAAAGCGGCAAAACGTTCCCCGCCGATAATTCCGTGGCGGCCTGGGCGCGGCAAAACAATGTGCATGAAAAGGCGGCGGAGGCGCTGCACCGCAAGCTGGCGGTGATTAACGACAAGCCATACGTGGTGGAACGCCCAGCGCAGGATTTTGTGACGGAAATTGTGGATAAGTTGGAAAACGGCCGTCATGTCATCCTCAGTTTTGGCGAATACGACAACGACCTGGATTATTTGCTGGTGTCCAACATCCTCACGCGGCGCATTCGCCAGCATTGGGTGAAGAAGACCGAGCGGCACAAGACGCATGGCGACGCCGCGCCGCGTCCGCTGCTGATCGCCATCGAAGAAGCGCACAAGCTGCTCAATCCGCAGCTTTCTGGGCAGACGGCGTTTGGCATTATTGCCCGCGAGCTGCGTAAATATTTTGTGACGCTGCTGGTGGTGGACCAACGGCCGTCCGGCATTGACGATGAAGTGATGAGCCAGTTGGGCACCCGCATCACCGGCTGGCTGGGGGATGAAGATGACATCCGCGCTGTGCTCACTGGCCTGGCCGGGCGCGATCAGCTGCGCGGCATGTTGGCTCGTCTGCAAGAGAAGGAAGAGGTGCTGCTGCTCGGCTGGGGCGTGAAGATGCCCATCCCCGTACGCTCGCGCCGCTACGACGAAACGTTCTACGAGGATATGAAAGGCCGCAAAAGCAGCGCTCCGCAGCCGAAAGGGGAGGAGATTGATGACTGGTTTTCGTATGGGTAGTTTTTTATCAACAGATTTCGCAGATTAAACAGATAAAAAAATCTGGTAAATCTGCGTAATCTTTGATTCCTTCACTCATGCTTTGGAACCAACTTTCCCTGCCGTGGCAAACGGCCGTAACCCACGCCTGGTCTGCCTACTGTGCCGGGTCGTTGCCGATTGGTGCCGTGATTGTGGATGATGGAGACGGCCGTATCGTCGCCACTGGCCGCAACGCCATCCACGAAACTGATTCCGACGCCCCACTGCAAGGCAGCCGCCTGGCCCACGCGGAAATGAACGCGCTGGTTGCGCTTAGCCAAACCGATGTGCCACCCCAAACCTGTACCCTCTACACCACCCTGGAACCGTGCATGATGTGCCTGGGCGCGATTCGCATGATGCGCATCAAAGCGGTGCAGTTTGCCTGTGCCGATCCGCTGGCGGGCAGCGCTTGTTTGGTCGAGACCGCGCCGTACCAATCGCTGGGCGCTTTGCCTGTTTATCAAGCCGAGAATCAGGCGTTGGCAGACGTGCAGTTGGCGCTGATGGTGGAGGCGATGTTGCGCACCCGGCGCGATCCGTGGGTGGATTTTGTGGAAACGGCCGTTCCCCAACCCAATCCAGCTCTTTTACTGGGCAAGCAGCTTTTTGCCACGGGTGAACTGTGGCAGTTTGCCCAGCAGCAACCATCCGCAGAGCTGATGTTTGGCTGGCTGCAAGATCGCCGAGGGCTAAAGCCATCCGGCTAGTTGTGCAAGCCCGGCTGGGCTAAAAACAAGGCTCTGAGGTCTTTCATATTTGGCGGAGGCGTTTACGCCTCCGCGTACGTGGCAGATAAACCGAATATGAGACCACGCTAACCCCCTGATTTCTCTTTTGAACCGGGTATAATCCCCGGCATGAATGCTTACTTTCCCGACGACAACTACCATACGCCCCCCAACACAACGCGCCACTGGCTGGATCGGCTGCTGCTCGGTAGCCGGTGGGCGCTGCATCTGCAATTTGTTTGGGAAATTATCAAGGCGCGGCGTCTGGTGGCGCTGGGTAAATACGACCGGTTGGCCTGGGCGGGTACGTCTTACGCCGTTTTTAAGATGCTTGAGCAGTGCAACGGCCGTTTTCATATCACCGGTCTGGATAACATTCACCATTTAGACAAACCCGTGGTGTTTGTGAGCAACCACATGAGCAGCCTGGAAGGCAACGTCTTTGGCTGCTTGCTACCCCTGCATCAGGAAGTCAGCTACGTCATTAAAGAATCGCTGACGCGCTACCCGGTGTTTGGCCCGGTGATTGGCTCCCGCCAGCCGATTACCGTCGGGCGCACCAACCCGCGTGAGGATTTGCAGAAGGTGCTGGTTGAAGGTGTGGCAAAGTTAAAAAACGGCCGTTCCATCATCCTCTTCCCGCAGCATACCCGCACCCCCCAGTTCGTCCCCGCCGAGTTCAACTCACTGGGCGTCAAGCTGGCTTCTAGAGCGGGCGTTTCTGTGGTGCCTGTTGCCGTGAAAACCGACTTTGTGATCAACGGCCGTTACCTGCGAGACTTTGGCCCATTGGACCGCTGCCAACCAATCCACGTTGCCTTTGGACGGCCGTTTGCGGTGAAGAATAGTAAGCAGGCCCACCAACAAGTTCTTGAATTCATCCAGGATCATTTGGCTCGGTGGCAAAACGCCTGAACGGTTCCCCGCCATTCAGCTAAAAATGTACCCGTTTTCCTAAACGCTTCTCTCATACGAAGGGACTAAAGTCAGATTGCCTGTACCCGCTGTTCTGCCCACAATACAACCAGAGTATGACATCCGATCACGAACCCATGTTAACCTGAAAATGAGCCATGTACGTGCTAAAAGTTAGTGCGCTACGACATTGGGAAAAAATAAGTTCGTGTTCAGTTAAAATACCTATCCAACTATTAGCCACAGAGTACACAGCGGTTTTTGAGTTTAGGTTCAAAGCCTCTGAATTCTCTTTTTCCTCTGTGGTTTTTTCGGATAGATTCTAAGACAAATGATACGGCCGTACTCTTTTTTATTGAGGAAAATTAGATGCTCCAGAGGCTCAAACAACTCTTAGCCGCGCCCACATACGAAGACGAGTTACAAAATAGCCAGGCTCGCCTTCTCAATATCATTATCCTTTCGCTTATCGGGTTGCTTTCGGTGCTCTACTTTGTTCGCATTTTTACCGGCGCTGCCAAACCAACCGCTAATAACGCCCTTATCCTTTCCGGCTCCATCGTGATATTGATGGGAATCTACATTATTACCAGGCTTCGCCGTTTGCAGCTTGGTACGCAAGCCCTGGTTTTTGTTGGCTGGCTGATAATTTCGATGTTTGCTCTAAATGCCGATGGTGTAAAAGACTCCACCTTTATGGCCTATTTAGTGATCATCCTCATGGCCAGTCTGCTTTCCAGTTGGCGGTTGGCAATGGTGTTTATTAGCTTAACCATTGCCATGGGCTGGACAATCGTGTATTTAGAAGATACTGGCATAAGAGCCGTGTCAGTTTCTGATCCAACCTCAGAACTCATGACGGACTACACCTTTATTTTCATTTTGAGTGGCGTCATGATCTATTTGCTGGTTAGTAACCTGCAAAAAGCATTGCAAACTGCCCAACAAAGTAATCTGGCGCTTCAGACTCTAAGTGATGAACTGGAGATGAAAGTTCTGGCCCGAACCCAGGCCTTAGAAGAATCCGTTAAAAACAGCAGGCTGGCTAACGAAAAATTAATCGCCCATGTTTCGCACCTGTCTGCCTTGAATGACATTTCGCACGCACTGAACGACACCCTGGATTTGCACACCACACTTTCAATTGTAGCTAAGGAAATGACTGTTTTGCTCGATGCCCGTGGTACGGGTATTTCCTTGTTAAATGAAGATCACACCGAACTTCGCGTTATCGCAAATTACAACCGGGACCCAAAAGAACCCAATTCCGTTGGGATGCTGCTGCCTTTAAGTAATCCCGGAACGATACGTGTTATTGAACACGGCGAGGCTGTGTTAGTAGATAATGCGCAAACAGATCCAATGCACAAAGATATTCATGATGTCATGAAGATGCGCAGAACACAAAGCCTTATGGTTGTGCCGCTTCGTGCTCAAAGCAAGATTATTGGCAGCATCGGCATTGATCGTACCGTGCCAGGCTATCATTTCACCCAGGATGATGTTCGTTTGGCAGAAACAATCGCGGGACAACTGGCGGGAGCCATTGAGAAAGCGCGACTTTATGATGAATCAGAAAACGCCAAAAAAGCGGCCGAGGTTGCCAACGAAGCTAAGAGTGAATTTTTAGCCAACATGAGCCATGAAATCCGCACGCCAATGAATGCCATCATTGGCTTGACGGAACTGCTGTTGGAAACGCCGCTCAATGCTGAACAGCGCGACTTTTTAGAGACGATCCACATAAGCGGGGATGGCCTTCTGGGTATCATTAACAATATTCTCGATTTTTCCAAAATTGAGGCAGGTAAGCTGGAATTGGAAAACGTTCCTTTTAATTTGCGTGAATGTGTGGAAGAGACCTTAGACATTAACGTAGCAAGGGCAACTGAAAAGGGGTTGGAACTGGCCTACCTTCTTGACGAGAATATTCCTGAGATATTGCTGGGTGATGTAACCCGGCTCCGCCAAATTTTGATCAACTTACTCAGCAACGCCATCAAGTTTACCAGTGAGGGGTCTGTATTTTTATCAGTTACTCAGTTGGCGGCCAAAAATAATATACAAGAAATCCGTTTCTCGGTGCTGGACACGGGCATTGGCATTCCTTCAGAGCGCATGGATCGTTTGTTCCGTTCTTTTAGCCAGGTGGATTCTTCTACCACTCGCCAATATGGCGGGACGGGGTTGGGGTTGGCTATCAGCAAGCGGTTGACTGAGGCAATGGGTGGCACCATGTGGCTGGAGAGTGAACCGGATGTGGGGTCTACGTTTAGCTTTACGATTCAAATTGCGGCCACAAAGTCTTCAAGAAAGGCTACGGCCGTTCCCCCGCCTGGGTTGTCTGGTAAACGGGTCTTGGTGGTGGATGATAACGACATCAACCGGCTAATCTTGAAGCATTATTTATATTGTTGGGAAGCGGAATCTAGCCTGGTAGATTCAGGTGAAAAAGCCCTGACTCTGTTGGCCCAAGGCCAGCAGTTTGACGTAGGCATTCTTGATATGCAAATGCCAAATATGGATGGCGTCATGTTGGCTCAGGCAATCCAGGCCCAAACAGGCCAACGGCCGTTTCCTCTAATTCTTTTAAGCTCGATGGGGCAGCTTTTAGATGCAGATGCCCAGGCAGGGTTTGCCATGCAAATTGCAAAACCAGTAAAGCCCAAAAATCTGCGCCTGGCGCTTGAACGTGCGCTTTCTGTTGAAGAAGACGAAGCAGCTGGATTGGAAACGGCCGTGTCGAGTCGAATAACAAATGCCAACCATCGCTTGCGTATCTTGCTGGCTGAAGACAATGCCATCAACCAAAAAGTCACCCTGCGCATGTTAGAAAGATTAGGCTATCAGGCCGATGTGGTAAAAAATGGGCAAGAGGTTGTCTTAGCGGTGGATCAAAGCCCTTACGACCTTATTCTCATGGACGTGCAAATGCCAGAAATGGACGGTATCGTTGCCACCAAAATCATTCGCCAAAATCAAGCACTGTCTGCCCAGCCATACATCATTGCCCTCACCGCCAACGCCCTCAAAGGGGATCGCGAACGATTTTTAGCCGCAGGCATGGACGCTTACCTCAGCAAGCCCGTACGGTTAGAAGACCTGTCGGCCGCCATTGAAACATATAATAATTTAGAGAATCTAGCTTATTGAGTCCCCCTGGCCCTACAGCCCCACCCATTAGACCTGATTTTGAATTTCCATCAGGGCCAACTTGCGTTCTCGTTCCTTTTGCTGTTCCCGCAAAATAGATGGCTCCGCAGCCCGCTCCCGGCACTGTTCGGCCGTTAAAGGACATCGTTCGCACGTCTCATTAATAATTACTTGAGGAATTGCCGGGTCCTGGGCAAAACGAATCGTATTCCTTAAATCTGGCTCTACCCGAAAACCCACAATGACGCTGCTGGTCATCCCCGGCGACAAGCTAAGCTCACGCGAAAAGCCCAGGCACAAAAACTTATCCTGCGACTCAACAAACTCAGACATCTGCACCCCAACGAGAGGCTGGTCAGAAACGGTTGGCACCCGTTCCGCATCCTCCATATCGCGCAGCAGCCGCACAGAAAGCCAGCGCCGGCAATAATGCTCCAACAGCCCAATCCCGCTGGGCACAATGAGCTGGTTCATATTTAGCTGCTTGACCAATTGGTAAGTGCCGCTGTTCTCCCGATGATGAAAGCGCAAAAAATGCAGCCGCACCCCAAAAAATTGAGGAATTAGTTCGCTAAAACGGTAAAACAACATCTCTGGCGTTACCTGATACTTGTCCAACATCGCCAGCATTAAATGAGGTGTCCAGGTCGTTTGCTCAAAAAAATGCTGCAAATCAGACAGCATGTGCGTGCGCGGCATGAGCAGCGCCCCACCAAAATAGGCGGCCTTAAAATCATTGAGAATTTGCTGAAAGGAGTTGATCTGGTCAGGCGTAGAAGCAAAAGAGCGCTCCTTCAGCTTAAGGAATTGGTATCCTACCTCGCGTGCCAGAATAAATTTTAGCTGCCGTTCATTTAAGGCATTATTGATAAGCAAACGAGGTTTTTTGCCCTCAAAAAAGACGGCCCGATATTTTGTCAGGGCGGGTTGTTTGTGAATCGATTCCAAATCAATTTCATAGCCACACTCATCTTGCAAAATGGCTTTAAGCGCCTGAAGGCTGGCTGGCGGGTCTGATGAAAACCCATACTTTTCGCCGTATTTATCTACAAACTTCTGGGCTGCATCTTCTAACTCTTGGAAGTAGTTTTCGTGGATTTCCTGGTAGGAGCGCAGCGCAGCACGCAAAAAATCTTCCTCGTGCAAGCCGTAACGACGGCCGATTTCTAGCATGGCGTGTAATAAAGCACTTGCCTTTTCTGGTTCCCGCGTCAGCAGCGTCACCAAATCACCCAATTCCAGGCCAAACTCGTCAAATGGAAATCGTTGAAAGGTTGCCGACTTTAGGGTCGTGCTGAGATAAGCCATTGAAGGGGAGAGCGTGATGGAGACAAGATCATCGTAGGGCTTACGCAGCACCTCGGCCATGCGCATAATTTTATCTACGCGAGGATATTTACGACCTTTTTCAATTTCCGTTACGTAAGAAGGTGACAGCTCACACTGGTTGGCAAATTCAGAAAGGGTCAGGCCAGTTTCCATGCGGGCCTGGCGCACTTTCATGCCAAAAATAATATTGATAAGGTTATTGGTCATAGAAGGCTCACCTTTATTTGATCTATTGAAGACGCAGGAAACTCCTACACAAACCAATGATACATCTTTTAGCGAATTTTCGCTATCAATCACAAAATCGCCGATTTCCCCTTGACACAGTGCGTCTTTCGTTTATACTTTTCTTCACAATTAGCGAATATTCGCTATTGGAGAGTTTTTTTGTGAATTGTGAACTTAAAAGTAGCAAGGAGCCCACAAATGACCCGCAACCTTCAGCTTATCGGCCAAGCTTCCCCTGAATTTGAACGTATCCTGACACCAGATGCCCTGGCTTTTGTTGCCTCGCTTGAGGAAAAGTTTGCGGCGCGCCGTCATGAATTGTTGCAAATGCGGGTTGCGCGGCAGGCAAGGCTGGATGCCGGGGAAATGCCAAACTTCTTGCCGGAAACGGCCGAAATTCGCAGCAGCGATTGGAAAGTTGGCCCCATTCCGGCTGACCTTATGGATAGACGGGTAGAAATTACCGGGCCTGTTGACCGCAAAATGGTGATCAACGCTCTGAATTCTGGGGCCAACATGTACATGGCCGACTTTGAGGATTCGCACTCGCCCACCTGGCAAGACACCATTCTGGGCCAGATTAACCTCTGCGATGCCATCGATGGCACCATTACCTTTACCAATCCAGACGGTAAGTTTTACAAGCTGAATGACAACATTGCCACGCTGTTGGTGCGGCCGCGTGGCTGGCATTTGGATGAGAAGCATGTGTTGTTAAACGGCCGTGCCATTTCTGCCTCCCTTTTCGATTTTGGTCTCTTCTTTTTCCATAACGCCAAAAAATTGGTTGCTAAGGGAAGCGGCCCCTACTTTTATCTACCCAAATTAGAAAGCCATTTAGAAGCCCGCTTGTGGAACGATGTCTTTGTGCTGGCTCAGGATTTGCTGGGCGTGCCCCAGGGCACCATTCGCGCCACCGTGCTGATTGAAAATATTTTGGCGGCCTTTGAAATGCACGAAATTTTGTACGAGCTGCGCCACCATTCGGCTGGGCTTAACTGCGGCCGTTGGGATTACATCTTCAGCGCCATCCGCAAATTCCGCAATCACCCCAATTTTGTGATGCCAGACCGGGCAGAAGTGACCATGACCACCCGCATGATGCGCTCTTATTCGCTGCTGCTCATTCAAACCTGCCACAAGCGCGGCATTCATGCCATGGGCGGCATGGCGGCCCAAATTCCCATCAAAAATGATGTGGCGGCCAATGATGCCGCCCTGGCCAAAGTGCGTGCCGACAAAGAGCGAGAAGCGCAAGATGGCCATGATGGCACCTGGGTGGCGCATCCTGCACTGGTGGCCATTGCCAAAGAGGAATTTGACAAGGTGATGAAAGGCCCCAACCAGATCGACCGGCTGCGCGAGGATGTGCAAATTACGGCCGAAGATTTGTTGGCCGTGCCTGAGGGCAATATTACCGAAGCCGGTCTGCGCACCAACATCGATGTGGGCATTCAATACATGGCTTCCTGGCTGGACGGCAGTGGCTGTGTGCCCATCTACAATTTGATGGAGGACGCGGCGACGGCCGAAATTTCACGGGCGCAGGTGTGGCAATGGCTGCATAACCCCGGCACCAAACTGGCAGACGGCCGTTCCATTACCCCAGACCTTATTACAGAAATGGTTCCCGCTGTGCTGCAACAAATTAAGGGCCAGGTCGGGGCAGAACAGTTTGAACAAGGCAAATACCGCGCTGCGGGCAAGCTTTTTGAAGAAATTATCATTGGCAAAACATTTACAGAGTTTTTGACGCTGCCAGCCTACGAATATTTAAGTTAGCGTGAAGCGTAAACCGTGATGAACCGCATCACGGTTCGCGCTTCATGAAAAATTCGAAAGAACTCTATTTTATTCCCTTTTTGGAGGAGTGAGCATGTTGAAACAGTATGATGTGACGCAGATAGAAAATAGTTGGAAATTTGATAAACGGTGGCAAGGGATTGAACGGCCGTACACCGCCGAAGATGTTAGCCGCCTGCGTGGAACCGTCCAGATTGAGTACACTCTGGCCCGCATGGGCGCTGAACGATTGTGGCGCTTGATGCACAGCGAAAATTATGTCAATGCCCTGGGCGCACTAACCGGCAACCAGGCCGTGCAAATGGTTCAGGCAGGATTAAAAGCCATCTATCTGAGCGGTTGGCAGGTGGCCGCCGACGCCAACAACGCCGGGCACACCTACCCAGACCAAAGCCTTTATCCAGCCGACAGCGCTCCCAAACTGGCCCAGCGCATTAACAATGCCCTGATGCGCGCCGACCAGATTTACCACATGAACAACCAAAATGGCGTTTACTGGTTTGCCCCCATCGTCGCCGACGCAGAGTCGGGCTTTGGCGGCTCACTCAACGCTTTTGAACTCATGAAAATGATGATTGAAGCAGGTGTGGCCGGGGTTCATTTTGAAGACCAGCTTTCCTCCGCCAAAAAGTGCGGCCACATGGGTGGCAAGGTGCTGGTGCCCACCCGTGAGTTTATTCAAAAATTGATTTCGGCACGATTGGCAGCCGATGTGATGGGTGTGCCAACCATCATCATCGCCCGGACAGACGCTGACTCGGCTCAGCTTATCACCAGCGACATCGACCCGCGTGACCAGCCATTTATCACTGGCGAGCGGACAAGTGAAGGGTTTTACAACGTGAAGGGCGGCCTGGAAAGCGCCATTGCCCGTGGCCTGTCTTATGCGCCATACGCGGATGTCATTTGGTGCGAAACGTCTACACCAGACCTGGATGAGGCCAAAGAATTTGCTGATGCCATTCATGAAAAATTCCCTGGTAAGATGTTGGCTTACAACTGTTCGCCGTCGTTCAACTGGCGGCGCAATCTGGATGAAGACACCATTGCCAAGTTCCAGGTTGAATTAGGCAAAATGGGGTACAAGTTCCAATTTGTTACGCTGGCGGGTTTCCATGCGCTGAACACCAGCATGTTTGAGCTGGCCCTGGCTTACAAAAATGAAGGTATGGCTGGCTACTCACGCCTGCAAGAACGGGAATTTGATCTGGAAGCCAGCGATGGCTACCGGGCTGTGAAGCACCAGAGCTTTGTTGGGGCTGGCTACTTCGATGAAATTCAATTGACGGTTTCCGGTGGTGAATCATCCACGGCCGCTTTGAAAGGCTCAACCGAAGAGGCTCAATTTGAGGATGCGCCTGAACCGGCTCATGCTTAATTAGCTGTTTTTTCTATTCACTCCTTGGTAAAAGAAACGGCCGTCTGTGGGAGACGGCCGTTTCTTTTCGTTTTTGTACATTGCCCCTCGTAAATCTACTCGTTAGCGGTAAATGATTCCACCTGCCAGTACCAGGGCAGCGCGTTTGCCCCTGTGGTGCGTAAGCTAATTCTCTGCGGGAAGCTGTAGGTTTCGTGAAAGTCAAAGCCACCGCCAAACTCATTAATTTCATCGTTTTGCAGCGCCGCTCGTGCCGTTTGGAACAGGCCAGGGATCGTTAATCGCTCTGTTGGGATGTCGCTGAAGATGCAGTTTGGTGCCTGGTCGCTGCAACGCACGGCTTCGTCCACAACCGCGCCATCCGCCACGGTGACGGTATGAATCTGGATCACCTGTTTGGGACTTTCTACGTACAGCAGTTCAATTTGGTAATTTTCCACCGGATTTGCCTTCCACTGGGCTTCGGCTTCGTCTAGCTCTGTTAGCCAGGCGGCCATTTGCTCGCCCCGGTTGCCCTGTTCAGCCGCCATGGTGGCCTGAATGGCCGCCTGCATCGCCTGGGCAGGATCAACGGTTGGCGTGGGCGCGGCACTGGTTTCGGCACCACCGCAGCTCACAGTTAGGCACAGGATTGCCACAAAAACGAGAATTTGCTTCCAATTACGGCCGTTCATATCCATCACCTCCAGCAGTACTTTTGGCCCAATCGCTGCCTGTAAGACGTAAGTCTAATGTTAACTTTGTCGGATTACTATCGGGCCACTGACGAAAACATCTGTTCAAAGTGCACCAGAATAAGCTAATTTAATTCATTAGACGGACGAATACCAGGATTTTTGGTTTGACCCGCTAAACATGCGCTTTCGTAGTAGATGTTTCACCATGATAGAGAGCAATGCCGCCAACAGAACAAGAACAGTTTACAGAGCACAAGATGATGGTTGAAACCACCACCAATTTAGAAATACATCTTTTTGGTGAGCCATCTTTTTTAATTAATGGTCAGCCCCTGGCCGAAACCACCTCGCAAAAAGTAGATGCGTTGTTTGCTTACCTGGTATGCCATCCTTACCCGCATCTACGTGAAGTTTTAGCTTCTTTGTTGTTTAATGCCCAATCGCGGAACCAGGCCAACAACAATTTGCGCGTGCTGCTTTCCCGGCTGCGGCGCGTTTGTGAAGATGCTATTTTGATTAACCGGCAAACTGTGCGGTTGAACCCGGCGTATGAGGTGTGGCTGGATACGGCCGTTTTCCAACAAACCCTTCCCCAACAGCCAGAACGCGCCCTCAAGCTATATCGTGGCGATTTTCTAGAAACGATTCACGTGCAAGAAGCCAAAGGGTTTGTGGAGTGGGCTGCCCTGGCCCGCGAACAGCACCGGTTAAAAGCAATAGAAACCCTCCTACAGCTTATTTCCCAGTATGAAGCAAGTGGGCAAATTAAAAAAGCCATCAGCTTCGCTAAGCAGCTAGTCACCATCGAACCCCATCATGAAGGCTGGCATCGCTGGCTTATCAGGCTGCATTTGCAGGCAGACCAACCCAAGCAAGCGGCAAACCAATTTCTGGCCTGCCATCAGATGATGCAAGACCAGTTTGGCTTAGAACCATCCCCTGCTACCCAGGCATTGCTCAACCGCTAACCCGAATTCTCCGTTTTACAAACAATTTACAGATCGATTGCAACTTTTGGGAACGTGACTGGTATCTATAACCAGTATCAGACGTTGGCTTTGCTGCCAACCTTGCCACCCCCGAAGGAGGCATTCTCATGGTCGATGTTTACATTGTTGTTTATTCCCTGCTGGGCATCTTAATTTGCTTGCCTGCGCTGCTGATGGCGCTCAACTTGCTTATGCCGCAAACCACCACCCATATCGTCACCCGGCTGGAGCAAACTCCAGGCAAAAGCTTTTTTCTGGGCATTCCGGTAACGGCCGCTTTTCTTTTGTGGATTGCCATTACCGCCAATGTACCCCTTGGCCTGGTGCGCGGCACGGCCTTTTTGGCTGCTTTTGTGGGCATGGGGCTGGGCACGCTGGGCGCGGCGGGCATGAGCCGTCTGCTGGCCAAGCGCATTACCCTGCTGGCCAAACCCAATTCCCAGGCCATCAACTGGCTGCGCGGGGCGGTGGTGTATGAACTGGCCTGCTTGTTTCCCATTGTCGGCTGGTTTTTGTTTGCCCCCATTGTGGGCATTACGGTGATGGGTGCGGCCGTTTTTGGTTTGTTGGGTTGGCTGCCGCGTTCGGCTGCGGCTGATCAGGTGGCGGTTGCTGGTAATCAGTGAATCGGTAATCAGTGAAACAGTAATCGGTAATCGGTAATCAGTAATCGGTAATCAGTAGGTCAGTTGATCACTGAATACTGACCTACTGAACACTGACCTACTGAACACTGACTGTGAGGAACCATGAAATTAACCAGACGCGACTTCCTCCGCCTGGGCGGCCTGACGGCCGTTGCTGCCGGAACCGCCGGGTGCAGCGTCATTGGGCGGGAGTTGAACCAGAATGATTTGCCAGAGGTGCTCACCCTGCCAACGGCCGTTCCCGGCACAGCTCCCCTCACCCAAAGCGCTCCCAATTTGCCCAGCCAGGCAATAAACCCGGTGCGCCGCCTGCTGAATCGGGCTGGATATGGCCCAGCTCCCGGCGAAATTGAGCGCGTCTCTGGCCTGGGCTTAGCCGCTTATCTGGAAGAGCAGCTTAACGATGAAGGCATTGCAGACACCGCCAGCGACCTCATCGCTCGGCACCAGACCCTTTACCACATGGATGCCAGCCTGCTGCTGGAGCAGGAGCCTAAAGATGCCACCATCGAGCTGATTGGCTCTACCTTCATGCGGGCCATTTACTCCCAACGGCAGCTTTACGAGGCGATGGTTGAGTTTTGGTCGGACCATTTCAACATTTATTTGCGCAAAGAGCAGGTGATGCCCCTGGCTAAAATTGTGGACGACCGAGAGGTGATACGGCCGTATGCCCTCACCAACTTCCGCGATTTACTCGGCGCATCGGCCCAAAGCCCGGCGATGCTGCTTTACCTGGACAACATCAGCAACGAGAAGAGCCATCCCAACGAAAATTACGCCCGTGAGCTGCTAGAGCTGCACACCCTGGGGGTCAACGGCGGCTACAGCCAGCAGGATGTGCAGGAAGTGGCTCGCATCCTCACTGGCTGGACGGTGGCCCGGAACGGCCGTTTGCGCGGCCAGTTCATTTTTGATGACGCCAGGCATGACTTTGGCGAAAAGCGAGTGTTGGGCAAAATTTTCCCTGCCGGGCGCGGTGTTGAAGAAGTTGCCGAGCTGCTTGATTTACTGGCTGGGCATCCCGCCACGGCCACCTTTTTAGCCACCAAGCTGGTGCGCCGTTTTGTGGCCGATGCGCCACCGGCCGAGCTGGTTACCCAGGTGGCCGAAGCGTACCGGCAAAGCGGCGGCGAGATCAAAGCCATGCTGCGGGTCATCTTCCTGAGCGACGCATTTGCCAGCGCACCGGCCAAACTGAAACGGCCGCACACCTTCATGGTTTCTGTTTTGCGCACCCTTCATGTTGATTTGCGTTTTGGCCGGGGCCGGGCCTTGGCCGACTGGATGGCGGTGATGGGCCAGCCGCTGTTCCTCTGGCCTCCGCCGGATGGCTACCCGGACGTTTCTGAAGCGTGGGCGGCTAACTTGCTGCCGCGCTGGAACTTTGCCCTGGCCCTGCTGCACAACGAGATTCCCGGAGCCACCGTGCCGCTGGATGATTTATTGGCGGCGGGTGGGGCAGACACGGCCGTTTCTGCCATTCAGCTATTTGCCGGATTGATTTACGGCCGTTCCCTGCAAGAAAACGAATTGGCCATGTTCACCGACTACCTTGCCAGCCAGTCCTTACAAGAGGATGAAGCCCAAACCCGCTTGCGTGACTGCATTGCCCTCATGCTGGCCAGTCCCGAATTTCAATGGACGTGATAAGCAATTACTGAATTACCCAATTACTCAATTACCGAACTGGAGAAATTGCATGAAAACCCAAACAAACCATTGCCAGGAATACGAACGAGTCAGCCGCCGTACCTTTTTGAGCCGAGGAGTGCAGTCGGCGGCGGCGCTGATGTTGGGCAACAAAATTGTGGCGCTGCCCACCTGGATGCCCCGCGTCAGCCTGGCCGATCCGCACGTGGGGCCAGCTGGCGACACCCTCGTCTGCATCTTTTTGCGCGGCGGGGCGGATGGCCTGAACATGGTGGTGCCTCACGGCGATGACCAATATTACGCGCACCGGCCCCTCATTGGCATTCCCCGGCCAGACGATAATCGCGCAGTAGACGGCCGTACCGTAGACCTCGATGGCTTTTTTGGCCTGCATCCCGCCCTGGCTCCGCTGCACGCCATTTATGCCGCAGGCGACATGGCCTTCATCCACGCCACCGGCTCCCCCGATGAAACCCGCTCCCATTTTGAAGCGATGGATTTAATGGAGCGTGGCGCTACCGAAAATGGCGATTACACCGGCTGGCTGGCCCGCCATCTGGCCACGCTAGACAGCGGCAACAGCTCCTCGCTGCGCGCCGTGGGCATTGGCGACATGCTGCCTGCGTCGCTCACAGGCGCGGTCTCATCCACCGCCCTGCAATCCATTGCCGACTACCATCTGGGGGGCAGGCCAGAGCGCGTGGGGCAAATGACCAGCCTCCTGCAAACGCTTTACCGGCAAAACCAGGACATGCTAACGGCCGTTGCCCAGCAAACATTCGCCTCCATTGACGTATTGAGCAAGATTGATACAGCCGGGTATGTGGCAAACGGCCGTGCTTATCAGGAAAACGAATTTGGCCAGGCCATGCGCCTGGTTGCCCAACTGATTAAAGCAGAGGTGGGTGTGGAAGTGGCTTGCATCGACTTGGGGGGCTGGGATACCCACGTGGCCCAGGGTGGCACCGTGGGCACGCTGGCTGGCCTGCTTGCCGAACTGGCCGACGGGCTGGCAGCCTTCTACGAAGATTTACAGCCGCAGATGAACAAAGTCACCGTGGTGGTGATGTCTGAGTTTGGGCGGCGGCTGCAAGAAAACGGCGGTTTGGGCACCGACCACGGCCACGGCAGCATGATGATGGCGCTGGGCGGCGGCATCAACGGCGGCCAGGTGTTTGCCAACTGGCCGGGCCTGCACGATGAGCAGCTCGTCGGCCCTGGCGATCTGGCCGTGACCACCGACTTCCGCGATGTGTTGGGGGAATTAATTCAGAAACGGCTCAATAACCCGCGCCTGGCTGATATTTTTCCTGGATATTCAGTGAATCCGCTGGGCCTGGCCGTACCCCGCTAATGGATAAATTTGGGGAAGCTCTGCCAATTTGCAGCGTTAGGGGCTGGTTTCCAGGGCGGCGCGACGGCACTCAACCAGCCCTTGCTGGGCGGCATCGGCATAGGCAATGCTCACCTCGGCAGCTTGCTGAAAATAGGGTTCAGCCAGGGGGCAGTTTTCAGTCCCCTGGCGCAAGTAGGCATCAGCTAACAGGTAAAAGAAGCGGGCATTATCTTCTGTTGGTTCACCGTAAAGGTCCACAGCTTTACTAAACTCTTCAATGGCCTGTTCGTACTTATTGAGCCGAACATACGCTTCCCCCAAACGGCCGTGTGCCCGGGCCACGTTTGGATTCAAAGCAATCGATTGCAGGCCATTCTCTTCTGCCAGATTGTCCTGCCCCAGCTGCAAATACATGTGGGCCAGGCCATCATACCCCGGTGCAAAATTGGGGTCGATGGCCACCGCATCTTGAAAGCTCAAAATGGCTTCCGAAACATTGCCATCGCCATAAAAATTATAGCCCAGCTCATAATAAAGCTGTGGCAGCGGCTCCGACTGCAAGCCCAATTGAAACTGCTCACGTGCGGCCGTATAAAAACCCTGGTACGTCAACACAATGCCCATGTACAAACGAGCCAGCGGATTGTCTGGCTCACGCACTATGGCATCTTCGGCCCGAAACTGAGCGTCCTGGTAAAGTCCTGGCTCAAATTGCAGCACCAGGCCAGCCGCCGAGTAAGCATAGCCATCGGCGTTGTCTGGGTTTATGCTGATGGCCGTTTCCGCAGCGCGGTATGCTTCGGCAAATTGCAGATCGGCGGCGGTGGGATCGCCTGCGTCGTTGAGGCGTTCTCCGTTGGCAATGTGGGCGGCAGCAACGGCCGTCCAAATGCGGTCATTCTCCGGGGCCAAAACGGCCGCTTCCTCCGCCCGCGCCAGGGCTTGTTCCGCTTCATCAATTTTGATCAGCAAGTTAATGTAACGAATGTAAATTTCTGGCTTGGTGGCGTCCAGCCGCACCGCTTCGCCATAATAGCCTGCCGCTTCTTCCAAGGCACCATCCCGCTCGGCAATGTCGGCCAACAGGGCATATTCAACGGCAGAGCGGGTGGGTTCTGGGGTGGGGGTGGGCACAATCACATCCCGCACTTCTTCCGCATTTTGGATGACGTAAATGCCAAAAAAGATGCCAACGCCGATAAAAATCACCAGCAGGCAAGATGGGCCACGTCGCGGATAGGGAGGGTCTTTGCGCTCAATAATCATAACATCATAAAACAGCCGACAGAAGGTCGGCTGAGATGGGCAATCTTAGCATGGGTCTGGGGAGCGTCAAGGTGGAGGGAGACACTTCTTGTAGATTTCTAATGGTCACCTGATGCAGTAATCAGTATTCAGTTTTCAGTGAAATAGTTATTCAGTAAAACCATTTCGCTACAAACAACCGCATACTGATTACTGACCTACCGATTACCGACCAAATCGCGGTGCCGCCAGCGCCAGAGCAGCCCTACCGGGTAGCCCAGCATCTTGGCGACATCCCCCACCAGGCGAATGATGGGAATGAGGGCAAAAGCTCGCAGCCGGGAAGGCGGACGCCACCCCCAGGTATTGCCCCAAAGGCGTTGGGCAGGCCGCTGGCAATAGATGCTGCTGCCCACCAGCAGCAAGACCCAACCGGGCCACTTTTCCCGCCAGATAAGGCGCAGAATGTAGGGCAGGCCAATGAGGTAGGTGGCATAGCGCACCACGTGCCGCTTGGGCCACAGGTTGGCTTTGCCGTCGCCGCGAGCGTAGTTGTAATATTGCTTAAAGTACCCTGTCAGGTCGCTGCGGGGGCGGAAGTAGGCAACGGCCGTATCCACAAAAGGAAAATCGCCGAATTGCTCACGCAAGGCAAAATCAAACACCAAATCTTCGCCGTAATCCAGCCATTCTGGGTAGCCGCCCACCGCCTCCCAGGCCGATTTTAGGAAAGCCACGGAGCGGCTGGAGGGCAAAAACTTTTCGGGCACAATCTCACCCCGGGCGGGCAGGACGGTGGAACCCATTACCACTTCAAAATCAGTGTAGGGATCAGGCTCGAACCAGCCGCTGGCAACGGCCGTTTCCCCCTGAAGAATAGGGCGCGTGAGTTCTTCTAGCCAGTAGGGAGCCAGCACCACGCCTGCATCCGTAGCCGCAATGATGGGGCCAGCGGCGGCGGCAATGGCCACATTCCGCCCCTGGCTGATGTTGGTGTTAGGCGCAACCAGAATTTTCAAGGGCAGCCACAGCTTGTACTCGGTTAAAATCTCCAGCGTGTTGTCGCTGGAGCCACCGTCACAAATGATGACTTCATCGGGCATCTGGCTTTGTTGGATGAGCGAATCCAGCAACGGCCGTAACGCTTCCCCTTCATTTTTTACAGTAGCAATGACAGAAACTTTCATTAACGCGAATCCTTCGTGACGATATGCTATAATCCCGCCCGAATGCAAGAGCGCCTGAGCGAGATTGCATCGTAGCAAACCACAGAAACTAATTTGAAAAACGATGCACGATTTCCGAGTGGTTTGCTTGTGTAAAAGCCATCTTTGGGTCTATTTTTAGGCAAACTACCTTTTGGCTTTTACGCCAATGGACAAGTAAGATGGGTGTCCGCTTTTACAATAACCCCAAAAAAGTGCAACCGTTGCACCCTGGCAGCTAAATGGAGGTTTTTCCAAAGGTTGGGCAACGGCCGTATGAGAAGTGAGACGATGGAAAAGATAGATTTATCAATTGTAATTCCCGTGTATAACGAAGAAGAAAATTTACGGCCGTTGCTGGCCGAAATCACCGCTGCGCTAAAGGATGAACCACTCAGTTACGAGGTCATCTTTATTGACGACGGCAGCAATGATACCAGTTTTTCTGTGATTGAAGCGCTGCATCAGGCAGACAACCGGGTAGTGGGTATTCAGTTTCGGCGCAATCATGGGCAAACGGCCGCTTTTGCTGCGGGGTTTAGCCAGGCAAACGGCCGTTACATCCTCACCATGGACGCCGACCGCCAAAATGACCCCGCCGACATCCCCGCTATGATCAACAAGCTGGAAGAAGGCTACGATGTGGTCAACGGCTGGCGCGAAAACCGGCAAGATGCCTTCCTCATGCGCAAGCTGCCCTCCTTCATTGCTAACCGGCTCATTGCCCGCCTGAGCGATGTGCCCCTGCGGGATCGCGGCTGTTCGCTGCGCGTCTTCCGCGCCGAAGTGACCAATGAACTTAAACTTTACGGCGAGCTGCACCGCTTCATTCCAGAAATGGTGAGCTTTGCCGGGTTTAGCATGGCCGAAGTGCCCGTCAACCACCGGGCGCGGGTGGCGGGAGTTTCCAAATACGGCATTTCGCGCACCTTCCGCGTCATCGTCGATCTGATAACCATCCTCTTTTTGCGCAAATACAGTGACCGCCCCATGCACCTGTTTGGCATGATGGGCACAGCATTTGGCGGATTGGGCGTGCTGCTGGGGCTGTATTTAACCTGGCTCAAGATTTGGGCGGGAATTCAAGCAACCCGGTTTTGGCGCGGCTTTAATAATTTCCAGATCGGTGAACGGCCGCTCCTCCTCCTGGCCGTTTTGCTGGTCATCCTCGGTGTGCAGTTTCTGGTGATGGGCCTCATCGCCGAATTGATTGTGCGCACCTACTACGAATCGCAAAACAAAACCGTTTATTACATTCGCCAGATTATCACCAAGCAAGAGCAGTAACCCGTGAACCGTAAACGGTAAACGGTAAACCGTAATCGGTAATTGGTAATCGGTAATTGGTAATCGGTGGGGGCGAGGCGGTGCGATCTAACGCTGGGCTAACGCGCCGCCATTTCTCGTACCGCCTCGCCCAAATGATGCCGCGCCACAACTAATGGGACGCAGATAAACGTTGATGACGCAGATTTTATAAAGATCAGCGTTTATCTGCGTTCATCAGCGTCCTATTTTATTTAAGAGTTGGACTACTGAAAAACCGTGTGGGGATGGGGAACAGAGATGCAGAACGGCCGTATTTCCTTTATACTTAGCTCACCGATTCAAAAACAATCTAACCAAACCCCGGCGGTGAGATATGAGCGAGCGCTTCGATTGGCAAATTGGCGAGGAAGAGGATGAGTTAACGCCTCAAACGCACACGGCCGTTTCGCAATCATCGCGTTTGTGGGTATGGTTGGGGCTAACGGCCGTTCTGGTGTTTGGCCTGTGGTGGGGCGGGCGCACCGTGCAGGAACAGCTTGCCAGCTCAGAACGCGCCCTGCGCCAGCAGGTGCAAACCGCCCTCGACTTTGAACGAGACGCTTACCTGGCCGGAGACGGCGACCTTTTCTACAGCTTCCAGGCTGATGACGCCGCCTGGTTCACCGCCCAGCTCCAACCGCTCAACGGCCGTCTCTACCACAACACCCCCACCGTCACCCACGCCGAACAGCACGACACCTTCATTTGGGCCAATGTGCAGTGGACAGAAAGCGGCCAACCCTTGCAGCGCGTTGCCTTTTGGCAAGTTCAGCCAGACGGCGGCCTGATTCGTCAGCCAGAAGCGCCCGGCTACTGGGGCAGCTTCACCTTTGTCGATTTTGCCTGGGGCAAGCTGAGCTACTTCCAAACCGATGCCGATCTGGCAGAGCAGATTGGCCAGCACATCACCGAACGCATTCTCACCCTGTGCGTGGCCGACTGTCCAACGGCGGAACGGCCGTTCACCATCACCCTGGCCAACGATTTTCAAGAAACGGCCGCACCCGATCATCTACGCCTGCCTTCTCCCCGGCTGGTTGGCCTGGATGAAAATGGCGATCCTTCTCCCTTGTTTTGGCAGATGGTAGACGGCCGTATCGCCGACCGTTTTGGGGCAGTCACCCTCCGCTTTGGCATCCCCGCTGGCGAATTCCCCTTGCTCGATTACGAGATGGCTGCCCAGGCATTCATGGCCCAAAACCCGCGCATCCACCTGGAGCTGGTTTATCTGGAAAGCGCCGAGCCTACGCTGGCTGAGGTGGCCGGGCTGGATGCCGTCGGCGCGGCTCCCACCGAGGCGATGTTGGCCGCTGGCAGCGTGCGCCCCCTGACCGATTTAATGCAGACAGACGGCCGTTTCAACCGGGCAGACTTTTACGAGCAGCTGTGGCAGGGGGCCTGGTGGCGGGAACAGATGTGGTTTATGCCGCTGGCTGGCCGCATGAACGTGCTCTACTACGACAAAGAAGCTTACCGCAGCGCCAACCGTCCCGAACCAACTATTCGCTGGACGTGGGAGGAGATGGTGGCCGACATGACGGCCGTTTCCCACGGCACAGCAGCCCAAAATGGCTCTTTGGCATGGGGCTTTTTAGACGTGGGGCCAGATGCGCTACTTTCTTACGCCTACAACTGGGGCAACACCTGCGAAGAAGCCACCGTGCTGTGCGACCAGCCGCTGACGCCAGAAGCCATTGCCGCCACGCTGGACTGGTATCACAGTCTGGCTGGCCAGCCGGGGCAAGTGGCTGATCTTACCGCCCTCAGCGCCACAGAACGGGCTGGCGTGCTGTCCAACTGGCAGTCGGCTCGCCGCCGGGCTGCCATTTGGGTAGAGTCTCCCTTGCTGTACGAACTGCGGGTGCAAATGGATCCGATGGGGGCATTGCCTTTCCCCGGCTCAGACAGGTTTGATGGCATTACGCCGCTGTGGGTGCAGGGGGCGTTTGTGACGATGGATTCGGAACGGCCGTTTGCTGCCTGGGAATGGCTCAAATTTCTAACAGAACAGGCACCCTCCGCCCGGTTCCGCCTGGTGCCAGCCCGCCCCTCGGTGGCCACCGCCAGCCAATTTTGGAGCCGCCTGCCGCACGATTTAGCCAACGCCATGCGCACGGCCTTCCCCTTTAGCCGCCCCGTTTTAATTGAAGAAAAACATCTTTTTAGGTGGGAAATGTTAACGGCCGTACAAACTGGATCATCCCCGGAAACGGCCGTTCAAATTAGACCAAGACTGGTTTGGTTTGAGCAGTAAAAAGTGAAAAGTAAAAAGTGAATTTGTCACTTTTTACTTTTCACTCTATCACTTTTCACTTACTCAATGATGCAAAATCTGTGACAAGAACAACTTCGTCCGGTCATTCTTCGGATTGGTGAAGAAATCTTCCGGCGTATTGATCTCCACAATTTGCCCCGCATCCATAAAGATTACCCGGTCGGCCACTTCACGGGCAAAGCCCATTTCATGGGTCACCGCCAGAATGGTGTAGCCAGACCGCGCCAGGTCGCGCATCACGTCCAGCACCTCTTTAATCATTTCCGGGTCCAGCGCCGACGTTGGCTCATCAAACAGCAAAATGTTTGGCTCCATTGCCAGCGTGCGGGCAATGGCTACGCGCTGCTGCTGCCCACCAGAAAGCTGGCCAGGATATTTGCCCGCCTGCTCCGGGATGCCCACCCGCGTCAGCCACTTCATGGCCACTTCTTCAGACCGTTCCCGTGACCATTTGCGCACGTGAATCGGAGCCAGCGTCACATTCTCCAGCACCGTCAGGTGGGGGAACAGGTTAAACTGCTGGAACACCATGCCCACGTCCCGCCGAATCTCGGCAATGTTGCGCACATCATGGCTCAGCGTAATGCCGTCTATGATGATATTCCCACTTTGATGCTCTTCCAGGCGGTTGAGCGTGCGAATGAAAGTCGATTTGCCAGAGCCAGAAGGCCCCAAAATCACAATCACCTCGCCCGACTTCACCGTCAGGCTCACATCACGCAAGGCTTGAAAATCTCCGTACCATTTATTAATATTCTGCGCCACAATGACGTCTTCCATTTGTGTTAGCGTTGCTGCTGTTGTCATTTTATTTTTCTCCTGAAATAAAACCTCCCGGAGGTTTATTGCCGAAGTTTCGTACAAGACGAAACCTCCGGGAGGTTAGCATTGCGAATTATCTCTCGCCCAGGCCAGTTTGTTTTTCCAGACGGCGGCTGTAGGCGGTCATTAAAGCAGAGCCTACAAAGTACAGGACGGCCAGGAAAATGTATGGTTCGCGTCGGACGCCCAGCCAATCTTCCTGAGCAGCAATGGCGTTGGCCACACCCAAAATGTCGAACATGCCCACGATGGCCACCAGCGTTGTATCTTTGAACAGGCCAATGAACTGGCCCACAATGGCTGGAATGACCACGCGCAACGCCTGAGGCAGGATGATGAGCCGGTATTTTTGGTACGCGCTAAAGCCCAGCGAATCGGCCGCTTCGTACTGCCCGTTGGGAATGGCTTGCAGACCACCGCGCACGTTTTCTGCCAGATAAGCAGCGGCAAAAAAGGCAAAGGCCCACAAAACACGCCAGGTATTTAGAATTTCCAGGCCTGGGGGCAGCAGAATGGGGAAAAGGATTTGGGCGCTAAAGATCACGGTAATGAGCGGCACGCCGCGCACAAACTCAATGTAGAGTGTACTGAAGGCAGCCAACACATTGCCATTGAAAGTTCGCTGGAAGGCGTAGGCAATAATTAAAACGAGAATTGGCCAGTAAGCCAAAACCAGCTCGAAATTATTGCGGGCCGCTTCGATAAGGGCTGGTGTGCTGTTGATGAGGCCCAAGATGGCAATGACAAGCGCGGCTCCATAGGTCAGCCAGGCGGGAATGCCGCGAATCTTGCTGCGGCGTCCCAAAGCCAGCACCAGACCGATGGGGAAGGAAACCACAATGGCAAAAATGGTGATGATCAGCGTTAGCAAGAAGCCGCCCCAGTTCACATCTGGGTCGATGCTGGAGAAAATCGGCTGGGTAACTTGCTGGGGTGTTTCATTAACCAGCAATTCGCGGGTGTAGGTGATGGAGCCGATGATCATGGCAAATACCTGCAACAGCGCCAGGAAGGCCAATACGGCCGTAATAACCAGCAAAATGCGCAAAACGGCTCGGCCAAACCGAACCAACTCACCTTCACGTTCTTTTTGTGGATACCGCCGGTTAATAAACCAGGTTAGGCCACCAAAGATGATAAGCCCCAACACGCCAAACAAGTCCCGGTTTCCGGTAAAGGTGGCTCGCAGGCGCGCCCAGGTGCTGATAGGGCTTAAGACACCCTCGTCACCACGCAAGAAGGGACGGCCGTTTACCACCGTAATTTGCCCCGCATCCGTTAACTCTTGCAAAGGACTTGTCCAGGCAAACGTCTCATTCCAAATGCCCGAAACCACCGATCCTTCAAACGGCACAGGCTCCACACCGCGCAAGAACAGATAAATGAGGATAGGCGTGGCCAACCACAAGTAAGTTACTATCTGGCGAACCCGCTTATTCTGAAAACTGTCCCGGTAAACAATCATTGTGGGAACCAGCAGCACGCCCAGCATAATAATAACAGCCCAGATGCGCCACACCTCATTCCGGTTGAAACGAAAGATCATCAAGGTAGTCATATTGGCTTCCACCGCGCCCCAGTTGGCCCCGGTGAACTCCCGCTCTACCACAAAAAAGCCGGGATGATCAGAAAAATCAGGATTGAAGGCAAGGCTTTCAAAGCAGGTGACCCCATTTTCGGGGTCGCTAGGAGAATCGTCGAAACAAAAAGAAGTGGCAACTTCGCCAACCACACCTTCTACCGGCGCTGTAAGCTCGGAGACGGGAAAACATTGGCTTGTCGGTTCTTCAACAATGGTCGTGGGCGAAATATCAAGGTCTATCCCACCCATCGTAAAGCAATATTCCTGGCCGTTGGCGCTAACCAATTCGGCGCGGTATTTGGCCGCGGGCACAGACAAAAAGCTGGCATTGACCCAGGCATAATTATAAAAAGCAACAATAGCGGCAATGAGCCCTAACACTATCAGCAAGCTGATCTGAATGTTGGTGATAGTGTTATACATATTGTTCTTTAGCCAGAGCGACAGCGCATTGTGTTTATGCCGTAATTCATTAAAGGCCACCAAAATAACTGTAGCCGCCCACACAACCAGCACAATGATCGTTGAAACTGGCGCTGCCTGTACCCGCCCCACAATCGTATTGATTGTAAAAAGCGTCAGCACAATCAGCCAGAGGGTTAGCAGCCAGGAGTGGGTAATTTGTTCCGTCACAAAACGGTTGATTTGCGCCTGGAAATCCGCCGGTAGATTAAATCGAGTTTGTCTCTGAGGTATTGTTGTCATGATTATCTCTCCACCAACGTAATTTGCCGGTTATACCAGTTCAGAAGGAATGAAATGAACAAACTAATCGACAAATAGATGAGCGCCATAATGACAACTGGCTGAATTGACCGACCAGACTGGTTGATAATGGTGTTAATCGTCCGCACAAGGTCGGGGAACAGCACAGCCAACGCCAAACTGGAATTTTTGGTCAGATTCAAATATTGGCTGGTAAGCGGCGGAATAATGACCCGCAGCGCCTGGGGCAGCACCACCAAACGAAGCCGTTGCGTTTCGGTTAATCCCAATGCCCTGGCTGCTTCAGACTGCCCTTTGGAAACCGACAGAATGCCCGCCCGGACAATTTCAGCTACGAATGCTCCGGTGTACAAAACCAGACCCAGCAAAATGGCTGAAAACTCCAGCGACATTTTGGTGCCGCCGACAAAGTTGAATCCTTCCAGCTTGGGGGTAGAGATGCGAACGGGGGTTTCTGGCAATGGCACCACAAGCTGGTCTGTGCTGTTTTCCAACACATCGCGCTCTGCAGCGACAACGGCCGTTGTCGCCACAAAAGCGTCGCAGCCGTCCTCAGCATATTCACCAATGGCCTGGTCAGCGCGGTCACTCCGACTGACGCTAAACGGCACGTTGGCGCGGCGCAGCTGTGAAGTCAGGTTGATTTCTGATGGAGAATCTTGGAGTGTGCAAATGGTAAATTGAGCAGCGTCTACGTCATCTTGGGCCAGGTCTCCGGCAGCCACCAGCTCCTCAATTTCACCTAAATCTTCGAGACCCAAACGACGTTCTACCAATGCCGGAATATCGTCAAATTCACGAATCCGATCGGCGCGAGCTACCAGCATCGCTTCGTCGTTGCTGTTGTTGCCCGCTACAAACCAACCAATGGCCACAACGACCAAAAATGAGAATATCACCCACAAAGTGCGGTTGGCGGTTTGGCCAGTTTGTTCTTCGCGTCGGCCTAAAATGACCCACAAAAGCTGTGCCTGAACAATGCCCAACACGATAAACGCGACCCAGGTGGCAAAGGAAGACATAGGCACCAGTGAAGGATAGTTCAGGCCGCGCTGGCTAATGAAAACGGGGCCAAGCTGGTGAGCTTCGCCTACGAGCGGTAATCCGACCAGAAAGACCACGAAGTAGAGGAAGAAAAGCTGAAGCAGCAGCGGGGTGTTGCGCATCAGATCGATGTACCACTTGGCAATGTTGCTGACCAGCCAGTTGCTAGAGAGCCGGGCAATTCCGGTGAATGTGCCCAGAATTGTGGTAAGGATGATGCCAAAGAAGGCAATTTTGAGGGTGTTTAAAGCGCCGACACCAATGGCACGCCAATAGGAATCGGCCGGTACATAGTCAATAACAGATTCCTGAATATCAAACTGGGCATCAGCACTGAGAAAGTCGAAGGCGCAGCGCAGGCTGGAGGTACCGTCTTTACAGATAAACTGGGCTTCACCCAGGTTGACCAGGTTGTTATTGATGTTGGTGAACAGCCAGTTGGCGCTAAATATGAAGAAGATGACGAAGGCAATTTGTAGCAAAATCCCAATGATACGGCCGTCTCGCCAAGGTGGGATCGTCTCATTGCCCCGTACTGGTCGATTCGGTATGTCCGACATAGGCTTTTCTCCTGTTCCAGATTGTTAACCGCAAAGCATACGTGCCGCAACGAACTGCACGCAATTCCACACAAAAAGAAGTCGCAATTTGTTTTGATACAACACAGCCCGACACACTGTGTCGGGCTGTGTTTAAATCAAAGGTTTCTCAAATAAAAAATCTTAAGTAACTCTCAAAGATGCGAGGCACTTCTCTAAGCAACTCGTTTTATACGTCTCACCTCGGTAAATGCGTCGCCCCTGAATCGTTACGAATTTTATTTGAACGGCGTGGGATACAAGATACCGCCGTCGGTGTACAGTGCGTTACGAGCCCGTGCTAGATTGAAAGGTGTATCTGGGCCAAGGTTTGCATTGTAGATGTCGGCGTAGTTACCCACCTGGGAAATAACCTGGTAGCAGAAGTCATTGCTCAGACCCAATGCCTGACCCAAATCGCCGGTTTCGCCAAGCAGATTCTGGAGAACAGGATCATCGCTGCCCAACATGCTGTCTACGTTATCTTTGCCAACGCCCAGGAATTCACCATTGATGGTACACTGCACAACCCAGCTCACAATGTCGTTCCAGTTGTTGTCGCCATGACGAGTCAGCGGGCCTAGCGGCTCACGGGACATATCCTCATCAAGGATGACATGGGCAGACGGGTCAGTCAGCAAAATTTGGTTGGAAACCAAACCGGATTTATCCGTCGTGAAGCCATCACAAGCGCCAGAATCGTAAGCGTCACGAGTAGCTACGGCATCATCACCAACCAGTGGTGTGTAATTCACGCCGATGTTGGTCATGTAGTCAGACAGGTTCTTTTCTGTGGTGGTACCAGATTGAACACAAATGGTTGCGCCTTCCAGCTCAGCCAGGGTGGTAATGCCGCTATCGGCACGAACCATCATGCCCTGACCATCATAAAAGGTGATTGGGGCAAAGTCGAAGCCAAGAGCAGTGTCACGGCTAAAGGTGTGCGTGGTGTTGCGGATGAGCACATCAACCTCACCAGATTGCAGGGTGGGGAAGCGGGACTGACCTGTGGTTGGCGTTACTTCAATCGCTTCGGAATCGCCCAAAACGGCCGCAGCAATCGCTTTACAGAAATCAATATCAAACCCACTAAAACCACCAGTGTCTGGGTCCAGGTAACCAAAGCCAGGCACGTTGGCGTTACCGCCACAGTTTAGTACACCGCGATCTTGCACCAGACCCAGCGTGTCGCCACCACCGGCAAACTCAACGGCAACTTGCTCGGTAACGGTCTCGGTAACGGTTTCTGTCACCGTCTCAGTTACGGTTTCTGTCACAGTTTCGGTCACGGTGTCGCCCTGTACCTCAACGATTCGGGTTACTTCCACAAAAACGGTTTCTGGCTCGCCGCCACCACAGGCAACCAGAGCCATAGCCAATAAGACCAATAAGGCAATAACAACATTCTTCTTATTCATAGGGATTCTCTCCTCCAACTAGAGTAAAACTTATTAAAAGCAAGCTTAAAGTACGGCATTCTTCACTTGATTCTCTGATCTTGGGTATGCACCTCCTCTAAATTAGAACAAAAACTAACAGGCTCTTGTCAGTAAAAAACTTCGATTGTTTGCGGTAGATATGCCAAAATACCACCTGAGTTTTTTCTCAGTGGATTCGGGGCCATGTTATTTCATTTGCGGCTTAGCGTGATTTTGACATTTTAGTCATGAAATCGCCTGATTGGCAGAAGATGCCTTTGTGATGAATCGTTCTCTTCCCAAGAAATGCGGGTCATCTTAGTGACAAAACCCTAACATTTCAAGTTATTTAGTATAGCGAGGCTGGGGAAATGGTCAAATTTTGGGTGTGGGTGGGGAGGGCACGGCCGTTTTCCAGATAGTCTGCGGAAAAGACGGCCGTTATTTTTGTGCATCGTTTACAAGGGAGCAAAATGATAAAAAACGCGCCCGCGTTTATGAGGGGGAATTGTTATTGGTTGCTTCCTCATCTGTTTTGCTGCGAATAAATGCAATTAGCTGTTCTACCGAAGCAAACCCCTCTTGCTCACCTGTATGCGGATTTTGTAACGTGGCGCGCCAGGGCATGCCCGCTTCTTCGCGCCAGATACGTAAGAGATATGCGTGATAATGCTGTAGGTTTTTGCTCATAGAGTTAATCCTATGCAGACCGGCCCATGTGGGAATTAGGATAAGCCAGGCATTCATTTTTTGGATACTATGGCATCTCAAGCTGATGATTTGCCTTTCGATTGATGAACCCAGTTTCAGCTATCCTTCAATCATTGTCGGGTGGAACGATAGACTGTTTGGCAGAAATCTGTCCTGGTAGAGTGAACCCGGAGGAACATGGGCAACAATTTCTCTCTTCTTCATAACAGTCTGAGAGTGGGCTATAATATAGCCGATTTTGGGAGCATTTACGTAGCTGCATTTGCCCACAGCCTGACTGATGTGTTGCAGTTTACTCCACAAGCGATCCGAAAACGATCCACCGAGCCAAAGGATTGTCTAAATCAATGACGACCAAGCTAGAACTGACCCTCCTGGGTGAGACTACAATTAAACTCAATGGCAAACCGGCAAATATTCCCTCACGCAAGGCTGAGGCTATGCTGCTTTATCTTGTTTGTACGCAACGGCCGTATTCCCGTGAACTGCTGGCCGACTTCTTCTGGGATGATCGCTCTGCCGAGCAAGCGCTGGCCAATTTACGCTCGCTGCTGTCTGGCCTGCGCCGGGGCTTCAAACCCTTTTTAGACATTACCCGGCAAACTGTTGCCTTCAAAGAAGACAGCTCTCATTGGCTGGACACGGCCGTATTCCAGCAATTGGCCCAAAGCGAATCAATTGAAGATTGGGAAACCGCCATTTCCCTCTACCAGGCAGACTTTTTGGCCGGGTTTGATATTCGCGACAGCCGGGGCTTTGAAGAGTGGGTTACCCTGGAGCGCGAACGTTTTCAGCGCACGGCCGTTCACCTGCTGCGGCGGCTGGTACAGCATTTTTTAGACCATCAGCAATATGAAAAAGGAATTCGCTACGCGGCCCGCCTGTTGGCCCTGGCCCCGCTAAGCGAGTGGGCTTACCGCCAGATGATGCTGCTGCTGGCGCGCAACGACCAACGCGCCGAAGCTCTGCGCCAATACCAAACTTGCTGTGACATTTTGGTTGAAGAACTGGGCATTGATCCTTCCCCAGAAACGACCGCGCTTTACGAACGGATTCGGGCCGCTGTAGACATTCGCCGCCACAATTTGCCAGTGGCTGTGGCTCCGTTTGTGGGCCGTGCCCAGGAGTTGCGCCAGATTCAGGCTCAGTTGGTACGGCCGTCCTGCCGCTTGCTGACCCTGGTAGGGCCGGGCGGCATTGGCAAAACCCGGCTGGCGCTAAAAATTGCCGAAACGGCCGTAGGCACCTTCCTCAACGGCGTCTTTTTTGTGCCGCTGGCCGCCGTGCCCGCGCCAGAATTTATTATCCCCGCCATTGCCGAAGCGGTTGATTTCACCTTTAGCGGGGCCGCGCCGCCCCAAACACAGCTTATCAACTACTTGCAGGCCAAAGAGATGCTCTTGGTGCTGGACAATTTTGAACATTTGCTAAAAGGCAGCCCCCTGCTGGCAGAAATGAGCCAGGCGCTGCCCGACGTGAAGCTGCTGGTCACCTCCAGCGAGCGGCTGAACCTGAAAACAGAGTGGACCTATGAAGTGGAACCACTCCCCTTACCTGAAGAAACAAACGCTGGCCCATCCGACGCTATTGACCTCTTTGTGCAAATGGCCCAGCGCGCCCAGGTAAATTTTGCCCTCACGGCCGAAACCCAACCGCACATTGCCAAAATTTGCCGCCTGGTGGCTGGCGTGCCGCTGGGAATCGAGCTGGCCTCTGCCTGGGTGCGCCAATTAAGCTGCGCCGAGATTGCTGAAGAACTGGCCCAGAATATAGACTTTTTACAGTCTCAGGCCGGTGATGTGCCAGATCGTCACCGCAGCTTGCAGGCCGTGTTTGACCATTCCTGGCAGCTGCTTACGCCAGAGGAGCAGCAGGTGCTGGCTCAACTTACCGTTTTCCGGGGTGGGTTTAGCCGCGAAGCCGCCCGGCAGGTGACCCAAACGTCGCTGTGGGCTTTAACGGCGTTGGTGGATAAATCGCTACTGCACCGGGAGGCAAACGGCCGTTTTGAAATGTTAGAAATGGTGCGCCAATTTGCCGCCGAACGGCTTGCCGAGCTGCCAGAGTTGGCGACTTCGGCGCAGGCGCGACAGGCCCAATACTTTTTGCTGCTGCTGCACCAGCAAGAAGAGCGTTGGCAAACAGGTGAACGGCAGCTGGCCCTGGATTTGCTCACGCCTGAGCTGGAAAACGTGCGTGCCGCCTGGCGCTGGGCCGTAGCCGCCCTGGAAGACCCTGCGTTGGCAGACAGGGCTGCCGGGGCAGCACAATGGCTGAATCAGGCCATCGTCTCCCTTTTCTTTTTGTATGAGTCACGCGGCTGGTTCCGGGATGGGGCGGCGGCTTACGGCTGGGCTTTGGCTGCTTTGGAAGAGATGGCCATGCACCAGGCGGGGGCGCAGCAATCCTACGGCCGTCTGCTGGTGCGCTACGGCCGTTTTGCCACCTTCTTGGGACAATATGAAAAAGCGCGGCAGGTGCTAGAAAAAGCCCAAAGCTATTTGCAGGCGGCCAACGACCCCAAAGAATTATCGTTGGGGCACAGCTACCTGGCCATTGTTCACAGCTTTCAGGGAAATTATGAGCAGGCGATGGCCGAAGCAGAAACCAGCCTGGCGCTCACCAGCCAGATTAATCATCAGCAGGGGGTGGCTTTTGTGCAAAATTTGCGCGGCACGTTGGCCCAGCGGCTGGGTGACTACGCCGCGGCGCGTACTTATTATGAAACAAGCCTGCAACTGCGGCGCGAATTAGGGGATGAACATGGAACGGCCGTTGTGCTAAACAATTTGGGCAACCTGGCCAACGCCGAACAGGATTTTGCCACAGCCCGGCGCTACTACGAAGAAAGCCAACTCATCTTCAAGGAAATTAATTACAAGCCAGGCCAGGCCGCCTCATTGGGCAATGCCGGGGTTGTGGCCATGCGGCTGGGGGAGCTGGACGAAGCCCGCCGCCTGCACGACGAAAGTTTGATTCTGAAGAAAGGGCTGGGCAACCGGCGCAGCATCAGTATTTCACTGATCAATTTGGGCGAAGTGACCAGCCAGCTTGGCGAAGTGGCTGCGGCGCGGCGCGCCTTTCATGAGGCGCTGCGCCTGTCAATGGAAATTCAGGCATCTCCCCTGGCTTTGGATGCCCTGGTTGGGGTGGCTGGTTTACTGGCTCAGGATGAGCAGCGCTCCCAGGCGCTCCAGCTGCTCCGGCTGGCCTACCATCATCCGGCCAGCACCCGTGAAACCCAGGAGAAGGCGGGGCAGCAGTTGGCCGCCCTGGCAGAAAGCCTGGACCTTGAAGGAAATTTGCCGGATTTGGCAGAGATGGTGGCCGAAGTGCTACGGCCGTATACCTAAAAAGACGGCCGTTTTCACTTTTGTTTGAAAACGGCCGTCTCCTGATTGGGTTTGGGGCAGCGGGGAAATTAGTTGCGCTAGTTTCCCCGCTTACCTCGTTACACGCTCACCAATCTTAGCGATCTACAAGCTCCGCGTTTGCTGCCTGAACGTAGAAATCAATATTGTCACCCGTGTCTGTCTGGCCAGAGAACTTCCAGGTGGGCTGCACAATGAGCGTGGGCTGTCCCTCGTACCGGAATTCGCCCGTGTCATCGGTAGGCCAGCTATAAGTGGTGTAGTAAGCCAGCGAAACCTCATTCACCGTGAACGTTTCATACACGAATGGTTCAAAACCGCGTCCGTCCCCGTCAACCGGCAGGGGTTCATCAATGATTGGCTCTTCAATTGGTAAATCTTCCGCTGCTGGTTCAATATTGATAATCTTGTCCATATTTTCCCAGTCGGCAGCCGGGTAAGCCAACCCCAGGTCACGAACGGCCCAGGCAAAGAGATACACTTCTGTGCCGTCGGCCAAATCCGCCGGGGCATTGGGGATAATGTAAATGGTGCCGGTGTCATTATTGGTAAAGAGCACCTCATCACCGGTGCGGCTGATTGTGCCGGGGCCAGAAATTGGCTCGTTAATTTGCTCAATCGGGTCCCAGCCAGCCAGCTCAATGGTGGTGCCATCCGGGCCAACCTGCCCCCAAATGTGGGTTTGCTGGCCTACACGTTCTGCCAGGGCATTGAGCGTGCCAGAGTCGGCCTGAACGATGTAGTTGCGAACTTGAATGCGCGGGTCAGCGCCGCTGTCAACCGGCAAGAAAACAACTGGCCAATCGTACAGATGGATTTCATCTCCAGGCGCAAATTCGCGTACCCAGAATTGGTAAAGGTCGGCAAGCGGGTCTTCTATAATCACCGGTTCTTCAATGGCCAGTTCTGGTCTGGCATTGTAGTTGTACAGGATGCCATTTTCGGCCACGCCGCTTTGCAGGATTTCCCAGGCTTCTTGGGCTGTGATGATGGGGTAGCGGCCCAGCAGTTGGGCATTGCGCATCACCTGGTAGCTCACGAAGAAGATACGGCCGTCATTGCTCACGCCCACTGTTAATTCAGGTTGGTTTACGGCTTGCCCATCAATTTTGCGCACAAAGTTTACATCGGTGCCCCAGATTTGCTGAACTTCATACTCAAAATCGATCAGGTTATGCTCTTGCACATAGGCTTCGGCAATGGGTACAGCTTGCTCAAAAGGCAGCGGGTTATCAAAGTCGTTTACGATGCTGGTGTCGTTGTAGTAAACGCCCCAGGCATCGATGATGAGGCTGCGCGGCCCATCAAAGATATGGAAAACCACGGGCGGCTCGTAGGCTGTCCCGCCAAACTCATCCTCAAAAACTGGATATTGTTCCCGGTAAAGCTGGCCGGTAAAGCCAAAGCGGGTAGCGAGTTCCTGAGCTTGTTCAGCGGTGATGACCTCGTCTGGCTTGTTTTGCAGCACGGCGGTAAGAACAGGGCCTGAAGGCAGGGTGGTGTTCAGCGTAAACACCGTGCCTGAAAACGGATCGGTGTAGACAAAGTTGCCATCCACATCCAGCGAGGCGCTTTCAGTAGAAATGCCACCGCCACCTGATTGCGGTCTGGGGTTTGCCCCGCCACCGCCGCCCAGTCCCGTCGCCTGGCCGCTGCCCTCTAGGGCGGGCAAGGCGGGCAGATCGGCAATTTCTGTTACGGCCGTTTCATCCGTCGTTTGGTCTGCGTTTTCATTGCTGGCATCATCGGTTGTATTCGTTTGTCCGCTGTTGTCTGTCACAATGGCGGCTGGTTCATTGCTGCCGTTGCGGTTTGCCAGAATGAAGGCAGCGGCAACAATTAAGACCAGGGCGGCGAGAGCGCCCAGTAGGTATTTATTACGATTCATGGTTGTTCCTTCCTTAAATAGTTGTGTAAGCTGCTGCCAGAACGACGGCCGTTCTGGCGGCGCATGTGTTTTTTGTATTTTTTTCTTTTGCGCAGCTCGTCTGGCTAACTGGCTCCCCAACGAGGCCACAAAATCTGGGTCGGGATGGGTGTCTTGAGCCAGGTTAATCAGTTTGGCCGCCAGCTCGGCCTCTTGTTCAATGGCTTCGCTGACAGGCGGTTGGCGCTTTCCTTGCAGCTCGGCTGCAATACGACGGCTGAGCTCGTCCGCCAGGATTGGGTCTTGTTCTTTCATAGGGTTGCCTCCTGGTTTGGATTAAGCCGGGTTTGCAAATCTTGCAGCCCACGATGCAGCAGCATGCGCACGGCAGGCTCTTGCTTGCGCATCAGGCGAGCAATTTCTGGTATGTCCAGCCCACCAAACAGCCGGAGCGAGATTACCTCGGCGCGGTCGGGTGATAAGGTTTGCAGCTTTTGGGCGACCGCTTCTATTTGTAACTTGTGGCTGACGAGATCATCAGGCGCTTCTTCAGGGTCGGCCATATCCTCGGCCGTTTCCAGGAACAGTTCTGGCTTTTGGCGGCGGTATTTATCGGCAACTTTGTGCCGGGCAATGCCAAACAACCAGGCCAGGAACGGCCGTTCCCCTTTGTACTTGTCCAGATTTTCCATGGCTACCAAAAAAGTTTGCGATGTTAAATCTTCGGCGTCGGCTACGCTGCCCACCCGCACCAGCAGGTAGCGGTACACGCGGGTAACGTGCCGTTCGTACAGTCCATTAAAAGCGCGTAGGTCGGCCCGGGCCGCCTGCACCAGCGCCCGATCATCCTCAATGGTGGCAGGCGCTTCCGCCAACAGGACATTAATTGTCAACCAGAGTGGCACTATCGGCGCCTGAACAGTTTGGTTGAGGTACATGCATGTTCTCCTAAATTGATTGGCCCATGAATCAAACTTTGCTTCATTTGCCGTTCTGGATAGTATGTCGTGGGGTTCAGCGAATTTATAACAGGCAATTTTGAAATTGGTTACATTGCGCATTCTTCCTGACTGTTAGTGTAACTGAATTCGCCTGTGAATAGCGGCTGATTCGTCGCTGCTTGCCCCACAGTTTGCCCAATTGGCCTACGCCAGCCACAATTACAAGAACAACGGGACGCAGATTTCTTTTTCTCTGCGCCCCTGCGTTAAATTATTTTAAGAGGAAAAGATGATGGATGTAACGGCCGTACTCAACACACTTTTACACGGCAACCAGCTTAAACGAACGCCGCGCACCGGCTGGGTGCAGCGCGGCGTGCCCAATGCCGAAAACGTGGCGGCCCACAGCTTTGGCGTCGTGTTTGCCGCGATGGTTTTGGCCCAGGTTGTTGAGGAAGAACTTGATTTGGGGCGGCTGCTGGCCATTGCTGCCCTGCATGACCTGCCCGAAGCACTCACGACCGACATTCCCACGCCTGCCTGGCGCTACCTGCCACCCGGCATCAAAACGGCCGTAGAGCGGGGTGCCATGCAGGAGATGTTGAGCGAAACCGAATTCGCCCCGGCCTTTATGGAACTGTGGGAGGAACTGCACGCGGCCCAAACCCCAGAAGCCAAACTGGTACACGATGCCGACAAATTAGACATGTTTCTACAGGCGATGGTGTATGAAAAGCAAACGGGGAATCAGCAGCTAGAGGAATTTTGGGAACGGCCGTATACCTTCCACTCCCCCCAGGCGCAGGCCATTTACGACAGTCTCGTCAGTCAAAGACAAGCTGATCGGTGATAGCCAACAGTTCATCCACCCACAACTGGTGTTGTACTGCTTAAAAAAGTGTATGATTCTCAATTTTGCCCATGCGCGGCGATGAGGCGAAACATTGGGGTGATACGGCCGTTTCCCAGCAGTGAATCTGTCGAACTGCCGCTAGACAGACCATTGTTGCTTATCTCCAAAGAATAAACGTAAAAGTAGTACGGCGTTGTGTATCCCTCATCAGCAGGCCACGTGCTTGTAAAAAGCCCGGAATGGCCTAAAAACTGCGCCAATTCCAGACCAGGAATGCCAATGCCGGCCACCACCAACGAGTTTTCATCAAAAAACATTTGTAACTCGGCTTGATTAACAGAAGCAAGCGCAGCATGGTGAATGAGAAGTGCCTGAACATGGTCGTTTGCAAGTTGGTCAGCCGCCGCTTCCCAATCCGAAGTTGCAAGGAGCGATAAATCGTTCTCGGCTAAGAATTCATTGCGGGACAGGATATCAGGACTCAATTCTGCTTCTATTAAATCTGCCTCTTCGGGCACAAAGTAGATCATATCCGCAACAGCATCATCACCACGGCTCTCCGCTTCACCAGATAGGCGAGACGTTTCGCAACCAGATATTAGCACCACGGTCAGCACAACAAACAAGAACCAAAATAAATTTTTCCTACTCATTTTCACCTCAGTTCCTTCTGAAAACGCTCAAACAATCTGCCCGAAATTATAAATCTGGTACCGGAACGGCCGTCAATCCCCCGTCAGGCAATCATCGAGCAACACTCATCTTTGCTTTAGCCAGCCATGAGACCATTCCCAGGATCACCCGGTCACCTTGTCACCTTGTCTCCCCCTCACTATACTTCCAGCCGATGGGTACACGACAGATTGTTCACCTAGAAAGCGGTGAGGTTCTTATCCCCCAGGCGAAGTGGTGCGATAGTTTTGGCAGCAAGCTGCGCGGTTTTACCTTCCGGCGTGAACTGGGGCCACAGGATGGCCTGGTGCTGGTGGAAACCCGCGACAACCGGGTAAACACCGCCATCCACATGCTGTTTGTCTTTTTTGAGTTGGGCGTCATTTGGGTGAACGATGCCGGTGAAGTAGTCGGCACGGTAGTGGCCCAGCCGTGGCGACTCTCTTATGTGCCACCCGCGCCCGCCCGCTATGTTATCGAAGGCCAGCCAGAGCTGGTAAACCGGGTGAAGGTGGGTGATCATATTCAATTTTTAGCAAGCCAGTAGGTCAATTTTTAAAAATTGACCAACAGATTTTATGAAACGTATCGGACTCTTTTTTCTACTACTTTTGCTGCTGCCAATTCCTGTTCAGGCGCAAACGGCCGATCCTACCCCGGCCCCGGCACCAGATGGCAGCAGCGACCCCATCCCCCGCGTGCACACAGTTGCCGAGGGGGAAAACCTGACGTACATCGCCAGCCTGTATGGCATTACGCTTGAAGAGCTGTTGGCGCTGAACGGTCTGGCCAATGCCGACAATTTGTTTGTGGGGCAAACGCTCATCATCCCTGGCGGCGAGGGGGAAGCGGTGGCTACGGTTTACACGCTTGGCGGGGGCGATACGCTGGCGCAGATTGCGGCCGTTTTCAACACCACTCCTACTGCCATCCTGCAAACCAACCGGATGATCAGCCCAACGCAGCCACCCGCCGCAGGCCAGACGATCACCGTCGTGAGCCGTACCGGGTCGGCCTTGCCCCAGCCGGTAACAGGCACGCCCCATGTGGTGGCCCCAGGCGAAACGGTGGCCACCATTGCTGCTCAATACAATATTTCTCCGGTGGTGCTGGCCGCTGCCAATGATCTGCCCTATTCGGCCTACCTGCTCACCGGGCAGCGACTGCGCATCCCCAATGAGAGCCCTTTCCAATATTTAACGGGCGAGTGGCAGCAGGTGGTGATACGGCCGTTTCCCATCATTCCTGGCAATACCGTTTCTATTTACGTAGAAAATGTGCTGGAAGGACGGCCGTCTGGCCAGTTTGGCGATCAGCCCCTGCAATTTTATCCACAGGGCGATGGCTTTGCCGCCCTGGTAGGCATCGATGCCTTTGCCGAGCCGGGATTGTTCACCCTCCGGCTGGAAGGGTCGGGCAGCCGCCCGTGGCGGCCGTTTGAACAGGCAGTGCAGGTAAACCCTGGCAACTACAGCTTGCAGCAAATACCCTTGGCCGATGATCCAGTTTTGCGCCAGGAAGAAGATGCGTTACTGAACCCAATCTACCAGACCAGCAGCGAAACGCGCCAATGGGAGGGGCTTTTCACCACGCCCGTAACCACAACCATTGTCACTGCGCCGTATGGCGATCCGCGTTCCTACGCCGGAGGGCCAGTAGAGATTTACCATTCAGGTGTGGACTTTGCAGGGACAATTGGCACGCCTATTTTAGCGCCAGCCAATGGCATGGTTGTTTTTAATGAACTGCTGGAACTGCGCGGCAACACGGTCATTTTGGATCATGGTCAGGGGGTGCTCTCTGCCTATTTTCACCTGTCAGAAACGTACGTGGCGGTAGGGGATGTGGTGACGGCCGGGCAAGCGATTGCTGCTGGTGGTTCTACCGGGCTTTCTACCGGGCCGCACCTGCATTGGGATTTGCGCATTCATGGCGTGCCGGTAAATGGCCTGCAATGGCTGGAGACGCCATTCCCCTAAAATTGTGGGCGTTTTTGCTCTGCTGAATAAGCAAAATTTACCGTGAGGGCAGGCAAATCGCGGGGAGTTTTCCCTCTGGTTCTTAAAACGTAACGCTCTTTGTCCCTTTGCGGTGCGCGTTTTCAGCGGTGCATCGTGATTACTTTGGCGTAGGGATGGCAGATTGGTATAATCCTACGCTGTGCTTCAACTCAAATTTACCCTAAGCAAAACGTTAACAGTGTGTGGGTTGGGCACTAAAATACCTGATTTTCCCTGTTAACGAGGAGAACGTTGTGATTCAGCCCCGAACCCAGAATGAAACATATTGGGGACCGGATTTTGCCCTAACAAACACCGATATTGAACAAATCTACAATCACTTTTTAGAGGTTGAACGGCCGCAAACGACAGATGAAATCGTGCGCATGATCATGGCTTACCGGGTAGCGGAAGAGGCCAGCACGGTGAAGAAAAAGCTGTCTGGTCGCACTATTTATCAACCGCAAAATAGCTATGAGTTGGGTGACCAACTGGTCTTTCCTGCGCTGCAATTTGCGCATGGCGATGTTACGGCCGTTCGCGATGGTTACAATCCGCACGATGGCCAGTTTAAGGTGATTGCTGTAGAGATTGAAAAAGAGTCTCGTGAATTTGCCGCAGACCTGCAACCAGAACATATTCTGAACGCCGACGAAGGGAATGCGCTGGCTGAGCTGGTACAGGTAGATGTAGATGAATTGGTAGCGTTGTATGGCGCTCAGGTGAAAACGGCCGTTGCCAAAGAACTAACAGAGCGCGCCGAGTTTGTGAAAGTTGGGCATGTCTGGTTCGTAAAACAGCTAATGGCTGAGGTAAATGCCGGACATTTGCACCTGGCCGAAGCCGTGCTAGAAATTAACAGCGGCGGGCCGCTTCCTACCGAAGAGATTTTGCCCCACCTGGATATGGACCCGACTCTGGATACCTCTGTGCAGCATTTTTCTTTGAATTATTACCTGATGGCCGACAGTCGCTTTGACGAAGTGGCTCCCAAAGGTGAAGTTGCCTGGTTTTTGCAGCGCCTGGAGCCAGAAGAAGTGCAAAAAGCGCCAGACCGCCTGCACTATCAGCCCATTCCCCACGACCGCGCTTTGCTCAGTCCGCAGCTGCTGCTGCTGGAGCGAGAGCTGGATGATGAGTGGTCTGATTTGGAAGAGCCAGCCTCGCCCCAGCCCGTTGTGTTTACGCTGCTGTTCCCCCATCGCTACGCCGGGGTGATTCCGCTGGGTTCACGGATACGGCCGTTGTTCCCCCCCACCAACTCCCCCCGGCAGCGCGTCCGCTTCATCGACGACCAGACCGAAGAGGAAGTGATTGGTTGGGTTGTGCATGAGCACCGCTACATCTATGGCCTGGGCGACTGGTACGAGAAGAACGGCATTCCCATTGGCGGATTTGTGCATATCCAGCCAGGGCCAGAGCCGGGCGTTTTGAGCCTGGGCTATGATCGCAGACGTCCGCAGCGAGAATGGGTACGACTGGCAACGGCCGTTGATAACCGCATCCATTTTGAACTTCAGCGCCGCTCCGTAGGCTGTGGCTTTGACGATTTAATGGTTGTCGGCACCGATGTGGTAGCCGCCATTGATGTCCTGTGGCGGCGTGCCGAAAATCAACAGCGCACCGTCTCCTCTTTGTTGGCCGAAATCTTCCCTAAACTTTCAGAGTTGACGCCGCAAAGCGCCGTTCACGCCAAGACCCTTTACAGCGCCATCAACATGCTGCGCCGCATGCCGCCTGGCCCGCTATTTGCCGAATTGGTCCGCCATCAAGCCTTTTTGCCTGTTGGCGATCATTACTGGCAATTTGATAAAAACCGCTGGCAAGAAGGGGCCTGATTTGATTCACAGGGATTGTACTTTTATGGAGAGTTGCTTTGGCTAAAAGTCCACGACCAAAACTAAATGTGTCCATGCTCAAACGAGCCACGCCGGACACCCGTTTTTACATTGATTACGATTGGTGGGACAAATCTGATCTTGATCTAAAGACCTACCTTTTTACGCGCCTGGATATTGGCCAGGACATTAATCTGGAATCTGAGACCGACGAAGTTGATCTGGTAGACGCCGCAACTGGCGAAGTAACCCGCGTTGATGGGTTTCAATACGTTGTTCAAGCTTATTTTAGCCAATTGCCAGAAGATTTTGTAACCCGCACCTCACTGGTGGATGCTGTTTTTATTGTGCTGCTGGCGAATGCCAACAAGCCCATGACCGCCAAAGAAATTGCCCAAAAGGTAAAGCGTTCGCCCAGCACGATTATTAAAACAATGGGTGGCCCCAAAATTTACCAGGGCGTCCGGCCTATTCTGGAAGATTAGTGGGTTTACGTTGCCTGGTGAACCGTCGAGTTTGGCATTGCAGACTCGACGGTTTTTTGTTTAGGCGGTTTGGCGCGAAGATGGAGGGGAAAGCCTCGCCTACAAAAATGTTGTTGGAGAGTTTTTGTGAAGGTAGAAATTAAATTATATGGATTGCTGCGGGCGAATCGTCCGGCCGGTGCGCCAGGGTTGCCGCATCATCCATTTGACATAAAAGTTGATGAAGGCGATACGGCCGTTCACATCATGAATCTGCTTGGTATTGATGAAGGTTTGGTAACGGCCGTTGCCCTCAATGGCCAAACAGCCGAGCTAGATGTGGTGCTGCAAGAAGGTGACCAGCTCAGTTTCTTCCCACCTTCGGCCGGGGGCAGCCAGCCGCTGCGCGTGTTTATTGCTGGGGTCATGCAGGCCAACCGGCGCGACACACAAATTGAAAGCCAAAATTATCGCTTGCAGCTGAGCGAGCGGCTGCGGCAGCACATTCCCGACGTTCAGCTCATCGACCCCTGGGCCGAAAATCCCAACAGTGTTGATTACGATGAGGAAAAAGCGCGCCACACCTTCCTGAGCATGACCTACAAGGCCAGCGAAGCCGATTTGCTCATTGCCTACCTGCCGCAGCCCAGCATGGGCACCGCAATGGAAATGTGGCAGGCTTACCAGGACAATACCTACATCATCGCCGTGACGCCCTTTGTGCATCATTGGGCCATTCGCTTTACGGCTAACCAGATATTGCCGGATTTAGAAAGCTTGTTTGGGCTGCTGGAAAACGGCCGTTTCCAACAAGAAATTGTCCCGGCAGCCCTGGCCCTGCGACAAAGTTGACGCCCATCCACATGCCGTTTAGAATTGCCGTCTGGTATCTTGCCCCAGTAGCTCAACGGATAGAGCAACAGACTTCTAATCTGTAGGTTGGGGGTTCGATTCCCTCCTGGGGTACCTCTCCAAAAAAGTGTGCAAGTATGCGAGTGGACGAGTCAAACTGGCATACTCGCATACTCGCCAACTGGTAATTCCACATGATTTTAATAACAGGCGCAACTGGTTTTTTGGGTCATCATCTGGTGCCTGCCCTGGTGCAGCATGGCCACCGGCTGCGTGCTGTGGTGCGCCCCAGCAGCGACACCCAATTTTTGCAAAAATTAGGCGTTGAGCTGGCTTATGCCGAAGATATTACCGATACGGCCGTCCTTGAAAAAGCCTGCGCGGGCTGCGAGCAAATCATTCACGCCGCCGGGCTGTTTCGCTTTTGGGGCCAGCCAGAAGAGTTTTGGCAAACCAATGTGGAGGGAACAACGGCCGTTCTCCAGGCAATAAGCCAGCAGCCCATCAAACGCTTCATCTACATCTCCACCATCGCCGTTGTGGGCAAGCCGCCCACCAATCGCCCCATCGACGAAACCACACGCTGCAATCCACTGGAACCGTACCAGCGAAGCAAGCTGGAAGCAGAAAAGCGCGTGCTGGCTGCCCACCAGCAGGACGGGCTGCCCGCCATTGTGCTGCGTCCCGGTGCCTTCTACGGGCCGTGGGGTCGTTATGCCTTTAACCGCCTTTTTTTTGAAGAGCCGCTCAAAGGCTGGCGCATCAAGGTAGACAACGGCCGTCACATCACCTTCCCCGTTTTTGTGCCCGATGTGGTGCAGGGGGTGGAGTTGGCGCTGCGAAACGGCCGTTTTGGTGAAATCTACAACATTTGCGGCCAATCACTGGAGCACAACCGCGTGAACGCCATCGTCAACAATCTGGCCGGGATTGGCCATTGGCGGGTTAACTTTCCCACCTGGATGGTGCTGCTGCTGGCCCGCACCTGGACTGCGCTCTCCAAATTCACCGGGCGCGAGCCGTTTTACCCCATCAACATGGCTCCCTATGTCTTCCAGGATTGGCACGTCTCTTACCAAAAAGCGGCCGACGAGCTGGGTTTCCAGCCCACGCCGTTTGCCGAAGGCGCAAAACAAACGTTAGAATGGTACTGGCAGCAAGGGCTATTGAAGAAGCGACGCTAGGAGGAACAAGAGGATGGAAATGTCCGCTAGCAAAACCGCAGCTGTATCTGGGGGACAAATAGAGTATACATTGGCCGGAGAAGGCCCCGCCGTTTTAGTATCACACGGTACGTTAGGTGGCTATGATCAAGCATTAGCCATTTCCCACTTATTTAATCGCAACAAATTTCGCTTTTGTTCTTGTATCTCGTGCTGGCTATCTCCGCTCTTCCTCAGGCATTGGCCAAACGTCCCGCAACAGGCCCGATCGCGCTGGTGAATTATTGATCGCGAGGGAATCGCTACGCCGCAGTTGTGGAAGCTTGTCTGGCGGTGCGCCCGCCGCTATTCACTTTTGCTTGGATTTTTTCTGATCGTTGTTGGGGTCTGGTTTTGCTTTCGCCATCGTTGCTGCGCCAGAACCGATGCCTGTCTTTTTCGAATAATGATTCGCTTCCAGGATCGAGTAGTGCGCATCGATCCTCTGGCGCTTATCTATAAATATGGATTGGCCCAACTTGTCCGCTCAATGGCCTAACGCCAGAGCAAACCAACAAATTTTACAAGATGCGCACTTGTCGTGGTGCAAGGAATATATTGGCCAATTACAAATGCCAGCCAAAAGGCGGGCAGGTGTGCGCCTGGATCATCAACAGCTCAATATGCTGCCAGATAAACCAAACTATGCGCTCAGGTACCCACCTTTATTGGCCATGCAGCTAACGACCCCTTAGCTCCTGTTGCTCAGGCAAAACGGTTGGCAACTTCTCTTTCTCAAGCCAGAGTACGAAGAATTCCTAGATGGGGGCATCTTTTCTTTGTTGTTCACAGCAAGCAACTTGTTCCGCGGATCGAGATGTTTTGGCTGCCCACGCGCCAAATAGCCTGGATTAGATGGATAGATTGGCCAAAAAGCGATTATGAAACTATTTACTGTCTCCCAAATGGTGGCCGCCGAAAAAACGGCCGATTCCCAGGGCAACAGCTACGCCCAAATGATGGAAACCGCCGGGCGCAGCCTGGCCGAAGCTATCATGGCCCGCTGGCCAGTGGAAAATGCCAGCGTGCTGGTGCTGGTTGGCCCCGGCAACAACGGTGGCGACGGCCTGGTCGCCGGGCGCTATCTGGCGCAAGCTGGCGCTGACGTGGCCTTCTACCTCTTCAAGCCGCGCAACCCGGCCCAAGATGAAAACTTTGCCAAAATTCAGCAAATGAGCCTCTTTGCCGTGGAGGCCAGCTTTGATCAGCGCTTTCGCGTTTTGCGCACCCGGCTCGGCATCACCGACGTTCTCATCGACGGCCTGCTGGGCACTGGCGTCACCCGTCCCATCGAGGGCGATCTGGCGAAGCTGATGCAGCAAGTGTCCGCCGGTCTGGAAGAACGTCGTCTTGCCCTGGCCGAGGAAAACCGTCCCACATTAACCAACCTCACTGATTTTTCTGACAAGGTGACAAGGTGGCTGCAACCTGCGGTTGCCGGTGACAAGGTGCCTTCTTCACCATCGGTCACCTTGTCACCCCCTCACCTTGTCACCCCCTCACCCCCTCACCCCCTCACCGTCGCCGTAGACTGCCCCAGCGGACTCAACTGCGACACGGGCGAGCTCGATCCGCTGGCCCTGCCCGCTGACCTGACGGTGACTTTTGCCGGGCCAAAGCGTGGCCACTTTATCTTTCCGGGGGCAACGGCCGTTGGCGAACTGGTAGTGGCCAACATCGGCATCACCCCAGAAATGGTGGCCGACGTGCCGGTGGAAGTGGCTACGCTGACGCTGGCGCGGGAATTGCTGCCTGCACGACCCAAAGATGGGCACAAGGGCACGTTTGGCAAGCTGCTCATCGCCGCTGGCTGCGAACGGTATCGCGGTGCGCCGCTGCTGGCGGCAAAGGGGGCGTTTCGTGCGGGGGCTGGTTTGGTGGCGTTGGCGGTGCCGAAGGCGCTGCGGCTGGGCATCTCCATTGCGCTACCGGAGGCGACGTATGCTGAAGTTGAGGAGACGAATGAGCAACAGTGGCTCGGTGAGGACACCGGCCGCAGCCAGAACACCGGCCGCAGCCAGAACGAGGGAAGGTTAACGGCCGTTTCCGCCCAAATCATTCACCAAACCGCCAACAATTACAACGCCCTGCTCGTTGGCCCCGGCCTGGGCGACGCCGACGACTTCATCACCACCTTGTTCCCTGCCAATGGTTCTGCACCAAACCTGCCCACAGTGATCGACGCCGACGGGCTAAACTGCCTGGCGCGGCTGGGTAACTGGTGGCAGCGTCTGCCTGCCAACTGTGTGCTCACGCCACACCCCGCAGAAATGGCGCGGCTGATGGGTATCTCTTTGGCTGAATTGCTAGAGATGGATCGGATTGAAGCGGCAGCCAGCCAGGCGCAAAAATGGAATCAGGTGGTGCTGCTCAAAGGCGCGTACACCGTCGTCGCCGCGCCAGATGGCCGGGCCACGCTACTGCCCTTTGCCAACCCGGTGCTGGCTGTGGGCGGCAGCGGCGATGTGCTCAGCGGCGTCATTGCCGCGCTGTTGGGGCAGGGATTGGCTCCCTACGACGCAGCCCGCCTGGGCGGTACGCTGCACGGGCTGGTCGGGGAACTTAGCGGCCAGGATCGTGGCTTGTTAGCTGCCGAACTTGCTGAACAGATTCCAAAAGCAATGGCAACGGTTTTGGGCTAGTGAATGGAAAAATCGCTAAGCGTAACGGCCGTTTCTTACTGTTCCTCAGATGCGCGATAAGAAATCGCGGCTACGCCCACTTGAGGATGGAGTCTGTGAGGCGACTCTTTTAGGGAATTGTAGATTTCTAAACAGAATTCAACATGATCACGAATGCCATGAGCCTCAGGAAATTCATCAATTTCTGGGATGGCTTCGGTAGCGGGTTGTAGGGAGTTGCTGTTCAAAACCCGCGCATAAAGATGACGATGTTTACCTTCTAAATTATCGAGGTCTACGCTGTCTTCGCAAGGGTTCCACACCAACATTTCGGGGGAAAACGGGAGCTTGAATTGGGCAAAAATCTGGGGAAACAAATCATCGGGATGGTTTCTAAAGTCGGTTGAGTCCACAATCATGTACGGCACTCCCTGCACGTCACAATAGGCAATTTGCTCCTGGATCAATTCCCACCCTGTTTCAATGTGTGGAAAATAAATACTTTCTCCCACCATGCGCTTCTTTTCAATCCGGGAGGCAATATTTAAGCGGGGATCGCGCATTAAAAAGATGATGGGCTTGCTGGCAATTTCGCACAAAATGGGGAAATTATCGCCTACCTGGTAGGGCATTTCTTTGATCAACAAACTGCTGCCAGAACTATCCTGAAGGCGCTCAACATTTAGCAGATCGAGTGGCTTGTTTAATTTATGGGCAACGGCCGTTAGTTCTTTGCCGTCGTAATAAGTCACCTCAAACGGTTCGTGGCTGTAATATCGAATGGTGGGCTGTTCCCAAAACACTCTGGAAAATGCGGTTGAGCTGCACCTTGGTGGGGAAATAATGACATAGATCTGTTTGTGCTTCGTTTTTAGGTGGGTAAAGCGATGCAATTGCTTTGAATGAGATGAATAGGGCAAAGCCAGGCTTGCTGAGAATGGGTGCATTGAATTTCCTTGAGTTTGTTATAGCCGCGATTACTTACACGTTCCAAATGAACGTTCAGAAATCGCGGCTTCTTGCTTGTGTGGATTTAGCCCTTAGGTGTAATGATTAACGGCCGTAACATATAACCAGTGTCGAGATGTTGGGTGCAGGTCAGGCACCGGCAGCAGCCCCATGGATCCTCCGTTTCGGCTGGTTCTTTTGTTGCGGAGGGAACGGCCGTAGCCTTAGGCGCTTCTTCTCCCTCTTCCTCATCTTTTTCGGCTAATGTCGGCCAGGAAGGCAGCGTATTGTCTTCGTCAGCGGAAGTGCAGCTATCTTCATAGCGAACTCCCCCAACAACAAGATCAGCAATAATCAGCTGGGCCGGGTTATAGAATTTGTCAAAGTTGGCAATGCATTCGTTGACATTGACACCGGGCAAAAACTCCCCTTTCTCATCTACGCAGCGTAACCTGATATCTTCCAACTGGTTACTGTTCGTTACCAGGTTGTCTTTAAGATTAAGACCCGTAGCGTGGAGCTGCAAACATTGACTGCGGTTTTTAGGGACGGGGGGAACCCATTGGCCAGAACCAGGGCCGTTTCCTTCGGCCATGCCCACGGCGTTGGTTAGATCGCTGTTGGATGCACTTTCGAACAGGGCACAACTGGTTAGCCCGCCCGTAAGCAAGAAGAAGAAAAGAATCAAGCTGCCGACAATGTATTTTCGTTGTTGCATGTACTGCCTCCTTAGGCCAAAGCCAATGAATAATGTTGGTGCCATTTTAGGCACCTGTCCATTCAGTGTAAGGAGGCAGCGATCAGAAATCGATCATAAACGGTGGACAAGCTTGAAAGCGATGTTACGGCCGAATCCTTGCTTGATCGCCAGATGGATCCAAACCATAGCCAACGGCTCGATGAAGCGGGCGGTTTCCAGGCCACCCACATCGGCGACATCAAAGCCCAGCCCTTCAGCCAGCTCGGTGACCGTAGCTTTGGCATCCGCATCATCGCCGCAAATAAACATGGTGATCGGTTCACCGTCGTAGCGGGGATCAGCCATGTTTTCTGCGCCGGTGGTGTTGAACGCTTTTACCACGCTGGCACCTGGCAGGTGGGTGGCTAACTGTTCTGCGGCGGAGGTGGTGTGGCCAACGGCCAACTGCAAGCCGGGGGCAATGGGGTTGGTGGCGTCGATAACGATTTTGCCCTGCCAATCTGTGACGGATTCTGTTACCTGGGAAACAACGTTCCAGGGGGTGGCCAGCAGGATGATATTGGCTTGCTGAATGGCGCTGGGGATGGAAACGGCCGTTCCCCCCTCACCCACTTCCGCCAGCAGCTTTTGCACCTTTTCACTCTCCGGCTGTCGCGTGCCAAAGAGGATTGTGTGTCCCTTGCTGGCCCAGCCCTTGCCCAAGGCGCTGCCCACATTACCTGTGCCAATGATTGCAATTTTCATATCAAAACTCCTTTTGAAAAGCGGAACACAGAGCTGCCCAGAGAAGGCACAAAGTTACGCAGAGAAAAAGAAAAAATCTGTGTGATCTGCGTAATCTGCGGATATATCCTTACAACGTCAGCGCGTGTTCGCCATGATACAGCTCACGGCGCAGGGCAGCGATGCTGGGATCGTCTAAGTACGCCTCCAGGCTCATCATCCGGTCGATGACGCCGCCAGGGGTAATTTCTACAATGCGGTTGGCGATGGTGTTCACAAATTCGTAATCGTGCGAGGCAAAAAGCACCACTTCAGGAAACTTGGTTAGCCCTTTGTTCAGGGCGGTGATGGCTTCCAGGTCAAGGTGGTTGGTCGGTTCGTCCAGCATCAGCGCGTTGGCCCCGCTGAGCATCATGCGGGAGAGCATACAGCGCACTTTTTCGCCGCCAGAAAGCACCCGCGTGTTCTTAAGCGCCTCTTCGCCAGAGAAAAGCATCCGGCCCAAAAAGCCGCGCAGGAACGTTTCGCTGTCGTCCACAGTGGCGTACTGCCGCAGCCATTCTACCAAATTTAGGTCGGTGTCGAAGTAGGCGCTGTTTTCTTTGGGAAAATAGGACATGGTGATGGTGGTGCCCCATTCATAGCTGCCGTAGTCGGGTTTTAGCTCGCCCGCCAAAATGTCGAACAGCGTGGTCTTGACCAGGTCATTGTCACCGATGAAGGCGATTTTGTCGTTTTGGTTCACTTCCAAACTAAAGTTGTTGAGGACAAGCTGGTCATCCACTGATTTACAGAGATTTTCCACGCGGAGGACCACTTTGCCACACGGCCGTTCCGGGTCGAATCCTACAAAAGGAAAGCGGCGCGTGCTGGCAGGCAGTTCGTCCATCGTTAGCTTGTCGATGAGCTTTTTGCGTGAGGTGGCCTGGCGCGCCTTGGCGACATTGGCGCTAAAGCGGCGCACAAACTCCTCCAGCTCCTTAATTTTGTCCTCGCGCTTTTTCTTCTCATTTTTGCGCTGCTCCATAGCCAACTGGCTGGATTCGTACCAGAATTCATAGTTGCCCACGTAAAGCTGAATCTTGCCGTAGTCGATGTCGGCAATGTGGGTGCAGACGTTGTTCAAAAAGTGGCGGTCATGCGAAACAACGATGACGGTGTTGTTGAAGCGGAACAGAAAATCTTCCAGCCAGCGAATGGTGTCCAGGTCTAGCTGGTTGGTCGGCTCATCCAGCAGCAGAACGTCTGGATTGCCAAACATGGCCTGGGCCAGCAGCACGCGCACCTTTTGCGTGCCTTCCAGCTCGCGCATGTGGCGATCCAGCAGCGCTTCTTCAATTCCCAGCCCTTTAAGCAGCGTCGCCGCCTCGGATTCTGCTTCGTAGCCGTTCAGCTCGGCAAAAGTGGCTTCTAGCTCGGCGGCCAAAATGCCGTCTTCTTCGGAGAAGTCTGGCTTGGCGTAGATGGCATCGCGGGCCTGCTGCACGTCGTACAGCTGCTTGTGCCCCATGATGACGGTTTGCAGCACGGTGTGCGCATCAAAAGCGAACTGATCCTGCTGCAAAACGGCGATGCGCTCGTTGGGATCGGTAATCACGTCGCCGCGATTCGGCTCGATTTCCCCGGCCAGCACCTTGAGAAAGGTCGATTTGCCTGCGCCGTTGGCCCCGATGAGGCCATAGCAGTTGCCAGGCAGAAATTTGAGATTGACGTCTTTAAAAAGCACCCGCTGCCCAAAGGAGAGGGTGATGTCGTTAGCAGCTAACATTGGTTTATCCTGTAAATTTTTGGCCACAGAGGGCATAGAGATTTTAGAGATATTTTCTCTGAGTTCTCTGTGGCTAATTAAAGTGGGGGTGGCCCCAACGGCCGTTTCCAAAAATGACCGCGTGCTGTTGAAAAATGAACCTGAATCCTATCGCTTCTTGACTGAATCGGCAACGGATATGCTAAAATGCTTACTGAAAATGGGACGCAGATTAGCGCAGATTTTTAACGGGGTATATTTTCATGGACGAAAAAATTCGGCAGGCATTGGCCACAGACGAATTGATTGACATAACGACCAGAGGGCGAAAAAGTGGACTCCTGCGGCGGATTGAGATTTGGTTTAGGCAGGTAAACGGCCGTATCTACATCACCGGCACCCCAGGCACGCGGGACTGGTACGCCAACTTGCTAGAAAATCCAGACTTTGTCTTCCATCTAAAACAGTCGGTGCAGGCTGATTTGTCTGCCCACGCCCGCATCATCATCAACCCCGCAGAGCGGCGCGCCATCCTGAGCGATCCGGTGATGGCCTGGTATCACGAACAAGTTGACTCGCTGGATGAACTGGTTGTGGGCAGCCCGCTAATTGAGGTGATTTTTACCGGATAAAACATGAAACGTGAAGCGCGAAACGTGAGGGGAACAGGTATCACGTTTCACGTTTCACTCCTCACTCCCCATGACACACGAACCAGTAAAACTTCTTACCATTGGCGGCTCAGACAGCGGCGGCGCGGCGGGCATTCAGGCGGATCTGAAAACGTGGACGGCCTTGGGGGGCTATGGCATGAGTGTGCTAACGGCCGTTACCGCCCAAAACAGCCTCACCGTAAAAGATGTGGCCTGGATGACGCCTCAATTTGTTCAGGCTCAGCTGGAAGCTGTGTTGGGTGATTATGGCGCAACGGCCGTAAAAACGGGCTTTTTGGGGCGGGCAGAGCTACTGATTGCCGTCTCTGCAATGCTGCAAAAGTTCAAACCATCTCAAGTTGTCATCGATCCGGTGCTGGTGAACCATCGCGGCCAACAGATGTTCCCTGATGTTGTGCGGCAGCTTTATCTGGCTTATCTGTTGCCCCTGGCTGATTTGATTACGCCTAATTTGGTGGAAACGGCCGTTCTGCTGCAAACTTCCTCAATTGATTCCTACGGCCGTATCCGGTCTGCTGCCAGGC
>JACKBR010000151.1 GCA_020634495.1 Ardenticatenaceae bacterium | reverse complement strand
TTGTTCAGCCTGATCCGGGAAAACCTGGACTCGGATGAGTTTTTTATCCAGAAAGCGATTGGCTGGGCGCTGCGTGAATATTCCAAAACGGACGCCGGGGCAGTGGTGGCCTTCATTGCCGCTACGCCTCTGGCCCCGCTCAGCGCCCGCGAAGGGCTGAAGTGGTTGAAGGACCAGGGACGGCTCTAACGGTAGGTTTGACTCACCATCTGTAGGCGGAAATTTGGGAGGGGGAACGGCCGTTTTTGATTGCGGAATGCAGAATGGGGATTGCGGAGTGGGGATGGGGAACGGTCGTTTGGCCTTCATCAACATAATTGAACAAGATCAGCAACCCGACTATACTTACAACATTGCAGTAGAGGATGAACTGTGCCCTGAATACAATGAAACTGTGTTGAAGGACAGGATACTCGGCAAATACACCAGCAATTACCGTTAAGGGGCTAATCTCAGTTCAGGTTGGAATCCGTGAGGCATAATGTCAGAATCCATCAATACAACAACAGGTGAAGAGAACAATATCGTTGAAGAACCATACGAACTACGAATCTCAAGGCTGACGGTAGATAAACTGGGGGTGAAGTTGTATGACAAAGTCAGCGCTGTGGTCTCGGAGTTAATAGCTAACAGCTACGACGCAGACGCAGAAAAAGTGGAGGTTAGGCTTCCTCTCTCTACTGTTTTAGCGTCCAAGAGATCGGTTGCTTTGGAGGATTCCGGCTACGTTATTGAAGTAAAAGACGATGGGCACGGTATGACTCCAGCAGAAGCGCGGGAGTTTTATTTACAAGTTGGCCGTGACAGGCGAAAATCGAGAAAGCAGGGGGCAAAATCCCGTATTAAGAATCGTCCAGTAATGGGAAGAAAGGGTATAGGGAAACTTGCGCCATTCGGTATATGTAAACGTATCGAAGTATTATCAGCCGGTGGGGAGGAAACTTCACAGGGATACGTTATCAGCCATTTTTTTATGGATTACGATCGGATCGTCTCCGATGATGACAAACCCGTAGTGTTGGAAAAGGGTGAGCAGGACAGGCAGTTTTCGCAGGATACGTTCACTATAATTCGCCTTTCAGAGTTCCAATTTAAGAGAGTGCCTGATTCCGAAACGTTTCATCGACAAATTGCTTCCCGGTTTGTTTTTGCGCAACCCGATTTCAAAATTTGGATCGAAGATACTCGGGATCCTGCCAACAATCCTACAAAACTTGTTGAGCCTGTTTCGGTTGATGTGGTTTTGGAAACCAAAATCGATTTGGCAACTAAGCCAATTACTACCGAAAGCGGCCAAACCCTCCATGCGACTGGGTGGTTGGCAATGGCAAGAAATTCATACAAGAACGAGGAGTTTGCTGGTGTTCGTATCTACGCTCGTAACAAAATAGTGGCAACAACCCGTGATTTTGAACAGCCAGCAGGTTTTACAGGAGAGTTTACGATTCGCTCTTATTTAGTAGGTGAAGTTCACGCAGACTGGCTTGATAACGATGACGGTGAAGACCTAATCCGTTCTGACAGACAGGGGATATTGTGGGAATCAGAATACGGGCGTGCGCTCAAAGAATGGGGAGCAGCCTTGATAAAAGAAATAGGCAGAAAGTCTAAATCACCTAGAAGAGAGAGAGCACGAGATGCTTTTTTAAGGATCTCAAATTTTGAACAAAAAGCAAAGGAAAGATTTACAGATGACGAAGTAGCCAAAGTCGCTCTGGATCTCGCGAAGCAGGTTGGTTCTTTTGCTGCACAAGACGAGCTTGAAGATGAAGAATACGTTGATGATTTAAGTGAGGTGATATTGTCAGTGGCGCCGCACAAAGCTCTCATTAGCGCATTTCAAGAATTCAACCAGGCAGTCGTTGGGGAAGCTGTATCTTTGGATACCTTGCTAGACCTGTTCAGCAAAACACGTTTAGCAGAAATGGCCTCCTATAGCCAAATTGCGGCAGAAAGAGTGAAAGCAATTAAAGAGTTAGAAAAACTCGTTTATAATGATAGCGGTGTACCTGAAAACGAATTTCAGAACTTGTTGGCAAAAGCCCCATGGCTAATTGAACCAACTTGGTCTGTGATATCGAAAAACCAACAACTCAGGACCTTTAAAAAGCAGTTTGAAGCCTTCTGGAAGAAACGAACAAACACAGACATTTCGCTTTCGATTGGCGAAGAATTTGAAAACAAACGCCCAGATTTCACCCTTGTTAGCGTTGGCCACATGCTCCATATTGTCGAGATTAAGAAAGCAAACCACAAGTTTGACGATAAGGATTTTTCAAGATTGATTAAATACGTGTATGCTTTTAGGGATTTCTGGGACAAACACAGAGAAATTACAAGAGATTTTCCTGGAGCATGGCGTATCGATCTAATCGCAGACGATATCAACTTGTCAGAATTTAGTAATCGGGAAAGTTTTCAACGTTTGCAGGAAAAAGAAGAAATTCGAGTGACTTCTTGGGCAGATCTATTGACTAAGGCAGAAAATGCTCATCGGCTTTTTTTGGAGGTAAACACAAGAGTTAGAGAAGAAGAGCCTAAATGATCGATTTGACCAGGAGATCTATTTTGTGAAAGCTGTCAGTTTGTTTTCAAATTGCGGGGCCGGCGACCTTGGTTACCGTCAGGCTGGTTTTCGGTTTGAGATTATGGCCGAATTAATTCCCCATCGGCTTGACGTTGCCTTGCTTAATCACCCAGGCGCACACGGCGTTAAAGGCGATTTAAGGGAAACTTGGCAAGCGCTCGTAGATTATTATAACGAAGCTACCAATGCCGAAGAACTTTCGTTTCTTGCAGCTTGCCCTCCTTGCCAGGGGATGAGCAGCAATAACAGCGATCGCGGAAACGAAGACGACCCAGACGCGGGATCAAGGGATGAACGCAATTTATTAGTCGGTGTTATTGTCAACGTCGCACAATCGCTTTCTCCCAAAATTATCGTTGTGGAAAACGTTCCTGCATTTTTAACCAGGAAAGTCCGTCATCCAATGACGCAACTACCTGTTTCAGCCGCTAGCTGGCTCCTTTCCGCTTTGGAAACTGATTACGCTGTATTTCCAATTCTCGTCAACTTGAAACATTATGGTGTTCCCCAAAACAGGAAGCGCACCTTTCTTACATTTATTCGTCGAGACGTGCCGGGTTTAACGTGGCTCAATGAGAACAACTTGACCCCATATCCAATACCTACACACGATCTTGGTTATGGGGGAAAGAAACCCATCGGACTCAAAGCCGCTTTACAGAGTTTCGGGTTGCCCATCCTCGATGCCAGGTCTAAAGTTTCGGCGCGGACGACGGAGGAGTTTGCCAATAGCAATTTGCACTTCGTCCCTGTTTGGACTGGCTTAAAATATTCCATGGTTGCTGCTATTCCTCCAAACAGCGGCAAAAGCGCGTGGGACAACGATGTTTGCCTCAATTGTGGAGCTGTTACACTGGATCCGGATGCAGTCGTTTGTTCTCAGTGTGATCAACTACTCCCTAAGCCAATCGTAGAAGAAGTGGATGAAACTTATCGCCTCATTAAAGGCTATCGTTCTTCCAGCTACCGACGTATGTCACCTGACGAGCCAGCAGCAACGATCACGACAGCTTCAGGACACGTAGGTAGCTCCAGAACAATTCATTTTTCAGAAAACAGGTTGTTCAGTGCGCTAGAGTGTGCCTTGCTCCAAACCTTTCCTGAAGATTTCAATTGGGGCGACTCCCTAGAGACAGTTGGTCACACGAATGTGAGGGCTATGATTGGCGAGGCTGTTCCACCATTATTTACACGTCTTCATGGGGAAGTGTTGGTAGGTTTGCTAAATGGAGAACGATCAGAGGCGTTGTTACCTCAAGAAGACGAGCGTTTTAAGAAAGCCACAAAAAGACTCCAACATGAGCATTAAGGAGTCTGTGGTCCATTCACACGTGCAAGACATCGTTTCCAGTCTAATCCACCATTTTGGTCGTCCCAATCTAGGCAATAAGAAAAACCCATTTAACGAACTCCTGTTTATTATTCTTTCCTCAAAAACACCACCAGACAGATATCAAGAAGTTTATCGCGCCCTTCGCTCACGTTATCCGATCGCTGGCAATTTGGCTAGTGCAGATTGGTTAGAAGTTGCACAAATGATCAGTCGTGCTGGCCTTCAAAACCGTAAAGCCAAAGCCATCGTCGAAATTGCCCAAC
>JACKBR010000150.1 GCA_020634495.1 Ardenticatenaceae bacterium | reverse complement strand
CTCGCTCAGACACCATCCGGCTACCGGTCACCTTCTGGGGAAAAAGCGGTTTTGTGTTCGCCCTGCCGACCGCTGGTTTGGTCCCCGAGACCTCCTGGCGGTTTTGGAGTCCAATTTGAATGTGCCGCTTCCCGTCCGCTTTGGGGTTCGCCTGGCTGCCGATGGCTACGCGCTTCAAGTCATCGCGAGGGAGGCCACAGCCGAGCGCCAGCGCGAGCTCTGCGACCAACTCCAGATCGCCGGCATTCCCATCCATTCCCTGGCGTTAATAACCGATCCCAACCAGCTGGAGAACCCGTTTCCCTGGCGCGGCGATCTGCACGAAGCGTCCTTTGCACATTAACGAAAGCGAAGGCAAGCGGTTGGCGCTCTCGCCTGAAGAAACCCGACCGAAGAAACTGAGAGGTAAAACAAAATGTCTACCGGGATACAAACAACAGTGCACAAAATGAACAAAATTTTTAAACGAACTTTTCCACCCCCAAAAACCTGCCCAGCCATCCTCCTACTTTGCCTTCTGGCTGGGCTGGTGCTCCTGCTGCCTGCCCAACCCAGCCTGGCTGAGCCGCCGCCGTCGGCAGCCGCGTCTACTCTAACTACAGTGGACACCGGAGTTGGTACCTTTACCTCAATCATCTCTTTGGAACTTAACAGCAGCGGGAATCCCGTCATCAGTTACCGTGACTGGTTTAACCAGGACTTGAAATTGGCTATTTGCAACGATCCTGCTTGTACGGTTCGTACTACGACAACGGTTGTCTCCGGTGATGTTTACGAGTACCTCTCGTTGGCACTAAACAGCAGTGGTTACCCTGTTATCAGTTATATGGACAGTACCAGCTATACCTTGAAGCTTGCTGTTTGCCACGATGTTGTCTGTAGTGACCGCACCCTGTCTACGGTTGATGACACTGGCGGAGTGGGCCAGTACAACACGCTAGTCCTAACCAGCAGCGATCAGCCCGTTATCAGTTATCGCGACATCACCGACTTTGACTCTGACCTCAAGTTAGCCGTTTGCGATGATGCCACCTGCACCAATCCTACCCTGACCAAAGTAGACGTTCCTGGCAATGTGGGTTCGTTCCCTTCGCTGGCACTCAACAGTAGTGGTTATCCCGTCATCAGTTATTATGATTCTTCTAACGGATACCTAAAGCTGGCTATCTGCCACGATCCTGTCTGTACAGTTCGTACCAGGACCACGGTAGATAGTGCTGCTGATGTAGGCTGGGGCACCTCGCTGGCGCTCACCAGCAGTGATAATCCCATCATTAGCTATATCGATTACACCAACAAAACCTTGAAGCTCGCAGTTTGTAACGATCCCATCTGTACGGTTCGTACCACGATTACGGTAGATAGCGTCACTAAAGTGAGCATATTGGGCACCTCGTTGGCACTTAACAGCAGCGGCAACCCCGTCATCAGTTACCACGACTCTACCAACTCTGATTTGAAGGTGGCCGTCTGTAATGATACCGCCTGTACCTACCCTTCCCTAACCACGGTGGACAGCGCTGAGAGTGTGGGTTCTGACTCCTCGTTGGTACTTAACAGCAGCGGCAACCCGGTCATCAGTTATTACGATTTCACTAATAATGCCTTGAAGCTGGCCATCTGCCATATTTGCCTGGTTCCCACACAAGCAACGGTTGATAGTACGGGCAACGTCGGCCAATTCAGCTCGCTGGCGCTAAACAGCAGCGGCAGCCCTGTCATCAGCTACTTCGATGACGCCAATGACGTTCTGAAACTGACAGTCTGCAACAATGCCGCCTGCACAGAGCGTACCACAACCACACTAGACAGCGCTGGTAGCGTGGGCCGAAACACCTCGCTAGCGTTAAACAGCAGCGGCAATCCGGTCATCAGT
>JACKBR010000015.1 GCA_020634495.1 Ardenticatenaceae bacterium | reverse complement strand
TGGCCGCTGCAGAAAATGTGCAGGCTTGTGAATCTGACGCCGCCCCATTTGCAACGGCCGTTGCCTGCTACACCTACCAAATTAATGGCCTCAAATATGCTGAGCATGTGCGCCAGCAAATGCAGGCACAGCTCTCCCAAACCCCTGGAGCCACATCAATAGGTGTTGAATATGAAGTTTCCCCCATCCTGAAACAAATTTCTGGCCAGGGCAAAATATGGCTAGATGCCAATGGCCTGCCCCTGCGCCAAAAAATCGATATGCTCATGCCAGAAGCAGATGAACGGTATGATGCAGATATACGCCTGGTCATTGATTATAGGTTTGATGAAGAAGCAGTCGCTTCCGCCCTTGCCGCCGCCTCACCTTTTGCCTCCTTCATCCCGCCCGTTGAAGAAATTGTGCAAACTGCCGGAGAAGCCTTGCCAAACCTGGCAATTTTCAGCTTCTTTATGGTCATAACGGCGCTTCTTGCCTTGCTTTACCGCCGCCGTTGGATTTATGGTTTTATTGCTATTTTGTTAACCATTTCCTATTTAGCCACGCCGCTGCTGCAAGTCATCAATATCAACCTTTTTTACGTTCGTCAGGTTCATGCCGCAGCGGAGGCTGCCACTTTTTCCAATACGTTTGTCGCACCGGTTGCCGAGGAATCTGCATCCGCGCCCGTAGCCACCCAATCCTTGCTAACCCAATCCTTAACGGCATCAGCTCAGGCTTTTGAGCCAGATGTTTACTGCGGTAAAGGCGGAAATGCCGATCGGGATGGTGATGGGCTGGCGGATGACGCTGAAAACTGCCTGGGAACAAATCCTAACCTGGCCGACAGCGACGGCGACGCCATCAACGACGGGGTTGAGGTTGCCGGTTTTGAATTTGGCCAAACCATTAGCCAAACCTGGCACAGCAATCCGCTAGACTCGGACACAAATGGCGATGGTGTCAACGATGGTATCGAATGGGCTCAGTCTGGTGGTGGGGCGGCGCAAAACTGGGATATTGATGAAGATGGCATTCCAAATTTATATGATGTAGACGATGATGGGGACGGCGTAGCCGACAGCCGAGATTTATCCCCAACGTCTTATACAGAATACCTTAGCTATACCAATACAACGCCGACACCGCCTCCGTTTTTCAGCTTTCCTTTCCTCAGCTTCCCTATTATTATTCAAGAGGAAACCCCCACAGAAACAGTCGGAATCAATATCACCGGTCAATATAATGGCTATGTCTACGTTGATCTTCAGGTACAGCCGCAAGACCAAGATCATTTGCGCTACGGCCTAACGCCGCTTGACTGGGGGTACGACACCAAAGGGCAAATTCAAGAACATAATGAGGCTCCAGACGAAGATATTCGGCTGGTTCCCATGCTTGTGGTTGAAACCAATTTGGTACCCGACACCGATTTGGCCGAAGGCTACAACGTAACGTCTTACCAGGACACGGACGAAGATGGGTATCGCGAGATGATGATGCCCCTTTTTGGTGTAGGGGAAGAAGGTAATTTGGAAGCGTTTCACGCCCATATGGCCTACGGGCCAGGCACGCTGAACACTCTGGGTGAAGATGGGGTTCATTGGCGTAATGCGCGTATTGTTTGGCTGGTTCGAGGCACTTTTGATGTTGCCAATGATGATGGCACACTTGCTCAACAGGCTGTTTCTTTGCACACTTATGAAGAGGCAGCGACGCGCATCACTGGCTTTGAAGTAACCAAGAGTGGGTCGTTCCAAAGCGCGATTATTGGTACGCCCAGTATGCCAAATGATGATCGGGCGCTTTTCCAGATGGCCTTTGGCTTGAGCGGTTCGTTTTTGGCTAACAAGCAGTTGAACCTGGATGAAATTAATGCCCGTTTCAGCGGGGCCAATACGCCCATCGAACAGAAATGGGGCATCACCACAACGATGGCCATTGATTTGCCTGCCCTGGAGTATGCGCATGTCGAAGAGGGTATGGCTGATCTTAACAACCGGATCAAAACCTTTTTAAGCGATCATTATGCCTGGGACACGCCAAATACGGTTTTAATTGCTTATGAGCTAAATTCGGGTTCGACGAATCTGGATGATTTAGGCCAGATGGAAACGAGTTTTGCTGCTAATGTCAATTTGTATAACGTTAGCATGAGAACGCAGCGTTCCATACACTTGAATATGCGGGATGGCTGGGAGCCTTTGAGCGGCGGGGAACTGTCTTTGGCGGTGATGAAACGGGTGCAGCCAGCGGCGACAACGGCCGTAAACAACCTCTCTGATCAATACCCGGCAGTCACCGAAACTGAGCTGGTTGCGTTGACCCAGGCAATGTACGCTACGTGGGAAAGCGGCCGTACCAGCATTCTCTCCATCGATGGTATTGATTTTAGCTCTGGCAGCAGCTCTGACCAGGCCCTATACGAGCAAATCTACCTCACCCCCCGTGACCGGTACAACGATCCCGAAAATATAAACACGCTGCCAGGGTATCTGGTAGAAGTGGGCAATTTTGCCCAAAAAGGTGGTGGATTGCTCTTAAACGGAGCGCAGGGTGGCCAATACCTCCAAGCCAATGCCTCAGAAGCAGCAAACCTGGGCATTACAATGGCCACCGTACAGTTTGTGCAAAAAGCAGATAACGCCCTAAAAATTGGCCTGGGTGGGTCGCCAACTTTTGGCGACAGCGTGGATTGGAAAACCTTCGAAGAAGAAGTTGGCAACGCCTGGTACGATACAGATGATTACAACAACAGCAAGCAAAGTGTCACCGATGGGCTTAACGCCTTTTCGATTCTCGGCGGGGCAACAGAGGGAGCCTCAAAGCTGGCTAAAGCTGGTACCAAGATTGCCAGCGTTCTGACAAAGGCCGCCAAATTTCTTGATGTGGCCGGTAAAGTTGTTGGCGTTGCGGCATTGGCCATTGACATCGGCTTATCAGTCACTACTTTTATCCTGAATGGTGATTTTTCAGGTGAGGCCATTGCCTTGCTCATTGCCCAAATTATCGTGGCCGTGATGCTGTTTGCCCTGAGTTTGATACCACCATGGATTGGTACAGTTATCTCTGTTTTGCTCGCCATTTTTGATCTGGTTTTGAGTTTTTGTGAGGCCTGTCGAAACTTCCTTGGCTTTAGCTCAGTTTCTGGCTGGTTTAGTAAAAACCTGGCCAGTTACTTTTATCGAGAACAGCCACTGACAGAACTGCAAACCTATAATTACTTAGAACGAGATACGGCCCTGGCTGATGAAGAACTGGGGTACACAGTTGGCAACCGCTTCATCATTTCCGACACGTTTAACGGCGTGATGAAAGTCTCCGGCACCAAGGGTATTGATTTTTCGGCCGTGAAAAACGGAGCGATTATGGGTGGCGGTTATGGCGCTGTCCTGGCTCTCTCTGATCAGATCGATCTTGTCGGCACTATTTTTGGTGGGCCAAGCAAGCGGGAAAACCTGCAAAACAGCTGGATTTGTGGGCAATTTGTCATTAAAAATAACCTGAACTATACAGGTACCACATGCCCAGATAAGAGTGCCGATTATAACCTGGACAATATTCCTTCGAGTGCAAATTACTGGAATTACAGCAATCAAATGCAAGCGACGGTTACCTTGAATAAAGCAGAGCATGATTTTGCAATCTGGCTCAGCACCAAGGTTGTGGCGCAGTCACGTTGGGATGCTTCTACGCCGATTCCGCCGGTGTTGTTTGGTGTTTCGCCAGGTCGTATCCATTGGACCAAAGAGCGTATCTTAAATTTACCTGATGACCTGTCTAGCGATGACCAGGATAAGTGGGAGCTGACCCCCATTTATATTGATGTGTTACCCGGTACTGTGGAAGAGTTGTGGAATTGGGGCAGATATGAGTACATCATGACCAATCACGATCCTGATGGGGATGGTATGACCACCAAGGATGAGATCACAGCCTGGTTGGGTTCATCTGGCTATTCAGAAATGAATACTTTCTTCTCCAGCGTGTTGAATAATGCATATGGTAACAATTCAAGCTCTGACCTGGATCGCTTTTTAGCAAATTGGGATTTGCTTGAGTCAAGCAGCCTTTTCCAAATTCCGGCATTTTGTACCACTTACCCCTCACTTGCTGGTTTGTGTGATGCGAACAGCAGCCCGCCCTGGTTAACCGTTGATTTTGATGGCGATGGCCTCTCTGACAAGTTTGAATATATGAATAATGGCACATTGGGCACGAATGGCTATGTTTATGACACCGATGGCGACGGTCTGAGCGATGGGTTTGAGCATCAGATTGGTACGCGCATTGATGAGAAGGATTCAGATGCGGATGGTTTGCAAGACAATGTGGAAGTTTATCATCCGTTGTCGAACGGCACCTGGGACGGTGGCTGGGATATTGATCTGCCTGCTTATGGCGCTGTGGGGCCAAACGGCCGTTCCACCATTACCGTGCGCGTCTTTTCTGACCCGCTCAAGGCAGATACAGATGGGGATGGTCTGAGTGACTTTGCCGAGAAAGAAAACGGCACCAGCCCCACAGGGTTCAATCGGGCACCGCGGGTGTATTTGTCTGGCCAGCCAACGGCCGTTTCGCCACAAGGCATCAGCGCCGTTTACGTTAAACCCGGTGACCCAATCACCCTCAACACCCGGCTAGAAGTCTACCCACCCTACATCGTCACCAGCACAATGAACCTGGATTTGCCCGGCAATGCCTTCGGCTTCCCCACCACAACCGACCTCAATGGCTCCCGGTGGGTGCCAAATCAAGGCGTTACCTTCAATCCGCGTTGGGGCTTTAACAATAATGCCTTGCAGCCCTGGGAATATCTGTACGCTACCACCACCTCCGGCACAGCGTCACCCTCCTCCTCCGTCGTCACCACCGCCACCCTGACACTGCCGTTTGGTGGCGAAAACCAGTCGCAAGAAGCGACCCAGCGCATTGTGGTAGATGTAGAAAATCCCCGCTTTGGCTGGATGACGCCCATTGAAGGTGAACTCATTGGCGGGGGTCTAACCCATTACGTGGTGGGTGGTACCTCCAGCGACGCAACCACCTGGGTAAATGAACTAACCCTCAATATGCCAGGTGAAACCATCGCCGTAACCGACACCGAGAGCTTTAGCCCCTGGGCTTATACCTGGGAGCTGCCCGCAGATGGCATTTACACCCTCAGCGGCTCCGCCTCCGATTTTGTCGGTCACACCTCCGCCCAAGACAGCGTGGAAGTCATGATTGACAACTCTGCGCCAACCGTGGATGTCGATTTGGAAGACGGCGCAGTTTATGGCCCGCCGCAGGATAGCAGCGTCATTACCATCACCATGAACGGCACGGCCAGTGAAAATCTCTCTGGCCTGACGCGGGTGCAAATTAGCACCGATGGCGGCCCCTGGCGCGAGGTCTGGACACTGAGCACAGCTACCGTAACCAACACGACGTTCACCGATTTCACCTCGAACTTTGCAAATCGGGCTACCGCAGCAACCTGGAATGCTGTCTGGACTTTACCCAATGTGGAAACGGTTCAGGGCTACCACAATCTGCGCGTTCGCGCCTTCGACCAGGCTGGAAACTGGCCTGTTTACCTGGATCGCAACATTATTATTGACGTTTTGCCCCCTACAGATGAGCTGGTAAACCGGGCCTACATTTATGAATATCCCCATGTGCCCGCCAACGAACCACACACGTTTGAAGGGGTTGCCAACGATGTGGGCAATGTACCCCAACCCTCCCGGCCAGTTGAGCTGGTTGGCGATGTAGACGGCATGGAAGATGCCACGATCATGCTGGGTCTCTCCAACATTCATGAAAATGATGCTGGCGTGAATGTGGCCTGGATTGGCGACTTTAACGGTGACCGGCGTGGTGATTTATTGGTGGGGCTGCCAGCTTCTGCTGATGGCGCTGGACGGGTGGCTGTGGTTTACGGCCGTTCCGGTGATTGGCCCGTACCCGACGAACAAGAAATGCTGGCCGAAGCCAAATCCTCCTTCATCGGTGTTGACGGAGCGGCCGTTGGGGCCCAGGTAATGCCTGCTGGCGATGTCAATGGCGATGGCCTGGCAGACATACTCATTGGCGATCCCGCAAATAATCGCGTATTCCTCATTTTTGGTAAAAACACCTACTTTGGCACAGATGTCCAGTTAGATGGGCCACAAGGTTCCAACTGGACTGTTCTGGTTCCGCCGCAGGGACAAACAATTGGCCAATATCTTGGCGCAGCAGGTGATGTCAACGGCGACGGCTATGCCGATCTGCTCATTGGCGCAACTGGCTCTGCCGACATGGCCTACCTGATAATGGGCCAAACCAACGAATGGTGGCCCTCCTTGCCCATCAACACAATCGCCGCTGCCCGCATAGACCAGGCAGGCAGCGCCATGCTCAACGGCGTTGGCGATCTGGATGGAGACTTCTACGATGAATTTGCGGTAGGCACCAACAGCCAGCTGTACTTGTTTGAAGGCAAAAGCAGCTTTACGCCACGAGCCGGAACCTGGCTGACCTTAAGCAGCGCAGCGGAAAGCTTTAGCAGCAGTGATCTCAATCCAGAGGCTGTTGGCCTGGGGGACGTTGACGGCGATAACATCGACGACTTCATCTACAGCAATGGCAGCAGCCAAGTCCTGGCTTTTGGCGATGACGACCTGCTGGACGGCAGCTGGAGCACCTATACCTACAATTACGGCAGCGGTTTCCTGGCTGCCCCTGGCGACGTTGATAATGATGGTCTCAACGACATCTTGATTGGCAACGGCAGCGACGCTTACCTGATTTCGGGCAGCAACATTGGCGCAGCCCAATCGACCATCAGCGGCGTTGCCGATGCGGCGTCAGCCCCCTACGCAGCCGGTGCCGACCTGAACAGCGACGGCTCGTCTGACTTGCTGTTAGTTCCTGCGGCTGCTGGCAGCCAGGCTGCGGCAACCACAGCTGGCAACAGCATCGCCGATTTGCCGCCTACCTGGGTACCGCAACTGCCAGAGCAAACTCTGGATACCTTTACTGGGTCAAACACCTGGCCATCTGTGTCCGGGAATGCTTATGTGAGCGGAAATGGCGATTGTCATGGTATGTTCCCTTGTTACAGCACAATCCAAGCGGCCGTTGACTCACTTGGCGGTTATGACCTCATTATCGTGCAACCCGGTGTTTACGCGCCGTTTAGCATCGACGGCAATCAAACATTTCATGATTATCTGCAAATTCGTGGAACCGATACAGATGCCGTGATCATTGATGGTGGTGGCAGTAGCTATGCCATCTTGGTTAGCAATGTTGATGCCGTCAAGCTTGAGAATATGACGATTCGCAATGCCAGCTACGGTGTTCAGCTAGACAATGCTGGGGTCAATGGTCATGAAGAAGAATTCAGACGAGTAATTTTGAATCACCTTTTAATTTACGATACTGGCTCCTATGATATCTATATGAGCCGCAACAGCACCGCCTCGGTGCGCAACAGCACTCTCTCCCGCAGTAGCAACCATGTCGGAACCTACGGCCCAGCCGACTCGAATATCGTTGTCGAGTGGTCCAACGTGGACGGGGCCACCACACCTTGGCCGATTACTGACGGTGGGGGTGCTGTACGCGTAAACAATATGATTTTTGTCAATCGTGGAGGCGGATCTAATGAAATGGGCCGTTTCTTTATCAATGGCGAATATTGGTCCGACCCCTGGGGACCCCAAAATGCCTATGAAGCCAATAGCGTTATTGCCGCTGGCAGTGACGATCAGGTTTACCTGCTGGGTGCGCCGCATTGGAAAGATGCTTCAAACACCTATAGCTGGCGGGCGCAATTCGCCGCTGCTGCCGACGGTAACACCTATAAGACAGGAGCTGTCTCTGGTGAGCCAATGTGGTGGAATGGCAATGCCTGGGAGACGGTGCCTGGTTCACCTTCTCAATGTCGGCTGATTGCCACACATCCTGTAAACAGTGACCTTTATTGTTTGGATTATAGTGGCGACAGCCTTTATAAATGGGATGGCAGCAGCTGGACAACGGTTACAGAAGATCCGCTGCCAGGGAGTGGTTTAAGCCTTCGTGACATGGAAGTTGATACAAATGGCGTTGTCCATGTTGTAGGCAGTTTTAGTTTCAATTCAGGACTTGGGGACCCTTGTTTCAACTATGCCACATTTTCCTCTGTATCCTGGTCTTGTTACAACAGTTTTGAAAGCGGCGATACTGTTTCTACAATCGCCCTGGACGGAACAACCCCGATTATTGGGGGTGAATTCTCAAATGAGTATTATCAAAACATCGCCAGTGGGATGCTGCCTGGAGTTTCTGGCCCTGTTAACGACATTGAAATTGGTGAAGATGGGTCAATTTATGTTGCGGGTTCATTCACAAGCACACTGACATATGGTGGTGATATTGACCAGGCGGTGCCTGCCGGTCTGGCTGTTTGGCGAAATTCATCCTGGACTGTTTTCCCTGAAATAACCCCCGCGTACGGTGAGGGAACCGATTACTGGACGGGAGGCGCTGAGGCATATAGCATTGCCGAAACAGCCGGTGGTGAATTGTATGTGACTGGATCATGGTATTCGTTCCCAGTTGATGGTGGCGACACAGTCAAAGAGCAGTTCATGCATTGGAATGGCACTGCCTGGGAACGAGCGGGCCTTGTAGGGAATGCGGCTAATAATGAAGGCATTGAACAAGTCATTGATTCACCGTCAGGTATATTTGTGAGCGGTGATTATGAGTGGATGGTATTGCCCGATGACAGCACCCTGACAACGCAGCATATAACGCTAATTGAATTCTCTCATGAGGTATATAGTCCAACCACAAATGCCTGGATCAATAACAACTTTATCGGTGCGCCCATGTCTTTGGGTGATGGAGCCAGCTATGCCGGTGATGATTTTGGCAATCTGGTCTTGTTGGTGGGCGGCGGCCGTACTGATTCCTTCAAATATGACATTGCAACTGGTTTGTGGAGCCGGGTTACCGGCATGAATGATCCAGTTAATGCCAGCGCCATGACCAAAGGTGAAGACGGTTATGTGTATGCGGTGACAGATGGGCCTAGCTCCCTCTATCGTTTTACTGGTTATTCGTGGGAAGCGGTTGGCCCTACCATCAGCGGTGCATCCATCGATGACGGCGTCACGATGGCCTACGACAGCCACTTTGGCACCTACTACGTGCTGCCGGGCGGCAATGGCACCATGATGCTGCGCTACAATCCCGCTTGGGGCAGCAGTTGGGTAACGTTACCGGTTGACCGCAACACGCCAGCGGGCATTCGTCCAGGCGCAGGTCTGGTCTTTGTTGAAGGCGAAGACGAAAACAAGCTGTATACGGCCCAAGGCAACTACATTGGTGATACGAGTACCGCTTTCTGGATGTACCCATTGCCGATGCCCAACAAGATAGACTTCACTGACAGCATCATTTACGCCCAAAACGGCACCAACTGGCTTAACCTGAGCGATCCGCTGCCGGAAGATTTCAACTTCCGGGTGGATGAAAACAGCCGCTTCTTTGGCGGTACAGGCTGGACGCCAACAAACCTGGGCAGCTTGCCCACCACAACGGATGATCCGTTCCTGGATGCCGATCGCGATATCTACCGCCTGAGTGAAACGGGCGCAACTTACACCATTGGGTACCACATTTACACCGAACCGGTTACGGCTACAACGGCCACTGGTATTCAGGCAATGATCAACACGGGTGCCAACCGGGTAATTGTTGAACCGGGCATTTACGAGGAAGACATTTACCTTGTCAATGGTGTGGAGGTGATTGGCACGAATCCAGACTGGACGGTGATTAAGCCGCTGAATGGAAGCACCGCAGATGCCCTGGTACGAGCAATGGGCAGCAACGGCGCTTCTTTCTCCCGGTTCACGCTGGATGGCGAGAATAGTGGGGTGGATGGTTTTGCCGCCACGGGCAATGCTGCCAATCTTACTTTGCAGCGTGCGCGCATTTTTGATACCGAAACGGGTATTACCCTGGATGGTTCAGATAGCGATGTTGAAGTGGCGCATGTGACTGTGGCCAACAATGTGAATGGTCTTGTGGCCACAAATTGTGCCTCAATTGATGTGCGCAATTCGATCTTTGCTTATCAATCTGGTGTTGGCTTGAGCCATGAGGCGTGTGCGGCCGTTCAGCTGCATACCTATAACCTGTACTGGGCAAATGCCAGCGACTTTGGCGCAGATGCCGATGCTGGGGCGGCCGAACTGTTCCTTGATCCAAACTTTGTAGACCCGATGGATCATGATTATCGCACGCTCAACTTTTCGCCGGTTATCGATGCCGGTAACCCCACAGATCCATCGCCTCCTGGTGCAGGCAGCCGGGCCGATATTGGCTACATTGAGCAAGGGCGGGTGAGTTTCTATGTGGATGACAGCTACTGCGACATTTGTATAAATGACGGCCTGACCTGGCAGGTAGATGCGTTTGATAACATTCAGGATGCTTTGGACGCGGCTGAAAATGCGTTGTCCAATCTGAACCCCAACTATGCGGCCGTTCCGCAGCTTGTGGTAGGGGTGGCCCCAGGTACCTACAATGAGCAGGTGACGATTCCCAGCCATGTGCTGTTGTTTGGCAGTGGCCCGGAAGAAACGATTATCGATGCTGGTGGCAGCGGTACGGCCGTTACCTTCAACGGTGTCAGCGAGGCCGGACTGCGCCACTTTACAGTCATGAATGCCGATCTCGGTATTCTGGTGGGCGGTGCCTCGAACCTGATTGACGTGCAGCGAAATATTATTCGCAACAATGTGGTAGGGCTCACCGTAAACGGCCGTGCCACTGGCCAACTTCAATACAATACCCTGGTCAGTAACCAGACCGGCGTTTTGGCCGACGAGCCGGGCAGTTGGGTGGCCATGATGCACAACATCGTCTCTGGCTCCACAACTGGCCTGATGGCCAGCAACAACGGCCAGATTTTTACAGACTATAACCTGCTCTACAACACCTTGAACCTGAGTGGTGTGGAAGTGGGCGAAAACGACATTCTAGATGTCGATCCGCTCTTTGCTGGTGGCGGTACACCTTATCGCCTCAGTGAAAATTCACCGGCCCTGGATGCGGCCTCCCCGCAGGCGACCGTGCCGCAGGGCGGCGGTACCGTTGCCGACCTGGGCTACAGCGAACTGCTGGCCGCCCCTGTTACGCTCCTGCTGGGGCAAGAAGACCTCTCCACCGTGATGGGTAACTCTGGTGTTGCCTCTGTGGAATATGGCGTGGCCTCGGTGGCAGACCCAACCAGTTTGGTAACCACCACGCTGCCAACTGCCTGGTTAACCGTTACGCTAGATTCACCTGGCGAAACGTTCTCCTACTGGTCTTTGGACTACACACCCATCGATGAAGGATTGTATCGCTTCTACACACGCGCCACAGACATGGTGGGCAACAGTGAAGAAGAGGAGCTGGAGTGGTACGATGGTTCCTTTGTGGTAGACAGCACACCGCCAACGGTTGACTGGTTAGCGCCAACGGACGGTGCCTCGTTGGCGGCTCCCCTGGAACTGCGGGCGCAGGTGACTGATTACGCCGCCGGGGAATTCAGCGTCGATGAAAACGATGTCTACTTTGAGGTAGATGGCCAGCGGTATCCAGCAACTTGGGCGGCAGAACCGTGGGATGAGAGTGCCGGTGAACCGCGTGTCTTCCGGGCCTGGATTAGCCCAACATTGGGGACGTACACCAATGTGGTTGCTGGCGCTGAAGATAAGGCGGGCAACAGCACGGTCAACAGCAATATGAACTTTACGCTTACGGCCGTTTCTCCCGAAGACACCACGCCGCCAACAGTGACCGTCTCCCTGCCTTTGCCCAATAGCTGGGTGACCCACACGGTTGTCTTCTCCGGCACGGCAAGCGACCTGGGCAGCGGCATTGCCTCTGTCGAGCTGAGCCTGGATGGCGGCGCTACCTGGCGACCCACCACAGTTTCTGGCGATGACTGGTCGCTTACCTGGGAAGGGCCAGAAGAATTGCCCATGGTTAGCTTCCCAGCACAGGTGCGGGCAACAGACAAATCTGGGTTTGCCACCGTGACCGCATTCCAGTTCTCTATTGATGAAGTTGCGCCAACTGGCCTGATTCCCGTCACGTTTAGCGCCCCAGAAGAAAGCCATTTTGATGTTATCACCGACCTGGAAATCAACTGGCAGCCGCCAATTGACGCCAGTGGCGTTGTGACAACCTTCCTGGTTGTGGACCAAATCACGGATACGATTCCTGGCCCGGCAAATGTGGTTTCTGGGTTAACGGCCGTTCACAGCCTGAACAGCAACGGCGATTGGTATGCCCACCTGTCCGCCATGGACGAGGCCGGAAACGCCAACATGTATCACTTTGGCCCCTGGCACGTTGGTCTCAACGAAGGGCTGTCCTTTGCCTCGCGGCTACAGTCGATTGTCATTGATGGCTTCGTGGACGTAGCCAACAACGAATGGCGGCTGGATAGCGAATATCTGGATGACGACGAGCGAACCTATGGCAGCGAAGTGACCTACAGTCCCGCCGGGCAGCAATCCTTCCTCACAACCTGGGACGCCAACAATACCTACCTGGCATGGCGCGGTGGCTTCTGGAGCCTCGATGGCGAGCTGTGGATTTATATGAACAGCGGCAGCGGCGGCGGTACAGAAATGATACGGCCGTTGGCCTCCGCTCCAGATGCCGTCCTGCCTTTTGACGCCGATTACGCCATTCAAATTACCGATCCGCTCTCCGGCACGCTGTACGAATACAGTGGCGGCTGGCAGATTTCGGCAGAAGAATGGGAGTTTGCGCAGGGCAGCACCGGCGATACTGAAATAAAATTGCCGCTCTTTGGCACCAGCGACGTTGAAACCCTTGCCTTTGGCCTGGGCGATGATGCGAACGTGTGGGCCATCTTCCCCGCAACCAACCCGCTGGTTCCGGCCACAAGCATCACCCCGCCAACCGGTTTGGATGCTCCCGCCGCAGACGGTGGCTGGGGTTCCTACCAGTGGGATGATATTACGGCCGTAGTCAATGCGGCTGACAACCAGCCGCTAGCCATCGGTTTGGCGCTAAGTGCAGAAAGTCCTCAGGCGTCGCAAGCACCCTGGGGGCCAGGCGGCACGCTGCAATATGTCATCAAGATTAATAATCTGGAAGCAGAGGCAATTTCTGGGCAGCAGCTTGTGCTGACAGCAGCGCCAGACTCAGCCCTGATTCATGACAGCATTGTGGGTGCCACATGCAGCACCACCAATCCCTGGGATTGTACGCTTGATCCATTGGCTCCCGGCCTGAACACCATCACCTTAACAACCCATCTCGCCGCCGACCTGAGCGGAATGGAATCTGTTACGGTGGTTGCTTCCCTAACGGACAGCAATATCCCGCCAGAAATGGCTACCGAAGGGACGGTTATTCATCAGGTTGATGGGCAGCCGCCAGAAGTGGATGTCATTGCGCCTCCGTTTGTGGGATTAGGCTCAAACAGCTTCCAGGGTGTTGCCAGTGATGGCGACGGCATTGGTGTTGATTATGTAGAAGTTCGGCCGCAATTTGGCAGTTGGCAGCGGGCTGAAGGGACTGAGCTATGGACTGTTGACCTGACTGTCTCGCCCTTCGCCCAACATGGCGACACCTGGCAGTTTGAAGTTCGTGCCGCCGACCAACACGGCCAAATCAGTGAGCCACAGCTGGTCACCTTTACCGTAGACCTGATTGGCCCGTCGGTTTCCTTCGATTCGCCAACGGAACTCAGCGGCAGCATCAATGAAATCATGGGTACGATTCTTGACGTGCCCAACAGCAGTGAGGCTGCTGAAGTCATGGTGCAGGTAGATGATGAACCGTGGCGTGAAGCCATCCTGTTTACCCCGGATGAAACCAGCGGAGAGCAACCTTTCCTCTGGACCTGGAACATGCCAACGGAAGATGGTGCCTCGCACACGCTGCGGGTGCAAACGATTGACCTGGTGGGCAACGACGGCAGCCTGTCGCCGGAGCAACTGGTGTGGGTAGACAATGTTACTCCTGTCCTTACCGTTACCGAGGTTTTGACAGAAGTTGCCATGCAGCACTATTACCCTGGCGCTCAGATTGGCGATCCGGTTTTGGCGGGCAGCGTGACAGACGGTACGGAAGTGGACACTGTCGCTGTTTGGGTAGAGCTGCCCAGTGGTGAGAGCTACGTGGATACGGCCGTTCTCGATCAAGATACCGACACCTGGGCGTTTGTACCTTCCTTAGAAGCGTTGGGCAATTACAAACTGCAAGTTCGGGCCTTTGATACGCTAGGCAACCAGACGCAAACTGAGTTTTATGCCCTGGAAGTCTTCGCGGCACCCGAATCTGGCCCCAACAGCTTCTTTACCCCAGAAGACACGCCGATTAGCTTTGAGCCGCTGCTGGATGACATCGACATCGACAGCGACACCATCTTCCTGGATGCGGTTCAAGACCCGGCCAACGGTACGGCCGTCATTAGTGATGGCACGTGGATTATCTACACACCCACGCTGAACTTTAACGGCATGGAGGTGTTCACCTACACCGCCAGCGATGGCCAGTTCACCGACTCGGCAACGGTAACGGTGACGGTGCTGCCGGTTAATGATCCGCCAGTCATCGACAGCGCGGACACCATCCTGGCGACGATGGACGAGGATGGCGGCACGCTGGCCTTTAGCTTTAGCGGGATCAATGTCGATGACGATACGCTGACCTGGTCGGTGGATGAAGGTATGGGAACGGCCGTAATTAGCAACACCTACGGCACGGGCAACCTGAACGCCGACATTGCCTACACGCCAGAGCTAGACTTTGGCGGTATCGACAGCTTCCGGGTGCGCCTGAGCGATGGTGAATACACCGACGAAGTTACCGTTCAGGTAACCGTTACGCCCACCGATGACGCGCCACGCGCCGCAGACGATTATCTGGTCATTGTGCCAAATGATGTGGGCACACCCATCAGCATTAACGTTTTAGGCAATGATGAAGAGGTGGACGGGCAGACGCTTCAGCTCGACGGTGTGGGCACGCCCAGCGGTGGCAGTAGCGCCGTGCTGAGTGGCAACAACGTACTCTACACGCCAAATCTATCGCTAAACGAGACAGAAACGGTTACCTACACCGTTTCCGATGGTTTGCTGACGGATACGGCCGTTCTCCATGTCATGATGGTGGCGGGCGAGGCAAGCGGCACGGGCGGCGACACGGTTACAGCGTCTGGACTGGGTGATAATCATGCAATCGATGTCACGCTGACCATTCCAGCCGATGTGGTTTCCGGTGACGACCAGGTGACCTTTGTGCTGCGCGAAATTGCCTTTACCGGTGAGCCGCCGCAGGGCACAAAGTTTGCCAGCATCGCCTTTGCCCTGGAACCTTACGTCAATGGCGTTTTGGCTGCGTCACCGTTTGTGCTCAACAAACCCATCGTCCTGACAATTGAATACAGCGATGCCGATGTGGCCCAAATTGGCCGGGGTGACAGCGAGCTGATGCTGTACACCTGGGCCGGTAGCGAATGGCTGCCTGATGGCATAACGCTGGTGGAACGTGACACGGCAAACAATCGCCTGGTTGTCAGCATTGAGCATCTTTCAGACTTTGCCATGTTTGGCACAGATATGAACGAACTGTTTGTGCCAATGTTTTTAGTACCGTAATTGTTTACTGAGAACGCAGGCGTGGTGAACTTGGCCACGCCTGCAAAATGAAGGATTTGTGGCATGAAACCACTTAAGAAACCCATTGGCATTTTTCTGGCACTTAGCTTTGGTCTGAGCCTGACTGGGGTTCTGTTATGGAATTTAATGGCCCTTCCCCCCGTGTATGCCGCCACTATCACGGTGAACACCACGGCTGATGAATACAACAACGATGGTGACTGTTCACTGCGAGAAGCGGTTGCGGCGGCTAATTTGGATACGGCCGTAGATGCCTGCACGCCCGGCAGCGATCATGATCTCATTCAATTTAGCCTGGCCACGCCCGCCATCATCACCCTGACAATGGGCAAAATTAATATTCAAACCGACCCGCTGACCATCGCTGGCCCTGGCGCTGGCAGCCTGACTATTGATGGCAACCAGGCAGGTCGCATTTTTGACGTTGTGACCACAGTGCCGGTAACCCTAACAGGCTTAACCCTGCAAAATGGCCTGGCCGCCCAGGATGGCGGCGCGGTGCGCAGCAGCGGCGAGCTAACCATTGTGGATGCCGTCCTGCAAAATAACGTGGCCAGCGCCGACGGCGGGGCCATCGACGTGGATGGCGATTTGAGGCTAGAAAATAGCCAGGTTTTGAGCAACACTGCCAATGGAGAGGGCGGCGGCGTTAGCGCAGTTGGTTCCCAAACGACCATTGTGAACGGCCGTTTCCTCAACAACCGATCGGGCAGCTTTGGCGGAGCTGTTTATGCCAACGGCGCAATTTCTGTGGATGGCACAGATTTTATCAGCAATACAGCCCAGCTTTATGCCGGGGGCATTTGGGCCTGGAATGCCGCCTCCGTTGCAAACGCAACCTTTGAACAGAACAGCGCCCTCAACCTCGACGCGGGGGCAATTTATGTGCGCTATGATTTACAGGTTTCGGCCTCTAGCTTTGTGAGCAATACGGCCGCACAAAACATTGGGGCAATTTGGGCCAGCCAGGATGCCACGATAACCAGCACCACATTTAGCGACAACGCGGCTGGCAACGGGCGCAGCGCCGCATTGCAAGTGCATGGCTCCCTCTGGTTGACCGGCACGCAATGGGTGGGTAATCAGGCAGCAATTCCCGGCGGAGCGGTGGTGCATATGGGGCAAGACGGCCGTATCGCCAACAGCCTCTTTGCCCGCAATGCCGGTGGCGCAGTTACCTTCGAGCACAGCGGCGCGGTGGAGATGCTGCACAACACCATTGTTGGGCCGGATGATCCACAAGACCCGGCGCTGGCCATCAACTCGGCTGGCAGCCTGTCTTTGCAAAATTCCATCGTGGGCCAGTACGTCACCGGGCTAGACGTGATGGCCGGGACAGTAACGGAAGATTACAACTTGTTTTATGCCACAACTGCCGTTTCTGGCACTGTTACCCAGGAAGGGCACAGCTATGTGGGCGATCCCGCCTTTGTGGACGCCGCCAACAACAATTACCACCTCTCGGCAAACAGCGAAGCGTTGAACACAGGAGCAGACCTCGGTCTGGCGACTGATTTTGAGTCCGATGCCCGGCCTGGCGGCAGCGGCATTGACCTGGGCTTTGATGAAACCACTTTTGTAGCCGATGTCGGTTTGGGCAAAACGGCCGTTTCCACTCCAGGCCCCAACCAGCCCATTGAGTACGCTCTCACCTTCACCAACGTGGGCAGCGCCATGCTGCCCCGGCTCACTATCACCGATCCGCTGCCGGTGCAGGTTGTGGCTCCAATCACCATTAGCAGCAGCCTGGCCATAACCCAAACCAGCAGCGATCCTTACGTCTGGCAGGTGCATAATTTAGCGCCCGGTGCCAGCGGCGCCATCACCATCAGCGGCGTTTTGTCAGACGTGCTGCCGCATGGCCTCATTCCCAATACGGCCACCGTTGCCACCATTGCCAACGAAAGCAATCTGGCCAATAACACCGCGTCTGCCAGCATCACCGTGCCAAACATTGGCCCCATTGCCGTGGACGATGTGCTCACCATTGGCGAAGATGAAACTGTGGTTTTCAATCCGACGCTCAACGATATTGATGGGGATGTGTTAACGATTGAATCCTTTACCGCGCCAGGAAACGGAACGGCCGTACTCAGCGGCACGCAGCAAATTGTGTACACCCCCACGCTGGAGTTTAGCGGGCAGGATGCCTTCGCCTACACCGTCAACGATGGCGAAACCAGCGATACCGCCGCCATCACCATCACCGTCACCGCCGAAAATGACGCGCCCATCATCAGCGAAGGGGCGGCCATCAGCCTGACCATCAGCGAAGACAACGCCCCAACGGCCTTTAACCTCACCCTCAACGCCAGCGATGCTGAAAACAGCCCCCTGGTTTGGACGATTAGCCAGCAGGCGGCAAACGGCACGGCTTCTGCGGCTTACGGCCCGTCCGGCAGCAGTAGCATCACCTATCAGCCAACGGCCAACTATTTTGGCAATGACCAGTTCCAGGTGCAGGTTTCCGATGGCGCACTCACCGATGTCATTACGGTGAATCTGACCATTGAACCGGTGAATGATGCGCCGGTGGGTGTGGATGATGCGGCCGTTGTCCTGCGGCAGCCGTCTGGGAGCACGACTGTTTTGGCGTCTGGCTCCACTGGCTCGCTCAACGTGCTGGACAACGACACGGATGTAGAAGGAGACTCGCTGACCATGACCGGCATGGGCAGTCTGGACCAGGGCGGCACCGCGCTGGTTGGCAGCAACGGGGCTTTACAAAGCTATGAGCCTGCCAGCAGCTTTGTGGGTGTGGAATCGTTTAGCTACACGGTGGAAGATGCGGCTTTGGCCGATACGGCCGTTGTTCGCCTGAACGTTGTGGAAGGCATGGATGGCGGCATTGGCGGCGATAGTTTCACGGTGTCTGATCTGGGCGACGAGAACAACTTCATGGTAGAAACCAGCATTCCTGGCAACGTGGCCAATGGCGGAAATTTTGCCCTGGTTTTCAACCAGACCGGAGCTGGCGGGGCAGTTGAAGTCACCCTGCCGCCAGCAACGGCCCCGGACGGCTTTATTCCAGCCGGTCTCACCTTTTCCCTGGTTCCTTACCTGGCTGGCCAGGCTCTGGCCGACAGCTATCAGTTTACCGAACCTGTAACGCTCATGGTTGATTATGCAGAAACGGCCGTAAGCAGCATTGGCCCCAGCGAGAACAGCCTGGCGCTTTATTTTTGGACCGGCACTGGCTGGTCGCAAAGTGGCGTGCAGGTGGTTGAGCGAGACACCGATCAGGATCGCCTGGTGGTTACGGTAAATCATGGGGGAACATTTGCCCTGTTCCGGCCAGCCTTTGTCTTTGTGCCACTCATGGCCAACAACGTAACCCAGGCCCCAGACCTGGTGGTGCAATCGCTAACGGTCACGCCAAATGGCGCGTCTGGTGTGGTGCAGGTTGTCATCAAAAACGTGGGCAGCACAGCGGTGATTAATGAATTTTGGGTGGATGTTTACATAAATCCGCAAACGCCGCCAACGGCCGTAAACCAAACCTGGGAAATGTTAGGCACCTACGGTTTAGCCTGGGGCGTGTTGGCCGACGCCCTGCCGCTTGAACCCGGCGAAACGCTCACCCTATCAACCACAGGCCCTTACTTTGTTGCCAACTCTAGCAAAGTTTCCTGGCCACTCCCGGCAAACAGCAAGCTGTACGTTCAGGTTGATTCCATCAATCCGGGCGTTAGCGCAGGGGCTGTGCCCGAACTGCATGAATTGACGGGCGGAGCCTACAACAATATTTTTGGGCCGCAGACAGCGCCATAAGTTTGTTTGTTCCCACTCCCCGGAAACTTTGGCGGGCATACGCTTTTTGAACTGAAGTTTCCGGGGAAAACTCTACAGGATTTCAAAATGAAACTAAAGCGAATCCATTTTTATTTGATTGTATTGGTTGGGGTGGTGCTGGCCCAATTTGCCTTAATGCGGGCTGCATCTGTTGTCACTGCCTTGCCGCCACGCCCAACCGTCGCCCCCACGCCTCGGCCAGACAAAGGCGGCCAAATTGAGTTGCAGGTTGAAGGTGCGGCTGCGGATGTGTGGACGTTGGTGCAGTGGCAAGACGCCGAGGGAGATTGGCATGATGTCGATGGTTGGCAAGGCAGCCTGGATGACGGCCGTAGCAAAACATGGTGGGTTGGGGAAGCGCATTTAGGCGCTGGGCCATTCCGCTGGGTGGTGCTGGGTGAAAATAATCTAACTGAAATTAGCGAGCCGTTTGACTTGCCAGCGCTGCCCGACGAAAAAGTGATCGTAACGATTTCGCTTGATTGAAGGTGGGCTTAGCTGCACAGCCTGCCCGCTTTATTCTTAGCGGGCAATGGCGGCCAGTTTACGGATGCCTTGCTCCTTGAGCCACAGGCGGGTGCGCGAGCGTTCACTGGTGTGGGGGATGCGGGCCACGGGCAGGCGGGTTAGGGTGAGATTATCGATACGGCCGTGTGTTTCATTCACCACAGGCAGCAAGCGGCGCGGTTCTAAACCCAATGCCGCCGCGTCTTGCATAAACGCTTCACACAGTTTGTTGGCCACAGGCTGCCCAGACGTAACCACAAATAAAATTTCTGATTGTCGCATAGCGGTGCGCGTCAATTCGTTGAGATGGGAGCCTAAATCTAACACCACCTGAAATCCAGCCGCCTTTAGCTGCCCCAAAATCACCTCAACGTTGTGCATAATTTGTCGGGTGCCCGTGCCCACAAAAGTGCCAGGCGCAGGAATTACCAGTAAATCAGCTCGGTGTCGCTGAGCAAACTGCCGAATAAAAGCGGGGGTAATTTCTTCCGCAGGCGCTTTAAGCAAATCTAAAATGTGGCGTTGGGCAGACAGGTTCAGCATAGGGCCAACGCCGCCCAGCGGCAGGTCAAGGTCTAGCAGCACGACGGGTTTGTTTTCGTGCATGATGATGGCTTCACTTAGCTGAATGGCCAGCGTCGTGGTGCCCACGCCTCCTTTGGGGCTGAACAATGAAATAGCTCGGCCAGAGGATTCTTTGAGCACGCCGGTTTTAGCCTGTTCGGTGCGTTTCAAAACGGCCGTAATGTGGGCCAACAGCTCGTCTGCTAAAAATGGCTTGGTGAGATAATCATCGGCACCGGCCGCAAAGGCACGCGTTTTGTAATCTTTGGCGTCGCTGGCGGTTAAAAAGATAACGGGCAAGCCGGCCGTTTCTGGAGCTGTTTTGATTTGCTGGCACACTTCAAAGCCATCCATGCCAGGCATCATCACATCCAATACCACAAGGTCTGGTTTGTGCTGAGAAACGGCCGTCAAGCCATCTTGCCCGTCTTTAGCTAACGCCACCTGGTAGCCTTCTCGCTTAAGCTGGTGCTCAATCAGGTAGCGCATGGGGAATTCGTCGTCAATGATTAAAATCTTCTTTGTGGTCATAAGGTCAAAATATAGTGGAAAGGGGTTACAAAAAGGATTACATTTACCCGATTGGTTTGCTTAAAAGGCGTTGGCGTATTGTTAAAGTTTCTTTGGAAATAGTACCTTGTAAGGTCGGCTGTAACTGGTGGTAGGTAAACTAATCATTATTGATTGAGACTGGGTGGAAAACGACCTTGCCTTGCCTTTGAAACATTGATAAGGTCTTCCCCACGACCTACAATTTCCACACAGCAGGAGAATGATCTTGAATCCTCGCGTTCTAATTGTTGATGATGAACCAATGACCCGAAATTTGCTGCGTTTAATGCTGGAACGAGCCGGGTTTGAAATTTCTGAAGCCGAAGATGGGTTAAAAGCTTTAATGATTCTGGCAGAAGAGCTTCCAGATGTCTTATTGTTGGATGTGATGATGCCTAACCTGGACGGCCTTACAGTTTGTAAAAAGCTGCGGGAACAGCCAGAAACCTCACTTCTCCCCATTATTTTGCTCAGCGCCAGAACTGGCTCAGAAGCGGTAAAGCTGGGCATGGCTGCGGGCGCAACCCGTTACCTGGGCAAACCAATCAGCCGTGACCAATTAATTCACACTATTCGTGAAGTGCTGCAAAATATTCCGTCTTCATGAGCTGCCAATTGCTGCATGGGCTGGGGAGCTAAAGAGCCAGCTTAATTGTATTTGCTAATTGACTTTTGCGGCTGCGCAGCTAACTAAACTTGCTAGCTGGCGCTTAAATATTGTCGCGCTGCGGCCAACTGCGCTTGCAGTGCTTGGGGCGACGTGCCTCCCGTTATGGCCCGGTTGCTAAGCGAAGTTTTGATGTTGAAAACGGCCGTTGCCCCCGCACCAAACGCCTCACTGATAGATTGTAAATCAGCCAACGTCAGCTCCGTCAGCGGCACGCCCCGGTTTTCGGCCAGCTGTACCACTTCACCAACTAAATGATGCGCTTGGCGGAACGGCACGCCCTGCTTTACTAAATAATCGGCCAGATCGGTGGCGAGCAGGTTGGGTTCTAGTTGGGCGGCCATGCGCTCTGGGCGCAGCTGCAACGTGCGCAGCAGACCGGCCATAATGGGCAGGATGTGGCTCAGGGTGTCGAAGGCGTCAAAAACAGGCTCCTTGTCTTCTTGCAAATCTTTGTCGTAGCTGGAGGGCAGCCCCTTGAGTGTGGTAAGCAGCCCCACTAAATTCCCCAAAAGACGGCCGCTTTTGCCCCGCGTTAGTTCCAATGTGTCTGGATTTTTCTTTTGCGGCATCAGGCTGGAGCCAGTGCTGTAGCCATCATCCAGCCGCACAAAGCCAAACTCGCTGCTGCTAAACAACACAAGCTGCTCCGACAGGCGGCTGAGATGCAGGCCGATCATGGTGGCTGTGTACAAAAAGTCGGCGGCAAAATCCCGGTCAGAGACGCCATCCAGGCTGTTTTGGCTAATGGTGGCAAAGCCAAGTTCAGCAGCCAGCGCCTGCCGGTCTACGGGGAAGGCGGTTCCGGCCAATGCGCCAGAGCCTAAGGGGAGTACGGCCGTTCGCTGCCGCACCTGTGCCAAACGCTCCTGGTCGCGCACCAACGGCCAAAAGTGGGACAATACCCAATGCGCCCAGGTCACTGGCTGGGCATGTTGCAGATGGGTGTAACCGGGCATGGGCAAATTCAGGTTGGCTTCGGCGCTCTCCACCAGCGCCGTTTGCAAATCGGCGAGCATGGCGGTGGCCTGATCAATGGCCTCCAATAGCCAGAGGCGGAAATCGGTGGCAACCTGGTCGTTGCGGCTGCGGCCGGTGTGCAGCTTACCGCCCACGGCCCCCACAATTTCGGTCAGGCGGCGCTCAACGGCCGTATGTATGTCTTCATCGCCAGGTTGGAATTGAAAACGGCCGTTGGCCAACTCATCTCCCACTTGATCCAAACCGGCGATAATTGTCTTGGCTTCAGCCTCTGTTAGCACGCCCGCGCCAACCAGACCCCTGGCCCATGCCTGGCTGCCCGCAATATCTTGCGCTGCCAGCCGAATATCAAACCGCAGGCTGGCATTAAATTCATGGACTAACGCATCGGTGCCTTTGGCAAAACGGCCGCCCCATAACTTGCTCATCTCAAATTCCTTTACTCCTCAGAACAATAAAAATCAGGTAAGACTAAACCAAACTCCTAAACCAATCATTAGCACGCCCAACGCACCGTACATAATCAAGGTTTTTTGATCACCCATGATGTCTCTGGTGCGCACAATACGGCCGCTTTTCCAAAAGATAGCAGGCTTGAAAATAACAGAAACCAAATAGTAGCCGCCAAACAAAAATAATAGAATATCCAGTAAATCCGGCTGCATCATAGACTCCTTTAACAAACAGTTACCATTTTCCCCAATCTTAGCCCGTTTTGTAACTTTTTGCCTGCTGCTGCATATTATTAATAGAGTCACCGTTATGAACCAAGCTGCTTTTCACGATTTGTACAAACGTTATGCGCCAGATGTGTACCGGTTTGCCCTGTGGCTGTCGGGTGATCCGGCTGAAGCTGAAGACATTACTTCGGAGACATTTGTGCGTGCCTGGGCGCACAGCCGCAAAATACAAACTGAGACGATTAAAGCTTACCTTTTTACAATCGCCCGTAACCTATATTTGCAGCAGCATCGCCGGCAAAAACGCCAGGTCAGTTTGGCGCAAGCCGCCCAGCAAACTTACAGCGGGCCGCAGGCTGTGGTAGAAAACCGGCTGGCGCTAACAGATGTTTTGCAGCAGTTGCAAAAGATGCCGGAAAGTGACCGGGCGGCCCTGGTGCTGCGGGTGCAGCATGGATTGCCCTATGCAGAAATTGCCCGTGTCTTGGGCATCTCATTGTCTGCTGCTAAGGTAAAAGTTCATCGGGCGCGTTTGAAATTAACGGCCGTTCGCCTGGCCTGGGAGGTGTCTGAAAAATGAAAATTAGCCGAGATGTTATTTTAGATTTATTGCCAATTTATCTGGCTAAAGAAGCCAGTGAGGATACGCGAAAAGTTGTTGAGCAATTTTTGGCAGACGATCCCGCCTTGGCCAAACTTGTGGAGCAATCAAAACGGAGCCATTGGCCTGAGGAAATCCCTGTTCCCCTAAATAAAGAGCAGGAAATGATAACCTTTGAAAAAACCAGGCAGCTCCTATGGCAACAAAAAATATTCCTGGCCCTGGCTGTTGCCACCACCTTGTTTTTAATCGCTTTTCGGTTTGATGAGAATGGCGTGGAATGGTTGTGGCTTCATTCACCCGGAATGGGCTGGGCAATTTTCTTTGTCGCGAGCCTTTTCTGGACGGCTTTTTTGAACGTGGTCTATCGTTTGAACCAAAAGCCATAAATACCTATCCGAATATTAGCCACAGAGTGCACAGAGGTTTTTGAGTTTAGGTGCAAAGCCTCTGAATTCTCTTTTTCCTCTGTGGCTTTTTTGGATAGATTCTAAAGTGGTTTTATTTTGCTACATTAGCCGCTCGTTTTTTGATTGACGATTGCAAAGAAAATGATATACTTTGCCTTCTAGCCTGTGGCTTTACCGCCAGCAGGCTTTTTGTTGAACATTATCCACGAGTAGAAACTCCCTCGTTTTGAGGAAATTACAAACTGAGGTTAGTATCATGTCTGATGATAGATTAACTATCGACGCCGAACCACGCGCGGTTGTTGGTAAAAAAGTGAAGCAGTTGCGTCGTACCGGGATGATTCCAGCAGTTATTTATGGCATCAACGATCCGGTTACTATTCAGCTAGAAAATAAATTGCTGCGTCGTGTCTTGCGGCGAGCAGGCACCACAAACCTGATCGATATTTCTGTTGCTGGCGACACACGCACCGTGTTGGCTCGTGAAATTCAGCAGCATTTAACGCGGGGTGATCTGATCCATGTGGACTTTCAGGAAGTTGACTTGAAGGTCAAAATCACGGCCGAAGCCTCGCTGGTTTTGGTTGGCCGTTCCAAAATGATGGAAGATGGCCTGGGTTCGGATGTGTTGTCGCTAACGAGCGTAGAAATTGAAGCGTTGCCAGATGACCTGGTTGCGGAGATTGAGGTTGATGTAAGCCAGCTGCAATCTGCTGATGAAACGATTTCTGTCGGCGATTTGCCCGTACCAGATGGCGTGGCTATTTTAACCGATCCGGAAACAACCATTGCCCGGTTTGAATACGCCCGCCTGGAAGAAGAGGAAACAGAGGAAGAATTGGAAGGGTTCGAAGCAACCGCCGATTCTGTGGAAATCATCGAGAAAGGCAAAGCAGACGAGGACGAAGAAGAATAATTTCTTTGTTATCCACTATGATGGATCAAAAGGCTGGAACCTGGTTCCAGCCTTTTTTTTTGCTTTTCGCCCAACGTTTGCGGCCAAGATACAATTTGCGCATGAAGAAGTGGCAGGAACATTTGGTGTTGGCTCTCATTTTGCTGGCTGCGGCCGTTTTTCGCTTCACGGGCATTGATTGGGACGATTACCACCATTACCATCCCGATGAGCGGTACATCACCTGGGTGGCCACCACCATTGAACGGCCGTCTTCCTGGCAAACCGCATTCTCCCCCAAAACGTCATCATTCAATCCATTTTATTGGCCGCCAGATGCCGCCAGCGAGGGCATCGAGGTGCCGCAGGATGCGCCACGAGATTTTGCCTATGGGCATGTGCCATTGTACCTGGGCGTGTGGGCCACGCGCCTGCTGGAACGGCTGGGGCCGCGTTTGTTGTCCCTTTTTCCAGCCGATTGGCTGTTCACGCGGGACATTTTGAATGGGGCGGAGCTGATTGAATTTCGGCATTTAACGGCCGTTTCTCGTGCCCTGACTGCGTTGGTAGATGTGGGCACCGTCTGGCTCATCTATTTGTTGGGCAAACGGCTGTTTTCTCCTCAGGTTGGCCTGTTGGCCGCAGCGTTCCTGGCCGTGAACGTGATGCACATTCAGCTGAGCCACTTCTTCATCTCCGACCCGTACCAGACCTTTTTTACCGTAGCCGCCTTGCTTTTCCTGGTCTTGGCTGTGGAAGCTGGCCACAGAGAGCACCGAGAGAAAAGAGGGGAAGAGGGTGAGGCGCAAAACATTCGCGCCACAAATCTGCCGATCACCAATTACGGTTCACGGAATACTGTTTATTGGCTGCTGGCTTCTGTTTTCATCGGTTTGGCGATTGGCTCAAAGTTTTCGGCCGTTTTGCTGTTTGTGCCGTTGGCCTTGGCGGCGTGGTGGCTGGGAGAACATTGGGGGCGATGGTTGGGAACGGCCGTTTTTGTTGTCGCCCTCACCTTTTTCCTCACCAATCCTTTTGCTGTGCTAGACCTCAGCTGTGAGGTCTTGGCCCCGGAAACACAAATTGGCCCCATCACCATCCCAGCCCTCGATTGGAAGTCGTGCTATGTGGCAAACATTGCCACCCAAAGCAGCATGGTGCGCGGCGCGGGGGATGTTCCCTTCACCCGGCAGTACAGCGGCACGCTGCCCTACCTCTATTTCATTGAGATGCAGCTGCGCTGGGGCATGGGCTGGCTGCTGGGCTCGCTGGCCTTTGGCGGCTTTGGCTGGGCCATTTGGCGGGAAACAAAGAGATTGGAGATTGGAGATTGGAGATTGAAGCTGTCTAATCTCCAATCTCGCAACCGCAGGCTGCCAATCTCCCATCTCCTCCTCCTCGCCTGGGTGGTTCCCTTTTTCCTCACCACCGGCAGTTTTTATGTAAAGTTCATGCGCTATTTGCAGCCAATGACGCCCTTTTTGATGCTGTGGGCGGCGGCCTGGCTGTTTAGCTGGCGGCAAAAATGGCTGAAGTGGGTTGGGGGAACGGCCGTACTCCTCACCACCTTTCTCTACGCCACCAGCTTCATCACATTTTATTGGCAGCCTCACCCCTGGGTTGTTGCCTCGAAATGGCTGTTTGGCCAGGCCGAACCTGGCGCATTGGTTCTGAGCGAGCAGTGGGACGATTCCTTGCCCAGCACGATGCTCATCAATGGCGAAGTGCGCCGCCGTTCTGAGTACCCCAGCGCAGAACTCAGTTGGTTGTCCGGGGCAGATTTGGCCGACAGTGAAGAGAAGCTGGCCGAAAATTTGGCGCTGCTAGCTGAGGCAGATTACGTGACCATTTTGTCTAATCGAATCTATGGCACTGTGCCCCGTTTGCCAGAGCGGTACCCGCTGTCCAGCCAGTACCACGAGCTGCTTTTCTCTGGCGAATTGGGCTACGAACCTGTTTTTGTGGCCGGGCGTTTTCCGACGCTGTTTGGTTGGCAGCTGCGCCCAGACACATTTGGCTGGCCCAATTTGCAGCCGCCAGACCTGGTGCAATCCTACCTGGCTGAGCAGCCGGGCATCAATTTGGGCCGCGCCGATGAAAGTTTTATCGTCTACGACCAACCATTGACCATTATTTTTGAGAACGTGGAGCGGAAAACGGCCGTAGAAATGCAAGCCCAATTCACCATGTCTTCCCAATGACAAGGGCAACTTTGTTAATTTTGCATAGGTATACAACCTGCGCCAATCCGACCATCCCGCTATAATCCAGCCAATTCGAGAAAAAGGAAGCTGAAGACAGGAACCACCGCAGATATTTTCATTCTGCGCCTCCGCGTCTCTGCGTTAAATTCAATGTGACGAATCGAAGATATTTGTTTATGACGGTTTTTGTGGCGGGCATGAGCACGCTGGCCATTGAGTTTACCACCAGCCGGATGCTGCAAACCGTTTACGGAACCTCAAATATTGTGTGGGCCAACGTGATTGGCCTGGTGCTGCTGTTCCTGACGGTGGGTTATTTTGTGGGGGGGCGACTGGCAGACAAACGGCCGTATCCCCAAACCTTCTATGCCCTGGTTGCCTGGGCTGGCTTTAGCAGCGTATTTTTCTTGCTGCTCACGAGTGTGCTGCTGAAAACGGCCGCATCCGCCCTGGCGGCTGTGAACGTGGGGGCCATTGCCAGTTCGCTGGTGGGGGTCATCTTTGCCCTGGCCGTGCCCGTGACGCTGCTGGGCTGCATCTCCCCCTTTGCCATCCGGCTGGCGGTGCAAGATGTGAACGAGGCGGGGCGGATCAGCGGCCGAATTTACGCCATCTCCACCTGGGGCAGCCTGTTGGGCACCTATTTGCCCGTATTGCTGGTGATTCCCCTGGCCGGTTCGCGGCTGACGGCGCTCATTTTTGGCGGGATTTTGCTGCTGGTGGGGCTGGGTGGCCTGTGGCAAACGCAGTCTCGCAGCCGGATTGCAGCCCTGCTGCTGCCCATCATCCTGCTGCCGGTGGCCCTGGCCTGGACTTCTGGAGGCATCAAAGCGTACGACGGGCAAATTTTTGAGACAGAATCAGCTTACAACTACATTCAGGTGGTGCGGCAGGGGGAGTGCAACTATTTGCTGCTCAACGAGGGGCAGGCGTACCATTCGTTTTATTGTGACGGGGGCGCAGTGCCCCGCGTTTCGGTGTGGAGCATCATGCTGGCTGCACCGTTTTTCAATGAGCCACCGGTAGAAATCAACCGTTTGGCGGTGATTGGATTGGCGGCAGGCACCATTCCCAAGCAGTACACGCGGGTGTTTGGCCAGGGTCTGCCTATCGACGGCATTGAACTGGATGGCGAAATTGTGCAGGCGGGCATTGATTATTTTGCCCTGGACGAGCCGAATATAAATTTGATTGTGGGAGACGGCCGTTACGAACTAAACCAGCTCACACATCGTTACGACGTCATCACTATCGACGCCTACAAAGTGCCCTACATCCCCTGGCACCTGACCACGCAAGAGTTTTTTGAGGAAGTGCGCGATCATCTCACAGAAACCGGGGTGGTGGCCATGAACGTGGGGCGTGCCCCGCGGGACCGCAGGTTAATTGATGCCATGACGGCGACGTTGCTAACGATCTATCCGTCCGTCCACGCCATCGATGTGCCCGGCTCGCTGAACACGATTTTGGTGGCCACGGTGCAGCCCACCACGCTGGACAGGCTCACGCAAAACTTTGTCGAACTGGATGAGTCCGTGGACCCTTTGCTGAAGGCGGCTTTGGAAACGGCCGTTACCAGCGCCGTCCCCAACCATCCCAGCGATGTCATTTTCACTGACGAGCGCGCGCCCGTGGAAACGATTATCGACAGCCTGGTTCTGGGCCATTTGCTGCGTGAAGGCGTTGAGGGACTGCCCGGATTAGGACAGTAAACAGTATTCAGTAAATCAGTAATCAGTAGGTCAGTGGGGAAATACTGATTACTGACCACTGGCTTACTGATTACTGAAAAACAGGGAGAAGAAGTTGGAGAATAAAACGATACTTAACATAATCAGATGGATTATCATTGTTGCTATGCCATTTTTTCTGGGGCTGGGCATGATTTTGGCGGTGATTGCCTGGGATTATCCTGCGTTTGAATATCAGCGCATTGCCCCGGACCAGTACGGGTTTACGCCGGAAGAGCGGCTGTTTTACGCCCACGCCACGCTGGACTACTTGCAGCGGCCAGAGCCAGCGGAGGACGTCATTTACCTGCTGGAAGATTTGCGCCTTCCCAATTCTGAAGATCCGCTGTACAACGAGCGGGAAATTGGCCACATGCTGGATGTGAAGATTTTAACGGATGGGATTCGCACGCTTTGGTGGATTACGGCCGTTCTCATCATTCTTGGTCTGGCATTTTTGCTCTTCCAACCAGCTTTGCGTCCGGTTGGGCTTCGAGCACTTTACCAGGGCGGACTGGCCACCGTCATCATTTTGGCGGCCATTGCCCTTTTTATCGGCGTAGGCTGGAGCATCTTTTTTGTACAGTTTCACGAGCTGCTCTTCCCGCCCGGCAGCTGGACATTTTTCTATACCGACTCGCTCATTCGCCTTTTCCCTGAACAATTTTGGTTTGACATTGGCGTGATTATGAGTGTGGGTGCCCTCTTACTGGGCGTGGTTGTAACAGGGTTGGGCTATTGGCTAACCAAACGGGCAGGATAATTTCGAGGAGAAACGAGAGGTCAAAGATTTCGCAGATTGAACGAATTAAAAAATCTGGTTAATCTGCGAAATCTGTTGATTGATTTTTTGACGATAGGGATAAACCTTATGAAAAATGTTGTGATCACGGGGGCTTCAACAGGCATTGGCTATGATGCGGCGCGCTACCTGATTGAGCGCGGGTACCACGTTTTTGGCAGCGTGCGCAAGCAGGCGGACGCAGATCGGGTGCAATCGGAGTTGGGGGAGCAGTTTACCCCGCTGCTGTTTGATGTGACGGACGGGGCGGCGGTGGAAACGGCCGTATCCCAGGTCGCGGCAAAAGTAGGGCAGGCGGGTCTGGCAGGGCTGGTCAATAACGCAGGCATTGCCGTGGCTGGCCCGCTTATGCACCTGCCGCTGGATGAACTTCGCCAGCAGTTTGAAGTCAATCTTTTTGGCTTGCTGGATGTGACCCAGAAATTTTTGCCCATGCTAGGAGCCGTGCCCAACGCCAGCCATTCACCTGGCCGCATCGTCAACATCAGCTCCGTGAGCGGCAAAATTGTGTACCCGTTCATGGGCCCGTATGCCGCCTCCAAGCACGCCCTGGAAGCGTTGTCCGATGCCCTGCGGCGCGAACTGCTCATCTTTGGCGTAGACGTAATTGTGATTGAGCCAGGGTCGGTGCAAACGCCCATCTGGGACAAAGCGCAAGAGCTAGACACCTCGCAGTACAGCCACACGGCCTATAAAAGCATTATGGATGGCATGAAACGTGTCTTTGTCAATCAGGGGAAAACGGGCATTCCTGTAGAAAAAGTGAGCGAGACCATTTACGCCGCGCTGACCAAGGAAAATCCCAAAACGCGCTATGTGCTGGCCCGCAAGCTGCTGACCAATTGGCTGCTGCCACGCTACCTGCCAGACCGGCGCTTTGACAAAATCATTGCCAAACGGCTGGGCATTGCCAAATAATCACGCTTTTTTGGCGCGGAAAGAATTTGCGGCTACGGTTCGGGAGTGGGGGTTGGCGTTGGCGGTGGGGGATCGATGACGAGTTCCACAAAGGTGGTTTGGTAAGGTTGCACCACAATTTCTTGTGTGACTCGATTTTCGCCAATTTGCACAACCGCTTTGTAGCTGCCGCCGCCTACATCGTCGAAGGCAAACGTTTCGCTCCACAATGGATCGCTGTTGAGTTCGCCAGCGGCGTAGGTGGTGGTGGTATGCCCCAGGTTTAGCCCATCGGTTGAAGATAGCGAAACGACCAGCTCATGCCACACGTCTCCAGAAGACGTAACCACGCGACCTACCACCGTGCCCCGATCTGGGAAGGGATAAAGCCAGAGGCGTGGATTGCGGGTGCTTTTGTAATTATTTTCCCCCACGCGCACTTCAAAATGAAGATGAGGCCCTTCAGCCACCCCCGTGGCTCCAGACAGAGCAATTTGCTGCTGCATGAGCACGTGCTGACCTTGCACAACCTGTGGCTCGGACAGATGGCCGTAAAGGGTGTAAACGGGTTGTCCATCCAGCCGGGTATCGTGCTCGATGACGACTAAATTGCCATAGAAATTAGGGTCGGGACCAAAAATTTGTTCGCTGTCGCTGCCTGCGTAAACCACGGTGCCATCGGCGACAGCCAGAACTTGTGTGCCTTCTGGTACGTAAAATTCTACGCCGTGATGCGGTTGCAGCGTGCCGCCTCGTGTACTGCCATAAGGGTAAACTTTGTCTGTCCAGTTGGTTTGCCCTTCATGAATGGGCCGCCAAAACCAGTAATGTTCATCGGGCGAGGTGAAGCGCAGGTTGGGCGGGGTCGGCGTGGCGGTGGGGACGATTTTGGTAGCGGTGGGGCTGGCAACGGCCGTTGCCGCACTTTCTTGCACCACAACCACATTTTCTTCAGGTCGGGACAACGAAAAAGAGGGCATTTCCGCCGCCGGAGCCGGTTCGCTGTATTCCACAACAGGCTGGGCCAATGCCGGTTGCAAGGTGGGCGTTGGGGCAGGCTGCTGCACTGAGGCCAGTTGAGAATTGGCTGGTTCTGCCACCGCTGGTTGGCAGGCGGTAAGCAGCAGGATGAGGACGGCCGTTCCCCACCAAAATAGCTTCCGTTTCATCTCATCCACAGGCGACATTAAGCAAAGCCTCCCCGCTCAGCCGCCGTTGCTTTGATGGCTTGCACCAGCGCCGCCACGTCTTGTTGCAGCGTGGCAATCTCATTTTGCCAGCTTTGCACCAGCGCCTTGTCAGTGACTGTTGTCGCGTTGATTTTTACATTCAGAACGGCCGTTTCTACCGCTGCCTGGGCCAATAAAACCCCAGCCGTGGCGTCTGTGACGGCATTCACATTGCCAACTTTGGCCAGCTCTCCGGCCAGTTGGGCCGCCCGGAAGCTCAACTTGGCCACGTGCAGCGGCACTTCGGCTGCGCCAATGGTGGCTCGCTGAATCAGCGCCTCTTTCTCTGCGCCAGCCAGGTCGTTGCTGCGGAAAGCGGCCATTACGGCGTCAAAGGCAGCCGAATCTTCTGCTATCGCTCTCGTAAGTTGTTCACGCAGGGTGGCGGCTTCTTCCAAAACGGCCGTTGCCACTTCTTGCACGTCAGCATATTTTTTGCGATTCACCGTTAGCCCAGCCACCATGTGGGCCAGACTGGCCGCCAAAGCGCCAGCCAGCGCCGCAACCGAGCCGCCGCCTGGCGTGGGCCGGTTCGAGGCAACCGCTTCTAAGAACGCATACGGCGTGGTGTCAGGATCGTCCTGGGTTTCGCGCAGACGATATTCCAATATCTGTTCGTCCGCCATTTCATCTAGCTGCAAATAATATTTGGCGCTGTCCATCAGCGCTTTTTGGGGAATCATGCCAACTAATTCGGCTCTGGTAATGGTTAGTCCAAAATGCTCGGCTTCGCGGCGCACCATTTCTTGCACCTGGAAGACGGCCGTTTTCTCAAAATTGGTCAGGTTCATGCTCACCTGCGCCTGGCCTTCCACCAAAAATCCTTTGGCCTGCACATAGCGCAGCCCGCCATTGGAAAAGCGAATGCTCCTGGCGATTTTTTCTGCAATGGTCACGTTGCCGCTGTTGAGGTAGAGATTATAAGCAATGAGAAACGGCCGTACCCCAATCACCGTTGCCCCCCAAGGCTTGGCCACCGCCGGTCCAAAATCGGGCTGGCGTGCCGGGTCATGGCCAATTTCGGTCTTCCAAAGCTCGTATTCCCCTTTGCGAATCTTTGACAGCTTCTCCCGTTCTGGGTTGCTGGCAGCATCACCGTACAAATAAACGGCAATGCCCAACTCATCCCCCACGCGCTGCCCCAACCGCTGGGCCATTGCCACGCATTCCGGTATGGTGATGCCGCGAATAGGAATGAGAGGACACACATCCGTCGCCCCAATGCGCGGGTGTTCGCCTTCATGATAATCTAAATTGATAAGTTCAGACGCTTTGCTGATGGCCCGAAAGGCAGCTTCTTCCACATCGGCTGGCTCGCCAACAAAGGTGATGACGGTGCGGTTGTGGTCAGGGTCAGCGCTAACGTCCAATACATTAATGCCGCGCACGGATTGGATGGTGTCGGCGATTTCATTGTATACGGCCGCATTCCGACCTTCGCTAAAATTGGGTACACACTCGACTAACTGCTGCATCGTCAAAAAAACTCCTTACGTGTTGGTCAATGTTTAAAAATTGACCTACGGAAACCGCCTCCGCAAAGGTGCGTTTCGCCCAAAAAATAGTGACGGATAAGCGATTAAACGCGAAACGCTTAAACTGAAGCAAACGTTGGCCTATTTTATCCGTCGAAGGAAGTTTGCTTCAGTCGTAGTGGGAAAAGATCAAAACGTGCTTTTTTATCATGAACTGAAAAAGGAGGCCAATTCAGTTTGATTTGTCTCTCTGGCGGCGCAGGTTCGATTTGACCTGACGCCACCTTTTTTTAACGGGGTTCACATCTTCTTTCTCAATGGGGGAACGGCCGTAACGCGCTTCTAAAAACGCATCCGTCAAGGCATCAACATCTTCCTCCGCTTCCGGCCAGCTTTGTTTCAAGTCTTGTGCATACTCCAGCGGCGTTTCGGCACGCTGGCGCGGAACCCCTTTGTCGCCCGCTCGCTTGACGGTGGATAAGTAAAAGTAGCGGATTTGTTCCCGGGGCGAGAGTGAATTGAGGCGAATGAAACGCCAGGGCGGTTGGCCACTTTCTTTCTCGTTGGTGCTGCGCTGGATGCGGGCCTGAACCGCTTGCTGCCAGTCGCGCACCTGGTGGCTGGCTCCGCGCCAGGCCGTTTGCAGCCACTGCCACACCCTTTGCCAGATGGTGGGCAGAACGGCCGTATTCAACCGAACCCCCCGTTCTCGCAAGAAAAAGGAAACGGCCGTAATGCTCATCACAATAGCCACCGCCCAAAACAACGAACTAACAATCAGTCCAGTGTCAATCGTTTCTGGGGGCAGCGCCGAAGGAATGGGCGTTGGCGTGGGCGTGGGCACAGGCGGCAGCGTTGGCTGCACCAAAGGCTCGGTCGTTTCCGGAACCGGGTCGCCAGAAAAAAGCGACAAAAACAGGGCCAGCAGCGTGGACAGCAGCGACAGGATAAAGGAAGCTGCGGAAGAAATGCCCCAAATAATCGCCTGCAACAGATTGCCAATGGCGAAGGTGGAGCCAATTGGCAAAAAAGCCGCCACCAGAGCAATGCCACCCAGCAGCCAAATGGTGTAGCGATGCCAGCTTTGCTCCACGCGCCCGGTGCGCCTTACCCCGTTGATGAGCCAGCGGGCGTTCATCGCAGCTAGCTGCGCCTGGCTAAGCAAGGCAAAACCCGCCAAAAAATAGAGCAGCAAAAATACCAGCAGCTCTGAACGCAGCCCCAGCCGCGCCAGCGCCAGCGAACTGCCCCGGTAAACCTCTACCACGTCAAAATTGCTCATGGCCGTAACCAAGGCCAAGACCATCGCGCCGCCAACCCATTGGCGAAAATAGGTCAGCACAATTTGGCCGCGATTGGTACGCACGGGTTTGTCGCTAGAAACGCGCTGGTTGAGGGGTTGCGTGTAGTAATGCACCTCGGCCTGGTCGATGGATAAATTGGTAAACGTAACGCCCAAATGGGTGGCCTGGCTCCAGCCAAACAGGCTCAGAAGGCCAATAAAGATGAAGGGGGCGTCTAAAAAAATTGTTTGCGGCAGGCGCAAAATCTGTGGGATGTCGGCCAAATGGGGCCAACTGCCGGTGACGGTCCAGGCAAAAACGCGCAGCAGCAGGGCCAGCAGCAGCAGTTCGGCGGCGCGGTAGGCGGTGTGGTTTAGCAGGCGGCGTTCTGGCTGTTGCAGCCACAGGGTGGTGTAACAGCCCTCCAGGGTCACCAGGAAGAGAAACAGGCTAAACGGCAGCCAAACGGCATCGGTGATAATTTCGGCAAGCACCAGAATGGCGGAGAGCAGGGCGGTGATGAGGATGCTGATCAGCAGCGGCTGCACCACAGTGCGCGACCATTTGTTGGTGATGAAAGCCAGCCGGGGATCGTCAATGGAGGTGAACGGGTCTGGCGGGGAAACGGCCGTTTCCTGTTCCACAGATTTCAAACTCATGTCATCACCCCAGCCCGGTACGGCCGTCGCCAATGGTCTAAATCTTTGGGCTGGGCCACGTTGTAGGCGGCAAACCCCAGCCGCCGGGCGCGTTCCCGCACCAGCCCAAAATTATTATCTGGCTCCATCGTGAGGAGAATGGGGTTAAAGCCGGCCCGCACCAGCCCGTGCAGCCGTTGGCAAACCGCTTCGTTGCCATTGGCGGTGATGGCCAAAATCGTAACGCCCCAGTTCAAATGCAGGCAGGCGGTGGCCGCCCATTGCGTAAATGGCACTGTTTCTTCGGCTTCAATGCGGGCCAGCCGTTCTAAAATCTTGATGAGATGGGCACGGCCGTTTCGCGGGGGAATGGCTGGTGGAATAAACGCCGCTGGCTCGGCTTGAATGACGCTGTGGCTGGGTCGCAGCAGCCGTCCGGTGGTTTCATCAAAACCGTGCTGGCTGTTGGCCAGTGGGTCAATGCCGTTGGTGATGAGTCCCACGCTTTGCCGCTGGTTTACCAGATGCGCCGCCAGCGACGCGGCCACTTCAATGGCCCATTCCGCCACATCTTGCCGGTTGCCAAATTGATAGTCAGCCGTGTGGAGATTGAGCAAAACGGCCGTTTCTAATGAAATCGCTGGCTGGAACGTCTTCACCATAAGCTGCCGTGTGTGGCCACTGCTGGCGCGGTGGGCGCTGGCCTTCCAATTTATCTGCCGGAGGGTATCCCCAGAGCGAAAGTCCCGGATGCCCAACGGCCGTGCCGGGTCTTCAAACAGCCGCTGGTGGCTGGCCACCGTGCCAAACGGCAGGCGGGAGGGTAGCCCAAGCTGGCTAAGCGGGGTGAGGCGCGGATAGACGGTGAGATAATCGGCGGGGAGGAAGGCAACCATTTCTGGATTGATGCCAAACAGATCGCCCGTGGTGAGCCGCAGCGGGCCAAGCTGGTAATAACCCCGGCGGCGGGCGATGATTTTGTAGTGGAATTCGGCCGTTTCCCGGCGTTTCAACGAAACCACCTGATGCAGCGGTGGGCCATGCTTTAGCTGGGTAGCCACGCTTTCCTCAGCCTGAATCCAGGGGATGGGCAGCCGCCCCGAATTGCTCAGTTGAATGGAAACGGGAACCACTTCGCCCCAAAAAACATGCGCGTCGTACTGCCGCTTGCTGTGCAAATGGTTCACCGTGCGCGGCAGCAGCCAGCGCCCCCAGGCATAAATCCCCACGCTGACGTAAATGACGTAAAAAATAAAATCGACCTGCAAGTAGAAGGCCAGCAGGAGGAGGATAACGATTAAAGCGGAAAAATTACCCATTTTTGTGGGAGATTGGAGACTGGAGATTGGAGATTTTGAGTTGCTCAATCTCCAATCTCCAGTCACAAATTATTCTAACTCACCAATATCCAGCGGTGTGGCATCCATAATTTCTTTCAGGATGCCCACATGGGTGTGGCCGCGCAGGGCGCTTTCGGGATGGATGAGGCAGCGGTGGGACAAAATAACGGGGGCCAGCGTTTTCACGTCGTCGGGCAGGGTGTAGTCGCGGCCGTGCAGGGCGGCATATGCCTGAATGCCCCGGTAGAGGGCGTGGCTGCCGCGTGGGCTGGCTCCCAAAATGAGGTCTTTGTGCCGCCGGGTGGCAAACACCAGCCGGATGATGTAATCCCGAATGGTTTCATCCACGTGTACCTCCCAGACCCGCCGCGCCAGGCGAGGCAGTTCGTTGCCATCCACCACCTGTGCCAAACTTTCGATGGGATGGACGCCGCCTAAATTGAGCAGCATCTGGCTTTCGTTGGCTTCATCCAGGTAGCCCAGGCTCAGCTTCATAAAAAAGCGGTCTAGCTGGGCTTCTGGCAGGGGGAAGGTGCCTTCGTATTCAACGGGATTTTGGGTGGCCATGACAAAAAACGGCCGTTCCAATTCATGCGTCACCCCGTCTACCGTCACCTGCCGCTCGCCCATCGCCTCCAGTAGGGCAGATTGGGTGCGCGGCGTGGCCCGATTGATCTCGTCGGCCAGCAAAATATTGGTAAAAACCGGGCCAGGCACAAAGGTAAAGCCCTGCTTTTGCTGGTCAAAAATAGAAACGCCGGTCACGTCGTTGGGCAGCAGGTCGGGGGTGCATTGCAGCCGCTTAAACTGAATGCCCAGGCTGACGGCAAAGGCCCGCGCCAGCATCGTCTTGCCCACGCCAGGCACATCCTCCAGCAAGGTATGCCCCTCGCACAGCAAGGCCACAACAAGCAGCTCTAAATTCGGCCGTTTGCCAATGATCACTTTTTCAACATTATCAACCAACGTCTGGGCAAAGCTTTGGATTTCTTTCATTAAGTTTATTTTCCCTCGAAACGGGGATTCCCACAAGACGACTTGCAAAGTGAGTGCTTAAATCTTCTGAGGTCAAGAATATCTTGCTTTTATACTTGAGTTCTTAGCTGTTCACGAAAGGTGGCAATATTTTCCTTCGTAATTTCTTTGAGGGAGATAGTGGGATCAACTACATTAGCTATTTGCCGTATACGCTGAATTGCATGTTTTCGAAACCGATTTCCGAAAAGGTATTCCCTGTCAAGGTCAAAATGACAACAAATAACCGCATAAGTAACGTCATCAGAGTTATGCTTAAGGTAAATATAAAACGTGTGTGCTTGACGGGAAATTCCAATATCTATTAAAGCCTTTTTTTTGGTTGCTTTGACTGTTGTCCAGTTGTCTAGGGTTTTCGTTTTATATATTTCAGCTTTGTAGTTTCTGAGGAAGACCTCAATTCTTAGAACAATGTCTTCTATAGGTTTGTCTGATGTAAATAAGCAAGCACCTGGCCCATTTGGAAGATCTAAGAAACCCTCTACGAGCTTAAACATATTATTACGTGAAATACTGATTGTTTTTATTGACGATGCATATGCCCATTTTTGTAAGCCTGAAACAATGTCTTTGGGGTCTGGTACAATAATATCTTTAAGTTCCTTCTTCCAATTAATTTTTTTCATTTTTCCTCCAATTAATCCTCCTGCAATCTTACTCTATCTTAACGGAGTACATTCGCCAGCACCCGAAATCCGGTTCCCTGGGCATGGTAATTGCGGCTGGGGGTGGTGACGCTGCACGCGCTGCGCACGTTGCAGGCGGCGTGGTGAATTGTGTAGCCCCAGGAGCCGCCCTTCACCACGTGAAAATCGGGCAGGGTGGGGTTGTACAGGCTGCTGGTCCATTCCCAAGTGTTGCCGCTCATGTCTACACAGCCGTAGGGCGACACATTTTGCGAAATGGAACCAACCGGCAGCGGGTAGCCGTTGCGCCAATACCAGCCAGCCCGTGCCCATTCCCGGCGAGGCTTGACGAGCAAACTGAATAAGTAACTGGCAGGCTTTACTGGAAAGGTGGCCTGCCACTGAATTTCGGGGCGTGGTTTTTGATTACCCCAGGGATAGAAACGGCCGTCCGCCCCCCGCGCTGCCTTTTCCCACTGAAACTCCGTGGGCAAGGTGATTTCTACGCCCAGCTTTTCGGATAGCCAGTCGCAGTAAAGATATGCCTCTGCTTGAGTCACATCCACAATGGGGAAATTGTCGTGCCCTGCGGGATAATCATCTACAGGAGCAAAGGCCCGCCGGAATGTGCCGCGCCAGCCACTGACCACCGCATACCAACGGCCGTTCCATACATGTCCCGTCCCCTGCAAAAATTCGCGCCACTGCCGGTAGGTCACGGGGAATTCCGCCAGCCAAAATTCGGGTAAATCCATCGTTTGCTGCGGTTTGAATGGCGGGCACTGGTCCAACCGCTCGTAGCAAACCTCTGGCCCATAAATAAACGGCCCGGCGGGAATGTGGCAAAAGCGGGTGTCGCTGGCGGATTTTGGGAGATTCATGGGAGATCAGAGATTGGAGATTGGAGATTGTTTGTGCTCAATCTCCAATCTCTAATCTCCAGTCTCCTTTTGACCAATTAGTAAAACCACTAATCCCACCCCTGCACCAATGGCAAAGCTGGGCGGCCTGCTGCAAAGTGTCTTTCAGGGCGCGTTCGGGGTGGCGGAAGCTGGCCAGCCCCATTGCCTGACCCACTGTGCCGAGAACGGCCGTTCCCACGGCCGCATTTTTGTATCCTCGATTGGCCAGCACCAGCGAAACGGCCGTAGCGCAGGCCCAAGCCAGCCCATTTACGCGCTGGCTTGGGCCCGATGGCCATCTGAATGTCGCCAAGTGTGGCCATTGCTGCCGAAATGTGGTGGGTGTGCCCCTCCGCGTGGCCCGGATCGATGGCTGAGAGTACATCCAGAATTTTGTTGGCGGGCTGCCAGCCAACCTGCGCCGAGCAGGGCCAGGGCTGCCAGTTTGCCGTTGCTGTTGGGGAGTTGCAGGACGGCCGTTGCCAACGGCACCAGCCAATCCAGATTAAACCCTTTGTACGTCTCGATGCGCAGCTGATACTCCTGACCGCTGGTGCTGGTGGCCAGCGCAGCTGCGGCAGTCGCCTGGTAGGCCAGCCCCGCCAGCCAGCCCGCCGCGCCATCCAGTTGGGTGGTGCGCTGCACGGCAATCGGCGCGAGGGCTGTTGCGCCCAGGGCAATTAATTTGGGCGCGTAGGAGGGCGGGTACAGCGCCGCCAAATCACCGTGATCGTGCCCGTGGTCGTGGTCGTGATGATGATGGTGGCCGTGATCATGGTCATGGTGGTGATGATCATGGTCGTGTGAGTGAGCCAGGCGGGCAATAGCGGCCTGGTTGCGCTGTTCTTCCACAAAGGGGAGGGCGGCGGCACCGCCAGCAGCGGCTACCGTCAGCGGCAGGGCGATGGTTTCTGGCAGATTGAGCAGGCTGGAAACGGCCGTTGCCCCGATGCCCGCCACGCTAACCCCCGCCAAAGCCAATTCCTGGGCAGTTGGTGCGGGCACTGGTGTGGGCAAATCAACCTGGGACGAAACCACAAAGCCCGCATCCTCCAGCGCGTGCTTCAGGTGATGCACGTAATCGACGCCTTCCAGCGGGGCGGTGGCGTGCAGCACGCGGAAGAAATTGACATAACAAAGACGAATGCCGCGCTCCCGGGCAAAGTGTGCCCAATTGTGGCAGGCGGCGTGAAAATCGAGCGGAATCATCTCTTCTGGGGTGAACTGGTGCGCCAAAATGACGTGCGGGGCGCGCCGCTTGGCCACAAACCAGTCGCCCTTTTGGTGGCGGGATTGGGCAAAATAGACCAGCGATAAATCGTGGGCTTCCATCGCTGCGACGGTTTCGTCCAGGTGCATTTCGTGGCCCAAAATCATGTTCCCGGCAAAGGCAACGGTGTGGCTGAGTACGGCCGTTTGCGCCAAAGTTCGTTCCAGCAGCGCTTTTTCTGGCCAGGCGTAGCTGACAGGGCGGGGCAACAGCGCCAGCCCATTGGCCTGGATTTTTTGCGCCAGCGCCATGTCGTACCCCAGACCAATCTCGCCAATCGTGGGCAAATCGCCTGCAAAAACCAGCGTTTGCCCACCCAGACATTCTGGCCGGGTGTAAGGCAGCCGCTGCCGCAGCTCGGTGGCCAGATGGCCCACCAGCGACTGCGGGCCATGCAGATAATTCCAATGTCCCACGCGGGGTGTGTCCTGGCGAGGATTGTCTGGCGCTTGGGGGGTGAGTTGGCCAGTTTTTAGTAAACGATTGAGGGTGAGTTCTGGCAGGGAAAGGTGCGTGGCTCCGATGCTGGCCAGCATCTGCACCAGCTCGGCCAGCGTTAGCCCGGCGCGGATGGCGGCAGCCTGGGCGTCGTCAAAATCCACGCAGATGGCCATGCGGTTGTTTTGTGCTTCCCACCGTTGGCGGCGTTGCAGCACGCGGCTGGAGGCGACGCCGCCAGCGACGGCCAGGGTGAGTGAAAGCAGGCGGGATAGTTTCAAAAGGGTTCTTCTCCGTAAAATTGGGGAGATTGGAGACTGGAGATTGGAGATTGCCAGCGCTTAATCTCCAATCTCTAATCTCCAGTCTCCTTCTTTTTCAACATTTGGGCTGTATCCGTGCGGCTGAACTGTACGGCCGTTTGCCACACGCGCCATTTTCCGGCAAAAGTGGGTGCCCAGCGGGCAATTTCCACACGATCTTGAACGCCGCGCCGCAGCCGGTCGGCCAGGGTGACCAGCGGTCTTTGCTGGGTGCGGCGCAGCACGTAGGCCAAATCCATTTGGGCAATGTGCTGCCGCAGGCTGGCGGGCGTTTGCTCAGCCAGCTTGGGCAAAATGTGTTCTGGCAGCGGCGCACCGACCAATTTTTGGGCCAGCGTCAGCGCCGCCAGCACGTAGCCTGCGCTCTTCGCTTCGGCCACACGCTGCAAAAAAATGCCCCAATCAACTTTGTGAACCGAGGATGCCCACTCCTCCGAAAATAAACTTCCGGGAGGTTTGATAAATGACCCCGATAATCCCAGGAACCTCCCGGAGGTTGGGTTCTGGGTAATGACCAGCAAATCGGTGAGCTGCACGAAGGAAGGTGCGCCCTGGATGAGGTGGAAGCTAAAGTGGAGGCAGATGTGGTGCAGCAGGTCGGTTGGGTTAAGAACCTGGCAGGGATGGTTGGCCAATACGGCCGTATCCACCCTTTCTCGAATCCCCGGCGTAATGTCCACCTTTAAGCCAAACCACGATTCTTCCAGCGAGCTGTGCGGCTCAATGGTGCGGTCCAGGCTGGCTGAGAGATACGGATTGGGCGTGGCGCTTGGCTTGCTGGCTCCTTCACGGCGAAAGGTGCTGGTATGTTTGGTGACCCGCGCTCCCGATTCAGCAGATTTATGCTTGCCGCCATAGCCAAGCGCCAGCAGCACAGCTTCTGCCTGGGGCAATTCATCTGGGGTAAACAGCAGATCGATGTCGTTCATTGGGCGCAGGGCGGGTTCGGCATAGTAGCAGGCGGCCAAATGGATGCCTTTCAGGGCAATTGGCTGCAAATTGGCCTGGTTGCAGGCGGCCAGCACCTGGGCGAGCTGGCCATAAATGGCTTCGCTTCGTTTGGCCTGCGCTTTGTGGGTAATGGCTAGTTTGGCCAGCGCCTTGGCGGGGATGGCCGCCTGCCACGCTTGCAGCCGTGCGTAAACTTGCGGTGCCAGGCCAAAGGCAATGGCCCGCACGACAAAATCATCCCAGTTGAGCTGTTGGGCTTTTTGTAGCCAATTTTCTGGTTGTTGTTCGGGGCGTAAACTATCTAGCAGGTATTGGGTGGTTGTGGTCGCTGTTTGGGTTGTCATGCAATGGTTTTATTCTGGTCAAAGAGAGGCACATTACCAACCGACACAGCGGGATTTATCTCAGATTCTTCTGCGTCCAACCAAAATTAGTGGCTGCTGAAGGTAACCTGGGTCAACTCTTCGTGCTTGGTGATTGCTGGTTTTTTGTACATTTACCTTCTCCTACTGGTTTGAAAAAGATTGTTCTGTTTAATATTTGGGGGGTGCTAATTAGTGGCTGCTGAACGTAACCTGGGTCAGTTCTTCGTGCTTGGTGATTGCTGGTTTTTTGTACATAGGTTTCTCCTAGAAGTTAAGAAATGGGCTGTACCTGACGGTAACGTGCCTCCCTTTGACCAAATGTATCACCTGATTCTGGTTGCCTTCCAAACAGTTCCTGGTTTGTTAAGCTGGTGCATGGTGGCAGTGAAGTCCGTTCATGTTGGCTTGCTTGCCAGAAGCATTGGTGAATAGTATAACCGTTTTGCCCCTTTCGACAATTTGTACGCTTGGCTGAAATAATTGGATTCATTTTCATCAAGGCTTAGAATCTTTCCGAAAAAGCTACAGAGGAAAAAGAGAATTCAGAGGCTTTGAACCTAAACGCAAAACCCTCTGTGTACTTTGTGGCTAATATTTAAGGGTCTTCAGGATTTTGCGGGGTTGATACCGTGAAACGTGATGCGTGATTTTCTCTGCTCACGTTTCACGTATCACGTCAGGCTCTATCCCGCGAATTCCCAAAGAGCCATATTTAATCCATAAGCGAAGCGGTGTGCCTGACGCTGGAGCAATTTGCATGAAAATCCCCAACTCCGATTGGCTTTCCCGGTTAGACGAGACCAAACTTGATGATTTTTGGCAGCGTGGCGCTAACAAGCTCAGGTTCCAACGTGAGGCGCGGCTGTTTGGCCATTCATTGCAGGTGCAAAGTAATCAGGAGGGGGTGTTAACGGCCGTTTCCCTCGCCCTACAAAATTACACGCAAACTACTCAAACAAAGCCGTCCTTAGGCCAGCTTCAGCTGGTGGTGCAGCCGCTGAGCCAGCCGCCTGGCCCCGCGCCAGACAATTTGATGCAGCAGATCACCTACAGCGGCAGTGGCGACTGGTTGATGATGCAGTTGGGCGGTTGGGGGATGGCGCATTTGGATTTGGGCAGGCGGTGCGGTACGGCCGTACTCGATCCGCAGTTGGCCGCCAGACCCGACCTGGTGGCCCAATGCCTGCTGCACACGCTGCTGCTCAATTTGGTTATTTCGCACGGGTATGGAATGCTGCACGCTTCTTGCCTGGTGCGGGATGGCGTAGCCCTGCTGCTGCTGGCTCCGCACAACACGGGCAAAAGCACCACGGCGCTGCGGCTGGCGCTGGCGGGCTTCCGTTTGCTCACGGACAGCATGGTTTTTGTGGACAGTGAGGGCTTTTTGCACGGCTATCCGGTGGGGCTGGCCAAGCTGCGCGGCGACATGCTCAATGAGTTTTCGCAGTTACGGCCGTTCCTGCAAAGCGAAATTGTGCGCCAGGAAACAAAATACCGGGTGGATTTGCGGGCGGTAAACCCAGACTTTGTGCAGGAAACGGCCGTACGCCCGCAAAAGGTGGTTCTCTGTTTGTTGTCTCGTCACGATTCAGCGGAAACGGTGGTGGAAGATGTGGCGGAAACGGCCGTCATCCAGGCCATCTTGCATAACAGTTTGTATGTGGATCAGCCGCACGTGTGGCGGCAGAATGTGGCGAATTTGCGGGGGGTGTTGGTGGGGGAAACGGCCGTAGCCCTAAAACTTGGCTCTGATCGAAGATCCTTGGTTCAAACAGTGTTTAAGATTGAAGTAAATCACAGATTACGCTCAGGATATTAAGCAACTTTTCGTGATTTACTTACGATGCCTTACGGGCAAACATGGCGAAGAATTTCATCCACGACGCTGGCAAGTGGTTGTGTGGCATCTATGACGATGCCGCCGCTGGGAATGTCTTCTTTCGTTTGGTGCAACCGCGCCAGGAGCGCCTTTTCCTCTGGTTTTCCGCCCCAGTCAGTCGGGTCTCGCGCCACGCGCTCATCAAGCCGCCGATACAATGTGTCAAGAGCGGCAACTTCAAGCACAAAAACGGCGTCAAATAAATGGATGAATTTTGAAAAATTCCGCGAGCCACCGCAGAAGAAAGAAATTGCCTTGCTATGATCAGCGACCACAGATTTAACTTTGTTTATATCCCAAAGCAGATGTTTCTGTTGCCAGACGGCTTTATCCCACGCGCTCTCAAAGACAGGCTCATTTATCGGTTCTCCTGTTTTTGGATCGCCCCGATATTTCAACTCCCGGTCACCATGGAGGACGTGATACCCACGCCGCTGCAATTCTTCAGCCACCGAGGTTTTGCCCGTACCGGAGACACCTTCGACTAAGAAATTTTTGACACCCATCTATCGTTCCCAAAATAGAGACATTATAACTTTCCACAATTTGGCAGCAAATGTGGCGAATTGGTGGGTGGCGTTGGTGGGGGAACGGCCGTAGCCCTAAAATTAGGTACTAAGCCAACCAAATTGATCCAAATTATTGCCAAGTTTGTATAACAACTTCCCAAACATTAACGAAAAATGAGCAGGTAGGAAGAATTGAGTGGAACGGCCGTTCTAATGGTTGCCCCCTTGCTATTTGCCGCTAAAATTATCGCCAATAGTTGCTAATGCGAAAATTCGCAATAAGGATGTGCGCCCTAAGGTAAAACAATGTCCCACAACACCATCGATTATGTCCGGCAAATTCGAGAACGCGGCTACCGCATGACCCCCCAGCGACAAATCGTTTTAGATACCGTTTGCGCCCACGGCGGGCACGCCACCGCCTGCGAAATTTATGATTCGGTCAACGAACAGCAGCCCGCCATCAACCGGGCCACGGTGTACCGCATTTTAGACTTCTTCTGCGACATGCAGCTGGTGGCCAAAGCCGACATTGGCGGGCACACCGTTTTTGAGGTTGTTGGTGATTCGCCACATCATCATCTGGTCTGTCGCCAGTGCCACCATGTGGCGTCGCTGGAGGATCATCACTTTGAAGCGCTGGCAGCTCACCTGCTAGAAGAGCACGGTTTTGAGGCAGATTTGTCTCATCTGGCAATTACGGGCTTGTGTGCTGAATGCAGACAGGCAGAAGATGCGTAATCAAATGAGGTGCGAGGCACTTCGAAAGTGCGTCGCACCTAAATTAAGGAGAATCAGGCAATGCATTCATTATTTCTGGCAGGGATTCAACTGCTGCATGTTCCCGATGGTTTTTTGAATATTCCCATTTCTGGCCTGTGCTGGGTGGTGACGCTGATTGTGCTTTATTTTGCCGTCAGGCAGGCGCAGCAGGATTTTGATGAGCGGTTGGTGCCGCTGGCGGGCATCATGGCGGCGTTCATTTTTGCCGGGCAGATGCTCAACTTTCCGGTGGCGGGCGGCACGTCTGGCCACCTGATTGGGGCAACGCTGGCGTTTGTGGTGCTGGGGCCGTGGGTTGGCGTGCTGGCCATGACGGCCGTTATCAGCCTGCAAGCGCTCATTTTTCAAGATGGTGGACTGGTTGTGATGGGAGCCAATATTCTTATTATGGGCATCGTGCCTGGGTTTATGGGGTATGGGCTGTTCCAGATGGTGAAAAACCAATCACGCCAGGTAAAGCTTGGGGTTACGGCCGTTGCTGCCTGGCTCTCTGTGATGACGGCCGCTTTGGTTACGGCATTGCTCCTGGGCTTTAGCGGCACCACATCACTGGCGCTGGCCGTGCCTGCCATGCTGGGCGTCCATGCGCTTATTGGTCTGGGCGAGGCGCTCATCACCGTGGCGGCGCTCAGCTTCATCATGCAAACTCGCCCGCAATTGCTCACAGACGATGCCCCTGCGGGCAGCGGTAAATGGATTGTATCGGGCATTGTTTTGGCGCTGCTGGTGGTGCTGCTGGCTCCCTTTGCTTCCGGGTCGCCAGATGGTTTGGAGTGGGTGGCGGGGCAGGCTGGTTTTTTGGATACGGCCGTAAACGCCCCCTTCCAAATTTTGCCAGATTACACCATTCCTGGTTTGGGTGAGACGGGACTTTCTACTATTTTGGCTGGCATTGTGGGGGCGCTGGTGGTTGCGGCCGTTACCTTTGGGTTAGGTCGCCTGCTGCGTCGCTAAACGCTAACGAGGAAATCTTTTGCACGTCAACACGTTTGATCGCTACCAAACGGGCAGCAGCCCCATTCATAAACTTGATCCAAGAGTGAAGGTGGTGTTTACCCTGCTCTTTATCATCTCTAATGTGCTGTTGCCAGACGGCCGTTGGCTGGCCTTCCTGGCTGCCTGGCTTCTATTGCTGATTATCAACCGAACGGCTCATTTTCGCTTTGGCTACCTGTTTAAGCGGTCGTTTATTGCCCTGCCATTTGCCCTGGCGGCGATAACCGTCATTTTTGTGCAGCCCGGTGATCCGGTGGCCAGTTGGGTCTGGGGCAGCCGCACCATCACCATCAGCGATGCGGGGTTGGTGCGTTTTGCCAGCATTGTCATTCGTAGCTGGCTGTCGGTGCAGGCGGCCATTTTGCTCACGGCCACCACCCAATTTCCCGACATGATGCACGCCCTGCGCCACCTCAAAGTTCCCGCCATTCTCATTTCCATCATCAGCTTCATGTATCGCTACCTGTTTGTGCTGGTGGATGAGGCGCTGCGGCTGCTGCGGGCGCGTGAGGCGCGCAGCGCCCGGTTGGTGAATGATGGCAAGCATGGCGGCACCGTTTTTTGGCGGGCCAAAGTGACGGGCAACATGGCGGGCCAGCTTTTTGTGCGCAGCTTTGAACGCAGCGACAAGGTGTACAACGCCATGCTGGCGCGGGGCTATCGCGGCCAGCTGCTGACGATGAATCCCCACATCATGACCGGTCGTGACTGGTCATTACTAACATTGGGTCTGCTGCTAATTATTGGTTTGCAGCTAATTGGGCGCATTCTGTAGGTCAATTTTTAAAAATTGACCAACCTGGAGTAATCATGCCAATTGTTCATGAAACTGATATTTTAAGCCAACGGCCGTCCACCAACGGAGCCGTCAGGCCCACTCTGGAAGTTGCCAATTTGAGCTTTGACTACCCGGATGGCCACCAGGCGCTGCACACCGTTTCGCTGTCGATTGGGGCCGGGGAGAAGGTGGCGCTGGTGGGGCCAAACGGGGCGGGCAAAAGCACGCTCATGCTCCATTTGAATGGCCTGCTGGCTGGCGATGGCACGTTGGCTGTGGCGGGCTTGCCCATTCGCAAAGAAAATCTGCCGCTGATCCGCAGCAAAGTGGGCATGGTATTCCAAAACCCAGACGATCAGCTTTTCTCCCCAACGGTTTTTGATGACGTGGCTTTTGGCCCGCTGCACATGGGCTATCCAGAGGCAGAAGTGCGCCAGCGGGTGGAAACGGCGCTGGCGCAGGTGGGCATGGCTGGCTTTGGTGAACGGTTATCGCATCATCTGAGCATTGGGCAAAAGAAGCGGGTGGCCATTGCTACGGTGCTGTCAATGGACCCAGAGATTTTGGTGCTGGATGAGCCATCGGCGGGACTAGACCCGCGCGCCAGGCGTTCACTGATTGAGCTGCTGCGCGAGCTGCCGCTGACGATGCTGGTTTCGACGCACGACATGCTGCTGGTGCAGGAGCTGTTCCCCCGCATGATTGTGATGGATGAAGGGCGCGTGGTGGCGGATGGGGATACGGCCGTTCTGCTCCGCGATGTAGCCTTTTTAGAAGAACACGGCCTGGAAATGCCTGTTGTCAGTAATCAGTTATCAGTGAAACAGTAATCAGTAATCAGTTTACTGACCCACTGAACACTGACCTACTGAATACTGAGAAACTGAATATCCGGGTACTTCTCGCTGTAAAAGCTTAACTCATGGGGGGAAGAGAAGAGGGCGACCAGACGGCCGTCTACATCCTCAGTGCGCATCATGCCGTAACGCCAGGGCAGCTGGTCAATTTGATCCTGCGGCCCTTCAACCCAGCGGGAAAGCTGGTGCGGCAGCGGTTCTAGCTTGGTTTTAACATTGTACTCATTCTCCAGCCGCGCCTGCACCACCTCAAACTGCAACACGCCAACTACCGCCAAAATGGGATCGCGCCGCGTTGCTTCCGTTTCATAAAGCACCTGCATCGCCCCTTCAGACTCCAACTGGTGAATCCCTTTGAGAAACTGCTTTTGCTTGCCCACGTCCAGATTGATGAGCCGGGCATAATGCTCGGCGGCAAAGCGCGGAATGGGGGCAAAGCTAAAATCGCCGTCGCTGCTGATGGTGTCGCCAATGCCAAATTCCCGGTTGCCGGGCAGGCCAATGATGTCGCCTGCGTAGGCCTCATCCACCACCGCGCGCTCGTCGGCGAAGAAGGTGTAGGTGCGGGAGAGCTTGAGCAGCTTGCCTGTTTTGGGATGTTTCACCTGGACGTTGCGCTCGAAACGGCCGCTGCAAATTCGCAAAAAGGCCACGCTGTCCCGGTGTCGGGGGTCCATGTTCGCCTGAATCTTGAAGACAAAGCCAGAGAATCCGGGCGAAACCGGGTCGATTTCACCCGCGTCGCTGGGGTAGCTGCTGGGTGGCGGAGCCATCTTAACAAAATCGTCTAAAAAGAGCTGAACGCCAAAATTGGTTAACGCGCTGCCGAAGTAAACGGCCGTTTGCTCCCCGCGCAAAAACTTCTCATGATCATACTCAGCCAGCTCATCCAGCAGGCCAATGTTTAGCTGCAACTCTTCAAACTGAAAGTCACTGATGCCCGCCTCAATGCGCGGATCGTCCAGCGAGGTGATGTACTCTGGCGAAATTGTCTGGTTGTGGGCGGTGCGGTCAAATAAATGCACATCTTCGCTTTTGCGGTCGTAAACACCCATAAACGTATCGCCGTCGCCGATGGGCCAATTCATGGGCACCGGCTGCATGTTTAGCACCGTCTCTACCTCGTCCAACAGCCCCAGCGGGTCCTGCGCAGGACGATCCATCTTGTTGATGAAGGTGAAAACCGGAATGCCACGACGGCGGCACACTTCAAACAGCTTCAGCGTTTGCTCTTCCACCCCTTTGGCCGCATCCAAAACCATCACGGCACAGTCTGCGGCCGTAAGCGTGCGGTAGGTATCTTCAGAAAAGTCCTGGTGGCCGGGCGTGTCCAGCAGATTCACCACATGGTCTTTATACGGAAATTGCAGCACGGTCGAGGTAATCGATATGCCTCGCTCCTGCTCCATTTTCATCCAGTCAGAAGTGGCGGAGCGCTGGTTGCGGCGGGCGCGTACGCTGCCTGCCAGGTGGATGGCGTTGCCGTACAGCAGCAGCTTTTCGGTCAGCGTTGTCTTCCCCGCATCAGGGTGGGAGATGATGGCAAACGTGCGCCGGGCATTAATTTGCTTTTTGAGCGCTTCTGGATTGATGATTGTTGTTTCTTCACTCATTTTTTTGTTTTGCCACAGAGGACACGGAGATATTTGCGGTTTCTCTTTTCCCTCTGTACCCTCTGTGGTCGATTTTCAGTTTGGCATAAAAAACGGTCACAACAGGTTTGCGTTGTGACCGCGCCAATCTTCAATTTTGGGTAGATTCGTCATTTATCGCCAGCAAGCATATCATAATCCTAAATTTTGGCATTTTTTAGGCGCAAATAGCGCCAAATTGGTGAGGGTGAGATGATTGGCCGCCGGCCGCCAACAACATGGCATCAATAGCGGCTGACTATTCGAGCGGCCTATAATCGTGGGATTGCTTTTGGTTTGTTTCAGGGTATTGGGCCGGTGGTGGGTTGGTTGACGCTTTTTTTGATGCTGGGGCTATTTGTTTACCTGGTGCGCCTGCCCCGGCAGGCGTGGCTGCTGCGGCTGGGTCTGGCGGTGCTGATTGGTGGTGCGCTGGGCAATCTGGTGGATCGGATTTTTGTGGGGGAGGTTTTGGATTTTATTCAAACGCCGTTACGCCAGGGAATATTTAATGTGGCAGATGTGATGATTCACCTGGGTGTGATTCTGATTCTTTTGGGGAGTTGGCTGTGGGAGCGACGTGGGCGGGAAACGGCCGTTTCTCACCCTCTTTAGCCAAATACCTCTTCGAAAATTACTTGCTTAGATTCAAAGCCTCGATATTCTCCCTATTTCGACTGCGTTTAGTACAAACCTGTGGCTTTTGGGGCCAGCGTCTACCCTGACAATGGCTGGCTATTTTGCAGCACTCGTATGAGTTCCTCCACCTTAATGGGTTTGCTCACATAATCATCCATGCCGCTGGCAAGATATGATTCGCGGTCGCCCATCAGCGCATTGGCGGTAACCGCCACAATGCGCGGCTGCTGCTGAGGTTCCAGCTCCCGGCGAATCTGCTGTGTTGCCTGAATCCCATCCATTTCTGGCATTTGAATGTCCATCAGAATGAGATCGTAAAGCTGATTGGCCAAAGCCTGTACTGCTTCCACGCCGTTGGTGGCCACATCAGCCGAGTACCCCAAACGCTCCAACATGCGTAGGGCAACTTTCCGATTGATGAGATTATCTTCGGCCAGCAAAATACGCAGGGGATGATCAATGCCTAAACTGTTGTTAAAGCGTGATTGTGCTGAAGATGTTATCCGGGCTTGGGGAGTGCTGCCCGTTTTGTTAAATGCTGTATGGAGCGATTGATGCAGCTGAGCCAGGCGGTAGGGTTGGTTCAGCGTAGAGTGCCTGATCTTGTTTTGGGGGAGGCTTATTTGCTGCCCCAGTGGCGTGAGCAGAATAAGCTCACTATTTGGCACAGCTTCTTGAACAGCCTGCAAAATTTCCCCGTTTTCATTTTTCAAGATCAGGTAATCCAACAGCAGCAGGTCAAACGCGGGTTGATGGTTTTGGAGCAGCTCTAAATATTTCTGTGCTGTGCCAGCGCACATGACCTGAGCACCCCAGCGGTGTAAGTAATGACTAAGAACTCCCTGGCTTGTCATATTTGGATGGCCAAGAAGAACGCGCTTGCCTAAAAATGGCTGGGAGATGGTGTGCCCATTGGTTGTTTCGCCCGGAAGGGTGTTTACCTGGATGGTAAATTGGAATACCGTGCCCTGATTGGGCTGGCTTTCTAGCCAAATTTTGCCGCCCATTAGCTCAACCAGGCGTTTGCTGATGGCTAAACCGAGTCCGGTTCCGCCAAATTTTCGGGTGGTGGATGAATCAATTTGGCGGAATGGCTCGAACAGATATTTTTGGCGGTCTTGGGGTATGCCAATGCCGGTGTCCCGAATTTGGAAGGAAAGCTCGTAGGTGTCTGCGGTGGCATGGCCGCCTACCCAAAGGTTGACTTCTCCCTGGCTGGTAAATTTGACGGCATTGCCCAACAGATTAACCAGAATTTGGCGCAGCCGTAAAATATCGCCCTGAACAATTTGGGGGAGGTTTGGTTCGATGTAGCTGTGCAGGTAAAGGTTTTTGGCCGCAGCCTGAGCTGCCAGGAGGTCAGTAGCCTCTTCAACGCACTCGCGCAAAATAAACGGTTCGTTTTCCATTTCCAATTTGCCGGAATCAATTTTGGAATAATCGAGAATGTCGTTGATGATGTCCAGCAGCCCTGCACCGCTGTTGCGGGTGGTTGTGACAAAATCTTCTTGTTCTGCTGTCAGGGGGGTATCTAGCAGCAGGCTGGTCATGCCGATGACGGCATTGAGCGGGGTGCGAATTTCATGGCTCATGCTGGCCAGAAAGTCAGACTTGGCCCGATCTGCTTCTTCGGCGGCGATTTTGGCGATTTTTAGTTCGTTTTCAAACTTTTTTCGTTCGGTGATGTCGTTGGCTACGCAGACCATGCGGCAGTTGCTGGTTCCTGCATCTTTTTCTTGCATGATGGCGGTGGATACGGCCGTATAAATAATTCGCCCATCCTTCGCCACCATTCGCATTTCTTTGTCCCGCATCATAAACCGCGACGAATCAGACTTGGAGCCGGGGGGCTGCCAAAGCTGGCGATCTTCTGGCGCTAAAATCATTTGTAAAGGTTGGCCCAATAAATCAGTTTCATCATACCCTAACAAATGAACCACAGCCTGATTTATTTTTTCTATGCGCGTGTCTGGCGTAATGACAAACAACATATCCTGCATGGCTTCGATGATGTTGTCTACATATGTTTTTGAAACAGTGGTGCGTTTTAAGGTAAGCAGCGCCGAATTGAGCAGCAGGTAACCTTTGTCTATGCTGCTGATGGCTGAATGGAGCAAAGCCCCAGAAATGCACAACGCGGCCAGCACAATCCCCATATCGGTAAAGTGGATGGGGGGCATATCTGTATTTTCAAGCAGGCCAATCGTTCCAGATGATAAAGGACGATTATTGTAAGCACAGAAATAAAAAGGTAGCGATGTAAAATGCGCGTGCCTAAAAGCAAACCTGAAATGATTAACAAAATAATAAAGGCGGCACCATTGATATTGCGCAAACCGCCATAAAACCAGGCGTTGATCAATAAGCCAATGTAAAAATTGAAAGTAAGAAGATGGCTGGCATCGTTTAAACGCTTCTTTTGCAGCAGGTAAAGGGAACCTAGCGTAAGACAAGAAACGACCGTAAAAATTGTGAGCGACAGCCACCATTCTTGCTGGAAAAAATAGACGAATAAGATGCAGACAAAAAAAGTGCCTACCAGGAAGATGAGGTTCATTGCCCAAACTAGCCGGGCAGTGCGTGTGTTTTCGGGGTCTGTAAATTGTGGACTACGTAGCGATGTGCGCAAATCTTGCAGCATAAACGTCCTCAGAAAGTATCTGATCAAAGCACCAATTTAGTCGTTGTCTGAGTTGAATGGCTTCCGAATCAGTAAATGTTCAAATGGGTAAATGTAAACTTCCCTTAGTTTAAAATCCTTCCGAAATAGCCTAGCGGAAGATGAGAATCATGAGGGTTTGAACCTAAACTCACAAACTTTTGTGGCCACTATTCGGATCGAAATTTATTTTATAAAGCATAATATGTTGGTTGTATCTAACCTATAGCCAAAATTCCCTAGGCATGAAGATATATTGAAATTCAAAACAGAGTTGATCAGGGAAGTACGGGCTTAGTTGAGGGAGAGCTGGAAGACACGTCCTCGATTATAAACATCACCAGCCAGGCCAGACCCACCCAGTAGATAAAGCGTATCGTTAAGAACAGCGATGGGTAGACCATGCAGGGGAGCTGGTAAGGAGATGGGCATCAATTCCCAGCGATTTTTAGCGGGGTCATAGAGTTCCAGGGAGTCGATGATGACTAGAGGAGAGAGGAGTTCGCCACCCGCCACGATAATTTTGCCATTCCAAACGGCCGCACCAAAGCCGCTGCGTGGGTGCTTCATGCTGGGGACACGTGTCCAGGTGTCGGTGGCTGGATCGTAGCGCTCTACGCTGTTTAGGCCGCGATCCCAACGGCCGCCAAGCGCATAAAGCTTGCCATCCAGGGCAACAGCCTGGGTGTGTTCCCGTGGTTGCAGCAGCGGGGCCAGGCGCGTCCAGCTGTCGGTGGCCGGATCATAGCGCAGCAGGTCTGCATTGCTGCTGCTGCCGCCCAAAAAGTAAATGTAGTCGTCTAAAACGGCCGCAGCGCCAGCCCATCGATCTTCAGGCATTGGGGTCAGCTCTTCCCAGGTGTCTGTGGTGGGATCGTAGCGCAGGCTGGCTGCCTCTGGCCCGAAGACGTAGAGCGCGTTATTGTAAACGGCCGTTGCGTGATGGTTCACGTGGTAGGGCAAATCGGCAGCAGTTGACCAGGTGTCGCTGGCCGGATCGTACACTTCTAAAACGGTGGTTTGCGCGTAGCCATTGTCCCAACCGCCGGGCACGTAAATACGGCCGTCTATCACCCCCGCCGACATTTCTGAGCGAGAGGTGGGCATTTTGGCCAGCTCTTGCCAAATTTCGGGCGTTGGGCTGGGGCTGGGTGGGGGTGCGGCTGTTGGCGGAACGGCCGTTTGGGTTGGGGGTAGTTCTGTGGGTTCGGGCAAAGGGGTGTTGGTGGCAGGTATGGTTGTTGTGAATTGTTCCGTGGGCGCTGCTGGGGAAACGGCCGTTGCTTGTGGAACGGCCGTTTCCGCGCAGCTTGAGAGGAAGAGGGTGCAGCTAATCAGAAAAAAAGCCACTCGTTTTTGCCAGAGCATACCTACATTAGACGAAGTCTCAGAAAAAATTTTGATTTTGCCAGCCTTTTTCCACATAGGACTGTCAGTCCTGCGTATTAAATGCGCGATAAGAAATCGCGGCTGCACCAAATGATCTACGGCACAATAATTTCTGGCTGCCACTGAAAAGCGTGCGGATTTTGGCCGAAAACGGCCGTTACTTCATACAAAAAATCGCCGTTGGTTGGCGCGTAATAGATGTTCAAGATGAATCGTTCTGTAATAATGCGGCCGTCTGATTATTACCATCTTTGTCCAAAACATCTTCTCATTGCGAGGAACGAACGGGGGGTGGTTTTACCAGCAGGCAACTCGTTCTGGCTGTGGCGATGCAGCGACGGTGAGCTGCGTAGCGTAGGGCCATTCGCAGGTTTGGAACGCAGGTTTTTCATCTTCATTATAATCAAAATGGAGGTTTGTGAAGGCGGGCAGGCAAACGGCCAATCTTTCCGGATGCTGTCGCCGCCAATCCACTGGCCCCAATCGGCTGATCTGATAGTGGTGTGGATTCCTCCCAGAACAATTGGCCCGCTTCCCGATCAAAGCGCCATATCTCAGCTCAACCATCCGTTGGTACCTGTTCGATCAACTGCTGCCCGCCAACCCGACCCGGCAGTCGATTATCAGGCATCCACATAACTTCTGTGGGCGGGGGGTAAACGTCTACGAGTGCCTCAACTTCGGTTGATACCGTGCGGGTTGGCACATCTAGGACGGTATAAGTGGTGCTATTAAATGTGCTTTGCTCTAACAATAGGTAACGGCCGTTTCCGGCCCATGCAGTTGGTGTATAAAACAATCCCGTATCAGCGGATGCCCCTTCAAGCACAGGCAGTTTGTTTTCTAAGAGCTGTTCTGGTGCGTTTGCAACAATATTATAAAGCCATAGTCCATCCCCATCGGCAAAAGCCACCAAATTGCTTTCGATGTGCCATGTTGGCCTTAGGCAGACAAGCTGACAAGCATAAACCTGACGCAAATTATTAGGATTACCGCCACCTGTGGCCAGAATATATAAATTATTGGCAGCGAGTTGGCTGGTCGTAGCGTCGGGAATACCATCTAAACCGGAGGCCACAAACGCGAGTTGTTGCGCATTTGGTGATAAATCGAAATGTATCAAATTATCTACCTGAGGCACCAGCGTCCAAACTTCCCGGCTAATCATGTCTACAAACAGCAGCTCATGGCTAAACTCAACCTGGGAATGCTCAACGTCTGGGGCTGTGGCTGTGCTGAGCAGGCGAGCCACCACCGCCCGTTTGCCATCGGCACTCATTGAAAAAGCGGTGATGCTGCCATTGGCTGGCACATCGGGATTTTCTGCAGACGGGCTGGCCGCGCCTGGGCCAGCAACGATGGTTTCGATTTGGCCCGTGGCGTGGTTCCATTGCTTAAACGCGCCATCGGCTATGAAGAGCAGATCCCGGCTGGTGGCGGGCAGCGGCTGGCTGCTGATGACCTGAACGGGTGGATTGGTAACGGCCGTTGCTGCTATGGTGGCTGTGGGCGTCGTGGTGGGCACCAGGGTTGGCGTCGGTTCCAGCGCGGTTTCATCGGGCAAATTAGTGGGGAGCGGTGTGGGATCGATAACGGCCGTATCGTCCCCGATGCTGGTGGTGGGCGGCGGGGGAATGGGTGTCGGGTCGGTAAAAGTTTCTCCGGTACAGGCGTTTAGCCAGGCCAGCGTGAGCAAAACAAGTAAGGGTTTAATCAGGCGATTTTGTGGCATGTGTACGCTCCAAATAGATAAATTCGTTTTGTAAAGTTTACCTTAGCAGGGCAACGGCCGTACTGCTTGACGCCCACCCCATGCCCAGCCCACGTTTCCTGGGACAGAGCGATTCTGGTAATCGCATATTTCCAAAATCGCCGGAGGCTGAAGCCATCCGGCTAGTTATGGAAGCCCAATCGGGCTTGAAAACAGGCCCGTCGGGCCTTTCATAGGTAGCGGGGGCGTTTACGCCTCCGCGTGCAAGGCAGAAAAACCGAGTAAGCGATTCCCCTCATTGTGGTAATGGATCGTTTTGGGATCGCGGGCATGGTATGCTACAACTATCTCGGCAGCGCAATGGTTCAAAGGGATCGATATGAAGCGATATTTCCTCATGTTCTTGCTAATTGGGTTGTTTGGCCTGGCGGTTGTGCCCGGGGCAGCGGCCCAGTCAGCCATCCAGTATGAGCGGTTTGATGTAAATATTACCGTGCAGGCAGACGGCCGTTTCACCGTCCAAGAAATTCAGCAGCTCAAATTTGGCGGCGAATTCACCACCGGGTTTGCCGAAATTCCCCTGGCTTACACCAGCAGCATTGAAAATGTCACCGTTTCCGGTGGCCCCTCGCTGGAAGAGCAAACGCCCTACCTGCTGGGACGCGGCGCAGCGCAAACCTTTACCCAATCTCTAGAAGGCGACACTCTGTTTGTCGATTGGGAATATGCGCCCACCAGCCCTGGCGACACGCTCGTTTTTGTGCTGGAATACACGGTTGCGGGCGGTTTGTGGGTTTATCCGGAGGCGACCCGGCTGGAATGGCGGGCCATCCCGGCAGACCGCAGCGGTTTGGCTGTGCCGCAAAGCCGGGTGACCGTGCAGTTGCCCAACGCTGTGCCTGGCGCTGCCCTCAGCGCCAATGCGTTTGGTCCAGAATATGATGTGAAAATTGTCGAAAATGAAACCATCACCACCGTGATTTACCAGGCAGTGGGAGACATTGCCGACGGGACACAATTTCAGGTACTGCTAGATTTTCCGCCGGATGTGGTTGCGGCCGTTCCCCAACCGTGGCAAATCGCCGAAGACAGCGCCGCCCTGGAATACAGCATCGACCAGATAGAGATGGACATTGTGATGCAGCCAGACGGCACGCTGAGCGTGGTCGAAACGCAGCAAGTGAGCGTGCAGGCGGGTATTTTGTACAGCGGCTTCCGCGAATTTAGCCTGCTGTTTGCCGACGACATTCAAATTTTGGACGTACGCGAAGGTGACCTGGCCTTGAGCCAGGCTGAACCAGGCGCAGATTGTATCGATTGCTACACCATTGAAAACGAGACCCCGCTGAGCTGGTGGGCCAGCTACAGCCCCGTGCTGGATGAGGTGACAATCAACGAAGAGGCGGCGGGCGCGGTGCTGCTCAACTGGTTTATGCCGCCGCTGGTGGCCGGGGAAAGCAGCCAGTTTACCCTGGCCTACGAGGTGGCGGGCGCGGTACGGCCCACCGATGCGGCACAACTGCTCAACTGGACGGCCGTTTCCAACTATGATGTGCCCCTGGAAAACGTGCAGGTGCGTTGGCAGCTGCCCAATGGCCTGGGTTTGGAAGATGTGCAGTTTAGCGGCGGGACCATTTCGCGCACGGCAGACGGGGCTATTTTGCTTAGCAACGATGGCCCGATTGCCCCGAACACGCCCTGGCAAATTGAACTGACCCTGCCGCCAGAGAGCACCAGCGCCGCCATCCCGGCCTGGCAGCGCAAAATTGAGGCGGAGATCGCCGAGGGCGAAGCGTACCGGGTGGAGCAGGCGCGGATTGATCTGGCCTGGCTGGTGGGGAAAATCTTGGCGGGGATGACGGCCGTTCTCGGAGCCATCGCCTACTGGTATTTGCGGGGCAGCCGCCGCTTGCGTGAAGCCCTGGGCAATTACCGCACCGAACCCCCCTCTGACCTGCCGCCTGGCGTGGTGAACTTCCTGGTGGAGGGCAAATTGACCGCCCGTGGCCTTTTGGCCTCGGTGCTGCATTTGGCCGATTTGGGGCTGCTGCGGCTGCAAATGGGCGATCCGCTGGCGCTAACGGCCGTTCGCCGTGAGTCTATCCCCGCTGGCAGCAAAATTGTCACTCCGGCCGGGGATCAGGTTGAAATTTCTCGCTTTTTGTCCCAACTGTTTAACGCCCTGCTGCCCCATTTGCCTGCGGATACGGCCGTACCCTTGCCCACCTTGCTGCAAACTTTGCCAGCCCACCTGCCCCAGCTCGTCAAAACAATGGGCGAGGAGATGGTGACGCATTTTTACGGCCGTAGCGCCTGGCGCGCCAAATACAGCCAACAAATCATTGGCATCAGCATGTTTGCCATTTTTGGGATGATGATTTTAGTGCTTACCACCGGGATGAATTCGAGCTGGAACCGGCAGATTCCGGTGTTTATGTTTGGCGGCATGTTCCTCTGGTTTTTGATTGCCAGAGCGGTTTCTAAAAAGGCGCGTTCCTTGACCGAACAGGCCAGAGCGGAAAAAAGTAAGTGGCTGGGGTTCAAAGCGTACCTGGCAGAAATTCAAAAGTTTGGCGATCTGGCTGAGGGCCAGGAGATTTTGGACAGCTATTTTGCTTATGCGGTGGCCTTGGGGGTGGATGACCGGCTGCTGGCCCAAATTCAACAGCTGGGCGGCCACATTCCCGGCTGGCTGCAAAGTGGCGAGCCAGCCTCGCTGCCACCTGTGCGGCGCAGCTGGCAAGACCGCTGGCGGCGACGGCTGCGGCGCGGTTCCTGGCAGCCACGGCCGCCCAGACCAGCAGCCACACCTGCCTCGCAGTTGCCCACCGGAAACGGCCGTCCCACCCTGGAAACCATTTCAGATGGCCTGGCTGGCGGCCTGGAGCGGAGCAGTAACCAACTGGCTGATTTGTTGAATACGGCCGTTGGCCCCGGCAAAGACGGCAGCTCACCCGACATTGTGCTGAATGCAGCTGGCCAAAGCGTCAAGCTGAACTGGGACGATAATCAATCATTGGATGGCATGATGAACGACATCATGCGTAAAGCCCAGGCCATGAAACCGCCGCGCCCGGCGTCTGGCGGTGGCCGAGGCGGGTATCGCGGTGGCTCTGGCAGCAGCTTTGGCCGCAGCAGTCACCGTTCCAGCTCCAGCCGGTCGCGCAGCTCCAGCTCGCGGCGCAGCGGTGGCGGCGGTCGCCGTGGCTTCCGGTAGACGCCTGAATGTGAGGGGGTGGCTGGTTTGGCGTGTATTAGGGAGAGGGTGGGGGAGTGAGAAGTGAAAAGTGATAAGTGGCAGCTTGGAAATCGGGCGAATTTCTGGTTGGAGGCGGCATGAGTGGGTCAGCGCTTTTTCAAGATTCAAACTTTTTGCAGAAAAATCAGTACCGCGACAGCAGTAATTTGGATGCACGGGCGGAACTGCACCGGCGGTTTAGTACGGCCGTTCAGCGGTGGCAGCCCTGGGTGTTCGATTTTCTCGCATTGCAGCCGGGAATGCGCGTGCTGGAATGTGGCTGCGGGCCGGGCTGGCTGTGGCGGGAAAATGTGGCGCGTATTCCGGCCAACTGCCACATCACCCTTACCGATCTCTCGCCGGGCATGGTGGCCGAGGCGGAAGCAGCGCTGGCAGATAGCGGCCATCGTTTTGAGTGCCAGCAGGCAAACATTCAGGCGCTGGATTTTGCCGATGACACGTTTGATGTGGTGGTGGCCAACCACATGCTGTATCACGTGCCAGATTTGCCGCAGGCGTTGGCTGAAGTGCAGCGGGTGCTGAAGGGAAACGGCCGTTTCATCGCCGCCACCAATGGCAATAACCACATGAAAGAGCTGGCAGACCTGGTGCCTGAATCGATCCGGCAAACGGTAGCCTCCCTACGGATGCGGGGTCAGGGTGACCTGTTGGCGTTTCGTTTGGAAAACGGCCGTGACCTCCTCGCACCCTACTTCAACAACATCACCCAGCATCTTTACGACGACAGTCTGCACATCACCGAAGTGGAGCCGCTGTTGGCCTATGCCTTTTCCATGATCAGGCCGGAGATCGATGTGCCGGAAACGGCCGTTGACCAACTACGCAAATCGTGGGCGGCCAAAATCGAAGCGGAAGGCGGCATCCACATCAGCAAACATTCTGGCATCTTTGTGTCCGCCAATTCTGCCTGACCATTTCATTTCCCCGGAAACTGTCTGACGTTTAGCCATCTAAAAGTTTCCGGGGAGGTTTAGCCATAATTCCCCAGACTAAACGCCTGTTCAAAGCCCCGTTCCCGCGCTGGCTCCAAAAAACGGGCCAGCCAAACCAACATGCCGTGCCGCTCATCCAGCGTCACCCCCGTGATGATAAAGCCTGCCTTCAGCTTGGCAATGAGCACCGGGCGGTTGTTGCCCATGTGGTTGCTGGTAACGCGCTCAATGCCTATTGCTTTCAGGTAGGGAATGAGCGCCTCCAAAAATTGGGTGTAGAGGCCAAGCCGCTGGTAGTTTGGCAGAATGCCGCTCCACTCCATAAAAAACGTTTGCTCATTCACAATTTTGCCCAAGGAAAACCCAATTGGTTCCCCAGCGCCATTGTGAAAAACGAAATATTCGGCATGAATTTGGTTTGCCAGCTTACGGCCCAAACTGTCCGGGGGTGCTGGTTCCTGGTATAGACCTAAATCACCCAAAGGGGTGAAGATGTGACTGTAAAGCTGCTGGGTGACGTCGTAAAATTGTTGGCGAGAAACGGCCGTTGCCACTACCTCATCGCTTAATTTTGCTGGAAAATGCTCGCTGCGAACCTGGTCTATCATTTTGCTGCTCCTTTGTAGGGGTTTAGGCAATCTTAACTGAGAAACCAACGTCGTGAAATTGGTCTTTGGATCGATTTCTGTTTCGCGTTAAACTGTTAGCCTTGTTTTGGAGCGATTAATTAAAATGAGCCTTCACCCAACCCAACGTTTTTCCAACCGAGTAGAAAATTATGTAAAGTATCGCCCATCGTACCCAACGGCCGTACTCACTTGCCTGCGCGATGAATGTGGTTTGGGGGAAACGGCCGTCATCGCCGACGTGGGTTCCGGCACGGGCATTTTAGCCCGGCTGTTTTTGCAAAACGGCAACCGCGTGCTGGGTATCGAGCCAAACCAAGAAATGCGCGATGCAGGCGAGGCCTTCCTGGCTGAATTTCCCCAATTCAGCAGCGTCAACGGCACCGCTGAAGCAACTACTTTACCCGACAGCTCGGTCGATTTTGTGACGGCGGGGCAGGCGGCCCATTGGTTTGATCGGGAATCGTCTTTGCCGGAATTCCGGCGTATTTTGCGGCCCGGCGGCGCTGTCGTTCTGGTCTGGAACACGATGGCTTTTGACGCTTCGCCATTTATGCAGGGGTACGAACAGCTGGCGCTGCGCTATTTTGACGGCAAGCCCAGCCGGGAAAATGAGCTGCGGGGCGGGGTGCTGGCCTATCTAGGTGAGGGCGCTCAGGTGCGCACCTTTGCCAACGCGCAGCAGTTTGACCTGCCGGGCATCACCGGACGACTGCTTTCCACCTCCTATGCACCGCTGGCGGGCGACCCACGCCATGAGCCTATGCTGGCAGAATTGCGTGATTTATTTGCAGCCAATGCGGATGAGAACGGCCGTATCACTTTCAACTACGTTGCAGAGCTTTATTATTCCCAATATGAATAGATTAGCTGTACCAATACCACTCATTGGTTATTCCTATCCTTTACCCCCCTCCGCTACATAATTTCTTTACAATCCCAAACTATCATGGACGTAATGAATAAAAAATATCCCAGCCTTCCAGGTTGGCTTACACTGAAAGAATAGGAGAACAAAAATGAAACGTTCTATGATAGTTGGACTGGCGATTGTGGCCATGTTAGGCATTGTGACGACGATTGCGTTGGCCAGTAAGGCGGCTCCCACGAATGCGCTGGACGATGTTGAACCAGTTGAGTCTGTGTTTGCCGAAGATGTGGATTTGGAAACGGCCGTAACCCAAGAACAAGAACAACCCACTGTACCCACTGGGCAAAACTTTATTGATGACGACGGCGACGGCGTTTGCGACACCTGCGGCAGCGTGCCCAACAGCGGCGTGGGCAACCAATACGGCAACGGCGCAATGGGCGGTAGCTTTATTGATGAAGACGGCGACGGCGTTTGCGACACCTGCGGCAACGTACCCAACAGCGGCGTGGGCAACCAAAACGGCAATGGCGCAATGGGCAGTAACTTTGTGGATGCTGATGGCGACGGCGTTTGCGACACCTGCGGTCTGGCTCCTGCCGATGGCACGGGGAACCAACACGGCCGTCAGGGCAATCATGGCGGGCAGGGCAACCAGAACCAGGGTGGCGGCCAGGGTCACGGCGGCCATTGGGACAATTAAATGGTCTATTGGGTTTAAGCCTTAGATATTGACCAATCAACTGAATCTCTAGATGCGAGAAGCGTAATCTTTGGGTCACGCTTCTTGCATTATTTCCCTCTTGTTTAGTCTCCGTATTCCCCTGGCCGGATCATAATTTCCCGAACGGCCGTAAAGCAAAAAGTTGCTCGTGGTCTTGTGATGTTTGTTTTGCCCGCTTATAATGAGACCTTGCAGGGTAATTTTTTTTGTCTCGCAGTTTGCCAATAATAAAGGGAACTTTGATGATCCAAACAATAACTTTAATCGTGACCATTGTGCTCAGTTTGATTACGCTGGGTATTGCCTTGTACATCCTCTTTTTAATGAACAGGGAAAAGGGACTTGGCCATGCTTTGCTGGGTTTTTTCTTTTCGCCCTATGGCTATTTTTGGGGTTGGTTCAATGCTGGTCGGCTCAAAATTGTAGACATCATGATCGTCTGGACGATTGTGTTTATTTTAGGCATTGCTTTCCCGGTGATTGTCAGCGTTCAGGAAACGGCCAAACTATTCTCGGCTGTGGAGGCTGGCGATTTTACGTTTGAAGATGGTGATGGCACCTTTACTTTTTCTAGTTCGGACTTGCCGTTGGGCAGTGAAAACGCGATTCCCAAGGGTTCCATTCAAGTGGGCGACCGGGTTAACGATGAGTTCGCAGATCTGTTTGAAGTACATAACTGGACGTTTAGCGGGACAGCCGGACAAACGATAACCATACGGGTGAATGCTGCTGGCGGTGACTCAACCGACCCCAGGATTCATTTGTTAGGATCGGATGGTGGCTTGCTAATCAGCGATGACGATGGTGGGGAAGAGAAAAATTCGCTCATTTCCTCTTTTTCGCTGCCAGCCAGCGGTGAATACAGCATTCTGGTTGACACGTTCCAGTCAGGACGTTATGAGTTGATTTTGGAATAGTTTAGTTTGAGTGAGGCGTGAAACGTGATGCGTAAAACGTGACTATTTTGGTCACGCATCACGTTTCACGCTTCAGTTAGGTTTGGCATAGGCCCAGCGCAAGAAATCAGGGAAAGCCTGGGCCCAGGTAAGGTAATTGTGCCGCCCGCCGGGAACTTCTACGTAAACCACATCCTCTCCGCGTGAAAATCCAATGGCTTGCAGTTCATCAATCAGTTCCAGGGTGTCTTGAATGGCGTCGATGACGCCGTTGTTATCCCGGTCGCTGGCTTCGTCCTGGGTGGCGGCTTCAAACCAGAGGCGTAAATTGGGCCTACCAGCCGTTCCCCGCACCATTTCGTGGGCAATTAGCCTGCCAGGCGGCACGGCCGTTTCCTCCTCGCTAGCCCGCCACCAAAATGAGCCAGACATTACCCCCACCACACCAAACTGGTCTGGATGGTTCCAGGCAATGTCAAAGGCAGACAATCCGCCCAGCGACACGCCAAAGATGCCAATGTCGGCCGGGTTTTGGCTGGTGCGGAACTGCTGGTTGATGGTGGGCATGAGTTCGTTGGTGAGGAAACGGCCGTAATCCGCCGCTTTAGTTCCGAGTTCTTGGGCGTTGGGGCAAACGGCCGTGCCATATTCCTGCAAACGGTCATCATTGGTGGGCACCGCCACGACGATGATCGGAGGAATTTGCTGCCGCTGAAACAGTTTGGCCAGCGTTTCGTGAAGTTGCAGCGCTTCCTGATCCTGGCCGTCGTTGACGTACAGGGCAGGGTAGCGGCGCGCAGGCTCCTGGGCATACCCCGGCGGCAAAAAGACGGTAATCTCCCGGCTGTTGCCCAGCGCCTGCGAAGCCAACTTCGGCAGCAAAACCACGTCCACCGTTGCCAGCAGCGCCGCCCGCCGCCGTTTGGCTTCGTAAAGGGTAAGGATGATGGTGAGGGTGAGAACGGCCGTAAGCCCAATTACAATATCAATCATAGTTATCGTTTGGTTTGCGATTGTCATGCTGAACGAAGTGAAGCATCCCTAGAACCTTTTAACAGCGCTTTCTTTGCATGTTGCCAGGGGATCTGCGGGATGAAGTTTAGAGGGATTTTTCGCTGCGCTCAAAATGACAGTTGGTGGTTTTGGGCAACCTGCAACTTGCCACTTGCAAACTCGCACACTTGCTCACTCGCCCACGGCCGTATCCATCTGCCACAGCTGCTGCATTTCCTCACAGCGACCCAACAGCTCTTCCAGCGTGCCTTCGTCAACGATACGGCCGTCTTGCAACACCACCACATGATCCGCCTGCCGCAAAGCCGCCCGACGGTGGCTCACAACCAAACACGTGGGAGACTGGAGACTGGAGACTGGAGATTGGCTTTTATCGTCTCCAGTCTCCAGTCCCCAGTCTTTATTAAAGATTCTTTCCCACAAAACCTTCTCCGTCTCCACATCTAGCGCGCTGGACAAATCATCAAAGACCAGCAGTTCTGGCTGGCGCACAAACATGCGTGCCGCCGCCACGCGCTGCGCCTGTCCGCCAGACAGCCGCTGACCGCGTGGCCCCACGACGGTGTCCAGTCCTTCTTCCATTTGGGCTAAATCTTGCTCGAAAACGGCCGTTTCCACCGCCCCCATCACGTCCACTTCACCTTCCGGCAAGCCCAGCAAAATATTGTCCCGAATCGACTCGCTGAACAGGCGCGGGATTTGCATCGTGGTGGCCACGCGGGGCGGGATCATAAAATTGGCGGGATCTTTAACCAGACGGCCGTTCCAAAAAATCTCGCCACTGTCTACTGGGAGCAGCCCCAGCAGCGCTTTCAGCAAAGTTGTTTTGCCCGCGCCAATGCGCCCGGTGATTACCACAAACTGCCCCGCCTTCAGCGACAAGTTGATGTCGTGAATGCCATTGTCGCTGCCGGGGTAGGTGAAGTTGAGGTTTTTGACGGCGAGATCGGTTAGGGTGTGAACGGCCGTTTTGGGCGTGTGCGGCAGCGGTGGCAGCTTGCCGTCCAGGTGCAGCGCTTGCGGAGCCACCACCTGGCCAACCGGCGCACCCTGCATCATCGTTTCCATGCGTTGGGTAGAAACACCCGCCTGCTTGTAATTGGTAATCATTCGGCTAAAAATGCGGAATAATTGGGTGACGGGCCAGATGTAAGCGGCAAATAGAGCAAAATCGCCCAGCGTGAACGAGCCAGTGTACATCTGCTGCGCCGCCAGCAGCAAAATCAGACCCATGCCCAGCTCGATGGTGCCTGTGCTCAGAGCATCGACCAGTTCCGTGAGCAATTTGTCGCGCACCATCGTTTGCTTGCGCTGATTGTTAATTTCGCGGAAACGGTCAATGACACGCGCTTCGGCATTGGCCACCTTCAAAGCCTGAGTGCTGTTGAACATGTCGGCAATCATGCCCGTAACCTGGCTGGTGGCCAGGCGGCTGGCCTTGCGATACCGCTTAGCCCGCTCGCCCAGCCGCTGGGCAATGCCCACGACGATGAGCAGCGGCACAAAAGTGCCCAGCGTCACCGGCACGCTAATTTGCAGCATAATCGTCACAGAAATGCCCGCGCTGATGATGAGGCCAATCACATCGTCCACGGCGACGATGGCCATGAGCAGTTCGTGCGTGTCATCGCGGAAGGTGCTGATCGCCTGCCCGGTGGACATGGTCGTACCATCCTCGTTTTGCGGCAGCGGGCGGGAGCCGGGCATTTGCAGCACCCGCGCCAGCATGTTGCGGATGAGCAAATTATAGGAAATGTACTCAAAGTTGATAAATGCCCAGCCCGCCGCCATTTGGGAGGCAGCGGTGATGAGCGCGTAAGCGATTTGCAGCCCAACGATGGGCCAGAGTGGCAGGGCAAAGCTGGATTCCCCGGTGAGGCCATTGAAAAAGGCGCGCAAAATCAGCCCCAGCGCGGTGGTGGCGGCAAAGTGAATCGAAATCGTGACGATGTCGGCGGCGTAATATTTTGGCGTGAAGCGGATGAGCCGCCAGTAGTAAGATAAGGTGTTCATAGGGCTAAAAATTGCTCAATTAACCAATTACTCAACCACAATCACAATGTTGTGGATTTTGTCGGTTCCGTCGGGGAAAGCGCCTTCCAGAATACCACGAGCGCGTTCCGTTTGCACAAAGCCCGTTTCGTCGGTGGCGCGGACAAGCAAGGTGTAGGTTCCTGCCGCGGGTGGTATCCAGGGTAGATAAAATTGGGTCCACACCTCATCACTGGGGCCATGCACCAGTTCTTCCACTGGCTGCCAGTTCAAATCGCCATCTTGCTCAATGCCCACCTCAACCTGGGTAATGTGCCGGTTGCCCGCGTAAGCCACGCCAAAGAGTTCTAGCGGGGCCAGCGGCACTTTTTGGATGTGCGTCGGCTGCATCAATTGCGAATTGGTCTTTACCTGAGCCACGTTAGACCAGCCCTGGGTTTCCCAGGTGCCCAGATGGACTGCATCGTCGATGAACTGAATGCGGGTAATCCATTTAGGCATTTTTTGGCCGTACAGCCCCGGCATGAACAGGCGCAGGGGGAATCCGTGTTCGGGCGGCAGCGGTTCGCCGTTCATCTGGTAGGCCAGCATCGCCCCCGGCTGGGTGAGCCACTCCAGGGTGACGGAGGTTTCGTAGTTGTCGGCGGCTGCAAATTTGGCGCGCACGGCCGTTTCTAACACGCCCACTTCTTCCAGCAAATCAGCCAGCAAAATGCCGCCCCACAGCGCGTTGCCAATCTGGTTGCCGCCCACGGCGTTGCCGATACATTCCAGCGTGCGCATTTGTTCAATAAACGGCCGTTCAGCAATATCGTCCCAGTTGAGCGTCAGCGGATTTTTAACCAGGCCGTCGATCACAAGCTGCCATTCAGTTGGGTCGATGGTTGGCGTCCCGTTGGTTTCCATCACGTAAAATTGGTCGTTGGGCGTCAGGATAAGCTCGCGGCTGAGCGGGGGCAAGGTGGCGGATGGGGTAGGTACGGCCGTTGCTGGCTGGCTTGTTGGCGTTGCGGCTGGTTCCGCCTGGGGACGACAGCCTGCCAAAAATAATACGGCCGTGCCGGAGGCAGCCTGCAAAAATTGTCGTCTAGAAAGCAACTGTTTCATATGGTTTTCTACAAGCGATCCTAAAAATTGAATGGTTGAGCGAGTGGGAATCATCGCCGATTAAGAATCTATAGCAAGTTTCCTTTCGTATAAATTGTCACTGACCTGTTGTGATTCCAATTCAGTTGGCAAGCAACAGCGTAGTCGGCATAATAGCGTAATATGCACCATAAAGAAACCGTGTAACAGTTGGGTTACCGAATTCTTACAAAACAATTAACCCCCATTGAATCGCGTGGCCTGTAACAGTGCTGTAACAATTTTGCGATAAAAACCAGGCAGGAGTGCAACGATGACCCTGAATCAATCTCTCAGTGAATATGGTGACATTTTAGTGGTGGATGACGAAGCCTCGGTGGTGGAGGTGGTGGCTTTGTATTTGAAGCGGGAGGGCTTTTCGGTGCGCGTGGCGCGAGACGGCCGTTCCGCCCTGAATGCCATTCGGGACAAGCTGCCTGCCTTGGTTGTGCTAGACTTGATGCTGCCAGAGGTGGACGGATTAGAAATTGTGCGCCGTTTGCGCGATGATGCCCACTCAGACGTGCCGGTGATTATGCTCACGGCCCGGCGGCAAGAAACCGACCGTATTTACGGCCTGGAATTAGGCGCAGATGATTATGTGACCAAGCCATTTTCGCCAGCGGAGCTTGTGTCGCGGGTCAAAGCGGTGCTGCGGCGGGCGCGTGGCGGAAGTGGAGAATCCGGGGAACGGCCGTTGCAATACAACGACCTCTCCATTGACCCCAAAACCCGCATCGTCACCGTGCGCGGCAATTCAATTGATCTCACCGCAACTGAATTTAACCTGCTCTGGTTTATGGTCAGCCATCCCCGGCAGGTGTTCAAACGCGACCAGCTGCTAGAAAATGTCTGGGGCTTCTCAGAATACGTAGACCCCAGCACCGTTACCGTTCATATTCGCCGCCTGCGCGAAAAAATAGAAGTTGACCCCAGCGATCCTACCCATTTGCTCACCGTGTGGGGCGTTGGTTACAAATTCGATCCTGGATAAATCTCATGGTTAACAGTCTCGCCCCCAACAGATACAAGTACGCCGATTCGCTCAGCCGTTCGCCCTGGCGCATTTTTGCCGTGGGCATAGTCGCCGCCCTCACCTTAGTGGCTGTGTTAATGGTTGCCATTATGCAAGCGCCAGTGGAAGAGATCACGACGCTGATGTATTGGCTTAGCATTTCTTCACTGGGTTCACTGGTCATGGGGTATATCCTTTACCGCAGTGGCCTGGCTCGCTCCCCCTCGTTAAGTCTCACTTTGGTGCTAACTTACGGATGGGCCGCAATCGTTATTTTGGTAAATGTGTGGATCATGTCTGAGCGCATGTTTTTTAATGACGACCACGACTTGATTTTGAGTGGTGTGCTGTTGGTGTTTGCCGCCATTATTGCCACCACATTTGGCATTTTTGTGGCTGCCAGCGTGACCGACGGCCTGCGCCAGCTCGCTCGCACCGCACAGCAAATCGCCGAAGGGAATCTGAAAGCGCGGGTGTCCATTTCTGGCCGGGATGAGGTGGCGATGGTGGGCAATACGTTTAACGAGATGGCGGCTCAATTGCAGCAGGCGGCGCAAGAGCGGGAAGAGCTGGAGAAAATGCGCAAGGATTTAATTGCCTGGACATCACATGATTTGCGCACGCCGCTCACCAGTATCCGGGCCATGATTGAGGCGCTGCACGATGGCGTGGTTGACGATCCAGCAATGGTGAAACGTTATTACGGCACCATTCGCAGCGACATCATTGCCCTGAATAACATTATTGATGATCTGTTTGAGCTGGCTCAGCTGGATGCGGGTGGCTTGAGTATGGAGAAGGCGCATCATTCTTTGGGAGATTTGGTTTCTGACACGCTAGAGATGTTTCAGGCGTTAGCCAGTGAGCAGGACATTTCGCTTCGGGGTGAGGTGGCTACAAATTTGGGGCTGGTGTGGATGTGCGCGCCAAAAATTGGGCGGGTGTTGGCCAATTTGGTGAGCAATGCGCTGCGCTACACGCCTGCCGGGGGCACGGTGCAGGTTACGGCCGTTCGCCAGCAAAATGGCGTCCAGGTAACGGTTCAAGACAATGGCCCAGGCTTCGACCCGGCCGATTTAGCCCGCGTGTTTGAGCAATTTTATCGAGGGGAAGAAGCGCGCAGCCGGGCCTCTGGCAGCGGCGCAGGATTGGGTTTAGCCATTGCTCGTGGCATTGTGGTGGCCCACAACGGCCGTATCTGGGCTGAAAATGCCCCAGAGGGCGGCGCAATTGTAGGTTTTTTCTTACCCGGTTAAGGCTTGTTTTTTGTGCAAGTGGGGCTAGGTAAACGGCCGTTTCCCCATGTTACCGTGTCCCCGTCATGCACACCCTCCGTGAAACCATCACCCAAACGCCCAATGACCTCAAAGCAGATGGGCTCATCAGCATTGCCCGCAAGCAAGTTGTGCTGCTCAGCATGGCTCGCTTAAGATCGCCAGCCGACTCTTGATGAATGACTGGATCACATTTCTTCGCGGTAGCTAAAGTTGTGGCGTTTGCGGGCATTTAGCACGGCGCGACGCAAAATTTCATAGACGCTGCTGGGGTCTTGCACGTTGCGCAGCACAATTTCGGGGTGGCTGGGGTCATGGCTGCGGATGGTGATGTCGCCAATTTTAAGGACACGTTCGCCAAAAGTTTGGCTGTGGTCAACATCCTGCACGCGGATCAGCTCTACATTTTCATGGGCTTTGCCCAACAAGCCGGAAGTAATTTTGATGCGTTCGTTGGTGATGGTGTAGTTGAGGACCAGGGAGAGTAACGGCCGTCCCTGCCACAGCACCTCTTCGCCAAACTCGTCTTCTTCCTCATCCTCGCTGGCCTCTGTTTTAGCAGTCGCTAACATGGAGGTATCTAATTCGCTGTCAATTTCTAGCAGAGCGGATTCCGTGACCAGATCAACAAAGGATTCTAACGTTGTTTTATCCAGCGCCGATAAATCTAAATCAGCCTGGGCTACAGATTGCCAAACACGGGCCTTGATACGTGCTTGCGCTTCTTTTATTGTCATTGAATGTTCTCCCTATGTATTTGAAATTGGACCAAAATGCTAACAAAAAATTAACAAAATGGTTGTAGCATAGTCGCCGGCTGGTTGTCAAATAAGAGATCGGCCGATACAATAAAATTTCGATTCTTTGGGTAAGGGCTGATTAGATTGAAACGGCCGTTACCCCATCATACACTCGCTGGAAAATGTAAAATGCCAACTTATACTTATCGATGCAATAATTGTGAATACCAGTTTGATGTCCGGCAGCGGATGGCGGATGATCCTTTAACAGATTGCCCAGAATGTGAAACGGAAAATGCCTTGCGTAAGGTTCTAAATTCCGTGGGCATTGTGTTTAAGGGGAGCGGCTTTTATGTCACAGACAGTCGCGGTAAAAAGAGCGCTGCTGCGCCGTCTACAAATGGCAAGAGCAGCGAAAATGGAGCCACCGCCAAAACCGATTCTGGCACCAAAGAAGAGTCCAGCAGTAAGAGTGAGAGCGTCTCTACCAAAGATGCAGGGAAGGGCAAAACGGAGAAAACGGCCGTATAACCATCCCCACACTCCAAATTAGCAAAAAGAAAGGCCCACTTGCATAAAGTGGGCCTTTTTAACTTACGTGTGGCGTAATTCCCCTAAACTTGAAAGCCGCCTGTGGCGGGAACCACCTTTTGGTTAAAGTTTTCCACAAATTGTTGCAGCTTATCATTTAGCATTTGCCAGGATTGGCTGGTAAGGGCATCCCGCATTTTTTCTTTGGAGTCAGCAATGCCGCTTGCCAGCTTTTGTTCGCAATCGCCATACTGCGTATACCATACCTGAATGTCGGATATGCCCAGCTTGTTTAAACCTGGGATAAATTCGTGAACTAGAAACTCAAAATATTCAGATTCTGTTTCGGGACGTACGTCCCAGCTCATCAAGAATTTTGCGGCCATGGGAACCTCTACAATTTTGGCGTGAGAATGACGGTTTCGGTTTCTTCTGGCAGGTTGCTCAGAGAAATCTTCAAACTGTCTTCTTCAGTTGGTTCGGTTACACCCATTTCTTTAAGAAAGCGATCAAGTTCGTCCAGCTCCAAATTTAGGCCGGACATTTTGTAGTGCATGGGAATCACGATGTTCGGTTCCAGCATGGACACCAGCTCAGATGCCTGCGCTGCGTTCAGGCTGTTGCCTCCGCCAACCGGCAGCAATAGGACATTGACTTCTTCCAGCGCCTCAATCTCTGTCTGAGAAGGCACCTTATCCACATCGCCTAAATGCGCCACTGTTAGACCGTCATAGTCAAACATGAAAATGACGTTGTTGGTGGCCCGATCCGCCCCTTTGGTAACAATGCCCGTAATGAAAACATTGCCAATTTCATACTCGCCAGGGCCGTTGAGGCTATGTTGCGTTCCGTTAACGGCCGCCGCATAATTGTGCCCGGCGGCATCATGGCTAATGGTGACGACATCGGCCTTCAGCTTGAGGCTGGGCAAGCCGAGATTGCCGTTATACGGGTCTGTGACCACTGTAGCGTGTTTGCGTTCGGTAAACCGAAAGCAGCTTAATCCATACCAGGTTATTTCCATAAAAATTGTTCTCCTTACAAGGGTGTAATTATACCTGATATTTGTCTAAGCGGATAATGACTCAACAAAAAGAAACAGAAAATTTCCGGGTGTTGGCGATAAATGGAGGACAGGTTTTAGGGGGGGAACGGCCGTATCTCAATCAACCGTTCACATTGCACCTGCCCATTTGTGAGGCTGGCTATGCAGATGCCCAAATTGACGACTGCATCGGCCGCCGTCGTGAATATCCCTGGCGGCCTGGCACGCGGCTTTTGCTGCGGGCGCGCTTTTCTCATGAGGTGGATCACCTGGTGGGAACGGCTGGCTTTGGCTTTTGGAACGCTCCCTTTGGCGATCCAACTGTGCCCTGGCCAGCTTTGCCTCAGGCAACCTGGTTCTTTTTTGGCTCGCCGCCCAATGATTTGCCGTTGGCTGTAAACGGGCCGGGACGTGGCTGGTTTGCGGCGACGCTAGATGCCACCACCTGGCAGGCCATTCGTCTGGCTCCGTTGGCCCCTGGGGTGCTGCTGCTTAACCAATGGGCCAGGCTAAGGCACACGCTTTGGCCCTGGGTGCGGCGGCATCTGCAAATCTCCTTTCAACCTATCCACGAGCCAATGACTGTCTGGCACGAGTATGGCTTGGTTTGGGGCAGAACTGGCTGTGAATTTTGGCTGGACGGCCGTATCATTCACCAAACCTCCTTTAGCCCGCGTGGGCCGCTGGGTTTTGTTTGTTGGATCGATAATCAATTTATGGTCGCCACGCCAAACGGCCGTTTCCGTTGGGGCACGCTGCCGCTGACAACCGCCCAGTTTTTGGAAGTTGACGCTTGGCAAATCGAGAAAATATAGGTTTACAATGAATAATTCAATAAACGATACCCAGATGCCGCTGATAGTGGCTTTTGTTTCTGATTTAATGTTTACCACCCGCATTCAAAATGTGGTGAACCATTTGGGATGGCGCGTGGAATGGCTAGAAACGGCCGTTTCCGTTGGCCTTCCCCATTCCCCTGAACAGCCTGAGCGCCCTGGTGAATCGCTGCATGGCACCGAGGGCAGGCTGTTTGAGCAGATTACCGCCTGGCAGCCAGTTTTGCTGCTGTTTGACTTGAACAACGCACAAATTCCCTGGCGACGCTGGATACCGATCCTGAAATCTTCCCCGGCCACCCGCCGGTTGCCCATTCTGGCCTTTGGCCCGCATGAAGACAAAGAAACGATGCTGACAGCAAAAAAGGTTGGGGCTAATTTTGTGATCGGCCGTTCTCGTTTTACCGCCGCCATGCCCGATTTGCTGCAAAAATATGCTCGCTTGCCAGACCGTGAGGCATTGGCCAAGAGCTGCGCCGAGCCGCTGGCAGCGCTGGCTAAAGAGGGAATTTTGCTGTTTAACCAGGGGGAATATTACAAATGCCACGACGCTTTGGAAGAAGCGTGGCGGCAAGACCAAAGCCCGGCGCGGGAGCTGTATCGCGGCATTTTGCAGGCGGGAATTGCCTATTTTCAGATTGAACGGGGCAACTATCGTGGGGCGGTGAAGATGCTGCTGCGGCTGCGCCAGTGGCTAGACCCGCTGCCGCCCGTTTGCCGTGGGGTGAATGTGGCCCGGCTGCGTGAAAATGCAGCCCTGGTGCAGACGATGGTTACGGAATTAGGCCCGGCGCGATTGGGAGAGTTTGATACGGCCGTTATCCAGCCCATCGAATATGAATCCTGATCGTATTTCTTGACTTTAACACTGTGTCAAGTTGTATGCTCCTGACAGGCAAACTATTTTAAGGGGCAAAATTATGCAGACACAGATAAAAAACGTCATATTGGGAACAGGGCAGTTAGGGTTGGCTATTATGGATGAACTTGTAGCCAGGGGGCTGCCCGTGAAGTTAGTGAATCGCAGCGGACAGTTGGCAGAACCAATGCCGGAGAATGTCACTTTAGAAACGGCCGATTGTACCGATCCCGAAGCTGTTGCTCGCGTGACAGATGGGGCCGAGATTGTTTATTTTTGCGTCCAGCCAGCGTATCATCAATGGCCAGAGAAGTTTCCGCCGCTGGCAAGCAGCGTTATTACCGGTGTTTCTGGCAAGGGAATAAAGCTGGTTTTTGGCAGCAATTTATATATGTACGGCTCCACCAATGGGCAGCCTATCCATGAAGATTTGCCTTACGCTGCCGAAACGCGCAAAGGCATTGCGCGGGCAAAGGTGGCAAACATGCTGTTAGCTGCGCATAAGGCGGGTAAAGTGCAGGTTACCATTGGGCGTGCCTCAGATTTTTATGGTCCGCGGGTGAAAGATTCTTTTGTAGGTAATTTGCTTTTTGCGGCTGCCCTGTCTGGGAAAACAGCAAATTTGTTGGGAAACTTGGATTTGCCCCATACAGTCACCTATATTCGAGATTTTGCCCGTGCCCTGGTCACATTAAGCCAGCACGATGAGGCATACGGCCGTTTTTGGCATGTCCCCAGCGCGTCTACGATAACACCCAGGCAGTTTGTTCAGCTTGTGGCGCAGGAAATTGGGCGGCCAATTAAGCTGCGCACACCTGGGAAATGGATGATGCGCTTGATCGGGCTGTTTAATCCAGCGGCTGGTGAAACGGTGGAAATGATGTATGAATTTGAGGAGCCGTTTATTGTCGATCACAGCCGGTTTGCCACTGCCTTTGGCAGTTCCGTAACGCCCCACCAAGAGGCGATCCGGGAAACGGTAGCCTGGTATCGTCAAAATTGAAACTAGAAACTAGCAGGTAGAAGCATATGTTTAAAATTGGTCAATTTTCCCAACTTGGTCAAGTATCTACCCGTATGTTGCGCCACTATGATAAGCTTGGCCTGCTTGTGCCCAGCTACACAGATGAATGGACAAATTATCGTTATTATTCATTGGATCAGCTTGCCCAGCTGCATCGCATTGTGGCTCTGAAGGAGCTTGGCTTTAGTTTGCAAGATATTGCACATTTGCTGCAAAAAGGGGAGGGTCTGGCCGTTGCAGAAATGCGTGGCATGTTACTTCTTAAACAGCGTGAGGCTCGCCAAGAAATAAGCGAAGCCAACTGGCGTTTGCAGCAAATTGAGGCGAGGTTGGCTCGTTTGGAGGAAGAAGGAAAGCCTTCCACCTACGAGATCGTGGTGAAGCCGGTGCCGGCAACGGCCGTTGCCAGTGTACGCACCATTATTCCCTCCATTCATGAAATGAATTTTTATTGCCTAAACCTGACCCAACAAGTTTATGTAGCCCTGGCCAGGTTGGGTGTAGAGCCGCTACAGCCAGAATTGGTGCTGTATCACGCAGAAGAATATCAGGAAGAAGATGTGGATGTGGAAGCGGCCGTACCCGTTCATCCCCAACATTTACGGCCGTTTAAACCAGGTGATACCCTAAAGTTTCATCAATTATCAGGTTACGATACGGTTGCCAGTCTCATATATGAAGGTGAATTGCAAAAGATGATCCCAGCGGTTTTAACGTTGCTTGGCTGGGTGGCGGCTTCTGAGCATGTTCCTGTTGGGCCTCTGCGCGAAGTTCACCTATCTGGGAATGTGCATGAAGGCAGGGTTGCTTCTTCTGACCTAATAACTGAGCTTCAACTACCAATTGGCAAGGTTGGGAACGGCCGTTAACGAGACGGCCGTTTTCCGGTAGAGTCTCTGGTGACCAGCTGTGTGGCCAGCGTAATGTGCAAAGGTGGCCGGTTATCTCCTTCAATACGATCCAGCAGTAGGGAAACGGCCGTTCTGGCCATTGCCCGTTTATACGTGTGTACACTGGTCAGCGCGGGCTGTGATTTTCGGGCAATCTCAAAATCATCATACCCCGCCACAGAAATATCATCAGGGACAGCGCAGCCGTGCTTTGTTAAAGCCTCAATAATGGCCACCGCATAAAAATCGGCGGCACAAAACAGCGCCGTTGGCCGATTTTCGCTGGCCATAACCCCTTCCAGCCATTTCTCCATTTCCGGGAATTTTTCCAGATCAAAAGGTGGATCCGCTTCTGTGGGGACGATAAGCGGTTCCGTGCCAGGCAGCCCCGCATCGGCGCAGGCTGCATGAAAGCCACGGGCGCGCTCCACGAAGCTGGGGGGAATTTCAGGGTTTTGCGTGTAGCCAGTGATCATGCGGATGTTTTGGTGTCCCAACTGGATGAGATGTTGGGTGATCTGGTAAGCGCCGCCAAAATCATCGGCCAGAACGGCATCATACGGCGTGCCGGGAAAAGCATTGTCAATGAGAACCAGCGGGCGGGCGCTTTCTCGTTGAATGCGGTCGATGACGGCGCGGGGGTAGGGGCTGGCCATCAAGATGCCGTCTAGCTCCTGGGTGAGCACGGGGGGCAGCGGCTTGTTTGGGGGATAGTTGTGGGGCATTACCAGGTAGCTCAGGCTGGCATGGTGGGCCTGGCTGGTCTGCTCGGCCCCTTGCAGAATGTAGCCGTAAAAGGGGTTTGCCGTCACGGGTTCATCCCCATAGTCGTTTACCACGTACACCAAACGGCGCAGGGCTTTAGCTGGCCGTTTGGGCTGCCGGGGCGTGTAATTGTAATCCAGCTCAGCCGCGGCTGCGGCAACCCGCTGCCGGGTTTCCAGAGGAATGCTTTCATCACCGCGCAGGGCCAGAGAAACGGCCGTTGCTGATAAACCAACATGTTTTGCCACAGTTCGTAAGCTGGGGCGTCTTTTTTTCTTAGACTGAATTTGTGTGGTCATGATGAGACTCGCTTTTGTTTACTTTACAAAATTTTACAAAACTATTGCCGAAAAACCAAATACTGCGCCGAAGCAGAGAATGAAACCGCTCCCAGGCGTAAAGTAAACATTAAGTTGACGGCGCGGTAAATTTAGTGTATGTTTATTTGACAAAGCAGTTGGCATTAAGAATTATTATCCCACGACGTTAAGAATGTTGAGACTGGCTGATTTTGGCCACTGACCATGCACAAGTTAACTCTTGAAACTATTGCGGAACTGGCGGGCGTTTCACGCTCAACTGTCTCCCGGGTCGTAAACGACCATGCGGGGGTCAGTGAGGCAGTGCGTAATCGGGTTTTGGCCGTCATTGAGCACACTGGGTACCAGCCAAATTCCATCGCCCGATCGTTGGCCACCAGGCGCACTGGGGTTATTGGCCTGGTTGTGCCCCGCCAAATGCAAACCCTGTTTGTTGATCCATACTTTCCCCGGTTAATCCAGGGTGTGAGCGCCGCCAGTAACCAACAAGGCAGTACGCTTGCCCTCTTTTTGCTCCACACTGAAGATGAAGAAAGACAAATTTATCAGCAGCTGTTAAATCGCAGCATGTTGGACGGCGTGCTTTTTGTTACCAACAGCACGGAAGATCCGTTTGTGCAGCGTTTGCTGAACAGTGGCATTCCTTTTGTAACCATCGGCCGGGATTGCGCGGAGACGCCTACCCATTTTGTTGATGTGGAGAATGCGGAAGGGGCGCATACGGCCGTTTCTCACCTCATTCGTCTGGGGTATGAACGTATTGCCACAATCACTGGCCCTCTGGCTGCCTTGTGCGCCCAAAATCGGCTAGACGGCTACCGGCAGGCCTTGGTAGGGCGGGGCCTAGGGTTGGATGCCAACTTCATTGTTGAGGGCGATTTCACAGAAGCAGGCGGTTACTTTGCCATGCAGCAGCTCATGCCCCATGAACCAGATGCTGTCTTCGTGGCTTCAGATGCGATGGCCCTGGGGGCGATGCGGGCCGCACGCGAAGCGGGTTGGGTCATTCCCGATGACATTGCCCTGGTAAGTTTTGATGATCTTCCCCAGGCGGCACTGAGTGCCCCAACATTGACCACCATTCGCCAACCGATCAAGCGTCTGGGTATGCTGGCTGTAGAAACGCTGCTGGATGTGATTGCCAACGGGTCTACGCCTACCAGGCGCATTGTGCTGCCAACAGAGTTAATTATTCGATCATCATGTGGAGCGGATCCGTTTTTGTAAACGGCCGTTTCCCCACAAGGAGGGTTTATCGAAAAGAACAAACTGCAAAAAAAAGTGCCACCCTTAGTTTTTGACCATCCTGACAACTTTCCCGGCTGACAGACCGTCTAAACAAATGGTGACACCCCTTAGTTCTATGATTTTTACTGCAAATCGTCAACAAATTGCGAGGAGACAGATGAAAAAGCAAACTTACACATTTTGGGTACTTTTACTGGCCTTGGGCTTAATGTTGGTCGCCTGTGGTGGCGCTACAGAAGAACCTGCCGACACCAGCAGCGATACAGCCGACACTGCTGAAACCACAACAGAAGACAGCGAAGAAATGGCCGATGAAGAGATGGCTGAAGAAGAAACGGCCGACGAGGAAATGGCTGAGGAAGAAATGGCCGATGAAGAGATGGCCGAAGAAACGGCCGATGAAGAAATGGCCGAGAGTGATCGCGTTGTGGTTCGCTGGTTTGTTGGCCTGGGCACGGGCCAAAATGCCGAGCAGGTTGCCGCACAAGAGGCTGTTGTAGAAGCCTTTAACGCCTCACAAGAAGAGATTGAACTGAAGATAGAAATTGTGCAAAATGATGTGGCTTACGACACATTAGCCACAGCCATTGCCTCTGGTGATGCGCCAGACATCATTGGCCCGGTTGGGGTGAAAGGCTCCAATGCTTTCACCGGAAGTTGGATGGATTTGGAACCAGTGGCTGAGAGCAGCGGTTATGATTTGGGACAGTTCCCAGAAGCGGCCGTTGATTTCTATCGAGTTGAAGGAGAAGGTCTGATAGGCTTGCCCTTTGGCGTATTCCCGTCCTTCATTTACTACAATCGCGCCCTGTTTGATGAAGCTGGTTTAGATTACCCGCCGCACCAATATGGCGAACCCTATGCTGATGGTGATCCCTGGGATTACGACAAAGTACGCGAGTTGGCCATGTTCCTGACCGTAGATGCCAATGGCAACGAAGCTGGCAGCCCAGATTTTGACCCTGAAGCCATTGAACAGTTTGGCTTCATTAACCAATGGACCGACCTGCGTGGTTCCCTGACCCAATTTGGGGCAGGCAATCTGGTAGATGGCAGTGGCAATGCTGTGATGCCCGATCAATGGATGGAAGGATTGCAGTGGCAGTACAATGGCATTTGGGTCGATCACTTCATGCCCTCACAGGCTTACCAGGACAGCGAACTGTTGGCAACCCCCAACGCCTTCGCCTCTGGCAATGTAGCTATGGCCCAAACGCACCTCTGGTTCACCTGCTGCCTGGGTGAAATGGAAGATGAGTGGGATATGGCTGTGATGCCTACCTACAATGGCGAACCAACTGCCAAGCTCCATGCCGACACCTTCCGCATTCTGAACACCACCGAGCATCCCGACGAAGCGTTCACCGTGCTGACCTACCTGATTGGCGAAGCTTCTGGGGATCTGCTTCAGGTGTATGGCGGTATGCCTGCCCGCACCGAAGAAACGGACGCATTCTTTGCTGGTTTAGAAGAGCAATATCCGTTTGGTGTCGATTGGCAAGTTGCGCTGGATAGTTTGAACTACCCAGACAACCCCAGCCATGAAGGCAACATGCCCAACTTCCAAAAAGCGGATGATCGCACAGCTTCTTTCTACAGCTTACTGCAAACGGATGGCACCATCGATCTGGCAGCAGAAGTAGAAACATTCTTGGGCGACATGCAGTCAATTTTTGATGAAGTTCAATAAGTAATTGGCGTAGGAGGCGGGTTTGCCCCGCCTCCTACGCTTTTTGTTCCGGAGCTTGATATGACCGTTTTTGATGAAGCCAGAAACTTAGCTGGTGCCCGGCCTAAGATTAGCAGACCTCGCTCACCGCTGGAAAAGACGCAGGCTCGTTGGGGGTGGGTCTTCTTGTCCCCCTGGATCATTGGTTTTTTACTTTTTACGCTGCTGCCGATGATGGCCTCGTTGGCTTTTTCCTTTACCAACTTCAACATCACCCAGCCGGATGAAATTGCTTTTAATGGCCTGGAAAATTACCGGCGTTTATTTTCTGATCCAGATTTGCGGCAGGCGCTCAGCGTGACGTTTCGCTTTTTTGCCTTTGCAATTCCCATCAGCATTTTGCAGCCAATTGGCATGGCGGCCTTGCTAAATGCCAGGATGCTGCAAGGTAAACGTTTTTTTACGACACTGTTCTACATGCCATACATGGTTCCTGTTGTGTCGGCCATCATTATTTGGCGCGGGGTGATGAATCCGCAAACTGGCTGGATCAACCGGTCGTTGGCGGTGCTGGGCATTGCGGGGCCAGATTGGCTAAACAGCACCACCTGGGTTTATCCGGCTTTGATCATCATTGGCTTGTGGGGGGCTGGCAATGCGATGTTGTTTACGCTCATTGGTATGCAAAATGTGCCCACGGAGCTTTATGATGCGGGTAAAGTGGATGGGGCAACTGGCTTGCAGCGCTTTTTTCATATTACCTTGCCCATGATTACGCCGATCATTTTTTACAATCTGGTTTTAACGGTTATTGGCTTGTTTCAATATTTCACGATTCCCTGGATTTTGACGCGGGCGGGGACGCAAGACCCTGGTCAGGTTCAGCTTTTTTACAATATTCATTTTTATAAAACCGCCTTTACTTATCAGGATATGGGGTATGGGGCGACGCTTGCCTGGCTGTTGTTTGCCATTGCCATGAGTCTGACGGTGCTGGTGTTTTGGTCGGCTAAATATTGGGTCTATTCACCAGGAGGAACAGACGCATGAGCGCACTTACTAAAACACGGCCGTCTACCAAACAAAATCATCGCAATTATCCCTTTATTGGGTCGGACATGCGTAAGCTCATTCTGGCGGGGCTGGTAACGATGTTTGCTTTCATGGCGTTGGCGATTTACCTGGGGCCGTTTGCTTACATGTCTTTGACCTCGCTCAAATCGCTGGATCAGGTGCAAAACGGCCGTATCCTTCCCTCCTCTGAAGCTACTTTTACCTACGAAGGCCAAGAGTATGACCTGCTCAACGTACCCCAGCCCGATGGCAGCATTGCCGAATGGGCCCTCATCAACAAAGGGCGCGAAAGCAGCGAATTTATCGATCCCCAAAATCCTGAGGCCGGTTTGCTCACCTGGGAAGGGCGCTGGCGCACCTTAGAACCTACCTGGGGAACCGATTTTCAATGGCAAAACTATGCCGAAGCCTGGTCTGAAATTGAATTTCCCAAGCTGTTTTTCAACACCTTTGCCATTGCCGCGTTTGGGGTTGTTGGCACCGTCATTTCTTGTTCCCTGGTGGCCTACGGCTTTGCTCGCTTTCCCATTCCCGGCAAAAACATTATTTTTCTGGTGCTCATCGGCACTATCGTGCTGCCCCGGCAGGTGACGCTCATTCCCACCTACTTCATTTTTAATCGGCTGGGCTGGGTAAATACCTGGCTGCCGCTCATTGTGCCCCACTTTTTTGCCAATGCGTACAACGTGTTCTTGCTGCGCCAATATTTTTTAAGCATTCCCAAAGCGTTGGATGAAGCGGCCATGATTGACGGGGCTGGCCCGCTGCAAATTTTGCTGCGGGTGATCTTGCCGCAATCGTGGCCGGTGTTGATTGCCGTGGCGCTCTTCCACACGGTGTATGCCTGGAACGATTATTTTGAGCCGCTAATTTACCTGCGGGGCAATGCAGATTTATGGCCTATTTCCATTGGCTTGCAGGAATTTAACTTTATTTATGGCACCCAGCCGCATTTGCTGCAAGCGGCTTCGTTGATGGCGTTGGCGCTGCCGGTGCTGCTTTTCTTTTTGGCCCAGCGCTTTTTTATGCAGGGTGTGAAGATTACCGGGGTGGAGAAGTAGCTGCCCAAGACCTTTTCGGTCTCTTCTGGATTGCTTAAGGAAACTATGAAACAAACGCACGGATTCAGGCTGGCAACGGCCGTTTGCCTACCGCTGCTTTTTATATCCTTCATGATGGGGCAAATTGCCTGCGCCACGCCGGACGTTGCTGCGCCGACTGCCACCCCTACGGCCGAACCCCTGCCAACGGCCGTTCCCGGCACGGTTTACATCAATGCCGCCGAGCCATTGGGCGAAATTAATCCCCTGGTTTACGGCACCAACTTTGGCCCCTGGGTGGTGGTGCCCTTTGATTTATGGCCCGCAGCCGAAGCAGCCGGCATCCGCTTTTTGCGCTTTCCCGGCGGCAACTGGGGCGATCTCAATAACCTGACCGAACGACAAATTGACCAATACATGGAATTGGCCGACATGATGAGCGCCACGCCGCAAATTACCGCCCGGCTGCGCGGTGGCTCGCCAGAGCAAGCGGCCGAACTGGTGCGCTACACCAACATCGAGCAGGGATACGATGTGCGCTACTGGAGCATTGGCAACGAGCCAAGCCTGTACCCCGATTATGATACAGAACGGTACAACACCGAGTGGCGTACCTTCGCCGAAGCGATGCTGGCCGTTGACCCAAATATCGTGCTGATCGGGCCAGACATCCACCAATTTACGGGCAATCCAACAACGGATCCAAAAGACGACAACGGCCGTCTCTGGCTGCAATCATTTTTAGAAGCGAACGGCGACATGGTGGACATCGTGGCCGTGCATCGCTACCCGTTCCCTCGCTCAATGGCTGGGGACGTGGTAAGCATTGAAGATCTGCGCCAAAACAGCCGGGAATGGGATCAAATCATTCCCAACCTGCGCCAGATCATCCGCGATGCCACCGGTAAGGATTTGCCAATCGCCGTTACCGAAGTGAACTCTAACTGGAGCAAGGCGGTGGGCGGCGAGGCAACGCCAGACTCGTTTTACAATGCCATTTGGTGGGCCGATTCGTTGGGGCGCATGATTAACCAGCAAACGGACATGGTGGCTCATTTTGTGCTGCAAACCAAGGATGGGGCTGGCGGCTGGGGGCTGCTGGCTCGCACCGAGGTACGGCCGTCTTACTACGTCTACCAATTAGTTCAGCAGCTTGGCGAAACGTTACTCCCGTCCCAGACTGATTTGCCCGGCGTGTCTGTGGTGGCTGCCCGGCGGGCCGATGGCAGCCTGACAATTTTGCTGATCAATATGCAGGATACGGCCGTTAACGTGCCCTTACAAATTGTGGGGCAGACCGTGCCAGAAACGGCCGTGTGGCATCTTTTTGATCCCGACCATGCGGCAGAACCGGTAGGCACCATCGCGTTTGGCAGTGAGGCAGACCTTAGCCTACCCCCGACCTCACTTTCCTTACTGGTTGCCGCTCCTTAGCTGCCGAAAGGGGTCGTACCAGGATTTGCTACTAAACAGTCAGAATTTGCAGACCAGCCAATTCTGCGTGAATCTGCGAAATCTGCGGATTTTCTACAGGAGAATGAATGCGTACCAATCATGCCTACATGAATCCAAATTTATCGCCGGAAGAGCGTGCTGCTGATTTGCTGCCGCGCCTGACCCTGGCAGAAAAAATCGGGCAAATGACCCAGGTGGAAAAGAACAGCATCGACCCAGACGACATTGCCCGCCTGGGCCTTGGCTCCATTTTAAGCGGCGGCGGCGGAGTGCCAGAACCCAATACGGCCGTTTCCTGGCGCAAAATGGTGCAGGGCTTTCAAGAAAAGGCGCTACAGTCCCGGCTGGGCATTCCCCTGCTTTACGGGGTGGATGCGGTGCATGGGCACAACAACGCCTACGGCGCGACGATTTTTCCGCACAACATTGGCCTGGGGGCAACTCGTAACCCAGACCTGGTGCGCCGCGTGGCGCGGGCAACGGCCGTTGAGCTGGCCGCCACTGGCATTCGCTGGAACTTTGCCCCGGCAGTTTCCCTTCCGCAGGATATTCGCTGGGGGCGCAGCTATGAAGGATTTAGTCAGGACGAGAAGCTGGTGACTGAACTGGCGGTTGCCTATGTGCAGGGGCTGCAAGGAGATGACTTAACGCAAGAAACGGCCGTTCTCCCTTCAGTCAAACATTTTGTGGCCGACGGAGCGGCCGTTTGGGGCACCTCCCGCCGCATCGACCGCACCGCCCTGGCAGAAATAGAAATTGACGCCACGCTGGCCAATGCCCACGTGGCCAACATGCAGCACGCCGTTTCTTTGGGTGCCTGGCAAATTGATCAGGGCGTCTCTGAAATTGACGAGGCGACTCTGCGGGCCGTTCATCTGCCGCCGTACCTGGCCGCCATTGAGGCTGGGGCGCTCAACATCATGATTTCTTACAGCAGTTGGGCTGGTTTTCGTATGCACGCCCACAAATATTTGCTCACGGATGTGCTAAAAGGCGAGTTTGGCTTTACCGGCTTTTTGGTGAGCGATTGGGAAGGCGTGCAGCAAATTGACCCAGACCTGGGCCGCAGCGTCACAGCCGCCATCAATGCTGGGCTGGACATGGTGATGGTGCCGTATCATTACCATGAATTTATGGCTGCCCTCACCGCTGCGGTGGAATCTGGCCAGGTGCCGCTGAGCCGCATTGATGATGCAGTGCGCCGCATTTTGTTGGTGAAATTTGCGATGGGGCTGTTTGAACGGCCGTTAACCCAGCAAACCCCGTTAGACCTCGTTGGCGCGGCAGCGCATCGTGCTTTGGCGGCTGAAGCGGTGCAGCAATCAGCGGTGTTGTTGAAAAATGAGCAAAACGTCTTGCCGCTAAGCAAAATGTTGCCTCGATTGCTGGTGGCTGGCACGGCCGCAGATGACATTGGTTACCAGTGTGGCGGCTGGACCATAAGCTGGATGGGCGAGCCGGGGCGCATCACCGAGGGCAGCACTATTTTGCAGGGGATTCAGGATTGTGTGGGGGATGAAACGGCCGTGTGCTACAGCGCCGACGGCCGTTTCACGGAATCTGCCGAGGTGGGGCTGGTGGTCATTGCCGAGGAGCCGTATGCCGAGGGCATGGGCGACCGGGCCGATTTGCACCTGACGGCGGAGCAGCTTGGCTTGCTAAGCCGCGTGCGTCAACAGGTCGATAAGCTCATTGTTGTGCTGCTGTCGGGTCGCCCGCTCATCATCACCGAGCCGCTGGCGCAGTGGGATGCGTTTGTCGCTGCTTGGCTGCCCGGTTCAGAAGGCGCAGCTTTAGCCCCGGTGCTGTTTGGCGAACGGCCGTTTACCGGTAAACTCTCTTTTGTTTGGCCCAAAGCAATGGCCGATATTCCCCTGAATTCCGCAGCAGAACCGCTGTGGCCGTTGGGGTTTGGCCTCAACACAACCGAGGAACACAATGCCTGATTCCATTCAATTTCCCAAGCATTTTTTGTGGGGCGCAGCAACGTCCTCTTACCAGATTGAAGGTGCCTGGCAGGCAGACGGCAAAGGCGAGTCTATCTGGGATCGCTTTAGCCACACGCCAGGCAAGATTTCAGACGGCCGTAACGGCGACGTGGCCTGCGATCATTACAACCGGATGCCTCAAGATGTCGCTTTAATGCAATCTTTGGGCCTGCACGCCTACCGGTTTTCTATTTCCTGGCCGCGTATTTTGCCCAACGGCCGTGGCCCGGTCAGCCAGGCGGGGTTGGATTTTTATGATCGTTTGGTCGATGCGCTGTTAGCCGCCAACATCACCCCGTTTATCACCCTGTACCACTGGGATTTGCCCCAGGCGCTGCAAGATGAGGGTGGTTGGCCCAGCCGCAGCACGGCCGAAGCATTTGTCACCTATGCTGATCTGGTTAGCCAGCGGCTGGGGGATCGCGTCAAAAACTGGATTACCCACAATGAGCCGTGGGTTGTGGCGTTTGTGGGGTATTGGCAGGGGCGGCACGCGCCGGGCATTCAAGATTTTGCCCAGGCCATCCGTGCCAGCCACCATTTGCTGCTGTCTCACGGTTGGGCAGTGCCGGTGATTCGCCAGAACAGCCCAGGGGCACAGGTGGGCATCACCCTGAACCTGAATCCCGTCTATCCAGCTTCGCCCAGCCCCGCCGATTACCAGGCGATGCGGCATGAGGATGGCTATCTGAACCGCTGGTTTTTAGACCCGCTGTACGGCCGTAACTATCCCGCCGACATGGTAGAAACCTACCGCCAGCAGGGCCATTTGCCAGACGGAATGGATTTTGTCCAGCCCGGCGATTTATCCGCGGTTGTTGCACCGACAGATTTCCTGGGAATCAATAATTATTTCCGCACCATTGCTCGTGATGAAACGGCCGTCAACAACCTGCCCCGCACCTTGAATCCCTACGACAACACCACAGAAATGGGTTGGGAAGTTGCGCCAGAAGGCATCCGCGACCTGCTGCTGCGGGTCTATTTCGATTACCGTCCGGCCAAAATTTACATCACCGAGAATGGGGCGAGTTACAGTGATGGGCCAGATGAAAACGGCCGTATCGCCGACAGCCGCCGCCAAACGTATGTACGTACTTATTTAACGGCCGTTCACCAGGCCATGCAGGTGGGCGTTCCCCTGGCGGGTTACTTTGTCTGGTCCCTTTTTGATAATTTTGAATGGGGCCACGGCTACCGGCAGCGTTTTGGCATTGTGTGGGTCGATTATAAAACACAAGAGCGCATCCTCAAGGATAGCGCTCTCTGGTATCGTTCTGTGATTGCCCAAAACGGGTTTGGCCATCAGTTCAAACAACAATAAATTGATGATTGTAGCCGCAGTTTCTTACTGCGCGCAGGTGGCGCGGAAAGAATCCGCGGCTACTTGCTCATACGGCCAGTTTCCGGGGAAAAGAAATTTTTAAGCCGACTGCCTTTTTAGGTATTTAGAAAATTCTACAGCCACAAAAACCACCAGGCTGGTTGCCAGGGCAATCAGCAAATCTGTCAATGACAGTGCCTCGGTATTGAAAAACTCCTGCAAAAACGGCATGTAAATCAAGGCCATTTGCAGTAAGAACGTAATCAGCACCGCCACCACCATCAAACGATTTGAGAAGAGGCCAATCTTGAAGATGGAATCGATGTTGGAGCGCGTGGCCAGCGCGTTGCCCATTTGGGCCAGCGTCAGGGTTGTAAAGACCATCGTTTGCCACGGCCCATTGGGGTCTTGCAGCCAGTAAATATAGCCAATCCCCAGCGAAACAAGCCCCATCAAAAAGCCAATCCAGATGATTTGTTTGCCCAAACCCCGGCTAAAAATGCTTTCTTTGGGATGGAACGGCGAACGCTTCATGATGCCCCGTTCGCCATCTTCAACAGCCAGCGCCAGACCGGGTAAGCCGTCGGTGACTAAATTGATCCATAAAATTTGCAGCGGCACCAGCGGCAGGGGCATTCCCAAAAACGGGCCAATGAGCATGACAAACAGCTCGCCTGTGTTGCTAGATAGCGTGTACTTTACAAATTTGCGGATGTTGTCGAAGATTTTGCGGCCTTCTTCAACTGCGGCCACGATGGTGGCAAAATTATCATCCAGCAGCACCATGTCGGCCGCTTCCTTGGAAACATCGGTACCGGTGATGCCCATCGCCACGCCAATGTCTGCCCGTTTAAGCGCAGGGGCATCGTTTACCCCGTCACCCGTCATGGCCACGATGTGCCCTTTGTCTTGCAGCGCTTCCACAATGTTGAGCTTGTGCTCTGGCGAGACGCGGGCATAAACGGAGATTGTCTCCACTTTGCTCTTAAGCGCTGGCGTATCCATTTTGGCCAGTTCGTAGCCGGTGAGATTGGTGTCTGTTTGGGTAATGTCTAAATCTTTGGCGATGTTTTGGGCGGTGAGCGGATGATCGCCGGTGATCATGATGGGGCGAATGCCTGCTTCTTTGGCGGTGGCAACGGCCGTTTTCACCTCAGGTCGCGGCGGATCAATCATCCCCACCAAGCCAATCAAAATGGCATTGTTTTCTCGCTCTTCATCCTCTTCCTGCAAGGGACGAAAAGCCAGGGCCAACACCCGCTGTCCTTCGCTGGCCATTTTGGCATTGCCGTCCAAAATACGTTCGCGCCACTCCTTATCCAGCGGCTCAAACTCTTTTTCCCGGCCCGTCCAGATTCGGTCAGACACCTCTAGCAAACTGTCTACCGCCCCCTTGGTAAAAGCTACATAAGGTGCGCCACTCCAGGGCGCTTCGGTATCATCTTCCTCCATGCTCACCTTGTGGATGGTGGTCATGCGCTTGCGCTCAGAGGTAAACGGAATTTCATCCACGCGAGGCCAGCGTTTGTCTAGCTCTTCCTTTTGGTAGCCCAGCGTCGATGCAGCCACGACCAGTGCGCCTTCGGTAGGATCGCCAATCGCTCGCTCCACACCGTCTTCGGTTTGCAAAACGGCATCATTGCACAAAGCGCCTGCTTTTAGCAACAAACTTTGCGTGCGCCGGTGAGCTTCCAGGTCTGGCCGTAGCTCGGCATCGATGATGGCCCCTTTGGCATCCCGTACCGTCTCAATGGTTTCGGTGTGGTTGGTCACGTCCAAAACGGTAACGGTCATCTTGTTTTCGGTGAGGGTGCCGGTTTTATCGGAGCAAATGACGGTGACAGAGCCAAGCGTTTCTACAGCGGGCAGCTTACGAATGAGGGCGTTGCGTTTGAGCATCCGCTGCGAGCCTAATGCCAGGGTGATGGTGACCACGGCGGGCAAGCCTTCGGGTACGGCCGCAACCGCCATGCTGATACCGGTGAGGAATAGCACTTCAAGGGTTTCTATTAGTGCTTCATTGGGATCGCGAGAGATGAATCCAATTATGACGACCAGGAGGACGATGCCCAGGGCAACCCAGGCCAATTTTTTGCCCAGGTCATCCAGGCGGCGCTGCAAGGGGGTTTGCTCCTGCTCCACGCCTTGAATGAGTTCGGCAATGTTGCCCAGCTCGGTTTGCATACCTGTTTCGGTGATTACGGCCGTTCCCCGACCATAGGTGATCACCGTACCCATAAACACCATATTTTTGCGGTCGCCGATGGGTATTTCTTGCTTATCAATCGGCTCGGTGATCTTTTCTACCGGCTCAGATTCTCCCGTGAGGGCGGCTTCTTCGACTTTGAGATTGATACTTTCGACGAGACGGCCGTCTGCCGGAACCAGATTTCCCGCCTCCAACAAAACCAGATCGCCCGGCACCAGTTCACGGGCCGAAATTTCTACAATGTGCCCATCCCGGCGCACCTTCACCGTGGGCACAGCCAGCTTTTTTAGGGCGGCAATGGCCTGTTCCGCCCGGTACTCCTGAGAAAAGCCAATGGCCGCATTCAGGATGACAATGGCCAAAATGACAATGACATCCTTAAAATCGCCTAAAAAGCCCGAAACAATCGCAGCAATAATCAAAATAATGACCATCGCATCGCGCAGCTGGTCTAGCAAAATAAGCCAGGGGTTTTTCGTTCCCTTTTCAATGAGTTCATTAAGACCGTACTGCGCCAGGCGGCGGCCAGCTTCGGACTCGCTCAATCCTTCGGTGGCGTCACTCTTTAATTTTTGAATGGTGGTATCTACATCCTGTTGAAACCAGGTCATAGGGAGTTCCTCTCTTCCAAATGGGGTGTTTTATCGTTTATGACATGGGCAATCCTGGCAGGCTGAGCAAAAAATGTGCAGCGTTTGCCAAAACCTCTCGTGGTAATCTAAATTGTGTAGGTCCTGTTCTTCAAGGAAAATTTAGTTCATGCCCTTGGGTGACATAAGTATAGCACAACCGAGGCGGGTTGCTCATAGTTGGTTGGTACGCTGGTAACGGCCGTTTCCCCACGACGCTACAAAAAAAATCCCCTCAATTGGCTCCCCCGCCCAGACCAAAAACGAAACGGTGACAGTCACTTATTAAATACCTATCCGAATACTTGCCACAGAGTTCACAGAGGTTTTTGAGTTTAGCGTAAGCCGCTTGATTCTCTTATTCCTCTGTGGCTTTTCGGATAAATTTGGGTCTTCAGGATTTTGCGGGGTTGATACCGTGAAACGTGATGCGTGATGCGTGATTTTCTCTGGTCACGTTTCACGTATCACGCATCACGTCAGGCTCTATCCCGCGAATTCCCAAAGAGCCATAAATTTTACAGATGACCGAACGGGCAATGCCCGCCGCAAGTGACTGCCACCGTACCTGATTTACTGCCACCAACCCGTATAGCTGCCCGTGCCGCTAGATGGAACCGAGTAGGTGCGATTGCCCCCGCCTTCCCAGATCGTTGTGCCGCCTTGCCGCACAATAAACTTAAACTGGATGGATTGGCCAGCGCTGGTTGTAAACGTTGCTGGGCCGCTCCAGGTGTCGCTGTCCACCCAGCTTAGCGGCACGGCATTGGCCGGATTCCAGTTGCCCAACTCCGGCACATTGCCCACCACATACATGTCCTGGCCGTACTGCGTCACGTAGCCATTTACCGTGAAGGTCACCGTGGCGCTGCCGCCACCGCCGCCTTGAGGTGCCAAAACCACACCAGGGTCGTTACTGTCCAGCGTAATGGCGCATTGACCGCCGCTTACCGTGCAGGTTTTGCCACTGCCCAGCAAGTCCACCAGCACCGTGCCATTGGCATACGGCAGCGAGACGCCGCCAATGTTGGGTACGTTTAGCGTGCGCGTGCCACCGCTATCGTTTAGCGCCACCACAACGGCCCCGCTGCCCTGGCCACGCTGGTAGGCGTAAGTGCGGTCGGCATTGTGGCGGTAGAGGGCGATGTAGTCTGCCGGGCTGAACGTTTGCAGCGCAGGCGTGGTTTTACGCACATCAATCAGCGCTTCGTAAAAATCCCACAGCGTTGTGTTGGCGCTGCCATACCATTCGCTGGGAGCAGAGCTGTCATAAAAGCCCCAGGACATGCGCTCACGGGCATATTCTGGGCGGCCGCCGCCAAATTGGTAAATGCCAAACTCTTGTCCCAAACCAATCTCGTTGCCGTAATACATCACCGGCACGCAGGGCTGGGTAAACATGACCAGGGCACCTTGCTTCATGTCTGCCAGGTTGTAGCCCACGCGGTGCGAGAAGCGGTCCATATCGTGATTATCGATAAAGCAGCCCCGCACAAATTCGCTGGGAGAAATGCCGCCCTGGTAGTAGAAGCTGGCTCGATCCCGCAGGCTGTTGTCCAATGAATCGACATCGCTGCCGCCAGTGAAAAAGCCAACGATGGCCGCATTGGCTTCAAAGTCCATGGCTGAATCAACCCGTCCCTGCTGGCGGCGAATCATTTCTGGCCCATTGTCCAGCCAAATTTCGGCGATGGTGAAGGTGTCGCTGTCGCCGATGGTGTCGTTGAATTCCCGCCAGAAATCGGTGCTGGGGCCAGGAGCATAATCCAACCGGTAGCCTGCATGGCCCAGCGTGGTTAGCCAATAATCGGCACGGCCGTTAATGACCCAGTTGCGGGCGGCGCTGTTGTCGTTGTTGATCTGCGGCAGCTCCAGCACGCCAAAGAAGCTCTTGTTGGTGTCGTTAGAGCCGTAAACGGTGTAGCTGGCGGAGCTGGTGTTGAAGCCAGAGGGGAAATTTACCGTAAAGCTGGGATCGGCGGCGGTGCTGCAACTGCTGAAGGTATACCAGGTGCTAAATGGCCCGGCACAGGTGGTGCTGGCGCTGATGAAGTTGCTGCTTTGGCTTGAGGTGTGGTTGGGCACAAAGTCTAAAATAACCCGGATGTTGCGATTGGCAGCTTGCGTTACCAAAGTTTGCAAATCGCTTTGCGTACCAAAAACCTCTTCCACGCTCTGCGGATCGCTGGGATGGTAGCCGTGGTAGGTGAAGTAGATATTGCCGTTTGTGTTGTAGTTGGTGTCGGTGTAGAAGTTGGGATTGTCAAAAACGGGGGAGAGCCAGAGCACGTTGATGCCTAAATCTTCAAGATAATCGAGGCGTTCAACGACGCCATCGAGGTCGCCACCGTTGTAGGTGAAGCGGTAATCATCTTGCGGGTGGGCAGGCAGCGTGCCATGAACGGCATGGTTGTTGTCGCAGTAGCCGCTGGTGGCTTCGGCGCAGTAATCGTTGTTGCTGGTATCGCCATCGAAAAAGCGGTCTACAAAGACGTTGTAAATGACAGCGTCGCCAATCCAGGAAGGGAGCTGATTTTCACCGACGCGGAAGCCAAAAATGCGTGCCTGGGTGGGGTCGGTCACGGGCCAATCGGTGGTGCTGTCGGCGTACTTGGTGTCGCCACCGCCGCTGTGCCAGGAGGCAATTTTGTAGCGGATGACGGTGTTATTGGCCCAGGGGCCAGCGGTTGCTTTGTACCACAGGGTGTTGTTTTCTACGTGGTCCAGGGTCATGGTGATGGCCTGGGTGCTGCCTTGGGCGGCGTGGGTGGTGGGATTGATGGATGGTTCGCTGCCATCGGTGGTGAGGTAGAGGCGGGTGTCGGTGACCCAGCCCTGGTAGCCAATCTGCACCCAAAAGTCAACGGTGTCGCTGCTGGTGGGGGCTGACGGCACAATGTTGCCAGCGTGGTCGATGAAGGCGGCGGCGGCAACGGCCGATCTGGTTTGCCAGATCAGGCTGACGAGCGCGACGATAAACAGGGTGCGAAACGCGACAGAACGAATCAATTTGCCTGCGAAATTCATTAGGAATAACCTCCAAATTTGAAAAACTGTGGGTGATTTTGGCAGAGAACGGCCGTTTACCCGCCAGGTTCGTAACGGCAATGATTCTCTGCTCTGTTGATAAGCGTCCAATGAAGGAGAACGATGTGGTTAACGTTGTCTGTTAAGACGGCTGTGCTGCCAGGTCTGTTTCCAGAAGCTGAACGGCCGTTGCCGTTAAACTCATTAGCTGCTGCCGCTCCTCTGGGGTGAGGGCGGCCAGGCGGCGCTGAATTGATGCCTGATGAAGCTGACGCGCCTGGGTCAGTTTCTCTTTGCCTGCGGGAGTGAGGTAAATGCGCACCAATCGTTGGTCTTTGGCGTCGCTGCCGACGCGCACCAGCCCACTTTTGCCCAGACGTTGAACCAGCCGGGTGACGTTGCCCCGCGTGCAAAGTAATTTGTTTGCTAATTCCGTTACGGTGAGGTTGTCGGTGTCGGCGTCGTCCAGGGTGCGAAGAAAATTGTACTGCGTGGTGGTGAGGTCAATTTGCTTGAAAGTACGCCGGTCGCCATCATCCAGAATGACAAAAATGGTCAAGAACTGACGATACAGTTTTTCTTCAGGTGAAAGATCGCTCATTTTGTCACTCAAGGGATTTTTGTTGACTAGTCAACAAAAGCGATGTGAGGGTAGCATACGGCCAAGTAAATGTCAAGATTTGACCTTTAATTTGACTGCAAAATAGCTGGCAAAGTAATGGTGCAGTTGCCTGATCCGCCAGTTTGCCAAAAATCGCATTGAATTGGTTCTTTTAACTACAACCTGCCCAGGTGTTTTGCGTATAGTTGAGCAATTACAAAGTGATGGAATGATCTAACAGGTAGGGTAAAAAAATGAAACAATCAGAGTTTAAGGAATTGGATAAACATATCAACATTTTGGGCTGGCTGCACATTGGCCTCAATGTTTTAACGCTGTGCATTGGCGTTTTTGTCTTCTTCATTTTGATCGGTGCTGGATTGTTATCGGCTGATGGCGAGGCAATGAGCATTTTGGCTGTCGTGGGCACGTTTGTCATGGGGATATTAGTGGTCGTTTCAATTCCGGGTATCCTGGCAGGGTGGGGCTTGCTCAAACGTAAATCCTGGGCGCGAATTTTGGCGCTGGTTATCGCCTTTTTTAGCCTGATGAATTTCCCGTTAGGCACCATTTTGGGTGTTTACACCATTTGGGCGTTGCTGGCCCACGATGAGGCTACAAACTACTTTTTGGCCTATGGCTCGTAACATCTAAACGTGCCCCATTGAAACAAATAAGACCCGTTGGAGAATTCCGACGGGTCTTTTTTTATGGAAGATGTGTTTGTGGGGAAACGGCCGTTAGCCGTTCAGGTGTTTATGAAATGCCGCATTAAACGCCGCTGGCTTCTCCAAATAGGGGGAATGCCCCGCATCTTCGATCACCACTTCCTGGTAACTGCCCCCATTTGCCGTGAAATTGTCTAAAACTGCGCGGGTTTGGGCCAGCATTGGCTGAGGGGGACATTCCTCATCACCTGGCCAGCCAGGGACAGCGCCCATGTGCCCCAGGGCTGCCAGATCAAACATCGCATAATCAGACACAATCAAATCATCTGCGCCGCGCACCCACAAAATGGGTGGTTTGGGATCGATGTTAGCCAGGCCGCTGGCGTCGAAATACTTTCGGTTGAAGGCGGGCAGCACGCCTTTATCGCCTGGGGCTGCACCTGGCCAGTTGGTGGAAGGCACGGCGTTGCCCGGATAATGATCATCGCCGATTTTGGTGGTAAGCATAGACTCAACCAGGGCATCTTCTCGTGCTGGAATAAAGGGCGGCTTTACATAAAATCCGCGCAGCACGTTGCGTGGCGACATGGGATTTTCCAGACCGCGCTCGCCGCTGGCCAGCAGCGTCACAAATTCTGGGTTGATGCCGCTGGGTGCGCCATCATCGTACACCATTGCGCCGTTGGCACCTTTAGAGCCGCCATAGCCATAGGGCGAAACCGGATCGACCAGGGTGATGGAGAGCAAATCGGCGGCATGATTGATGGCGTACAGCATAACGACGCCCCCACCCATGCTGTGCCCCACGATGTGGTGCTTGCCAACTCCCAGGGTTTCTACAACAGAGCGGACATCGGCGGCAAAATCGGCCATGCCGGTGGCTCCGTTGATGGGCAGCGCTTCGGTATCGCCGTAGCCGCGCAGGTCAACTGCCAGGCCACGATAGCCATCGGGCAAGGCGAGCATGGTTTCTTCCCAGTAGGTGGCAGAAGAAACGTTGCCGTGAACAAAGAGTACGGCCGTTCCTTCTTCAGGGCCGCAAGAAAGCACATGCACATTTAGACGATCGGTTTGCACCATTTGGGACGTTATGCCGGGTAAAGTCGGTACGGTGGACATAGGAATCCATTCTCCTTTGGTGGGTTTTATCGGGTAAGAATGTTTATTTTTACTACAAAGCGGTTGCAAATTGGTTGCACCAAAGAGCAAATCAGGAATTGGACGAATGATGGTGAAACGTAAAACGTGTTGCGTGACAGAACAAATCACGTTTCACGCAACACGTTTCACGGGGCTTAATAAATCCCCAGGCTTCCAAAGTTCCTTCCCTACTTTTTGTTGTCTAACTCGCCCAGAACGGTTTGGTAAAGCGTGTCCGCCCGCAAATCTTCCAGGGTGTGGCAGGGGGCGTCTAGCTTTTCTGCCAGCAGCTTGGCCAAGCCCTGGTCGAAGGCGGCGTGTTCCATGTTGATCACGACCGAGCGCACGCCCATTTCCTTGATCAATTCGGCAATGCGGTGCGCTTCCTGCTGCGGCGGCATGTCGCTCAGGCTGACGTTGCCCGCGCCGTCGGTGAGCAAAATGAGCATGGGCATC
>JACKBR010000149.1 GCA_020634495.1 Ardenticatenaceae bacterium | reverse complement strand
CAGCAAAAACCCGGCCAGGTCAAGTGCGCCCATGTTCAGGAACAAGGATTGGCTGCCGCTGCCCGAATGCACTTCTCGAAAATCGTAAGCGATGTCTGAGGAGCCGTGCGTGGTGCGCCAGATGTCGGTCAGCGTTTCAAAGTCGTAGGCAACGGCCGTTTCCCCCGACACGCCGTCCGTCACCGTAAGCGAATCAAACGCCAGCCGCATTTGGGCAAACGTAGCCCGCCCAAAATTCCCATCAATAACCGCCTGATTGCGCAGCCAAATAGAGTGCAACCCCAGCGGAAAGCTGCTTTCCAATAGATCGGGCAGCGAGCCTTCAAAATAGCGCCAGCCATCTGCCGGATAGCCAGTTTCATCGGAGGTTAAATCGACCAAAAATGTATCTTGCTGTGCCGTGGACAGTTTGGCCTGAAGATGGATTCGGTCTAAAAAGCTGTCGCCACGCGGGGCTGCACCGCTTGGCCAGTCTGGGTCGGGCGCAGACCAGACCCAAAGCCCCAATTTTGTTGGCTGACCTGGCAGGGGCACCACCGGCTGGGCGCTCACATCTTCCAGCACCAATCTGTCTAACAAGAGTGGCACTGGCTCGTCGGTAAAATCTTCCCGGTAGCTGGTCATCGTGCCAAACGTGGCGGGGTCGATGGCCAGCAGATCAAAGCGTAAAAATTCTCGCCCCAGCGTCAGCGAGCCCAGGCTGCGCCACATGCCGCTGGCCTCGGTAACGTCTGGCAGCGCGGCCACTTCAAACAGGGGTAGGGTGCGGGGGGCAATCAGGCGCACGTCACTGCCCGCTTCGTACTGGGCACGTTCCAATTCGCTGGCGTCCAGCGTGGCGTTGATGCCCGTAGAGAGAATGCCCAGGGCGATGGCCAGCGTCAGCAGCAGCACCAATCGGGCCACGTGAGTGGGGTTGCGAGCGGCTTGCAGCATGGCCAGGTTGGCCACCAGACCCCGTCCGCCACGAGCAATGGCCGCCAAAAAGCGCAGCAGCAGCGGAAACAGCCGCAGCAAAATGGTGCCAGAGCCAATG
>JACKBR010000148.1 GCA_020634495.1 Ardenticatenaceae bacterium | reverse complement strand
TAGCAAAAACCCGGCCAGGTCAAGTGCGCCCATGTTCAGGAACAAGGATTGGCTGCCGCTGCCCGAATGCACTTCCCGAAAATCGTAAGCGATGTCTGAGGAGCCGTGCGTGGTGCGCCAGATGTCGGTCAGCGTTTCAAAGTCGTAGGTAACGGCCGTTTCCCCCGACACGCCGTCCGTCACCGTAAGCGAATCAAACGCCAGCCGCATTTGGGCAAACGTAGCCCGACCAAAGTTTCCATCAATAACCGCCTGGTTGCGCAGCCAAATAGAGTGCAATCCCAGCGGAAAGCTGCTTTCCAATAGATCGGGTAGCGAGCCTTCAAAATAGCGCCAGCCATCTGCCGGATAGCCAGTTTCATCGGAGGTTAAATCGACCAAAAAAGTATCTTGCTGTGCCGTGGACAGTTTAGCCTGAAGATGGATTCGGTCTAAAAAGCTGTCGCCACGCGGGGCTGCACCGCTTGGCCAGTCTGGGTCGGGCGCAGACCAGACCCAAAGCCCTAATTTTGTTGGCTGACCTGGCAGGGGCACCACCGGCTGGGCGCTCACATCTTCCAGCACTAATCTGTCTAACAAGAGTGGCACTGGCTCGTCGGTAAAATCTTCTCGGTAGCTGGTCATCGTGCCAAACGTGGCGGGGTCGATGGCCAGCAGGTCAAAGCGTAAAAATTCTCGGCCCAGCGTCAGCGAGCCCAGGCTGCGCCACATGCCGCTGGCCTCGGTGACGTCTGGCAGCGCGGCCACTTCAAACAGGGGCAGGGTGCGGGGGGCAATCAGGCGCACGTCACTGCCCGCTTCGTACTGGGCGCGTTCCAATTCGCTGGCGTCCAGCGTGGCGTTGATGCCCGTAGAGAGAATGCCCAGGGCAATGGCCAGCGTCAGCAGCAGCACCAATCGGGCCACGTGGGTGGGGTTGCGAGCGGCTTGCAGCATGGCCAGGTTGGCCACCAGACCCCGGCCGCCGCGAGCAATGGCCGCCAAAAAGCGCAGCAGCAGCGGAAACAGCCGCAGCAAAATGGTGCCAGAGCCGATC
>JACKBR010000147.1 GCA_020634495.1 Ardenticatenaceae bacterium | reverse complement strand
CTGCAACAACCAGGGCATCCAGGCGGGCTGGGTCGATGAGTACGGCGCGGGGCTGGACTGCCAATGGATCGACATTACGGACATCGAAATCGAAGGAAATGCCACGGAATTACCGCTCAGCTTCCGCTTCAACACAGAGCAATTTTTGTGCGAGGGCTACCCGGTGCTGGACGAAGAAGGCAATCCCGTTTTTGAGCCAAGCGGTTTGCGCAACAGCAACGGGCTGCCCATCAGCCGCCCGCAGTGCGAATTTGTAGAGGATTGGGACGCGACAAACAGCGGCACGGAAAATGTGGCCATCCCGGCAACGGGCAGCTTTGTCACCCAGCCCTGCGCCAGCAGCGAGCAAGGGCCGAGACGAAATTGTGGCTTTACGGCCGTTCCCCTGCCCAATTTGCCCGAACCCACCGCAGAAGACGAACCCGCCCTGCGCTGCACGCCCGGCAGTCCGGTGCAGTTAAGCTGCGCCCTCAACGGCGACGCAGCAGCCCAGGTAGTGCGCCTCTGCGAAGCCAGTTCCGTGCTGGGCGTGGGCACGGCCTGCACCTACAGCGATTCACTGCTCAACCAGGTCGTTTCCGGCAGCCAGGTGACGCTCAACTTCACCTGCCCCTTTGTGCGGGATGAAAACGAGCCGGGCGGCGACTACGCGCTCTACGCCGCGCCCCTCTTCACGGGCGACGATCTAGCAGAAATCACCTGCACACCAGTTGAATAATTGAACCGCGGAGGACGCGGAGAGCGCTGAGAATTTTTCTTGTTCTTGGCGACCTCCGCGCTCTCCGCGGTAAAAATAAATTTGGAGGATTTGTGAGATATTTTTTTGCCTGGTTGGGGTCTAAACGGGCGGTCAAGCGAGAGGTGCCTGAACCGGGCTGCTTGCTGGATAAGGCCGCCGCCAACAACCTGCCCGTGCCGTCGGGCGGCATTTTGCTGCACAACTTTTATGAACTGGCATTAGAGGAAGGGGTAATTCAGGTGGAAGATGGGCTGGTAACGGCCGTTTCCGCCCCTGCCCTCCACGATTTGCTGTTTAACCTGGCTCGCTTTCCTCTGCTTGATGCGCCAATGGTGGTACGGCCGTTGCACCCCAACCA
>JACKBR010000146.1 GCA_020634495.1 Ardenticatenaceae bacterium | reverse complement strand
ACGCCAATTTTTGGCGCGGCTGGCCGAAGACCCGCAGGCCAAGGTGGCTGTGCCCACCACGCTCAACTCGGCGGGCTGTGACGAGGCCCAATTTGGGGCAATGCGCATTGTGGCTCCCAACTTTAAGGAGCACAACGCCGAAATCGTGGCGCGATATACCCAGCTTGGCGTGCAGCCCACTCAATCTTGCATCCCCTACGAATGGGAAGGGGTGGTGACCACTGGCGAAGCGGCCTGGGCGGAATCAAACGCGATTTGCTTTGGCAATTCATACACGGGCCTGATAACCAATCGAGAATCGGGGCTTTCTGCCCTGGCGGCGGCCCTGACGGGCTACACGCCCAAATATGGCTTGATGCTGCCAGAAAATCGCCGACCAAACCTGGAAGTTGTGGTAACAACATCGCTGAGTGACCCAACGGATTTTTCTATTTTGGGTGATTGGATTGGCAAGCAGCGCCAGCCAACCTGGAAAATGCCCAATGGGCCAATTCCTGCCATTTTTGGTTTGCCAGTGACGCTAACACATGAACAAAAGAAGGCGCTAACGGCCGCTGCCGCGAATTATGGTTGTCCCTTGCTTTACATTGAGGGGCAGGGGGCATGGCCTGAGGCAGCGTATCAGGCGCGGTTGGCATTTGGCGAAGGTGAATTGCAAAAAAGGTATGAACAACTGGCCCCGCAAACGGCCGTCTCTCTCATCACCATCGGTTGTCCCCAGGCATCTATTGGCGAACTGCGCGAAACGGCCGAATTGCTCAAAGGCAAGCAGCTCTCACCCGCCGCCCCACCGCTGTGGGTCTTCACCTCCTCCGCCAACAAAGCCATCGCCGAAAAAACCGGCCTGGCCGAAATAATTAGCCAAAGCGGGGCGCTTTTGCTAGAAAACACCTGCCCCGAAGTGGTTCCCTATGATCCCAGTTGGGTGCAGCACGTGCTCACCAACTCCATGAAGGCTGAACATTACATAAAGTCGGGGCTGAACGGTATTCCCACGTCTGTGATGCGCCTGGCGGATTGTGTGGCGGTGGGTTTGGGAGAACTGGTGATTGGCGATTGGAGATTGGAGGCTGCAAAACAAGACCATCCAGTTACCGGGTCAACCGGTCACCTTGTCACCCCATCTCCTCGTGGCCAAATGCCAGCAACCGGCTCCTTCTCC
>JACKBR010000145.1 GCA_020634495.1 Ardenticatenaceae bacterium | reverse complement strand
GCGCCAATTTTTGGCCCGCCTGGCCGAAGACCCGCAGGCCAAAGTCGCGGTGCCCACCACGCTCAACTCGGCGGGCTGTGACGAGGCCCAATTTGGGGCAATGCGCATTGTGGCTCCCAACTTTAAGGAGCATAACGCCGAAATCGTGGCGCGATATACCCAGCTTGGCGTGCAGCCCACTCAATCTTGCATCCCCTACGAATGGGAAGGGGTGGTGACCAGCGGCGAAGCGGCCTGGGCGGAATCAAACGCGATTTGCTTTGGCAATTCATACACGGGCCTGATAACCAATCGGGAATCGGGGCTTTCTGCCCTGGCGGCGGCGCTGACGGGCTACACACCCAAATATGGCTTGATGTTGCCAGAAAATCGCCGACCAAACCTGGAAGTTGTGGTTACAACATCGCTGAGTGACCCAACGGATTTTTCTATTTTGGGCGATTGGATTGGCAAGCAGCGCCAGCCAACCTGGAAAATGCCGTATGGCCCCATTCCGGCCATCAAAGGCTTGCCGGTAGACCTGACCCACGAGCAGCGGAAGGCGTTAACGGCCGCTGCCGCCAATTATGGTTGTCCCTTGCTTTACATTGAGGGGCAGGGGGCATGGCCTGAGGCAGCGTTTCAGGCGCGGTTGGCATTTGGCGAAGGTGAATTGCAAAAAAGGTATGAACAACTGGCCCCGCAAACGGCCGTCTCCCTCATCACCATCGGGTGTCCCCAGGCATCTATTGGCGAACTGCGCGAAACGGCCGAATTGCTTAAAGGCAAGCAGCTCTCACCCGCCGCCCCGCCGCTGTGGGTCTTCACCTCCTCCGCCAACAAAGCCATCGCCGAAAAAATCGGCCTGGCAAAAATAATTAGCCAAAGCGGGGCGCTTTTGCTAGAAAACACCTGCCCCGAAGTGGTTCCCTATGATCCCAGTTGGGTGCAGCACGTGCTCACCAACTCGATGAAGGCTGAACATTACATAAAGTCGGGGCTGAACGGTATTCCCACGTCCGTGATGCGCCTGGCGGATTGTGTGGCGGTGGGTTTGGGAGAACTGGAGATTGGCGATTGGAGATTGGAGGCTGCAAAACAAGACCATCCAGTGACCGGATCACCTGGTCACCTTGTTACCCCATCTCCTCGTGGCCAAATGCCAGCAACCGGCTCTTTCTCA
>JACKBR010000144.1 GCA_020634495.1 Ardenticatenaceae bacterium | reverse complement strand
CAATTCTCTCGCTTGGGCGTACAGGCCAGCAGCGGTGAAGAGAGACATCGCTTTTTCAGCAAAGATCGTTTCCCGGCTCTCCCACGGCCGCATCAGGTGGGTATGCAGTTCGGCGATGTCATCCCGATCCAGCAGCTGGCGGTAATAGGCTGCCAGGTTCATCTGGTGGCCGGGCAGGCAGTAAATTGGGCCAAACTGGCTGCGCCAGGCGGCCGTACGCGCCATCTGCTCCCCCTTCGGATCAACGACCAGCGCCGGACCGGGCCAGGTGAGGAGGGTATCGGTTAGATGCAGACCCTTGCCGCTTCTCGTTGGCCCTGACACCAGCAGATGTCCTTCACCGCTGGCGTAGTCTAAACCGACTTTGACTTCTTTTTTCTTGTCATCGGTGACGGTGGCATAAGGCACGCCGCGCTCGACAGCCAGCTGCTGCGCCACTTCCTTATCCTGCAAACGTCCCTGGGAGCGGGCGAATTTGCCCAACATCTTCTGCATGTTGAATAACGGATTGGGGGCCTGGTCCAAGATGTAAATGAAGCCAAAGATAGCGCCGGGCAGTGCAAGGGCCAGGACGACCCAGAACAATTTCGGCTCCTGGGCTGTTTCCTGGATCAGCCCCAGCCCTTTCAGCCCGCCCCAGAGGAAGCCGAAACCGCCCATGCCCACGGCCATCAACAGGCGGGCCAGGCCAGTCAGCCGAGCGATACCGGCCACAGCCGTGGGCGCATAGGCCGCGCCGGCCAGCCAGAAGAGGCTGAACCCCAGCAGGAACACCCGCCAGCGTTTCTTCTGGGCGGCGGGCATCTCCTGCCACCACTGCTTAAAGTACGTGCCGTTCTTAACTTCTCCCATTTCCAAATTCATATATCTATCTCCCATCCTTCATGCCGCGCCTGTTCCTGCGCCACTTCATCTTCCTGCGCCGACGCCAATGCGGGCGTCATTGCTGTTTCTAACTGTCGTTCCTGGTGGCGTTGGGCTTGCAGCTGCTCCAGTTCCAACTGCATCTTTTGCTGCCACTCCTTGTAACGGCCGTTAGCCAGCTTCTCTCGGCGTAGCAAAATCACGTGGGCGTGCTGGTTGTCGGTATCCTCATGCAGCATCATGCGCCACTCGCGCATGTCGCTCAGCTCGCTGCCCTGCTTCAGGACGTGGTTGAAATCCGCCGCGGTCAGGCCACCGTAGCGCGTTGAGAGCAA
>JACKBR010000143.1 GCA_020634495.1 Ardenticatenaceae bacterium | reverse complement strand
GGCAAATTGGGCGAGCAAATCTTGCCGCCAGGCATCGCTGGCGCTGGTGGTGAAGAATTGATTAACGGCCGTTTCCTTGCCTGCAAAATCGACCGTTTCGGCCCAATGCCCCAGCAAAACGCGCTGACCGGCGTGGGCGGCCACAAAATTGCCGGTCTGATAGCTGCCCAGGACAACGGCCGTATCCGGCACATTTTCGCGTAGCCATTGAGCGGCTACTACTTCTGCCGCCGGACGAAAAAAGAGGTCGGGCTGTTCGAGGGCGGCAATGCGACCCACATCCAGCCACAAATAGATGTTGGAAATGCTCATGAAGAGCAAAAAAAGCATGATGATAAAGCGGCGCAGTTTGGCCGTTTGGTAACGAGGGTAGGTGAGGAGCTTTTGCCAGACACGGCCGTTTTGCCAACGAGGCAGCACTACCTGCACAAATCCGGCGGCGGCCAGCAGCGCTAGCGGCACATGCACCCCTTGGATAAAGCGTCGCTGTGGGTTGAGCGGCGAATAAAGCAGCAGGGCCGCAGTGAAAATCCAGGCCCACAGCACGGCAAAGTTTGGGCGTTGGGACGGCCGTTTCCAACAAAACAACCCAGCCAGCAGCAGCATTGGCCCAAAAGCAAACAGGTAATGGGGCCAGGGCGCGGCAGGCGTGCCGGCCTGAGCATCCCACAGCCGGAACACGTCGTTGCTGCGCCAGACGGACAAATAGTACAAATACAGCGGCGCGGGAATGAGGAACATGGTGGCGATTTGCCAGCCTTCGCGCCATAAAATTTTACGCTGCCGCCAGACGAGAACGCTCCAAAAGAGAACGGCCGTTCCGGCCACGATGTAAATCAAAAATGGGTAGGCCACCCCCAGCAGCAGATTGGCTGCCCCGGCTGCCATGGCCCAACGCCATTGTTTATCCGCAGATTTCGCAGATTCATGCAGATTTTTTTTCCCATTCTCTCTGCGCCTCTGCGCCTCTGCGTTAAATTTTTTCTGATTACCGATTTTCTGCAAAATGAGCATGTCAAACAGGATTACGGCCGTTCCCAGGGCAATGTGCGGAAAGGTGAGCGCCGTGAAAAAGAGATGTGCGCCTGGCTGCTTAAAATCAACCGGAAACGCCCCCAGCCAGTACGGCTGGCCAAGGGCAAACAGCAGCCAGCCCAGCCCGGAGCCAAACAAGGCCAGCAGAAAAGCGGCCCAGCGCGTTTG
>JACKBR010000142.1 GCA_020634495.1 Ardenticatenaceae bacterium | reverse complement strand
CGAGGCGCTGGTTGTAGGCGCTTTCCTGCTGCAAAGCGGCGGCCACGTCGGTGCTGAGGCGGCTGAAGCTGCGCAGCAGGGCGCTGGCCGGGCCGACCAGATCGCCCGCCGCCAATCCGGGATGCACCTCGGCGATTTGCACGGCCGTTTCACACCATTCCAACTGCCGCGCATCCAGCTCAATTTGGGCCGATTGGGCCGCCCAGCGCTGCCGGGTACCGGTGAGGTAGGCCATCGCCGTGCGCCCCTCGGCCAGGTTTTTTTCAATAGTGAGCAAAATGTGGGCATCTAAATTCAGGAGGGGCAGCCGTTGAAATTCATCCCAAAAAGCGGAGTGCCAGCGCAGGAGCGGCCGTTTTTCTTTTTGGCCAACGCGCTGCACATCTAGCTGGTACAAAATGCGATTCCACACAATTAAAAAGGGGTAAAGCAGGACGGGCCGCCACCAGGCCAGCGTTAGCCCCAGCAAAATCCCGGCCAGGCCAAACGACAAAAATGGGCCGTAGGCCGCGCCATTGGTGGCGAAGAGGAACAGCCCGGCCCCGCTGCCCAGCGATCCGGCCAGACCGCCAGCCCAGGTACCTGCTATTTTTTCGGCCAGCACGTAAGGCAGGGCAAAGAGCGCGGCGACAAAGGCAACAAAGGCCAGCGCCTGAACCAATCCGCCTACGGCCGTTGCCGATGGCACACCCCCTGCTAACCAAACGGCCGTTCCCACCAACAATCCAGCCAACACCCCCCGACGCCAGCTCTGGCTGCGCCATCCGACCGCCAGGCCAAAAGGCAGCGCCGCCAGCAGTGCCGTCGCCCAAACGCCCTCAAGCAGTCTGGCTAAAAATCCCGCGCCAAGCCCAATGAGAATGCCCACCACCATGCCGCTCACCTGCCGCAAAACCGACACGCTGGGAACGGCCGTTTCCTGCACCAGTTCCTCCCGCGTTACGCCTACGCCCACGCCGTAAGCCAGCCCGCCAGCCAGTCCGCTGGTCAGGCCAATCAAGCTGCTTACCACAATGTTCAGGGCCACTGGCACGCCATTCAGCACCAAATCCCCCGCCGAGCGCAGCAGCAAAGCGCCGCCCAGTCCCAAGGAAAACCCTGTGGCCATGCCCACCGTCACGCCGATGGCCACGCTGCCCGCGATGCTGGCGGCCAGCCCCACAATCAGCCCCACGGCAATGCCCAGCATGACGCCCAGCAGCAGCGCCGTTGTGGGCAGTTTGAGCAGCCAGAGGAG
>JACKBR010000141.1 GCA_020634495.1 Ardenticatenaceae bacterium | reverse complement strand
ACGGTTTACGGCCGTGCATGTCGTGGATGGCGGCGGAGACGGTCGAGTCTACCTGCTGTAAGATGTTGAGGAAAGCAGCGTGGGCCAGGTGGCCTTGGGTGGCACAGAGACGGCCGCTTTGGGTGGCGACGAGGCGGATGATGAGGGCGTAGAGGTCGGGGGATGGATTAGTCATATGATAATTGCCTCAGATTTCATGCGTTCGCGGATTTTGAAGGCGGTTTGTAATTCGGGATAGGCAAGCCAGGCCGCTTTGCCCACGTAAGAGGTGTATTCAACGGCGTCACGATCTTGGAAGTCTATGATGAGTTTACGGCCGTAAATGGGGCCATGCTGCAACTGTCGAATTGCCCATCCTTTCATATCGGGAGCAATGAGCAGAACCGTCAGATATTTTTCGGCAACGGCGGTGACGAAACGTTGTTCGATAGGAAAGAGGTCGCCGCCGCTTTCTCTTCCTTGAAGGTGAAAACCTGACAGGGCGACAGGGCGACCTTCCCACAAACGTTGGAAATCATCTTGTGTTTCATTTGTGCGGTAGGTGAGTTCCAAATAGAGGATGGGGTCGCGGTGGGCGCGGATTCGGCCGTAAAAATCGCCGGTTAATTCGGTAGACGGGCAAAGCCGGTTGAATTCGCGGTGGTCGGCGAACCACTGCACGTCGTAGGATTCGAGAATGTGGAAGAGGTCGTGCTGGTTGATGGTTTCACTGGAAAGAAGGTGGTTCGGGTCGTAGATAACGGCCGTCGGCCCTTGAAACGAATCACGGAAGTTGAATAGAGACTGAGTTAGCTCTACCTGGCTGGTGACAAACTGGCGCAAAGCGGCTTTTTGCTCAAGATGTGCCAGAATGCTTTCGTGGTCCAAGTAAGGCAAGATGTCGGTGGCGGACGGCTCGCCAATGTCTGGTTCTTGCCGGAATTTGAACCAGTCGGCAACCTGTTCGGCCGTTTGTTTGTTAAGCGGCACACTGTTTTTTGTAGCCTTTAGCCACTGCTGCCGGTAGTAAAACTTGTGGAAGTAGGCGCTTAATGATTGGAATGTTTTGTAACGCACGCCGAAAAGTTGGCAAAGCTGTTTGTACAGTTCCTGAACCGCTTCGTGCTCCTTTTGCAAGACAAACTGCTTGTCGGCACGATAGATGGGATAGAAAACTTCGGTGATGGCCCGGCTTTCGATGTAGCCGGTGAGGTTGTGTTTTTGAGGCAGCTTGTCCTGGTTTTGCAGGATGATGGCTT
>JACKBR010000140.1 GCA_020634495.1 Ardenticatenaceae bacterium | reverse complement strand
GTCTTCTTCACCCAATGCTGCCGAATGCGCCGCGTGAGGATGTTGGACACCAGCAAATAATCCAGGTCGTTGTCGTATTCGCCAAAACTGAGGATGACGTGACGGCCGTTTTCCAACTTATCCACAATTTCCGTCACAAAATCCTGGGCAGGCCGCTCCACCACGTACGGCTTGTCGTTAATCACCGCCAGCTTGCGGTGCAGCGCCTCCGCCGCCTTTTCATGCACATTGTTTTGCCGCGCCCAGGCCGCCACGGAATTATCGGCGGGGAACGTCTTGCCGCTTTCGGGATCAGTTTCCACCGCGCCCGGCTCCAGCTTCATAAATTCGGCAAACCAATCCGGGCCAAAAGCGCGGAACAGCGCGTTCAGCGTCACGCCTGCCGTGTCGGTCAGGTTCAGCGCCTCCGACAGCAGCTCGATGTCGTTGGTCTGGAAATCTTTGAGGGCAATTTCCAGGGTGAAGTCTGGCGCTTTGCCGCGCACCATCGCCCCTTTGCCCAGCGCCGCCACCTGCACCTTGCTGCTGCCAAAAAGGCTGCGCAGGCCGCGCACCGTCACCATGCGGTCAGTGTCCGTGTCGTCAAAGGCGTACTCGTTGTGCATGTCGAACACCAGCGCGGCGGCCACGTCTTCCAGCATCAGCCCGGCCAGCACCATGCGCGTCAGGAAGCTTTTGCCCGTGCCCGTCGCGCCAAAAATGCCGCTGCTGCGCTTGACAAATTTGTTCAGATCCAGCCGCACCGGATAATCTTGCTCGATGGTGTGCCCCACGACAAACATACCCTTGCCGTCTTTGCCAAAAATTTCATCAACGTCGGCCTCGTTGGCCTGGCGCACCTCGGCGTGATGGGCGGGCACCGTTTTCACCGGCTTCGGCCCCGGATTTTCTTGTCCATTTGCTACCCGGTCGTCCCAAGCCGCCCGCTCTGGCGAGCCAAATTCCGGCCCGGTGTCCATGAGCAGCGTGGGGTACATCATCAGAGTGGTGTACAGCGTTTTGCCCAGCAGGGCTTGCTGGATGGCGGGCTGGAGCCGGTCGCTTTTTTCGTCGGCAAAGCGGGGATCGGTGCTGCCCAGTTGCAAGTCGGTGATGAGGCCGTAGTAGTGGAAACGGCCGTTTTCACACACCACAAAGCTCCCTTCCTGCACCCGGTCCGCTGGCACCGTCAACCGAATGCGGAATCCTTCCTTTAAGCCGCCGCCAACAATGTAGCCGATTGAATTTTCCATGTCCTTACCTAACTTTATGTGAATTAGCACTTCAAATCTGACTGCATA
>JACKBR010000014.1 GCA_020634495.1 Ardenticatenaceae bacterium | reverse complement strand
TGGTAATAAGCTCCAGGGCTAATGGGGCATCCACCGTAGAAGATTGCCCCGTTTGCAGATTAGAAAATCGTTCGACGTCATCGTCGAACCGCTGCCGAATTTGCGAGACGGTTGATTTGTGAGCCAAAGTTGTCTTCGTCATGTTGAGATTTCCTCCTCTGAAAATAATTTAACCGCGGAGAACGCGGAGAACGCAGAGAAAAATTTGGTAAATCTGCGCAATCTGCTGATTTTCATTCATGGTGTTGAGCTTGCGCTCATGAAGTCTCCTCTGAAAATAATTTCACCGCAGAGAACGCGGAGAACGCAGAGAAAAATCTGGTAAATCTGCCGATTTCATTCTGGGAATGGTAATGGAGGAAGAGGTAATTTGCGAGAAGAAAAAGAGCTGGTGACGGGGTGAAAAGGAGTAACGAAGCTATGAACGGCCGTTCAGCAGGCTCCCCACACCGATCATAATTAAGACCAGGGGCCAAAACAGGTTCCAGCTCAGGTTGAGCAAGAAAAAGGCAGCAACCGTACCCAAGAAGATGCCACCCATTAACGAGTGACGGGCATGGCTGCGCAAACGGCCGTCTGCCCGGTATCCCTGCCACGCTTCATTCAAATTGTGTAAAGCTGGAATTAAAATAAACAGCGCCCACCAATTATGAAGGTGGAAGTTGGTGAAATGGCTCAGTAAAAAGAATGTGCCAATACCAATCAGAATTAACCCGGCTGTTGTATTGCCATTGTGCCGCCGTACGCGCCGAGGTTGGCTTCCCGGATTCATCGCTTCTTTTTCAGCCTCTTTTAAGCTGTCAATTGTGTCACTCATCTGTAAGTACCTCCGAATGACACACTATACGGCAAGGGTGGGACAAAGTTTCAATAATTTCAGGCAATTTCAATAGTGCCAGGGACGATGAAATCGGCCGTTCGAACGGTGTCGTGCTCGGCCAAAAGCTGGCGTATTTCCTGTAGATGCTCCTCGGTGAGCTGGTTTTGCGCATCCTGCTTCAGGTTTTTGCGGGCCAGGCTGGACCCCTGCTGCGAATCCCGTTCAAAGGCTTTCATGCCCAGGGCAATGCGGTCTGGGGTCGTGGGCAAATCGCAATATTCAAACAGCGTGCGCACAATTTGTTCTGGTTGGGCAATCATATCCTCGTAGCGCAGAGCGCACATGGGCACCCCGGCCTCATGCAGCGCCAGGTAGGTTTGCATACCAGAGAGCCAGGCCAACATGCTGAACTCCACTTTGGATAGGTTCCCGCTGGTGGCGCGACCGGAATATTGGCTGAGCAGCGGCACAAACTTGCTGCGCACCCGCAAATTAGCCGCATCCATCACCTCGTTACCGGCCTCTACGGTTTTGAAGGCGCGGGCAATGGAACGCGCCCGGTCTTCGGCATTGCGGTAGAGGAAGATATGCTTGGATTGGGGAGCAACCCGATGCAGCAGATCAATCATCACCGTAGAAAAGCTGCGGAATTTGATGACGTACTTTTGGGGATCAATTTGATGGCTGGGGCGGCACTGCACCTGAATAATGGCATCCAGCAAGCGAGCCATTTCATCTTCGTTACGGCCGTCTGGCTCACGCCGCTTCACAATTTCGGTAAACGCCTCTGGCTCAGACAGGCTCAGCACATCATCCAGATTGTTGAAGACGGCATTTAGCAAGGTTGAGCCACAGCGGCCCACAGAGTGAATGAGAATGAGCTGCTTGTCTGGCTGGCGCATCATGTCGGCCAGCTTAAGGAAGCTTTTGTAGCTCATGCTGTACAGCCGGATGGCGTTATCGTACTGGGCCTGGTAGAGAAACGGCCGTTGCGATAAATCAACGTCTGGTGGTGTCTCTACAAAAATAGCTTCCTGATTGAAATGGTTCAGCGCGTAAAGCGTAATGTTGGGGTTTTGGGCAATCGTTTTTAGCGAGACGGTGCCGCCAGGGGTCACGTCAAAATCGCGCAGGCTGACAAAGCTGGTAGGGTTGCGGCGCACCTTTTGGTTAATATTGAGCACCCGGGCATTGGTTACAAATTTGCGTAAGATATTTTGCATAAGTTTCCACAGAAAAACCTGACAATTCGCCAAAGAACTGTCAGGTTTGCTTTGCATTTGATAAGGTTCCCAAATTATGCTGCCAAAATCTAACGGCTGGCCTTAAAAGGGACTGTAGCCAAATTCCTGGGAGCTATTTTTGAAAAAGGTGCCAAGCTTAAATTTCTTATGCCTTCCAGCGGCGGTGCTCCACCAACATGCAGGCATTTTGCACCACATCTAGCCCGGCGGCCCTGGCTTTTTCGGCAGCGGCTTCGTGGGCAATGCCCAACTGCATCCAAATGGCGTTGGCTCCAATCGCAATGGCCTGGTCAACAAAGGGCGGCACATTTTCGCTGCGCTGGAAGAGCAGCACCAGGTCAACAGGTTCGGCGATGTCGGTGAGGGAGGGAACGGCCGTTTCCCCCAACCCTTCCTGCAACATCGGATTCACTGGAATGATGCGGTATCCCTGCTCCTTCAGGTAGGCGGGCACGTAATAACCGGCCTTTGCCGTTTTGGATGAGAACCCAACAACAGCAATCGTTTTGGCTTCGGCCATAATCTTTTCCATGGGCTGATTGTGCATTTTCTTTCCTCGATGCGTGTGAATTGTTATTTTCTACCCCAACAGGGCGTCTCGTGGCATAATGGTGCCAGACTTAGGCTCGATTCTACCGCATCCATACAAAACATGACGACCCATTAAACGTTGAATTTCGTGGTGAATGTCTGAATGAAATCTGCTGTGTCGCCTGATTTAAATGATTATACCTTCAACCCTGATCTGGCTCAGGCAGGCACGTTGCCTGCTCGCTGGTATACGGATCCCGCTTTTCTAACGCTAGAAACAGAGAAAATATTTGCTAAAACCTGGCAGCCCGTAGGCCGTGCCGATATGGTGCTCCGCCACGGTGACTTTTTCACCTGTGAACTGGCCGGGGAGCCACTGGTCATTACGCGGAGCAAAGAGGGCACGCTGCGCGGCTTTTACAACGTGTGTCGGCATCGTGCCGGCCCGGTGGCCAACGGCAAAGGAAACCGCAAAAGTTTGCAGTGTCGTTATCATGGGTGGACCTATGGGTTAGACGGCCGTTTGCTAAACGCCCCAGAATTTGAAGGAGTCGCTAACTGGCAGAAGGAGGATGTTTGTCTAACGGCCGTGCGCGTAGAGGAATGGGGCCCTTTCATCATGGCCTGCCTGGCTGAAGACGCGCCACCCCTCAGCGCCGTCCTGGGCGACATCGAACGCGAAGTAGCTGCCAAAAAAATCCCAATGGCCCGCATGAGCCTCATCGAGCGACGCGATTACATTATCAACTGCAACTGGAAAGTGTACATCGACAACTATTTAGAGGGATACCACATCCCCATTGCCCATCCCGGCCTGTTTCGGGAGATTGATTACGATCAATATCGCGTGGAAACATTCCCCACCTATTCCAAACAGCACGCCCCCATGCGCCCCGCCAGCGACGTGGCCGCCCTGGATCGCGATCGCCGCTTTTTGCGTACCGAAGCCGAGGAAGAGGCGCTTTATTATTGGGTTTTCCCCAACTTCATGCTCAATTTCTACCCCGATAATCTACAAATCAATATTATTTTGCCGCTTAGCCATGACCGCACGCTGACTATTTTTGAATGGTATTTTGAGCAGCCAGGCACGGGCGGTGGCTGGGAAAGTATGCAAAATTCCATAGCCTTTAGCGATGAAGTGCAGCAGGAAGACATTGTCATTTGCGAAACGGTGCAGAAAGGTTTACAGTCGAGGTCCTATGACATCGGCCGTTTTTCTGTGCAGCGCGAAAACGGTGTCCACCATTTTCATTCACTTGTCTACCAATATTTAACGCGATCAATTTAGAAGGAGGTGAGGCCAGATCAGTTTTCCCAATTTTTATAAGCAATTGTAAAAGTACCCAGTGATCAGTGACCAGTAGTCCATGATCCGACTAATTACTGATTACCGAATACGAATACCCATACCTATTTCCCCCTAACAATAAAATATTTTCTTGGAGGAGAAACCTATGAAGAAGTTTTTTTTAGTCACGCTTGTTTTTGCAATTCTTTCTATTTTGCTGGCAGCTTGTGGCGGCGGTGGCGCAGCTGATTTGCTGGGCGAAATTGAAGATCGCGGCACCATTCGCGTCTCCACAGATGCCAACTATGCCCCCCAATCTTACCTGGACGAAGACGGCAATTTTGTTGGTTTTGACATCGATGTGGCCACAGAAATTGCCGAACGTTTAGGTGTAGAGGTCGAATTTGTAACGCCGGATTGGGATGTCATTACCGCTGGGAATTGGGGAGGACAATGGGACATGAGTGTCGGCTCTATGACCGTGACAACGGATCGCCAGCAGGTGTTGGACTTTGCTGAACCGGCTTATTACTTCACACCGGCCCAGTTTGCCGCTGCCGATGGCTCTGGCATCGCTTCCCTGGACGACATTGCTGGGCAATCTGTTTGTGTTGGGGTTTCCACGACATACGAAACATGGCTAAGCGGTGATAAAGCCAGCCTGGGCTTGCCCGACAGCAGCTTTTATGCCGAGCCACCAGCCGATGTTTCCATCATTCCCTTGCAAACAGACAACGACTGTTTCCAATCAATTCAGGCCGGGCGGGATGAATTTAGCGTCTTCTTAACCTCCAACACGGTGGTGCAGGCGGCTATCGACGGCGGTGTGGCTGTGGCGCGTGTTGGGTCGCCTGTTTTCTCAGAAAATTTGGCAGTGGCCTTTGATAAGAGCAGCGAGTTGAGCAATGACACGCTGGTTGAGCGCGTCAGCGAAATCGTCGCCGAAATGCACGGGGATGGAACGCTCACTGAATTATCTATGAAGTGGTTCAGCGAAGATTTGACAATGGACCCCACGCAGTAATTTTGTTTAGGTGATGCCACCCTCCCGCAGGTTTTAGCCGTGAAAACGGCCGTTTAACAAACCTGCGGGAGGGCTTTTTTGCAACCGGAGGAATACCATGCGCACAACGGCCGATTTGCCCGACGCCACCAATCAAGCCCGCATTATTCAGGAACTGCGCCGCCAAAAAGAGCTGCGCTTTAGCCTGGGTGTAAATGCCTCCTACGTCATCTTGATGGCCGTGCTGGTTCTGGCGTTCAGCGGCGTGGAATTTACCGTATTAGGAATCGAATTTTCTACAGTTTCGCTAGACTGGGATTTTATTTGGGAGCGGGTGCCGTTTATTTTTGGTGGGGTGGGCCTCACCATTTTGCTCTCGGTTTTATCGATTTCGCTGGCCTCGGTGCTGGCGCTGCTGGGGGCGCTGGGGCGGCTGTCCAAATCGCCACCAGCCTATGCGCTGGCCACCTTTTACATCTCGCTCATTCGCGGCACGCCGCTGCTGCTGCAAATCTACTTCTTCTTTTTGGGGCTGCCGCAGTTTGGCATTGTGCTCACCGGGCTGACGGCCGGGGTGTTGGCCTTGGGCTTGAACTACGGCGCTTACATGACGGAAATTATGCGGGCAGGGATTCAATCTGTAGGAGTAGGCCAGCGGGAAGCGGCGCTGGCCATTGGCATGACGCAGCGGCAAATTTTGCAGCGCATTGTGCTGCCGCAGGCGTTCCGCCTGGTCATCCCGCCGATTGGCAACCAGTTTATTGCCATGCTCAAAGACACCTCGCTGATTGCTATCACCGGTTTTGTCTGGGAGATTTTGTGGCGGGCACAGAAGGTGGGGCGGCAAAGTTTTCGCAATTTTGAGGCGCTGCTGATTGCGGCCGTTTTCTACTGGATCATCACGATTATTTTCTCAGCAGCCCAGTCACGCCTGGAAACTTACATGGCGCGTGGGGAGCGGTCACTATGAGCCACATCGTACGCATTACCAATCTAAACAAGCATTTCGACCATGTTCATGTACTCAAGGACATCTCTTTTGATGTGGCTCCGGCGGAGGTAATTTGCATCATTGGGCGCAGTGGTTCGGGGAAAAGTACGCTGCTGCGCTGTGTGAACTTTTTGGAGCAGCCGGAGTTTGGCACCATTGAAGTGGATGGCGTGCAGGTTGAAGCTGGGGGCAAGGGGCAGGCATACCAGCAGCAAATTCATGCCCTGCGGCTAAAAACAGGCATGGTGTTCCAATCGTTTAACCTGTTTGCCCACATGACGGCGCTGGAAAATGTGATCGAGGGGCCGGTGACGGTGAAGGGGATGCCCAAAAAAGTAGCGATGGAACTGGGGATGCGCAATTTGGAGAAAGTGGGATTGGCTGATAAGCGAGACCAATATCCATCCAGATTGTCTGGCGGGCAGCAGCAGCGGGTGGCCATTGCCCGCGCCCTGGCCATGGAGCCGAAGGTGATGCTGTTTGATGAGCCAACGTCCGCATTAGACCCGGAGCTAATTGGCGAGGTGCTGGCGGTGATGCAGCAGCTGGTAGAAGAAGGCATGACGATGCTGACGGTGACACACGAGATGGGCTTTGCCCGCAAGTTTGCTCATCGGATTTTGTACATGCACGACGGCCGTTTCATCGAAGAAGGCCCCCCGGAAAAACTATTTAACGACCCCGAAGACGAACGCACCCGCGCCTTTCTGAGCCATCTATTGACATAAAATTAATTCGCAGTCTAAAGATTATAATCAGCAGATTTCGCAGATTGAAAAGATTTTATCTGCGTAATCTGCGAAATCTTTGATTTTTGCTTTTGTTTTCATGGTGAGGTGAAGCTTGACGAAAAATTTTGGCAGCCAGAGCATGGTTGCGCCTTTGCAGACGGTGTTGGTGAAACGGCCGTCCCACGCCTTTGGTAACGCAGGCCCGCAGAAGTGGCATTACACGGAACGGCCGTCTCTGCCAGAAGCCCAAAACGAACATGACGCCTTTGTCAATTTGCTGCGTGCCGAGGGGATTGAGGTGGTGTACCACGACGTGGAGCTGCCCGACCATGCTGACGCCATTTTTGTACATGATCCGTCTATCGTGACCGACGACGGAGCCATTATTTTGCAGATGGGGAAGCAGTTGAGGCAGGGAGAAGAGGCGGCAAGTACGGCCGTTTACCAAAAGCTCGGCATCCCCATCCATTACCATCTGCACGGCGACGCCCGCGCCGAAGGCGGCGATTTGCTCTGGCTGGACGAGAAGACCCTGGCCGTCGGACAAGGCTTCCGCACCAATGCCGCTGGGCTGTCCCAACTCCGTGAAGCCATCCCCGCCGATGTGGAAATCATTCCTGTGCCGCTGCCGTATTACGAAGGCGAAGTGGCTTGCCTGCACTTGATGTCGTTCATCAGCGTGGTGGCTGAGGATGTGGCGGTGGTTTACTTGCCACTGATGCCCGTGCCGTTTTACCAACTGCTCAAGGCACGCGGCTTCCGCCTGGTGGAGGTGCCGGATGCGGAGTTTTTGACGATGGGGCCGAACGTGCTGGCGTTGTCGCCGGGCAACTGCGTGATGCTGGATCGCAATCCCATCACCAAACAGCGGCTGGAGGCGGCGGGCTGCCGCGTACAGCTTTATCGCGGCGACGAAATTTCGCTCAAGGCCGAAGGCGGAGCCACCTGCCTCACCCGCCCGATTTTAAGAATTTAGCCACAGAGATATTTTAACCACGGGCCTCACCCGCCCGATTTTGAAAGGTTGGAGTCTTTACGTATCTGAGTTTGCTCACTCCACCTTTGCCACAGAGGGCAACACCCTTCATTTTCCCAGATTTCTTGTTCGACGATTGAACCGGGCTGCTAATAAACTTCTTCGTGGAGAGCATTTAAGGAGGTTTCACTTTTTCAACCATGATAAATTCCAGGGTAATGCGGTACGAGACGTTGATGGAAACCGAAGCTACTCTTTTGTTTGCCTTCCCATTCTGCAACCTGTAGATGTGCTGCTGCTTTGGAAGCGTTTCATATTGCCTAATTAGCTCAGGTGTCTTTTTAGAAATTTGGCGGCACGTTTGTTGTACGACTGGGTGTAGATGAGCTTGTAGTTCATGCTTCATTTTTGAGCCGCTGCATGTGTTCCTCGACGCTTTCCACAACATAATTGCCCGCCTCATAATCAGCACGGGCTTCGTTCAGAGCTGTTTCCAATTCACACTCGCGCAGGTATGTGTATTGGGCCATCTCCATCACCACATGCGGACTTCACCGCGCACCGTAATCACAATTTCTGGATTTTCCGCCAGATATTGCTCCAAATGAGAGACCCCCCGCGTTTTTAGCTCATTGGCTGAAATTTTGTTGTTCATTTAACCTCAAAAGTTTACAAAGCGTACGATCAATCGTACTATTATAAAGCCAATTTACAGTATTTTCAATCGTTGGCTACGAGCCCCGGGAGGCACGGGACTGATTGCTTTTATCTCTGTGCCCTCTGTGGCAAATATTAAATTTCAAATCTAAAATGATGTCCCGTTGGCCGGTTTGGATGTCGTCCTCGCCGGGGGTGAGGGTGATGATAAGCGGGCAGGCTGACCGCTGTTGTCGCTGGCAAAGTAGAACTGGCTGGTGATCAGCGTTTCGCCATCTAGCTTTACCTTGAAGTGGATGTGGCGCGGGCGCGGTTCATACTCGCCAGGGGAAAACGGTGCGGAAAGTGTACGCGCCGTTTTCATCCGTCACTGCTTCCCCATAAAATTGAAAATTGACGTCCCGCTGGGCGGTGCTGGGGTCGTCGGGGTGCAGGTGAACGCCGTTGGCATCCGTTTGCCAGATTTCGATGGTGGCGTTGGGGATGACACGGCCGTTTCGATCATACAACGTCCCGCCAAATTCAATCACATCACCAGCCGGAGCGCTCGCCGCGCCGTCCAGCACCGTCAGATCGTTGTCCCGATCGGCTGGTTTGTCCACGGTGTAGTACGGGCCTTCCTGCTGGGCCGGGGTGATGTAGCTGACTTCGATTTGGTCGTTGTTGCTGGTAGTTGATGGGTTGGCAACAACCGTTTCCCCTGTTTCCTCCGCTGTCCCACAGCCGATCAGCATGGTTGCTAGAACGGCCGTTACCGCCCAGGTAAAAAAGTTTGCACGTCTCATTCAGTTGCCTCCAATCTTGTGAATCAGGTTGTGGGCAGCAGTATACCCGGCAGTTGTTAATGCAAGATGAAGAACGGCCGTTGAAACGCTAAACCGAACAACAACCACAGATTCCCTCTCAAATCTCTGTGCTCTCTGTGGCCATTTTTACCTGCTTGGCTACTTTAATCGTTGGAACCAGCGGGGTGCGTCAATGGCCTGGCCACCCTGCCATAGCTGGGCAGTGATTTGGATGTGGCCCAAATGCAGCGCCGTGTGATCGATGACGTGCAGAATGCCCCAGCGCACGGGCACCTCTCGATCACGCGCCAGGCGCGTGCCATCTAAATCTTCCTGGGTCAGGTTTTGCAGAATGGTTCGGGTTTGCTGGCCCACCGCTTCAAGTTTTTCTAGGAGAACGGCCGTATCCGCCACCACCGTCTCAAATTCTGCATCCCGGTTGCGCGTGGGCGGCAGCTTGCCCACCACCTCACCAATCCAAAAATGCTCCGCCCCGGCGGCGTGCGTGGCCAGCACAGCGATGGAGTTCATGGCATGATCTTCACTGCTTTCATCAGGTCGCCAGTTAAGCGACTCCTGAGGCAGCATCTTTATGATCGAGGCAATCTGGCCGCGCAAATCCTCAATTCTTTCCAAATAAGCGGCCGCTTCTGGCAAACTCATAACGAACGTTTCTCCCGGTCATAGTTTTGACCCAAAAAGGCTGGGGTACGCGCCCAGCGCGTGCCAAACATCATCACCAGCAGGGTGGTGATGTAAGGGAAGGTTAATAACAATTGATGCGGCAGGCCGGAGCCAAACACCTGGGCGCGCAGGGCAAACACCTCGACCATGGCAAAGAAAAAGGAGCCAAAAAAGATGAGGTGTGGCTGCCAGCCACCAAAAAAGGTGAGCGCCGTCGCCAGCCAGCCGCGCCCCTGCACAATGCCCTCGGTGAAGGTGCCGGTGTACACCATTGGCAAATAAACCCCCGCCAACCCGATGAGCATCCCGCCGACAACGGCCGTTACGTACCGTGCTCGTGTGACGCTGATGCCCATGCTATCGGCTGTTTTGGGGCTCTCGCCCACAGAACGCAGCTCAAGGCCGTACTGCGTTCGGTACAATAAGTAGTACAGCGCCAACGACAGGATCACGGCAAAGTAGACAAACAGATTTTGGCTAAAAATAATCTCGCCCACGATGGGAATCTGGCTGAGCAGCGGAATGGGAATCCTATCAAGCGTGGGAATTTGTGGCGGCGTCAGCGTTACGCCAATGGCCAGCTTAAAAGCCAGGGTAGACAGACCTAATCCCACAAAAAAGAGCGCCAGGCCAACGACAAACTGGTTCATTTTCAAGGTGGTGGTGAAGTAGGTAAAGGCCAGACCAAACAGTGCACCGGTGAGAACGGCCGTAAGCATCCCTGCCGCCAGGCTGTTAAACTGGTACGCGCCTAAAAAGCCCAGCGACGCGCCCGCCAGCATGATGCCCTCTTGCGACACGTTAAACTGCCCTGTTTGCCCGGCCAGCATGGTACCCTGGCTGGCCAAAATGTAGGGCACCACTGCCAGAAACACCAGCCGCATAAAGCTCACAACCTGATCCAGTTCCACAAATTCCTCCAGTACAAAATATGCACCCTCACCCCAACCCTCTCCCTCAAGGGAGAGGGGGCAAGTTCCCTCCCCCTCGCAGGGGGAGGGCCAGGGTGGGGGTTCTAACTATCTTTTCTCACCACGTCACTTAGCAAAACAAAAATGAGAATGAGCGCTTCGACAATGAAGACCATCTCCACTGGGATGGCCAGGGTGCGCTGCATGGCGCTGGCGCCCACCTCCAAAATGGCGATGAACAGGGCCACGAAGGGCAAAATGGCGTGGTTCCCTTTGGAAATCAGGCCAATGATGATACCCAACGCCAAAAAGTTGGATTGTAATCCCTCGATGAGGCGATGATGCACGCCTGCCACTTCAATGGCTCCGGCCAGTCCGCCCATGGCCCCGCCCAGCACCAGCGCCAACAAAAAGAGCACGCTGGTATTGATGCCAAAAACGGCCGCTGCCCGTGGATTCGCCCCTGTGGCCACCAACTCATATCCGGCTGAGGTGCGTTCGGTGTAAATGTAAACGGCCGTTGCCACCAAAATTGCAATGAGTAACCCACTGTGCAGCGGTGGGCTGTTAATTAACCGGGGCAGTTCAGCCCCCGCGCCGATGGGAATTGTCGTGGGGTGCCCCGCCAGCGGGTCGGGCCATATTTCGGTCGCCACATAATCAATCACGCTAAACGAGACAAAATTGAGCAGCACCGTAGACAAAATCTCGTTGATGTTGAAGCGGTAGAGCAAAATGGCCGGAATGAACGCCCAAAATGCCCCGGCGAGAATTCCGGCAACCAGCACCAGCGGCAGCAAAATGATGCCGGGCAAATCTGCCAGCAAAATCCCAACCGCAGCTGCGCCCACCGCGCCCATGATCATCTGCCCTTCACCGCCAATGTTGAATTTGCCGCCCTTGGCCGGAATGGTAAAAGCCAGCGCCAGCAGCACCAGCGGAATAAACTTTAGCCAGGTTTGAATGAAGCCATTGCGCGTGCGAAAAGAGGTAAACAAAATGGTTTGGAAGGCGCGCAGCGGATTGAAGCCCATCAGCAGCAGCAAAATGCCCACCACGATGAATGCCGCCAATACGGCCGCTAGATAGGGGCCAATTTGCCGGAGCAATTTTTGGCGTCGTTGGGCTGTTCTGGTCAGAGTCAAATCAGTCACCTTGCTTCACTCCACTCATCATGCGCCCCAGCGCGTAGCGGTCAAACTGGCTGCGCTGTAGTTCGCCCATCACCGCCCCGTTGCAAATGGCCACAATGCGGTTGCTCAACAAAAACAGCTCATCCATGTTCTCGGAAATGAGCAAGGTGGCCATGCCCGCCTCTTGTCGTTGCAAAATTTGTTGGTAGATAAATTCCATGGAGGGGATGTCGAGGCCGCGCGTGGGGTTGTGGGCAATGAGAAAGCGCACCGGATGGGAAAAGGCGCGGGCCAGCATCACGCGCTGGATGTTGCCCCCGGACAAATTGCCCGCGGTGTCGGTTGGCCCCTGCGTTTTGATGTCGAACTCCCGAATGAGATCGGTACAGCGCTGAAAGATTTGGGCCCAGTTGAGGAAACGGCCGTTGCTGTAAGGTTCGCGCCGGTGCAATCCTAAAATCAGATTTTGCGCCACGTTGGCCCTGGCCAAAAAGCCATCCTGCCAGCGATCTTCGGGAATGTAAGCCACGCCTTCGCTTAAAAGGTCACGGGTGGAGAGGTTGGCGATGTTACGGCCGTTTACCAACACCTCACCGCTCACAATTTGGCGCAAACCCAGCAAACTCTCCGCCAACTCCAGCTGACCATTGCCCGCCACCCCGGCAATGCCCACAATCTCCCCTTCAAACACGGACAATGAGCAGTTGTTTAGCTCAGGCACCGCCTCGCTGCCGACCGTTAAATTACGCACTGCCAGCGTGGCGGCACTGCTGTTGGGGGCCACCTGAGTGGCCAGGCTGCTGTCATTAAACTGGATGCTTTGCGAAACGTCCAGGTCGTCCCCCACCATCCCTTTGATAAACGCTTCTTCCGATGCTTCTTCGCGATTGAGGGTGAGCACATTACGGCCGTGTCGCAGCACCGTAATCCGATCACAAACCTCCAGCACTTCACGCAGCTTGTGGGTGATAAACACCACCGTCAGACCCGCCTGTACCATTGTGCGCAGCGAGGCAAACAGTGCATCCACCTCTTGTGGCGTCAGGTTGGTGGTTGGCTCATCCAAGATCAGGATTTTTACCCCGCGATACAGCGCCTTCAAAATCTCTACGCGCTGGCGAATGCCCATCGGCAGAGTGTGGATCGGCTTGTCGGGGTCTACAGGCAGGCCAAACCGGGCGCTCAACTCACGAATGGTCTCTTTTTCTGCCTTCAGGTTCAGATTAGACCGGCTTTGCAGCGGGGTGCCCAACACAATATTTTCGGCCACAGTGAAGCGGTTAACCTGCAAAAATTGCTGGTGAACCATGCCAATGCCACCTGTAATGGCATCTTTGGGCGCTCGAATCGTCAGCGGCTTACCCGCCACAGCAATCTGGCCCTGATCTGCCCGGTACAGGCCAAAAAGCACGTTCATGAGCGTGGTTTTGCCTGCGCCATTCCCTCCCAACAGACCATGAATCTCGCCACGCATCAACGTCAGGTTCACGTCGTCCAGGGCCACAACGGAGCCAAATTGCTTTCGGATTCCCTGCATTTCCAGGATGATTTCTTTTTGCATGGGGTGATCACCCTCACCCCAGCCCTCTCCCTCAGGGGAGAGGGAGCAAAGTTCCCTCCCCCTGGCAGGGGGGAGGGTCAGGGTGGGGGTCTCTTGCTTACAAACCTATTCAACGGGCGTGGTGTCTTTGACCACTTCGATATTGCCCGCTTTCATGTCGTTCAGGAGCGCTTCGGCTTCGCTGTTGATCTCGTCGCTGGCGTTGGTCAGGGGAAGCTGCATGTCGATGCCCGTTTCAAAGCTGAGATGATAGTTGCCGCCCCGCTCGCCGTTCAAAATATTGCCAACGATGTCGGTTAACGGCCGTTCAAAATCATACAGCGCCGAGGTGACGTAATTGTCTGGGGCAAATTCAGATTTATCAGTGTATTTGGCAATGACCTTAACGTCTGGCCCCGCTGCCTCGGCCGCTTCAAACACACCCAACGTGCCCAGGTTTAGCGAAGAGACAATCACGTCCACGTCCTCGGCAATGAGCGTATCGGCCAGTTCACGCGCCTTGCTGGGGTCGTTAAAATCGCCCACCCAAACGGGCGTCACTTCCACATCCAACCCCAAATCGCCAATGGCCTGTTCGATGGCATGGTATTCGGCGTAGGTGAAGGGCAGCGTCAGCCCGGTGATGTAGCCAATTTTGCCGGTTTGGGTCATTTTGGCCGCCACGGCCCCCACGCCGTAAGCGCCAACTTCCATATTGCGCACGATGACCCACACGTTGTCGGGCAGGTCGTCAACGGCCGCATCTGCCTCCGCAATGAAGTTCACATCTGGAAATTCATTGGCCAGCTCAATGGTTTGGCTCAAGAACTGCCCGCCATGCGTAAAGACGATGTTGAAGCCATCATCAATATATTCACGCATCACGCGCTCCACGTCTGGCACGGCCACCGACTCGGAATAGGCGGTCTCTATGCCCAGATCAGCGTTCACAGCGTCTACCCCAAGATTGCCCAGCGTATTGTAATCGGCATCGGTGATGGTTCCTGGGAAAACGGCCGCCAGCTTAAAGTCCGCTGCATTTTCGGCCGTTTCTTCACCGCCTCCGCAGCTAACAACCAGCGCCAGCAAGAATAGACAGAAGAGGATAAAACTGAAACGATTCTTCATGGGGTTTCTTCTCCTTGAAGACTGAAATGTGTTGCCTGACGGTGTTATTTAGATGAGATCGGCAAACAATTTCAGCAAACGATAGTCTGGCTAAACAGGATTATGGGGAGGGAAAATAATTTAATCTTGCCTAGCCTGCCAAAAGGTAAGCAAGTATACGAGCGATTTTCTATGATGCAAAAAAACAAAGTAATCAAATGGGCTGACAAATCGATCCAACAAAGTTATACTTTTCTCGAAAATTGAAACCAGGTTTCACAATGTGAAACGCAAGAGGAGCAACACACATGGCTGTACAAAAAACAAAATCAGGTGCCACCGAGGCAACACCAATCACCGAACAAATTTACACCCGCGCCCCCTACTGGAACGATGTTCCCGACGAAAAATGGATGGATTGGCGCTGGCAAATGAGCAACCGGCTCAATACTGTAGAAGAACTGGGCAAGGTGATTAACCTTACCGACTCTGAGCGCAAGGCTTTGAGCACCAATGGTTTGTTTCGGGTTGATATCACCCCCTATTTTGCCAGCCTCATTGACCCCGATGACCCCAATTGCCCTGTGCGTAAGCAGGTTATTCCCACTGATGCCGAGATGGTGCCTTTCCAATCGATGATGGAAGATTCATTGGCAGAAGACAAACATTCCCCCGTGCCGGGACTGGTGCATCGCTATCCCGACCGGGTGCTGATGCTGATTACCACCCAATGCGCCAGCTACTGCCGCTACTGCACGCGCAGCCGCATTGTAGGCGACCCCACGCAAACGTTTAGCCGCGCCGAGTTTGATGCGCAAATTGAGTACATTGAAAACAATCCCCAAATTCGGGATGTGTTGCTCTCCGGCGGCGACCCAATGGTGCTGGCTCCCAAGCTGGTGGACATGATTTTGGGTCGCCTGCGGGCCATTCCACACGTGGAGATCATTCGCATTGGCTCCCGCGTGCCGGTCTTTTTGCCCATGCGGGTGGATGAGCAGTTTTGCGAGATGGTGAGCAAGTACCATCCATTCTGGCTGAACATTCATGTGAACCATCCCAAGGAGGTGACGCCGGAACTGGCGGCCGCCGCCGACCGGCTGACGCGGGCTGGCGTGCCGTTGGGCAACCAGAGCGTGCTGCTGGCGGGCATCAATGATTCAGTTCACATCCAGCGCAAACTGGTGCATGATCTGGTGAAGATTCGGGTACGGCCGTATTACCTCTATCAATGCGACCTGGTCGAAGGCTCTGGCCATCTGCGCACCACCGTGAGCAAAGGTATTGAAATTATCGAAGGGCTGCGCGGCCACACCTCTGGCTATGCCGTGCCCACCTACGTGGTGGATGCCCCCGGCGGCGGCGGCAAGATTCCGGTGCAGCCCAATTACGTGGTTTCTCAGGCTCCAGGCAAAGTGGTTTTGCGCAACTTTGAAGGGTTCCTGACCACCTACCAGGAGCCGCTGGATTACGATCCTGAAGCGATTAAACCCCAAGAAGCGCTCATTGCCCCCCGCCCGGAACCGGGCCAGGAAGGGATTCATGGCTTGCTGCAAGGCCAGCGCATGAGCATCGAGCCAGAAGGCTTTGCCAACACCCATGCGCGAGGGGGCGCTGAACACCGCCTGCGCAGCGGTGAGATTGCCCAGAAGTGGACCCCGCTGGGCGTGGGCAGCATTGACACGAACAATATCCCGGTAACGCCGCAGCTGAAAGAAGGGAGTGAGGCGGATGGGGATGAAGAAAAGAGTGAAAAGTAAAAAGTGAAAAGAGACTGGAGAGTGGTGATTGGATGAGGAAATTCAATCTTTAGTCTCCAATCTCCAGTCTCCAGCCTATGAAAACAAAAACCCAACCTTACCCCGGCACACAATCTGTATTACGCGCTATGTCGCTTTTGAAAGCGTTTGACGATGTACGGCGCGAGTGGGGGCTGGCGGATCTGGCTCAGGAAGTGGGGCTAAATAAAACGACAACTTACCGGCTGTTGACGGCGCTGGAAAGTGAGGGGATGGTGGCCAGACGGCCGTCTAGCGAAACATACACCCTTGGCCCAGAAATTGTGGTGCTGGGTGGGCGCGCGCTGCGCAGCAACGATTTGCGCTCCCTGGCCAAACCAGAGCTGGAAAAGATGGCCGCTGCTTCTGGGGAAACGGCCACGCTAGAAATTATGTCGGGGGAGGATCATGTTTTGATTATTGATGAGGTGATTGGCAATCATTTGGTGGGCAGTTCGCAGTCGCTGGGGACGCGCTGGCCGATGTTTGCCACCTCGACGGGGCTGGCAATGTTGGCCCATTTGCCAGAGGAGCGCGCAGCTGCGGTGCTGGCCAGGCCGCTGCCCCAGCTCACCACAAAGACCGTGACGGATACGGCCGTACTCCGCCAGGAACTCGCCAAAATCCGCCAGCGTGGTTACTCCTTTGTCCAGGAGTGGCTAGAGGAAGGGCTGCTGGTTGTCGGCGCACCGCTGTTCAACCATGATGGCCAGGTGGTGGCGGCCATCAGCCTGGGCGCGCCCGCCATTCGCTTTCCGCTGGAGCGGGAGCCAGTCATGGGGCGGTTGGTGTTGGAAACGGCCGAAAGGATTTCAACAAAACTCGGCCATAGACCTTAGAAAAAGGGTAAGATAATCGTCAACCTTGGAGCGTTAAACCGCTGGCCACTGCTCTATTTGTTTAATCTTCTACAGGGTGGAGCCATCTATCGGCGCACCAACCTTCTCCATCATCACCACGCATTTTCCACCAATTAAACCCGTCTGCTGTCACGGGTCCCTCAAGGACAATGAGGCGGGAACCTTCTGGAAAGCGAGATACAATTTCATATTCGGTGCCTGCCTCAGCCCGTGCGAGTAGTGCCTGACTGCCCGTATCAACAACAATAGCGTAACCACCAACGATTAGCGTGGCATGTTCCGTTGGGACATCTGTCTCAGGAGCAGACTGGGGCGTACTGACAGATGAAGGAAACGTAGGCTGAGATTCGGACGGGGAATTTGAAGGCACGGCCGTTTCTAATTCACCCTCATCTTCAATAATCTCGACGGCTCGATTGGTTGTGGGGGTTGGGCGCAAACTACGTTGGGGGGCATTATTTGCTGATGAAATGACGATGATTGAGGTAGCTTGGGGATCAGGGGTTGGAAAGCCGGGAGGCAACGCCGGAAGTTTTCGTTCTCCAGTATAGGCGAAAAGAAATTCATCAGGTGCGGCAAAAATACCCTTGAATGTGGAAACTGCCGTATTTCCAAACGAAACGGCCGTTCGTCCCATTTGCGAAATAAACCTGGGTAAAATGGAACGATCATCGGGAATCGTAAGAACATTGACGGAAAGGAAAAGCAGATAAAGGGCCAAAAAGGTCAACAATAGCCGCCGAATACCTAGAGATTTTAGCGCTTGCCATACCCCAATAACTCCCCAAGCAAATAAAGCTATTGTAATGATAGCAACTACAACACCCAAGGTCTTGGTCGGTGAGGAGAAATGAGCCAGGCGAACGGCCGTTCCCCATAGTTGCTTTGATAACCAAAAACGCAAGGCTGCCCAGAAAATCTGCAAAAAAACTTTCCAGAAACTTCCCTTTCCCTGCCAAATTGGGCTATTCTGATTTATCCGAAATCGATTAGATGAATGGGCGGAATAATCAGACATTATCCCCCCGTTTCCTACGCCAGGACGACAGCCCCCAGGCATTGGTCATAAACAGACTTAAGCCAAAGAGGCAGCGAAGTTCAGGCGGTATCATTTTGAGCAATTCCGCTCTGATTCTAGCTTCAATTTCTTGTTGCAGCCCATCGAGATAATCTCTTATATTTCCTTCAATCTCCGCCACGAATTGGTCAATGAGTTGTTGAATGGAATCTCCAAAGTCAAGCGATGATCCCTCCGGGATCACTGTAACTAAAAACCCAACTTCTTCACCTATTGGTTCAATGAATCCCTGACTATCTTGATAAATGAGTTGCCAGATGGATTGATATGCTCCGGGTGTATTTGGCGCAATGCCTTTTAGAGTAAACGTTGTATCGTAGTGTGTGGCAACAGACGTAGTTTGAGGCAGAAAAATAGGGGAAGTAATTCCAAGCTGCTCATGATCCACATGCTGTAAAGCATAATCTAACTGGGATTCCCACGGTAAAAAGCCAGTATTTGCAAGGCGTATGGTGATAGTGAACGGTTCGCCTGCCTGAACGACAGGAAACTGAGATTGTTCTAAAATAAGAGCGTCGTGGCGGGGGATCTCTTCTCGAAAAACAACCATCGCATTGGCAACAGGGCTTCCACTAACCACTTCTTTCCCTTGATACCAGAGCTGCGAAGTTGTTCCACCACTAAGATTAATCCCTGTAAAGGCCCCATACTCTTGAAGAATCTGGCCCATTTCCATGGCTGTTTTAGACTCAGCTGCGATGATGATATAAGTTTGTCCGTCTTCAGATATGCCAACGGCCGTATGCCTATTTGTATCGCAAACCGAAATCGGGAATCCTTCAGGTTCACAAGGATTCAGAACGATCTGCCCATTTTGAAGAATGGTTGGCCCACCACCCGATGAATTATAAAAACGGCTGAGAAGCAAAATTTCGTCTGATACTTCACCTGAAGATTTATGGATTAACTCAACCCAATTTACTCTGGAAATTGATTGAGAAACGCGATTGGTTTCATTGCCATCAAAATCGTCACTAAACGAGCCATCAATTCGCAGGCCATTCTTAACTGTAAAACCCTCCGGGCCGTGGCCAACACCAAAGAAGTCTGCATTAAAGGCCACAATAGGATTACGCAGACTGTATGGTTCTCGCTCAGCTATTGAAACAACAGCTTCACGTTGATCAACAGATGGGTTGACACTGTTTGTATCATTAGCCATCACAGTCTCAAATCGGATTTGTGGATCTGTCAGGTCAATACAAACGACATAAATATCACTACCCTCTTCTGTTTCGGCGTGCAGCTCAATATTGTCGGTTGAATTAATAATACATGGCGTTACTTCTACCTCATGACCACTGACAACAATAGAATGATTTGTATCAGTACCTGGCTCGTATCCATGCCATTGATAATTCGCCTTAGAGTTCTCCCCATTAAACTCGCTATCCACCCAGGCCAACGTGGCTGGATTGGTATCCAACTCATCGCCGGAATAGGTTCGATCAGCATAATGATCTTGCTGATCCTTGGCACTTATGGCAATAGCCTGTATACCGGAAATGGTTTCTAGTTCATTTGCCGCAATGGAACCTGACCAAACATTCTCGTTCACATCTAATTCCCCGGCGATAAGTACATCACCGATACGAACTTCCACGTCTTGTACTCGTTCAATTGTAGAAGGAGGGGGTGACAAAGCACCATCACGAAAACTAATTCGAATCGTTATGGGTGCCCCGTTAACATCTGCGGCTACTGGTTCAATGCAATCATTTTCAAGGGTGCGCCCTACTAGCGATCCGTTATCATTAAAATTGTTTTGCCAATGTTTATGATATAGACATTTCTCAGCCTGAAGCACCAAAACAGAATCTGCATAAGGTGGATGGTTCACAATATCATGAAAAAGTTGGTAAAGACCTGCAATGTATTCTACCGCGACGGGCAGCATCCTTTCCGCATAAAAATAGGCTAGTGGACATGCGGCTTGATCTTTCAGAGGGCAATTTTCATTGGGTACTCCCTTGTATTCAGATGGAACAGCTTCAACAATATTCTCAACATAGTAATAACCTTCTGGATTTCCATCTATTTCGTATCGGGTTTCCCAAAATTGGTCAGGAGAAACGATAGCGTATGGAGAATATTCACCATCCCAAGCTCCAAGAGAATCCCCATTTATTTTATTATATGCTGTCCATTCATTCCAACTCTTATAAAGAGAGCAGAATGAAGCGGGGTTTGCCAGATCCAGTGGCGAAGGACAGTATTCAATGCGAAACATTTGGGCAAATTCAAGATTGGGATCAATTGGTCGAAAAATATTTCTACTTAGGCTTCCGCCTTGAAAATTGCTGCTATCGTATGTATATCGTGCCATCGCAACGAGATGGGCTTCCATAGTCTCTTCTTTACGGGGAGTTAGACCTTCCAAAGAAGGTTGAATTAAATTCCAATTTTTTAAAACCCAACTTTCGTAGTTAGCCTCAGGGTCAGCTGGAATCGGCAGATAATTATCCAGAATTGGGACGTGTTCCACGTGAGGCTCCAAGTGTACGTGATCTGGCTGAGCGAGATCACCCACAAGGTGAGCTACATGACCCAAGGCAAGGTAGGCTGATTCTTTTTCAAGGGGTGTATAGCCATAATTTTCAATAGCGCCGATCCAGGTTCGATTGTTGTCGCTTGTGCGCGCCCAAGTGACAGCATCCATACATCTAATCAGCTCCCTTGTTGATATATCTAGAACATTGAGACCAGCTTCATTCTGATCTGTCGCATTAGGGTGGTAAAAGTGCTTCAAGGGTCGAGCAGTATTACAGGTATCCAAATCCAGATTCTTGTCATCTTCATCTTCATTTACACCACCCTGTCGTAATTGAACAATGTGCTGATCTAAATATATTTCGGCAAAAAGCCCCTTATCATCCTTCAATTGGACTAATTCAGCCCCAAGCTGGTTGAGTTCTGCGTGTGTATCGGTTTTATAGGCACGCGCGGGTTGCTTTGGTAATAACCAAAACACGGCAAAGAAGATAATAAGAAGCTCGATGAGCCGTCGAATTTTGCTTAAACCCATTTCCTAAAGACCTTAGGCATTTTAACTTTAATCGGCCGTACTAATCATTACCTCTGAGTTTGGCGGAAGAAACATCTTTACATTGTACCAATACATTGCAGGTTGGTTCACGTATGTTAGATATTTATTTTTTACTCTGGCTTACATTGCGAAAAGCAAGCAATCGAATGCTTTAGATTGGAATTTAGAAATAAACTTTATGCGAAAAATGTAGCAGCTTTTGTGACTAGGGTCAATTTGTTAAACAGACAATGAATACAGGCTGACAAACTGCCAGATTGTGTATAATGAACGGCATGGAAATTCCGTTGTTCCCGCTAAATGCCGTGTTGTTTCCTGGCTGGCCCATGCCGCTGCACATTTTTGAACCGCGCTACCTGGACATGGTACGGTACTGCTTAGATGAAAAATCCCCGTTTGGCATTTTGCTCATCAAACAAGGGCAGGCAGAAGGGGATGAAGCGGTTATTCCGCACGATGTTGGTTGCCTGGTGAATATTACCCAAATGGAGCAGTTGGAAGACGGCCGTTTGCTCATTATGGCCGTCGGGCAAGAGCGATTCCGGGTGCTGGCGCTGAATCGCCACAAACCCTACCTGCTTGGCGAAGTAGAGCAGCTGCCCTACCTGCCAGAGAAAACAGCGCCCCTACAGGCCGCCGCCAACACGCTGCATCCGCTGGTGCTCGACTACCTCACCACCCTCACCAGCCTGGCCGACAACATTGAATTTGACCCCACCCAGGTTCCCACAGAACCAGAAGCGCTTAGCCACATGGCCGCTTCCTTGCTTCAAGTATCGCTAGAAACCAAGCAGTCGATGCTAGAAGCCCAAAAAGTTTCCAGCGTCCTCAACTTCTTATCCCGCCAATATCGCCACGAGATTGAAATCCTCAAGCATTTCCCCAAGCAAGATATGGGCAATTTCTCTATCAACTAAACAAGGCGAAAGGATACGGCCGTATCCCTTCGCCTTGCATTTTTAGTATCAAAATTGTTCTTGATCTTCCGCAGGCTGGCTGTATTACAAAGCGTATAAATCACCAAACTTTTGCTTGAGGTACGCAATGTAAGGATCAATCGTCAGCGGGCCGCCGGTTACCCGTTCAATCAGTTCGTTGGCGGTAAATTTGCTGCCGTACGTGTAAATATTTTCCTTGAGCCAGGTGTGCAGCGTGCCAAATTGGCCCTGCTGAACCTGACTGGGAATTTCCGGGTGGGCTTTGAGCGCCGCGTTGTAAAACAAGGCAGACATGATGTTGCCCAGCGTGTATCCCTGGAATGCGCCACCGATGATGCCGCCGTACCAATGCACATCTTGTAGTGCGCCATCGACATCGCTGGGGGCCTGAATGCCCAGGTCAGATTGGTAACGGCCGTGCCACGCCTCAGGCAAATCTTTCACTTCCAGGCTGCCTTCCAGCATCGCCAGCTCCAAATCAAAACGAATCATCACGTGCAAATTATAAGTCACCTCGTCGGCATCGGTACGGATGAGGGAGCGCTGCACTTTGTTTACTGCGGCATAGAAAGTGTCGAGCGGCACGCTGCCTAGCTGGCTGGGGAATGCGGCTTGCAGTTTAGGATAGTAATATTCCCAAAAGCCCCGGCTGCGCCCTACCAAATTTTCCCACAGGCGAGATTGGCTTTCGTGGACGCCAGCGGAGGTGCCGTCAGCCAGCGGCGTGCCTTCCAATGACATATCAATCCCTTGCTCGTAAAGGGCGTGGCCCGTTTCATGCAGGGTGCTGAACAGGGCTTCGCTCAGATCGTTTTCTTTGGTGCGGGTGGTAATGCGCACGTCGCCTAAAGAAAATTTGGTCATGAAGGGATGGTGTGTTTTGTCCTGGCGGCCCCGGTTGGTGTCGTAGCCATACGCTTGGGCAATTTGCCAGCCAAAGGCAAGCTGTTCATCTTCGGGGAAGGATTGATGCAGGCAGCTGTCGTCGGCTGGTTCCTGTTCGGTAACAGCTTTAACCAGCGGCACCAGCTGCTGGCGCAAGTCGGCAAAAACGGTGCGAACGCTTTCGGCTTTCATGCCCGGGTCGGCAAAATCTATCAGGGGATCCGCGATATGGTCGTAGCCGGGGAAGCAGTTGGCAATTTGGCGGGAATAGTCGAGGGTTTTTTCTAGATACGGCCGTATCACCGCAAAATCATTCTCTGGCCGGGCTTTGGCCCAAACCTGGTAAGCCACCGTACTGTGTTCAGTCACGTCTGCAATCAATTTGGCCGGTACCTTCACCGATTGATCGTAGTTGCGCCGCGTTAGCCGGATGAGGCTGGCTTCTTCACTGTCGTAAGGCAGCGTTTCGGCCCAAGGTTCCAGCTTGTCCAGCAGCTTGCCAACCTTTTTATCGATAAACTTTTCATGGGCAAGGCGTCCAATGGTTGCTTGCTGTCGTCCGCGAGCGGCTGCCCCACCGGGTGGCATGTAAGTGCTTTGATCCCAGTTTAGCAGGGCATTGACTGAATTTAGATCGTTAATTTCTTGCAGGCGTCTTTTGAGTTTTTGGTACTTTTTTTCCACGAGATCACTCCAATTACCGGATTGTTAGATAGTTACCTAATTTGGTGGAAATCGTACCCCAACTTTGGCAGAAAGGCTAATGGTGCGGGCGGTATTTTTTTTCGATGCGCACAATGGCAAAACGGCCGCTTACGTAAACGGCCGTTACCAACAAAGCCAGCAGCGCCCAGGTCAAATTAGATAACTCTAACCCATGCGAACCAATCAACGTCAGCAGCAAAACGCTGGGGAAACGGCCCAAAAAGTTTGCCGCCAAAAACTTACGGGGAGAAATGCCAGATAATCCCGCCACAAAGTTCATAATGTCTGTAGGGAAAACGGGCAGCACAAACGCGATGGTAAAAAACAAAAAGCCCTGTTTCTCGGCAATGGTTTCCCACTTTTCTATCGTTTCACGGGGAGCCAACCGATGCACAATCGGCCGTCCGGCCCAGCGAGCCAGCAAAAAGCCCAGCTGGCTGGCAGACACCACGCACACAATGTTAAACACCAGGCCCCAGGGCAAACCATAAATATAGCCCCCGGCAATCACAAACACATGCCCAGGAATAAAAGCGACAATGACTTGCAGCACCTGCAAAAAAGCCAGCACCAGCGGAGCCAGAGCACCAAAACTCTGTACGTAATTGCTAACAAATTCCTGGTCACTCAAAACAGTTAGCCATTGCGATAACGATTCGCGCAGCAGCCAGGTAAGCAGCGCCAGCGCCAGCAAGCTGCCAAATAACAACCACCGCTTGTTGCTGGTATTTAGCTTGGGGAGGGCAATGGGAGAATGCGTTGGTTGAATGCGCTGTTTTTGGCGCTTTCTTTTTTGCTCTGAAATAATAGACATAGACTCTTCCTGCATGTGGCCAGGTTTATGTGATCTGGGACGATCATCAGAAACCCGCTCATGCGTTGGCGTTTTGGTCGCTTTTTTGTAACTGCCAAGCGTACCCCAGCCTTTACGCAAGCACGATCAAATCGTTGCTTACGTCAGGCTGATCCTACCTGTTCTACAAACGATGGGCAAGTCTGCCGCATCTAACTTTACATAACTTTTTTGAGTGAGGCTCCCAAAAAGAAACGAATGGCATTGGGCAACCGGTAAGCCCAGGCTTCTTCATTATGCCCGCCGCCCACATCTTCCACATGCAGCAGGTTGCGGGTGGGCCGGTACCCTTTTTTGGCCAGGATACGCTTCATGCGGCGCACACGGCCGTAATAGCGGCGAGAGCGGCTGCGTAAAATGGTCTGGTCTGGCCAATGCCCCCCCATTTCTCGCGTCCCGGCATCCAAATAAATCTTCCCCTGCTGGTACGGCGCTTTTTCCACGTAGGTAAAAATAGCCCGGTTGGCAAACCACAAAGACGGACTCATCACGCCAGCAAAACCAAAGATGGACGGGTAGCGGAAAAAGGCGTAAAGACTAATCAAGCCGCCCATGGATGAGCCAAAAATACCGGTGTTGCGTTTGTTGGGCAGGGTTCGGAAAGAGCTGTCTACCAATGGCTTTAGCGTATGGACAACAAAGCTCAGGTAGGCATCCCCCTTGCCACCGCCATAGGCTTTGTCCACAAATGGACTGTATTCGGCCAGCCTGTCCTGGCCCATGCTAGGAATCCCCACCACAATCGCTTCCAAATTTTCTTCCGCGCTAAGCTTTTCCATCGTTTCGTCCACATACCATTCGCCAGTGTAGCTGGTGGCTTCATCAAACAAGTTATAGCCATCGTGCATGTACAAAACCGGGTAATGTGTTTGGCTGTGCGCATACGAGGGAGGAAGGTAAATTAGAATATCGCGGTGGTTTTCAAGCTGGGGACTGTACACATTTTGGGCAATTTGGATGTTGCCGCTAACGGTATGCCGGTGGCGTTCGTAATAAACATCGTGATAAGGTCGCCACTCGATTTTTTGTGATTGCGTTGTTTGCAAATTAGTTCTCCAATTTTAGTGGGGCTAATTGTCTCTATTTTTGGCAGGCTGTCCACTAGGTATTTGGGCCTGGTGATTGGCCAGAAAAATGTGAAAATAATCACTACTCTGCAAAAATAAGTTCCTTTGCTTGCAAAAAAGATTATAATTTGGGCAACAACTACGCAATCAAGGGTGATTCTTATGAAAAAGAAAGATGAAACGGCCGTAGAAAACCTGACTGAGCTGGCCGAGTACCGGGCACGTTTGCGGCACGACCGGCAAAATTTGATGGATGAACTGATTCAGGAAGGGATGGACGGCGGCTTGTTTGATAATTTGCCCGGAAAAGGGAAACCGCTAAACCTGAACAAAAATCCGTACGCGGCAGATATGGAGCTGGCCAATGAGCTGCTAAAAGAAAACGACCTGCCACCCGCCTGGATATTGCAGCGAAATGACATTTTGGCCAAGATTGCCCGGCTGCGGGCCGAAATTGTGCGGCAGTGGGAATGGCACGAACGGGAATTTGGCATTGCCACCGCCAACAAAAGCCGCCTGACAATCCGCTGGGATGATTGCTGCCTGAAGTGGACAAACGAGATTGTGGAGCTAAATAAAGAGATTGACGGGTTTAACCTGAAACGGCCGTTTGACAACCTGGAGATCTTCAAGCTGAACCTGGAAGGCGAACTCAAGCGGGCAAACGCCCCACGCTGGTTGCGCTAATTTTGGTCTTTGCGGCCTGACACATGAGCGAATCCTAAAATATATATTGACAGAACTTGTACAAATATTGTACAATCTCGCCGCTGCTGTTGATAGTTCTGTGGATTTTGCATTAGAGGCTTCCCTCATGAAAATAACAAATGATCCCAAAAACGGTTCATCCCAACCCCCCGCCAGCCCTGCTTCAGACGCTGTGGCCTTTGATTTTTTAGGACAATATCTGGAAGACAGCCGCCGTTCTGCTTTGCTGACGGCCAAAGAAGAGTTCCTTTTGGCTGAACAAATAGCCGCGGGCCATGAAGCGGATGCCTTTTTGCAAAAGCAGCTCCCCCCAGAAGAACGTCAACATTGGCTTTGCCTTAAAAAGCGCCAGGCAGCAGCCCGCGATAAATTAGTGCAGGCCAATATGCGCCTGGTGATAAGCATTGCCAAAAAGTATCGGGGGCAGGGGTTAGATTTTCTGGACTTGATTCAGGAGGGGAATGTGGGGCTGCTAACGGCCGTTGACAAATTTGACCACACGCGGGGAAATCGTTTTAGCACCTACGCCACCTGGTGGATTCGCCAATCCGTAACCCGCGCCATTGCCAATCACGGCCGTACCATTCGCATTCCGGCCAATAAAGCGTCTGGCATTCGCCAAATTTACCTGGCTCAACGTGAACTGGAGCAGCGATACGGCCGTCCGCCAAAGCCAGAAGAGCTGGCAGAACACACCGAAATGAGCCCAGAGCGGGTGCGCACCTTGCTGCGCATTACCCGGCCGCTGCTCTCGCTGGAGCAGCCCGCCGGATCAGAACCAGACACGGAACTTGGCACCTTTGTAGAAGATAAGCAGTCGCTCCAGCCAAACGATGCCGTGGCTGAAAAAATGCTGCACGAACGCCTCGACCGCCTGCTGGATCGCCTGACGCCACGAGAAGCGCATGTGCTTTGTCTGCGCTACGGTCTGCGCGGCAATGAGGCGCATACATTAAAAGAAGTCGGAAAATTATTTAACCTGTCACGAGAGCGTATTCGCCAAATTGAAAAAGCCGCGTTGAAAAAGCTGCGCCAACCCCAGTTGGGCGGCGATCTGATACATTATTTGAACTGATTCACCTTTTCCAAAGTAACTGCGCTAAGGAAACTAGTTAAGTAACGGCCGCTGCGGATTGGGTTTTGCTTAAAACGGCCGTTACCACCCCCTCAAAGTCAGTTGCCGCCACCCACTTCTCCGCCCTGGCCACATCGTCGGCTGCTAAATTTAGGCGCAGTGCCTCGGCCAATTTCGCCCTCCTGCACCGTCTCCTGATTGCTAGCCGGGTGCCGGGCAGCCACCAGCGTAAAAGCCAACGCTTCCTGAAAGCGCTTCTCCATCTGCAACAAGTGCGCCACGCCCAAAATCGTGCGCAGCAGCAGCGGCAGCATCCCATTGCGCTGGCAAATTTGCAGCGATTCATGCAAAGATGCCCGCCCAGCAGGCACATTCCCCAGGCGAGCAAAAACCAGGCCAATGTGAGTGAGCGCCGTCGGCAGCACTAAAATGTAGTTCGCCTGGCGCAAAATTTTTATGCTTTGCTGGTAAAGCGCCAGCGCTTTTTCCAAATTTCCTTCACGCTCATAGGTCAGGGCAATGTTCATGCCCGTTACCCCCATACCGCCCTGGTCACCAATTTCCTGGCAGATTTTGTAACTTTCTTCATAGCTCACCCGGGCTTCTGCCTGGGTAGCCAGCACCGAATCAACCGTGCCTATGTTCGACAAGACAAGAGCAATGCTGTACCGGTTATTCATGTGCCTGTAGATGTTTAAGCTTTCCACGTAGGCGGCGCGGGCTTCTTCAAATCGCCCCAAGTCGGCCAACACATTGCCCAAACCGTTGCAGGCGCGGGCAATGCCCAGCTGGTCGTCGGCGCGGCGGCAAATGGTAAGGCAGCGCTGGTAAATGGCGGCTGCTTCCTCGAACTGGCCCACGCCCTGGGATGCACTGGCCATTTTGCGCAGGGCCACCACCATTCCTTCCTCATCCGCTTCTGCTTCGTACAAATCATACGCTTTTTGGGCATGTTCCTGGGCTTCGTGCAAATGGCCGAGCAGATCGCTCACTTGGGCCAGGCCAATGTAGTTGGCGGCCAATTCCCCCGGAGGCGCAACGGCCTGCCCATGTGCCAAACTTTCCTGATGATGGGTGAGGGCCAACTGAAACTGGCCTCGGTGGGCGGCCAGGCTGCCCAACCGGGCCAGCAGGCGGCTGAGGACAATGTTGCGTTCGGCGGTGTTTGGGCTGGCCAAAAGCCGCTCGCGGGCGGGATGGAGTAAATCATAGCCGTCGCTAAACCAGGCGCGGCTTTGGTAAATGGCGTACAGTCCTTCAATAAAATTGCCCAGTGCGCCCGGGTTTAACGGTTGCTGGGCGACGGCCGTTTGCCAGGCACGGCGGCAATTTTCTAGCTCAACGGCCAGCAGCTTCACGGTGTCTAGCCGGGTTTGGCCGCGCAGGTTGGGAGCATGGGTTTGTAGAAAACGGCCGTAAAATTCACTGTGAGCCTGCAAAGTGTCCCGGCCCGCCTGGGCATCATCCGCTTGAGCAGAGGCCACTTTGCCCAATACATGCTGGCGCAGCACCTCCAACATGCCGTAGCGGTCGGCCTCCTCGCTGGCCCGGTACAGCAGCGATTTATCGACCAGTGAGCGCAGCAGCAGCAGATTGGCTCCAGCCACCTCGCGGGCTGCCTGGCGGGTAAAACCGCCACGAAAAACCGACAGTTTTTGTAGGGCTGCTTGCTCCGGTGCGGCCAGCAAATGCCAGGAATATTCAAAAACGGCGGGCAAACTTTGGTGCCGCTCCGGGCGTTCTCGCTCTGGCGTGGCCAAAAAGTTGATATTTTGCTCAATTTCTCTGGCAATGTCGGCGCAGGAGAGCATATGAACCCAGGCGGCGGCCAGCTCAATGCCCAACGGCAGGCCATCGACCAACTGGCAAATATGGTGAACGGCCGTTCGCGTGTTGGCCGTCAGGCTAAAATCAGGCAATGCCCGCCGGGCGCAGGCCACAAAAAGCTGTTCCGCCACCGTGGCTTCCGTCAGGCCAGCCAGCTCAAAGCTGTGTTCGGCAGGCAGCCGCAGTCGCTCCCGCGAGGTGACCAGCCAGGTGACATCGGGGGCGGCGGCCAGCAGCCGGGTTATGATTTGAGTTACCTCTGGCAGCAAATGCTCGATATTGTCCAACAACAGCAGCAGTTCCTGATCGGCCAGGGCCGCCAGCAGCTGCGCTTCGGCGCTGGCCTGGCCAGAAAATGCCAGGTTCAGGCTTTGGGCAATGGCGCTGGGAAGGTCTACGGCCGTTTCTACCGTAGACAGCGGCACAAAAAAGACCCCATTCAAATAATCGGACTGGCGCAGGGCGGCAACCTGCAAAGCGAGGCGCGTTTTGCCCACACCACCTGGGCCAACCACCGTCAAAAAGCGGCAGTTTGGCTGATCCAACTGCTGGCTGATGGCCGCCAGCTCCGCATCGCGGCCCACAAAGGGGGAAGCCGGGGTTGGCAGTGGCGGCTGCTGACGCTGTTTGGCGGCAGCGATGCGCTGGTAAAGGCGAGTGGTTTCCTCGGCGGGTTCTACAGCAAGCTCATCTGCCAAAATTTGGCGACAGCTTTCGTATTGAGCCAGGGCGGCGTTGTGCTGGCCGTCGCGCACCAGCAGGCGCATGAGCAAGCGATGGGCCTGCTCGCGCAGTGGATCTAAGGTGAGCAGGGTGCGGGCATAGTTGATGCCTGTGGCGTACTGACGCTGGTACAGGGCGGTTTGCACAATGTGCAGGTGGGCATTGATCGCTTTGTAGTTGAGCTGTTCCCGAATGATGGCCGACCATTCTTCCAGCCCCGAACTTTCTCGCACAAAGACGCCATCTAAAAATGGCCCGGCGTACAGGTCGAGCGCCTGGGTGAACGCTTCGGTTGTGGTGGCGCTGTCGAGCAGTTCGGTAAAAACAAGGCTGTCAATCCAGAGGGGGGCATCTGGTTTGAACATGACAACCTGACGGCTGGTTTGGAGATACGGCCGTACCCCTTTGGGCAATTGAGCCAGCAAAGCGCGTAAATTGGCCAGCGCCTGCTTGTGCGGCCGGTCATCCCACAGCAGCGTGGCTAGGATTTCCCGATTGTGTTCCCGACGGTTGAGCGCCAAATAAGCCAGCAGCAGCTCCGCTCGTCGCGCCGCAAAGCGCAGGGCGGGCTTATCTGGTATGGAGATATGCAGCCCGCCCAGCAGGCGGAAGTGGAGCGGTTGGGTCATCGTTGTTTGGCGGTTTGCTTATCACTTCGCATTTTTAGGTTGGTGAATGTGGCAGAAGGTGGTCCCATTTTTAGCCCAGTTGCGGCACTGCTTGCCGCTTTTGGTGGTGGCCTGGCATTGGCTGAGTTGGGGAGCAACGGCCGTTTCAACCGATTTAGTTTTGGCTTTTTCTTCAGCTTCCACAGATTTTGCTTCATGCACCAGGGCCATCAGGGCATCGAACTCTTCATAAAATCCGGTCATGATGGTATCCGGGTCTGGTACCAATCCGGCATCGGTGGCCACCCCCAAATGAACCTTGTTGGCGTAGCTGATGATGCTAATGCCCAAAGAAACACGCCCCGATTGTGGCACCCAGAACATGAGCTCATCAATTTTTTGCCCGGCCAGGTACAGCGGCATGGGCGGCCCTGGAACATTGGTCATAACGGCCGTTGTTTTTGAACCAAACATGCGCACCAAGGTTCCCTGAAACTCCTGCGGCGACATGCCCATCGCGCTTAGAATGCCCAGCGCCACCGGCGCTTCTTTAGAATTTTTCAGCTCAATCATGCGGTCATGCACTTCGTTGAGCCGCTCCAAGGGATCGGCGATGCCAACCGGCAAAGACAAGAAAACAATGCCAAATTTATTGCCCAACGTTCCCATTTCCTCAGGCGTGCGCAGGTTAACCGGCACGGCAGCGCGGAAGTTGAGGCCATCCACAGTTGCGCCTTTGTTTAGCATGTAGCGGCGCAGGCCACCCGTCATGGCAGAAACCAGCACGTCGTTGACGGTTGTGCCAGTGATGTTTTTGATTGCTTTTACGTCGCGCAGGGAGAGCGGGGTAGACCAGGCGGCACGTTTGGCAACGCCTAGCTCTCCTTTGAACAGCGTTTGGGGGTCAGGCGAGCGAAGGAAAAGGCGGCCAGCGGCAACGGCCGTATCCGTTCCTTTTAGCGCCAGTTCCATCGCGTGGGCCGGGTTTACCAATGATTCTAGCCCTTCAGAAGCGACCTTGCTGGTGGTTTGCCACACGGCCCCAACCGCTTTGGAGCCTTGCTGCACCAGGGCGTTAAGTGCGTTGCTCCTGCCATCATCTTCTGACTCATCGGGCATTTCCCAACTGTGGCTGGTGGGGGGCGGTGTGTCGGGCATCATGTCCGTGAGGGAGAGCAGCACAAAGACCAGGGCCATGCCGTCGGCAATGCAATGGTGCAAGCGGCACATGAGGGCGCAGCCCCCTTCGTAATTTTCGATGAGGTGATACTGCCACAGCGGTTTGGAAAAATCGAGCGGCGTACTCATCAAGTCGCTGACCATATGTTGCAGCGTCCTTTTGTCGCCAGGCGAAGGCAAGGCTACCCGGTGCAAATGGGCATCCAGATTAAAGGTGGGGTCTAATTCCCAGTAGGATGAGCCAAAGGGCAGGCGCGACTGCACCACACGCATACGAAAGCGGTCAAAGGCGAGCAGTTTGTGCTCGATGACTGCCTTCAGATGATCGAAGTCGATCATTTTTTTGAAGGTGATGATGCCCGATACCATCATCAAATTGGTGGGGTCTTCCATGCGCAGCCAGGCTGCATCGACGGTGGTTAAGGGTTGGGTCTTGGGCATACGGCCGTCTCCTGTGAATGTGCGGACAAGTTGGCAAACTTGCCGGGTGGACCGATGAAAATGGGATGTTTTCTTAGCGGTTTACAGTATAACGCAGCCAGGGTGGGCTGACCATATTTGCAGCCAGGCTAATCGCATATTCGGTTTTTTGCCATGCAGGTTAGGCGCGGTTTATGGGGCGGTGCTGGTCGTTGGCAGCAGGCCAACGGTTAATGTTTTACCCTCAACCAGATCAATGCCGACAAAGCTCTCTTCGTAGGGTTGGTAACCAGCGGCTTCTACAACCACCCGCATTTTATCTGTGTCGTGCATGATGACTGGCAAAGTAAACTCCCCTTGCCTGTCGGTTTCCGTCTGGTTCTCATGGCCATCCTGAATTTCAGGAAAATAAGACAAGACAAGCTCGTAGCGAACGGTCGCCCCGGGAATTGGTTCTGCCTGGGCGTCAAAATTATAGATGTAGCCATCAATAACTGAAGTCCAGGTACCTTCTCTTGTGGGCGTGGGGGGGCCAGCGGATCGGTCGCTGGTGGTTGCAGAATCAGGTTCGGTGCAAGCACCTAAAAGTAGCCCCAATAAGGCAAAAATGATGATCTGTTTTTTCATGAAGAGTCGCTCCCGATGGTGGCGCTGCGTTGGCGTCAGGTTACAGCACGACGGCCGTTTCTCTCATTTTAGATCAAGAGCGGGTTTATGATTAGTGTACTTTGCGGCTAATTGGCTACTGCTTGGGGCACTGCCCGCTTGTAAACAAACTGGTTGAGCAAGAAAATGGTTCAAGAATGACTCTTTCTTAATTCTTTAATGGATACTATTAGCAGTCCTAAAGAAACGGCCGTCCACAAAATTGTCTGGCTTTGGCTCAGAACCCCATGGCCTTTACTGGGTATCAAAAGAGACACCTCTTTAGATAGCAAGAAATGAAATTGAACCCAAATTGGCGACACCATCGGGTTAAAGAGAAGCTCCCGTTCCAAAATATTGTGGGTAGTAAAATATTGTATAGGATCGGTTGTTACCCCAACCAGTTGAATAATAAAGCTGACTAAAATTAAGCCAAAAAGGGCTAGTTTTGAAAATGATGATTTGCTTTTTAACCAGGGCAACAAACCAATCATAAATATAGGTAAAGAAGGTACCAGGAATCTGGGCCCCCATGCCCATGCCCCATCCCAGCTCCACCAACTTGAATATATTAGTAATGAAAGGACGAATAAGATAGCGGCCAGGATAGGCAGGTCTTTTATACCTTCCCTGTATAAATTATATAACCCAAACGGGACAAGCAGGACAAGTGGTGAATAAAATACAAGCCCTTTGCCAAAACTAAACAGCAGGCCAAAAAAACCAGTCAGAAATGGGTGAGTCCAGCCTTCTCCTTCATAGCCTGTTTGAAAAAAAGAACCAAAGTGATTTTGCTGGATTAGGCTAAAGAGAATGAACGAAGCAGCGATTGGGAGTAAGATGATGATGATTGATGAAATGAACTCTTTTCTGACTTTTTCCGAGTCCCTTCTTGCATTCAAGGCGCTCCAGTTTCGGTACCCAGCCCAAACGCATATCGCCATTATTTGGGGGAAAGAATCGACACGCACCAGGAAGGCTCCACCAAGAAAAACGCCCGCTAAAAAATTGTTTATCTGTGAATGGTTTGAACTGTAGAAAAACGTGATTGCAGCCAGAAGCAGCAATCCAATTATCGGCTGTGAAAAACTTGCCGAAGCGTAAGGCCAGGCGATCGTAAAAAGGCCAAAAACAAGGGCCAGCTCGATTGCCCGCTTCTTGACACCTGTAAACCGGTACCCCAGTATGTAGAGTAGAGAGCAGGTAACGGCCGTAACAAATTGATTAAGCGTGCTGACAAAAAGCCGAGGAAGCGATAGCTCGTTGGGATTCGCCGGTGCAGGGGCAGAGATTAATCTACCAGCCAGATACAAAGGAACAGACAGTAACGGCTCACCGATGCCGTACTTGCTATAGCAGATATCGTCGTTGCCTTGGGTGATCAATTTATCTGGAAGGTCACAAGGTAGGGAAGCAGATGCGGTTTCAACCAGGGCACGGGTTGTCATGAAATTTATAATTCCGTCCGCTTCCGTAACATTTCCCCGTGCAGTTAGCAGGTAAAAGCCCAAGAAAAATAAAAAAATTACGGTGGGAATATAAAAGCTAGCTTGTCTAATTCTAGAGAAAGAAAACCGATCCATTCACAATTGTCCATTCTGGCAGACGGTAGAGGTTACCGTTTAACAAAGCATTTGCGGTTTGAAGCCGCAGTACACCTTTCAAAACGAAAATAGTTGCATCACGAGTGACCGAACCCCCGGAAGTCAGGAAAAATTAGATCGCCAGACGGGCAGTTCGCGCCTCTATTTTGGCAGTATAAACCACGTCAAGCAAGCCACAGAAAGTATTTTGAAGAACGAAGCACGTTGTCTCAGTGGTTTGCTTTAGTAAAAACCAATTTCGCGCTCATTTATATTCAAGATTCTTTTTGGTTTTACACAAATCGTTTCTCAAGAATATAAGCGATGCAAGGCAAATTTTGGTAGGATTGGGCAAACTGAATTTAGCCAAGGGAGTGCTTATGATTCACTTTAATCCCGAAACCCGCACGTTTAACCTGACTTTGCACAGCAGCGTTTATGCCATGCAGGTAGATCACAAAGATCGGTTGGTGCATCTTGCCTGGGGGCCGCGTCCGGTAGGGGGTGATGCACTGCTTTCGGGCAAACTGCGTCCAATACTCTCCGATCACGCCTCCTTTGAGTTCCAAACCCGCCGCGATGAAATTGTCACTTTTGGCGACACAACCACCCATGAAGTGACGCTCAAGGCCAGCTTCGCCACCCTGCCAGAGCCACTGCCCGACGGCGTTGCGCCACATTTGCCCATCCGTGACGTGCGGCTGCGCTATGTCTCGCATGAGGTGGTGACAGATGCGCAGCCAGGGCTGGCCCCGGCGCATGGATGGCCCAGCCAACCGCGAACTGCGGGAAACCTTGCGCATCAAGCTGGCCGATCCGGTGCAGCCGCTGGTGGTCACGCTGTGCTACCGCCTCACCCTGCGCAAGACATCATCGAGCGCTGGCTGGAGCTGGAAAACACGGGTGATGCGCCCATCGGAGATTGAGCAGCTCTTTTTGGCGTGCTGCAGCACCTCGCTCGCTGAACCAACGCAGCAGAGCCCAGCAAAGCCAACCGAGCGTTGCTACCGGCGCCTACTCCAGCGACGGGAGCGTTCGGTACCTGGGGCAATGGTGGCGGCCGCTGTGCCAAACCTGGTTGAGTGCGAGAACAAAACGACCAGCAGCACACGGTCGACGGGGTGAATCGCCGGCCACAAAGTTGGAAGCCCTCGGCATCACCGAGCAGAACCAGATTGAGCTGGCGCAAAAGGCAGCGGCGATTGGCGTGGAGCTGTTTTGCCTGGACGATGGCTGGTTTGGCGGTCGCCGTTTTGACGTGGCTGGTTTGGGCGACTGGACGGTTAGCCCAGATGTGTTCCCCAACGGCCTGGAACCGCTCATCAGCGAGGTGAACCGGCTGGGGATGGATTTTGGTCTGTGGGTGGAGCCAGAAATGGTGAACCCTGACTCTGACCTGTACCGGGCGCACCCTGATTGGGTGCTGCATTTTCCCGGACGGCCGCGTACGGAAGCCCGCTGCCAGTTGATTTTGGATTACGGCCGTTCCGAAGTCATCGACCATCTTTAACGCCCTGGACAGCCTGCTGGCCCAGTACAACATCAGCTTCATCAAATGGGACATGAACCGCAACGTCAGCGAACCCGGCTCGGTGGTGGGCAAGGCAGATCTGGCAGGCGCATGTGGCGGGGGTGTACGGCCTCATCGACCGGCTGCGGGCCAGATACCCGCACCTGACGATTGAAAGCTGCCCGGCGGTGGCGGGCGGGTCGATTTGGCTTTGGCATACCATGGCCAGGACAACACCGACGCCCTGAACCGCCGCATATTCAGGAGGTAGCCTGGCGCGGGCAGTGAACGCCTGGTGAGAGAAAAACACAGACGGGCGCACGAGCTGGGCACCCGCTTTGACGTGGCGATGCGCGGCGCGTTGGGCATCGGGGCCAGCCTGAACGGGCTAAGCGATTCGGAGCTGAAGGAGTATGCCTCGTACATTGCCTTTTACAAGCGGATTCGCCACATCGTGCAGGGCGGCGACCTGTACCGGCTGGAGCGGTTGGAAGAGGCGGGGGCGTCCACGATTTTGTACGTGCTGCCAGGTGGGAGCGAGGCGGTGTACTCGGTGGTGGTACACAGCCATAAGCTGGGGCAGTTCCGGCGCATGGTGCCGCTGCGCGGCCTCATCCCCTCGGCCACCTACGAGGTGCTGGACCGCTACGAAAAGGTGCGCCTGACGGCTACCGGGTATGAGTTGATGGTGCAGGGGATTGGGGGTGATGAAGACGGCCGTTCTGGCCATAGTCGTACGCTTCACATCAGGTTGGTTAAGGGTGGGCAGTAAAATTGGATACGAAGGAACAAAGAAAGGAAGGAACGAAGGGTAAAAAACGCTTTGTCCCTCTGTTCCTTTGTCCCTTTGTATAAAAGATGATTGTACAAAGAGAGATTTAGCTTGGATTTTGTTCAGACAACATTTGCTTAACAACTTTTTGTAAAGGCGGCAAATCGCGCTGAACTGTCGCCCAAACTCTGGGGAGGCTTACGACGAAGTAACCGTGAATTAGCTTGTCGCGCATACCGGTAACTGCTTTCCAGGGGATTTCAGGGAAACGCTCTCGTTCTTCTTTTGGGATAGATTTGGCTGCTTCGCCAATGATTTCTAAAGCCCGAATGACGGCATACACTTTTTCATCATTGGCCTGAAAACTGGCAAAATCAACACCAGCGACAAACCTTTCAATTTTGACGATAGCATCTAAAATGTCATGCAAATAATCGCTGTAGAGCCGGGTCATACGGGCTGAGCCTCTTGTAAAACACGCTGGCCGATGCCGGGTTTGAGCGTTTCTTTTTCCACAAGATCAACACGCACGCCAAGTAAGTCGCCGAGCTTTTGTTCCAACTGAATAAATTCAATCAGTGAAAGATTTGGATTTTCAAAGGAGACCAACACGTCTAAATCACTGATTTCATTTTGTTCTGCCCGCACATAGGAACCAAACAGCCACAAATCCTTGATACCGTACTGCTGCCGCAATTCAGGCAGGAAATTGCGGATTTGTTCAGAAAAGTTGGCCAATGAAGTTTGTTTTAATTCAGCCATTGCTTTAGCGCCTCCAAGCAAAGATAGTATATCATAGCTCCGAGAAATTCTTTAAGGACTCAAGTCTATTGCGCATTCTGGCTGGTGATGATAGTAATCGCTACCAGCTTCAACATAATCCTTGCTTTGGTGAATTACCTTTCCATCAAGAAGCAGAACCGAGGCGTATGAAACTTGAGTGATACAAGTTTGATCATTGGTGGATGGCTGAATATCTATAAAATATACTCGTCGAATTTCCGGATTAAAGCCCCAAAGTGTTTCTTCTTTTTTCAAACGATACCATTCTTCATGCCTTGCCAAAAAGATGTTCCAGTCATTTCCCAGAAGCCATCGCAGCACTTCCTGATAGGAGTCGTTCGTAGCAAAAGAAGATATGCGAAATTGGTTGAGCTTGATCAACCCAATTTCACTATATTGATTTGACGCTTCGATCAATGAAGCGTTTGGGTAGATGGAAGTGCTATCGGTCCATTTTCCGAACAACCAATAACCTGAACCCAAAAATATTAGCATAATTATGGCTAGCATCAGAAGATTTCTTTTGGAAATTCTTCGCATTTCAATCTTTGATTATGGGCGTTAGGTAAACGGTGACCTCGCTGCGGTTGTGGAAAAGCTGGCGTGCGCCCGCGATGGTGAAGGTTTGCCGCAGGATGTTGAGGGCGTGATCCAGGGCCGAATCGTAGCGCTTTTCCGGCAGCTTGAGGGTGATGAGGGCCAGACCGTGCGGGTAAAGGTAACGGCCGTATTCCCCCATCAACCGCGCCGAATCCCGGGCATCCAGCCGCATGTCATTGACAATCACGTCGTAGGTGTCGGGGTACTGCGCTAAATATTCCTCAGCGGTGAGGCGGAGGTGGCGCACGCCCTTGTCTTTTTGCAGGGAGGGATGGAGCCAGGCGGGATCAACGGCCGTTACATATTGTTCTTTTTGCCGCAAAACCCGCGTCCAGCCGCCGGGCGCTGCGCCCAAGTCCAAAGCCCGGCCACGCGGCGGCAGCTCGATGTTAAAAACCTCCAACGCCTCCAGCAGCTTAAATTCTGCCCGGCTAATTTGCCCCTTCTCGCGGGCAAAGCGGCGCACGCCACCCGCCCAGTCAGACAAATTGTTCACCGCCAGGGAAAGTCCCAGGTAGGCCGAATCGCCAGCCAAAACAACTGACAAAATTTGGAATGGTTTCCGCACGTCCAGCGGCGCGCCAGAGGCAGCAGCCAGCTTTTCGCCCAGCGGTTTGTTGATGTCGAATGGCTTGAAGGGCAGATCGCCCAAGACGCGCGTCTGGACGGAAAAAGGCCAGTCTGGTTCTAGCAGGTGGGTAAAGGTGGTAACGGCCGTTTCCACCATCACCTCCACGCCCTTCCCCAGCGGCAGGATGGTTTGCACCGGGCAAATGTGGCGCACAAAAATGGGAGGCTGCTGCCGCCATTGCTCCGCCAGGGCAAAAAAATCGCCAGGCAGCTGCACAGCCCAAATGCCAGAAGCCAGTTCAGCCACTACTTGACCAGTAGCAGCCTTGAGTTCGGCCAGGGCAGCAGCGGCAAAGCTGGCGTCGGCTGTGGCGATAAGTTTTGGCGTCATTCTTCTTCACGGGGGCTTTCTGGCCCACGGCCGTCGGTGTGCAGCCGCAGGTCAGACAGGTGCTCAACGCGGCTGTGGTAGTACAGTCGCCACGTCTCTCGCGAAGGATGCTCCACGTATTCAAAGCGGGCGATGCCCGTGTTTTTGCTCCACACCTCGCAGCGCCGCCAGGGGCCAATATTGAACATATGGTCAAAAGCCAGTTCAATAACGCCGCCATGACACACCGCCACCACGGTTTCTTGCCGGTGTTTTTCCAACATTTCTTCAATAAACCGGCCAATGCGCACGCGAAAGTGCATCATCGATTCGCCGTCGGGACGATCTGGGGTGATGGTGTTGAACGGCCGTTCGCTGCCCCAAAAAGAGCCGTATTCAGGCAGGTCGTCGCTGGGCCAGGGCGTGTGGTCAAAACGGTTGTTGCCAATTTCGCGCAGGCGGTCATCGCTGATAATGGGGATGTCATAGGTGGTGGCAATGGGAGCGGCCGTTTCCTGGGCGCGTTTCATGGTGCTGGCATACAGCGCATCAATTTTATTAATTTCATTGGGAAGCCAGCGCCCCAGGGCATCTGCCTGAGCCTGACCAAGTTCTGTCAAACCTTCATCGCTGTTTCCACCTTTCCAGTCGCGCAAGTTAACATAACTTTGACCGTGGCGGATCATGTAGAGGTGCATAAGTATCGTTTCCTTCTTATAAATTTATGGGTGAATTATGCCACAGGTTGCCGGATTGATGTAGCGTTGGCGGAAACGGCCGTAAACTTATCTTTGCAGCGAATGTTCCGCGGCGAGGCGGCGCTAAACTGGCTACGGCCCGTTGGCAAAAGGTGCAGTAAACGCGGGTAGGCAAACGTCACTCGCCAGCCAAAGCCATCTGTGGCTTGGCCCGGCTTTGCACCAGCATGACCACAAAAATGAGCCCGTTAATGGCGAAGCTAGAAGCCACCAGCCAGGGCATGGTGTGCGCGCCAAAGCGTTCAATCGCTTGCCCCGTCACCCAGGGCAGGACAACCGCGCCAAAACTATCCCCCAAAATAATGATGCTGCTCACGGTGGCGGTCAATTTAATCGACTGCCCCACCAGGTTGTAGCCAGTGGCCCAAACCGGTGCCATAAAAAAGCCAAGTGCCAGCGTGGCGGTCCACAGCACGGTAAGCGAGCCTGGCGCGCTGATGGCCAACGCCAGGGCACCAAGCCCGCCAACGAAGGCAACGGCAAGAACCTGGGCAGGCTTAAAATGTGCGGCGGCAAGAATAGAGAGCGCCCGGCCAATGGTGAAAGAAAGCCAAAAACCAGAAGTGAGGTAAGCCGCTTGGGTGGCATCTGCCAGGTCTAGCGTGAGCGCATACGTGTAAATCCAGTTGCCATAGGTTATTTCAGAGCCAACGTAAAAGAATAGGAACAGCATGGCGATGATGATCATGGGCATAATTTGGCGTAGATTGGCTGTCTGCTCGCTTGCCTCGCTTTGGTCCCGCAGGTTTGGGCTGCCAGAAAGCAGTTGCAGGAACAGGCCAATGGGCAAAGCCAGCCCGGCCAACGCCCAATAGGCATGTTGGTACGTTCCCCCAAAATTCAGCACCTGGGCAAAAACAGTGGGGGCTAAAAAAGCGCCTAAGCCAAAGGCAAAATGCAGCCCATTGACGTAAGGCCCCGCTTTTTTGCCGTGAGTCCACATCAGCAAGGTGTTGGCTCCAGTATTGATGATGCCCACAGGCAAACCATTCATAAAAACGATAAGCAGCAGCAGCGGCAGGCTGTTGGCCAGGGGGATCAGCGCCAGAAGGACAGCGCTTATTAATTGGGCAATTCCCAGCAGGCGATGGCCCTGGGTGGTGCGATCAAATAAACGGCCGCTTACGGCCGTTCCCAACATGCCCCCCAAAGCGCCCACCAAAAAAATTGAGCCGATGGCCCCCAACGTGCTGCCCGTTTGTTCTGCCAGCGAGGGCAGCGCAGGGCCGGTGATGCCCAGGCTAAATCCCAGGCTGATAAAGAGTAGATAATAGCCGATGGTATTGCGGCGTTTTTCGTTTTCGGTCAAAAGAAAGCTCCCTTAATTTTGGAATAAACCTGAGATTTTATGCTTGGACCCAGATGTGCGCAACGGCCGTTTCCCCCGCTCCACTTTTCCCATATAATTCTTGCCCATGTTTGATTCATTGCTGCCCACAAAGCTGTACCTGCCAGCCACACGCTCCGATTGCATCGACCGCCCGCGATTACTGAAAAAAATAGGCAGCAAACGGCCGTTCAAACTATTGCTCGTTTCGGCTCCGGCTGGATATGGCAAAACGACATTTGTTACCACCTGGTTACAGCAACTTGAGCGGGTAGCGGTTTGTTGGCTGTCGTTGGATGAAGATGACAGTGACCCCCAGCAATTTTTTCGGTATCTGGCGGCAGCGGTACGGCCGTTACCCGGCATTCAAACCGCCCTGCCCCACTTGTTACAATCCAACCAGAGCATCCCTGGCAAAACGTTGGCAAAAACGTTTGTCCAGGATGTGGTTCAGGTTTCCGACCCCTTCTGTCTTATCCTCGATGATTATCACGCCATCGATTCGGCCGAAATCGATGCGGCCCTGGCCACTTTGCTGGAGCTAATGCCGCCGCAGATGACGCTGGCGCTCATCAGCCGCAGCGATCCCGGTTTCCCCATTTCGCGGCTGCGGGCGCGGGGCCAGCTCATCGAGCTGCGCGCGGATGATTTGCGCTTTACCGAGTTGGAAGCAGCCCAATTTTTGCAGCAAACAATGGGCCTGACCTTGCAGCCAAAACAAATTGCTGCCCTGGAAAGCCGCACCGAAGGCTGGATTGCCGGGCTGCAAATGGCAGCTTTGTCTATGCAAAACCGGGCCAGTGGTGATTTGGATGGCTTTGTACACAATTTCACCGGCAGTCATCGTTTCATAATGGATTACCTGACGGATGAAGTACTGGCCCAGGTGGCCCCAGAAGTACAAACATTTTTGCTGCAAACGGCCGTTCTCCACCGCCTCAATGCTGACCTGTGCGATGCTGTTCTAACTGAGCCGCCATCTTCCATTGCCCACCGCCCCTCCCAACAAATCCTGGAACAATTAGAAACCGCCAATACCTTCCTCATTTCTCTGGACGACGAGCGCCGCTGGTATCGCTACCACCACCTCTTTGCCGACCTGCTGCGGCAAAAAGTAGCCACTGCCACTGCGCAAGCCATTCGTCAAAAAGCGGCCGTTTGGTCGGCTAAAAATGGTCTGACGGCAGATGCTATTGAATATGCCTTGGCGGCAGAAGATTGGGAAACGGCCGTTCCTCTGCTGGTTGAACAAGGTCTCAATTACGTTTTTCAGGGCAAGCTCACCAGGCTGCGCCGCTGGTACGACACCCTTCCCCGCAATTTGCTTTTGCAGCAGCCACGCATGTGCCTGGATTATGCCTGGGTGCTGGTAAACCAGGGTGAGAAAGGCGCGGTTGAGTCCTACTTGTTGGCGGCAGAAACGGCCGCTGACGGCGCACCGGACATCCGGGCGGTAACGGCCATTATTCGCGCCAACAACGCCCGCGCTTTTGAAAACCTGGCCGTCATGCGCTCAGAAGCCGCGCTGGCGCTGGAATTAACCCCGCCAGACCGGGCTGTTGCCCGCTGCACGGCGCTGCTGCAATTGGGTGTGGCGCATTTGATGGCTGCGGATGACGGTCTGGAAACGGCCGTTGCTACCCTTCAAGAAACGTCTCTGCTGGCAAAACAAAGCCGCAACATGAACACGGCACTCCTTGCTGGGGGCTACCTGGGTTTGGCCCACCTGCTGCAAAAAAATGTGGCGGCGGCAACGGCCGTTTTGCACGAGACCCAAACCTTTGCCGCTAACCAGGGTTTACAGCAGAGTCCACTGTTGGCCTACGCCCACCTGGGCTTGGCGCATCTGGCCTTTTTAGATATGGATTGGCCCACAGCGCGTCATGAAATTGAACAGGTGCAGGCACACAGTCGCTTTGCGGAAGAGCCAAGCGCCCTTTTCCGCAGCGGGTTGTTGCTGGCACTGGTTGAGCGGGCAGCCGGGAATAGCGCGGGGATAGAAAAGGCAATGCAGGCGGTGATGGATACGGCCGTGTTCCTCAAAACCCCAGAAATATCTCAGCAAATCGCCTTTTTTCAGGATGTGCTGTGGCAGGCCAAACCTACCGCTGCCCAGTTAGAAACCGCGCAGCGGCTGGCCGCAGGGGCCTCACTCTCCTTCGCACAATCAACAACCCCGCTTGAACCCCCTACCCAGCCCCTCATCGATCCCCTCAGCGAGCGTGAGCTAGAAATCCTGACGCTGATCGCGGCGGGACTTAAAAACAAAGAGATCGCCGAGAGGTTGATCATCAGTTTGAACACGGTTCTTTACCACAATAAAAATATCTACAGCAAGCTTGGCGTCAGCAAGCGTGCCCTGGCCATTGCCAAAGCCAAAGAACTTTCCCTCATTTAATCGCTTTATTTCCCCTAAACCTACAGCTTTTTACCTAGCACAACTACAGTTTCTTGTGGGGATTTGTCGCGTTGCCTGCCGTATGCTTGCAGCATGATGAACGACAGCCTGGGCAAACAGAACCGTTACGAAATTACATTTGCAGGACATCTGGATGAGCGCTGGCAGACATGGTTTGAGGATTTCACCATCAGCCACACGGCAGACGGCCGTACCGTTCTTACCGGCCCCATCCGTGACCAGGCTGCCCTGCACGGCGTGCTAAAAAAGATCAACAACCTGGGTCTAACGTTGATCTCAGTAAACCCTGTAAACCCGTAAAAATTTTTTAATCATCAATCAAAATTAAGGAGATGGAAACATGAACAAGTTACAAAAGTGGGGCGGCGTGGCCGCGTTGTATGAAGCATTGGCTTACATCATTGGCTTTGTGGGCTTTATCGCCGTGGTGAACGTGGGCGGCATTACCGACCCGCTGGAAAAAGTAGCGGCAATTGTGGAAAACCAGGGACTTCTCACCGCGCTGCACCTGATTGTGTACGTTGCCTGGGGCGCATCGCTGGTGGTGCTTTCCCTGGCCCTGCATGACCGGCTCGATGGCAAACGTTCGGCATTGGCTCGCACCGCCACCGCCTTTGGCATCATTTGGTCGGTTTTGGTAATTGCCAGCGGCATGATCTACAACGTGGGCATGGAAACGGCCGTTTCCCTCCACGCCGCCAATCCAGAACAGGCAGCCACCGTCTGGCTGGCCATTGAATCTGTGTTTAACGGTCTGGGTGGGGGTGTCGAAGTGGTTGGCGGCATCTGGGTACTGCTGCTAAGCGCAGCTGCTTTAGGCAATGGCAGCCTTTCCCGCGCCTTCAACTACTTCGGGTTCCTCGTCGGTGTCGCTGGTATCGTTAGTGTGGTGCCTGCCCTGGCAGAAATAAGCGCCAGCCTCTTTGGCCTGACCCAGATTGTCTGGTTTGCCTGGTTGGGCATGGCCCTGCTGCGCCAGCCGAAAACGGCCGTTCAAAGCGCGACAGCACCTGCATAAAGCAGCCTAAACCCTGACCGGTTTGCCAGACCTGTCAGGGTTAAGCAATACCCCCTTTCCATACTTTCGATTCTATACAGCAATACCTGTCCCTGAATAAACTAAGAATCTATCCGAGAAAGCCACAGAGGAAAAAGCGAGTCAAGCGGCTTTGAGCCTAAACTCAAAAATCTCTGTGAACTCTGTGGCTAATATTCGGATAGGTATTAAATCCAACTTAAAGACGCAAGCGGCGCAGCAGATGCAAGTTCGCTGGGCCACAGAAACAAGGAGACTCTCATGTCGCAAACGCAAGAATTTGTTAATCATCCTGAAAACACCCTGAGCAGCATTTCTTTCCAACAAAAAAGCACCGCTCTCTCTTTAATTATTACCGGCAGCGCCACCGCCTACTACTTTGCCAACATGTGGCCCATGCGCCCCATCGCCCTGGCCAACGACGTCATCCCAGCGGGCTTCGGCAGCCTGGTTTTGAACACCGTCATCCTGATCATTCTGGCCCAGATTGCGCTGCAAATCGTGTTGGTTTTTGGCTCTGGCGTGGCGGCTGCCCCAACTGAACATGAGAAAACGGCCGTACTAAAAGCAAAGCGCAACGCATACGGCGTCCTGACATTTGGTGTTTTTGCCGCCATTGGTTCCGTTTTTCTGGAAGAGCTAACCCCGTTTTGCACGGCCAACCTGGCCATCCTGGGCTTTGCCCTGGCCGAAATTGTGAAATACGTATCGCAGCTTTTTTATGCGCGGCGGTAAGGGGAGATCAGAGACTGGAGATTAGAGGTTAACAGTCTCCGGTCTCTAAACCATTTGACAAAACCCGCAAGATAGCTAGAAGGAAAACTCTCATGAAAAAGTTCTTACGCATCGCCCTGATTTCAACGGCCGTTTCCATCATCATTTATTTTGGCGCAGCGCTGATAATGGCCTTTTGGCCAGAACCCACGTTTGCTGTGGAGCCGTTCCCAGCTGCCGCGCACAGCGCCGCCGACTTCACGCCGCAGCAGGTCACCATGCGCGACGGCGAAACCTTGTTCGCCCGCCGCTTCCCGGCCGATTCTGAGGACACGATTCTGCTGCTGCACGGCGTTACCTCAGACAGCGCGGCTTTCAACAGTACGGCCCAAATGCTGCGCGAGACCAGCGGGGCAGAGGTGATTGCCCTGGACCTGCGCGGTCACGGCCAATCCGGCGGCACGCCCGGCCACGTAACCTACATCGGCCAGTATGAGGATGACGTGGCGGATGTGATTGCGGCGATTCGGGCTGAGAAGCCAAACGGCCGTCTCATTCTGGCAGGTCACTCAATGGGCGGCGGCATTGCCCTGCGCTTTGCCCAGCTCACCAACCGCCCAGCCGTGGATGGCTACCTGATGTTTGCCCCGCACCTGGGCACCAATGCCCCAACCATGCCGCCGCAAAACCCAGAAACGGCCGAAGCGGCCGCCGCCTACTCCCAGCTAAATGTTCCCCGTCTGATTGGGCTGATCATGCTCAACAACGTGGGCATCAAGGCGCTCAATCATCTGGACACGCTCTACTTTAACCTGACAGACGAAGTGACCCACGTGTACAGCTTTGGGGCGACGGCCAACTCTTCGCCGCAGGATTATGCCGCAGCGTTAACGGCCGTTGATGCTCCGATGCTGGTGGTGGTGGGCAGTGCCGATGAGGCGTTTGTGGCGGGTGAATTTGAAACGGCCGTTACCGCCCACAGCGATGGCGAAGTCCACGTTATCGACGGCGAGAACCACACCAGCATCGTCCAAAGCGCCACGGCGATGACGATTATCCAGACCTGGCTAGGAAAGACGGTCATCAGTGAGCAATAATCAGTTATCGAATAACCGGTGACCGAAACAAGGAATCAGCATGAAACAAGTGAGCAAATTTTTACTCATTTCGTTGGCGATTTATTTGGGAGTTACGGCCGTTCTCATCAGCACCGACCGTCCCACCAACAGCGCAAGCGCGGAGGAACCAATTGTGTTTGAGGCGTTAACCAGGGCAGACTACAATGAGATGCCCGAATTACAAACCTACTCTGCCCGCGACGGCGCACGGTTGAACTACCGACTGTACCAAAGCCATCCCGCCACCGACATCGTCCTCATCCTGCTGCACGGCTCCGGTTGGCACTCGATGCAGTTTTATCCGCTGGCCAGTGCGCTCAGCGAGGCAGGCGTGGCAACCGTGATCACGCCAGACCTGCGCGGGCATGGCTTCAACCCAGAACAGCGCGGCGACGTAACCTACATCGGCCAGCTTGAAGACGACCTGGCAGACCTGATTGCCGCGCTTGAACCGCAATTCCCTGGCGCACGAGTCATCATTGGTGGCCATTCCTCTGGGGGCGGGCTGGCAGTGCGCTTTGCCGGCGGTGAACATGGTGAGCTGGTGGATGGCTATTTGCTGCTGGCTCCATTCCTAAAGTACAACGCACCCACCACGCGACCCAACTCCGGCGGCTGGGCGCGGCCCAATTCACGCCGCATTGCCGGGCTGACCATGCTCAACAACCTGGGCATCCACTGGTTCGATGGGCTGACGGTGATTCAGTTTGCCATGCCCAGCAGCGTGCTGGATGGCCCGCTGGGGGATAGCGCCACGACGGCGTACAGTCACCGGCTAAACACATCCTTTGCGCCGCGCAGCAAATACGGCCGTGATCTCGCCGCCATGACCCAACCCTTCCTGCTGGTCGCTGGTCTGCAAGATGAATCCTTCATTGCCGAGCAGTACGAACCAACGATTAGCCAATACACCCAATCCGGCAGCTACGTCCTGCTGCCCGACACTGGCCACATTGATCTGCTCACGTCGCCAGAACTGGCATCAATTGTTGCCGATTGGGTCAAAAATCTACCGTGGGCGGGCGGCAAACGGAGCTGACACCGGGTTTACGTGTGGCCAGCATCGCGGCTGTTCTTGTTTTGGGAGTGTTCATTTATATTATTCGTTACCGGGCGGGGCTGCTGGGCAGCGTGCCCGCGCCGACGGCAATTCGCATTGCTGCCTGGGTAGTGACGGGCTTCATGGCCTTGAACACGCTGGGTAACTTTGCCTCGGTTAGCTCAGTAGAGCGGTTTCTATTTGGGCCTATGACAATTTTGATGACGGCCGTTTGCCTGATTGTGGCGGCGTCAAGCCAGAATTAAACAGACAAAAGGAGTAAATACCATGCGTAAATTTTGGATTTTCTGGGGAATGGTACTGATTTTAGCAGCTTGTGGTGGCGGAGGGGAAACGGCCGTTCCTGCCAAAGCACAGCAAATTTCCTGTACGGCCGCTTACCGCAGCAGCGTCCAGGTGGGCATCGAGCGCGAAGAAACGCTCACCTTCACCGACGCCGATGCGGAGCAGTCAGTGGCTTTTGCCGACTTGATATTCCACGCCGCCTACCACACTGGCGCGGCCGACAACGAGCGTAATTTACGGGTGTGGGTGACGGATAGCAACGACGACCTTTTGCACGCCACCCTGTACCAACTGGAAACCAGCAGCGGGCCGCAAAACCAGTTTGTTGGTGGGCACGGCTTTACCGGCTTGACCTACAGCTACCACCCCACCTCTGGGGCCGAAATGCAGTTTTGGTGTGAGGCCGGTTTGTAATTGGGCCATCTCCTGTTACAATGCGGAACGTGTGTTCTATTTGTTCTTAGGAGACTTCATGAGCGCAAGTTCAGCACCATGAATGAAAATCCGCAGATTACGTAGATTGTTCTCTGAATTCTCTGTGAAACTCTGCGCTTTCTCTGTGAAACTCCGTGTTCCGCTTTTTATTATCAAAGAAGACTTCATGAGCCCAAGCTCAACACCATGAATGAAAATCAGCAGATTGCGCAGATTTACCAAATTTTTCTCTGCGTTCTCCGCGTTCTCCGCGGTTAAATTATTTTCGAAGGAGATAGATCATGAAAACAAATGGGTTAATTGAAATCATTGTGTATGTGGCAGATATGAATGCCCAGGTGCGGTTCTATCGGGATACGCTTGGCTTGCCCGTGTCGTATCCCGCTGGATTAGAAAGTTACGCCGATCAATTTTGGGTTACTTTGGATGCTGGTGGGGTGCTGCTGGCGCTGCACGGTGGCGGGCAGCAGCGGCTGGGAGCCGATACACCCAAAATCGTCTTTGGCGTGGATGACATTCACTCGGCGCGGGCCGAGCTGGTGGCAAAAGGCGTCAGCATCGATGAAGTGCGCTCGGCTGCGCCTGGCGTTTGGGTCTGCGATGGCCGCGACCCTGAAGGGAATCCTTTTTCTATTGAGAGCCACGACTAGCGTGAAGCGTGATCGGCGCTGGCTTACCGGCAGAGTTCCTTTGGGCAAGCTAGTATCTCGATTCGGGTCGAGGGTCCAGCAGTTGGTCAATGAACAGCCAAACGACGCGAGCGTAGTGGAAGACAAGCGGAGAAGCCAGCAATAACGCCACCGTTGCCCCAATGACATAGCCCCAGATGGACGGCCGTATCGTAAAATACAAAATCACAATGGCGGGCACGGCAATGAAAAAACTCATCACATACCCCACAAAAACCGCCATCATAAAGTAGCCATCCTCACGCTCAAAATGAATGCCGCATTGCGGACAATCTTCATTCATACGCAGCGGCTTATGGAACACACGACCCTGCCGACAGTTGGGACATTTCATCTGCAAGATGGCTTTTAGCCAGTTTGGTTTGGGTTGCTGGGTGGCTGTTTTCAATGGTTTTCCCCGAATTTTGGCCGATTTTAGGGCAAAAACGGCCGTTTTCCTCGAATACTACACGAAATTTATGTGCGTCGCAATTAATTATGAGCTACTCACAATTTGTTCCTGAACGGCCGTAATCTGCATGATCCCCTGCTCTGCCAGCGTCAATAATTGGTCAAATTCAGTGCGGCTAAACGGCGCTTTTTCCCCCGTGCCTTGCACCTCCACCAACAAACCGCCGCCAGTCATCACAACATTCATATCAACTTCAGCCGCAACGTCTTCTACGTAAGGTAAATCTAGCAGCGGCGTGCCATCGACCACCCCCACGCTAATGGCTGCAATCTGCTGCCGGTTAACAGCGGCTGGCAAAACCCCCTGGGCAATGAGCGGGCGCAGCGCCAGCTGCAACGCCACCCAACCGCCACAAATGGCTGTGGTGCGTGTGCCGCCGTCCGCTTGCAACACATCGCAATCTACCGTGAGCGTACGTTCGCCCAACAGTGACAAATCCAGCGCCATGCGCAAGCTGCGCCCAATGAGGCGGGAGATTTCTTGCGTGCGACCCTTGGGCCAGCGCTGCTCGCGCCGGGTGCGCTGCTGCGTGCTGCGCGGCAGCATGGCATATTCGGCTGTTAGCCAGCCGTGTGGTTCTGGCTGGTTGCGCAGCCACGGCGGCAAGCTCTCTTCAAGCGTCACGTTGCACAGCACGTGGGTTTCGCCAAATTTGGCCAAAACAGAGCCTTCTGCCATTTTTGTGAAATGGGGAACAAAGGTGATGGGTCGTAATTCATTTGGGGAACGGCCGTCTGCTCTTTTCATATCTTACTGTCCTTGTCCGCAATCTTACCAGTGAGCCAGTGAAAAGTAAAAAGTGAAGTGAAAAGAGTGGCAACTTATCACTTATCACTTATCACTTTTCACTCTCCTCACCCAGCACTCACAATCCTATTAAGCCACACTCAGCCACGTTTTACACATTTTTTGCAATTGCCTGCCAAACTGCAACCAATATCAAATTTACTCAATTCACATTCTATTTGGAGGCAAAATGATTCATCCAGTTCGTAAACGTTTTGTAAAGTTATCCTGGCTCCCTATTCTTATTGTGCTGTCGTTAACGCTGGCCGCTTGCAGCCCGGCAGAAACGGCCGTTACCGATCCCATCACGCAACCCGTCAACACCCTCACCGACGAATCCACGCCAGACACGGCCGTTTTGCAGGCAGAAGAAAATGTGGGCGAAACGGCCGTCGAACCCACCACCCCGGTCACAACTGTGGAAGAAACGGCCGTCAACGACCCGCTCGTCAATCTATTTGAACAAGAACAGGCGTTTATCTCGGTGTATGAACAAGTAAATCCTGCTGTCGTCAACATCATTGTTGGCAGCGGGCAAGGCTCCGGTTTCCTGTTCGACAACAATGGCCACATTGTGACGAACAACCACGTTGTCGAAGGCGGCGGCAGCATCGTGGTCAATTTTGAGGACGGCCGTCAGCTTCCTGCCACCATTGTTGGCACCGATCCCTCGTCCGATTTGGCGGTGATTCAAGTCGATCCCGGCGAAATTAGCGACATCATCCCCGTCAGCCTGGCTGATTCTGACGCGCTGAAGGTGGGGCAGATTGTCATCGCCATCGGCAGCCCGTTTGGCCTGCAAAGCAGCATGACCACCGGCATTGTTTCTGCGCTGGACCGCTTATTCCCCGGCGCGGTTGGCCCCAATGGCACTTCTTTCCAAATTCCCGACATCATTCAAACGGACGCAGCGATTAATCCCGGCAACTCTGGCGGGCCGCTGCTCAATTTGCATGGTGAGGTCATTGGCGTCAACACGGCCATCGAATCGCCGGTGCGGGCTTCTTCGGGCATTGGCTATGCTGTGCCTGCCAATATTGTGCGCAACATTGTGCCGCAAATTATTGCCAACGGCCGTGTTGAAACGCCGTGGCTGGGGATTTCTGGCCAAATACTCACGGCGGATACGGCCGTTGCCCTGGGACTCGCAACAGATCAAACAGGCATTTTCATTGGCGATGTCATCGGCGGCGGGCCAGCAGCGGCCGCTGGCTTGCGCGGCGGCAACAATCCAGACGTCATCATTGGTGTGGACAACCAACCCATTGTGGAATTTGATGATTTGTTGGGCTATTTGGTACAGCAAACGGTGGTTGGGCAAACGATTGAGCTGCAAATTTTGCGGGATGGGCAACCGCAAACGATCAACGTCACGCTTGCGGCGCGCCCCGCTTCAAGCTAATCAATTACATTTCCCCGGAAACTCCAATGAGCAACCTTGTAACAGTTTCCGGGGAAATTCTCTATTTTCGCGTACGCAGCACAAAAGCGAGAATGGCGGCTCCCAAAGCGGCCGTTAGGCCAACGGCCGTTCCCATCTTCTTAGCTTTCGGCTTTATTTCCTTCTCTTCCAGCAGTTCTACAACTGGCTTCAGCCGCTGTTTGGCTGAGGTGCCAAAGGCCAGATGAATGATGCCCGCGCCCAACTTGTAATTGCCCGGCTGGCGCAAAATAGTGGCAATGTCAAAGGGCAGCGGCGGATTACCTACCACAAAAGCCCGCGTTTGGGTAAATTGCAGCAAATCCTTTTTGCCATGCGTGCGGCCAATGCCAGACTCCTTCACACCGCCAAACGGCAGCCGGGGAATGGCAAAATGGGACATTGTGTCATTGATATTGACCGATCCCACATACAGTTGGTGGGCCACCCGTTCAGCACGCGCCAAATTTTTGCTCCACACAGAGGCGCTCAGCCCCAAATTGGAATCATTGGCTAACTGAATGGCGTGCCGTTCATCATCCACCATCATGATGGGGACAACGGGGCCAAACGTTTCCTCGCGCATAATTTTCATGCTGTGGTCCACGTTTACCATCACCGTTGGCTCCATGTACAGCCCTTCACGCTTGCCGCCATAGACAATGTGTGCCCCTTTTGCCAGGGCGTCCTGCACATGGTCTTCAATAATGTTCACCTGCCGCTGGAAAGTGAGTGGGCCAAGATCGTTAGGATTATCAATTTCTGGGCTGTACCCTTGCTTCAATTTGGCCGTTTCTTCCAAAAATGCTTCCAAGAAGCGATCATAGACTGAATGAACCACATAAATGCGTTCGACCGCCATGCAAGTTTGCCCGGTGTTGTAAAATGCGCCCCAGGCTCCCCAACGCGCTGCGGCCTCAATGTTGGCATCTTCCAAGACAATCATGGGGTCTTTGCCGCCCAGTTCGCAAATGACGGGTGTCATATTTTCAGCGGCCGTTTTCATTACCAGGCGTCCAGTTTTGGTTGATCCTGTCAGGAAGATGAGGTCTGGCTTGGATTGCACCAGGGCAGCGCCAACACGGCCGTCTCCATGCAAAAACCGTACGAAGGGGGCCAGCTCCGGCACTTTTTGGAAGAGCTGCTCAACCAGCACACCCGTTGCAGCCGTTACTTCTGAGGGCTTCACCAACACCGTGTTGCCAGCCAGCAAAGCCGAAATCATGGGCGGCACAATGAGTACCAGCGGGTAATTCCAAGGCCCAATAATGCCCACCACCCCATGCGGATGCTGCTCAATGTAGCAGCGCTTGAAAATTTGCAAGCCAGAGGAGATACGACGGCGGCGCAGCCAGTGTGGCGCTCGATTGCAATACTGGTTTATGAGATCGACGCTCATAAAAAGTTCTGCCAGGGCATCCTGGCGGCTTTTGCCGTTGTCTTTATTCATAACGGCCGTAATCTCATCCATCTCATCAATCAGCAGCGCTTGCAGCTTGCGCACAATGCGCACCCGCTCTTTGACTGATTTAGCGGCCCAGGTTTGGGCTGCGGCGGCCATTTCTCGCCGGGCATTTTGCACCTGAACGGCCGTTGTCATTGGCACAGAGCCAAACTGCTCATTCGTCGCCGGATTAACAAACGGCAAAAATTCCGCTTTCCCGTTCAATGGTTTACCCTTAATCACTTCGGCTGTTGTTCCCATGGGTTACACTCCTTACTTACCAGACAGCATTTTAGTTCCACTTTACCGCTTCTTCCACCAGCCAAATAATAACATTCCCACCAAGGCGGCCAATCCTGCCCAGGCAAAAATCCGCTGGCGACGGCCGTTTTCCGGGGCGGGTTCTGGTAGGTGAGTTGGGGCGGTTAACGGCCGTATCAACTCGGCCTCTTCCGCCGCAGGAATCAGGCTCATGGCTCGTTCCGTCATGGCCGTGATGGTCAGGCTGGGGTTTACGCCTAAATTGGCCGGAATCACCGAGCCATCCGCCACAAACAGGCCAGGATAGTTAAAAACCTGGTGATGGGTATCGATGACGCCCTGCGCATCATTGGCGGCAATGCCACAGCCCCCCAAAATGTGGGCGGTGGACGGTGTTTCCAGCAGCACTTCGTTTACGGTGGACTGGGGAATGCCATTGATTTTCTCAGCAAACCGGTTCACTACAGAACGCCCGGCGTCAATGACAGCGGGAATGGGCAGGCTGTCATCCCGCTCGCTTACCAGACCGCGACGGAACAGGGTAAACAAACTGCGTCCCCGCTTGAGCCGCATCCGGTTTTCGGCCGTTTGCATAATGAGTAAAATTGTGGAATCTCTGGCCCAATCGGGCAAGAAGCGGGTTTTGAGGAAATCGTACGGCCGTTTCACCCCTTCCACCAAAAAACGCCCAAAGCGACGCCAGCCACCGCCCTGCAAACTCACCAGCGGCACGGCCAGGTTGCGCATCAGCGAGGAGCCACGCGGGTAGCGCACTGGCTCCACGCTTGTCACCTCATCCAGCCAAAAATGAGAGGTGATGGCCACACCTTTAGAATAATCCACCTCGCCTTCGCGCGCGGTCACGCCCATCAAGGCTTCGCTGTTACTGCGCACCATCCAGCCCAACCGCTGCGACAACAGCGGCAAAGTTTTCGTTTCGTCGCGGCATTTTAGCAGCAGGTTCACCGTGCCCAGCACCCCAGCCGACACAATAACATGGCGGGCCTGCACCTGCTGCCTGCGCTTAAAGAGCCAGTCAGTCACTTTTTCGTACTCAATTTCGTACCGTGCTGCGCCTGGTTGTGGGCCGTATAACGGCCGTATCCCCAACACATTTGCCTCAGAACGCACCTCCGCCCCCCACTTCTCGGCAAAATAGAGGTAATTTTTGTCCAGCGTATTTTTGGCATTGTGCTGGCAGCCTACCATACAGCCACCACAGTGAATGCAGCCCGCTCGTTCAGGCCCTTCCCCGCCAAAAAACGGGTCTGGCACCGTCTCGCCCGGATCACCAAAGTAAATGGCAACGGGCGTGGGTTTGAACGTATGCCCCTGCCCCACCTCATTGGCAATCTCTTGCAGCCGGAAATCGGCTGGCCAAAACAGTGGATTTTCCCGCACGCCCAGCATCCGGTTGGCTGTCCTAAAATGGGGTGCCAGCTCAAACCGCCAGTTGGCCAGGTCAACCCACTCTGGCGCTTCATAAAACCCTTCGCCCGGCTCGATGTGGGTGCTGGCATACACCAAACTGCCGCCGCCCACGCCGCTGCCATTCAAAATCATCATGTCATCTAAAAAGTTAACGCCCATGATGCCAAAACAGCGCAAGGCAGGCTGCCACAAATATTTAAAGATATTCCAGTTACTTTTGGGGAAATCTTTAGCCTGATACCGTTTGCCACGTTCCAGCACCAGCACGCGGTACCCTTTTTCTGTCAGGCGCATGGCCGAAACGCTACCGCCAAAGCCAGACCCAACAATGACAAAATCAAATACATCATCACTTTCTGCAACAGGTTTAGGGGAAGATTGGCTCATTTTTAACCCGATTTGGTAGACGGCCGTATCCTCAAAACACCGCCATCCAACCACTAAAAAATTGCATATAACACAATGCGTTATCAATTATAACACGGTGCGTTATATTTTACGCAATTTAAACCGCATTGTACACCCTCAACAATAAAAATGTGACAAAATTGGTCAAATTACCTGACTTACCTCTGGGTAAAACGAATGCAAATTTCTCAAAAACCTGATGTCAACCCCGGTTGACACTTCTTTGACGCCCCTATCCCTTCGTGTTATTGTTTACTGGCAAAATCAAAACCACAAATTGGCACAAGTTGCACTTGCAGATGACGCAGATTTAACAGATTTCTATTAAATTCTCTGTGCAACTCTGTGGCTTCTCTGTGTAACTCCGTGTTCCGTTTTTAATTATCGAAGGAGAAGCGATGACCAAAATTATTGCCGTTGCGATGCAAAAAGGTGGGGTGGGCAAAACCACTACCACCATCAACCTGGCCGCTGCGCTTGGTGAAATGGGCCACCGCGTTCTGGCTGTAGACCTGGACCCGCAGTGCAACCTTACCCAACACGCTGGCTTCGACCCAGACAACCTAAGTCCAACCATCTACGACGCCTTCAAAGCCGAGATCGATGGCTACGAAAGTGATGTTTTAGGCTCTATTTACGAAACGGACGAAAAGTTCCACCTCCTGCCGTCGCAGGCAGAACTTAGCCTTATTGAGCTATCGCTTATCAATACCCTTAGCCGGGAACGTGTTCTGGCTACCATCTTGAGCAATGTACAAAATTTGTACGATTATGTGCTCATCGACTGCAATCCTTCTTTGGGTCTGTTGGTAGTTAATGCGCTAACGGCCGCTTCTAGCGTCATCATCCCCATCCAAACTGAATACCTGGCTGCCCGCGGCGCACTCATGATCCTCTCCAGCATCGAAACCGTGCGGCGCAAAAAACTCAACCCCGATTTAATCATCGAAGGCATTTTGCTCACGATGGCCGACACCCGAACCACCCTCACCCGCGACATCCTGGCGGCCATCGACAACCAGTACGGCGATGGCATTCGCATCTTTGAGCCAATTGTGAAGCGCTCTGTCCGTTTCGCCGAAAGCGCCGTCGCCGGACAAAGCATTATCACCTACGATAGCGCCGGGCAAGGAGCCAACGCCTATCGCAATATTGCCAAACAAATCGCCAAGGAGCGCTAGCATGGGACGCAAAAAACGAGGCAAAATCACTCTCTCACAGCCCAGCAAACCACATTCTGGCGATCTAGAAAAACTGTTTGCCACCAGTGAAGATGTTGAACAATCTTCCGGTTTGGTGCTGCTGGCGCTGCGCCTGGACGCCATCCAGCCAGACCCCTCCCAGCCACGCCAAACATTTCCCCAAGAAAGCCTGAAGGAGCTAAGCGAAAGCATACGGCAAGATGGTGTCATTCAGCCGATTGAAGTAACTGAGGTAGCCCCCAACCGCTACCTGATTGTGCATGGCGAACGGCGTTGGCGCGCTGCCCAACTCGCTGGCTTGGATACGATTCCGGCAGTGGTACAGCGGCGCAATTACGATAATGTGACTCGGTTTGTGCGGCAGCTGGTGGAAAATATCCAGCGTGAAGATTTGAATGATGTCGATCGGGCTGCGGGCCTACTGCGTTTGCGGGATTTGATGCAAAATGAGCTGGATGCCGCTCATGAAGAGGGGGTTACCAGTGATGAACCTTGGGGAAAAAAGATTTCCTGGGCCAAAGTGGGTAAGCGGCTGGGTTACTCGCGCCAGCGTATCCACCAGCTGATCAAGCTGCTAGATTTGCCGGATGAGATTAAAGATGATGTGCGGGACGGGGTTCTGAGCGAACGAGACACGCGCATTTACCAGGGGCTAAAGCCATCACAGCAGCGAGCGCTGCACAAGGCGCGGCTGGCCGGTGATTTGACACCTGCGGAAGTTAAGGATGTGGCCATCATGCTCAAAGCCAATCCAGACAAGACTGTATATCAGACAATTCGGGAATTACAGGAGCTGGGGGAAGGGGAACGGCCGTATGACCCCACCCGTCAATTAACCGATCAACTCCCGGAAGAAGATGACCTGCTGTCCATCACCGGAACTGCGCCATTGATGCGTGAGATTGACACCCTGCCAGATTTGGCCCCAGGGACCATGCGCGTAGATAACATTACCCGCTTAGGCTACATCATGCAGCATCTCTCACGCATTCGGCCACAGGCCTTACCGCCTGGCGAAAAAGCCGAGGTGATTAGTCGGCTGAAGCTCATTCAGCAACACGTAAACAGCTTGTTAGTGGCAATTGGGGAAGACAGTACGGCCGATTAAACAAATAGCAGGCGGCAATTTACGGACGGCTTTGCGCCATTTCAGTCATGTCCTGTGCCGAAACATCCTGATCAAGACGCTCAAACCAATACCCGACACCTCGTTCGTTGTGAATATAAACTGGATTGGCAGGATCAGTTTCGATTTTCTTGCGTAAATGTCCCACAAATATTCGCACGTAATTGACGTCAAATGTGTAGGAGCTATCCCATACTTTAGCAAACAACGTTTCATGGTCTACGACAGCGGGCGAATCCATTACCAGGGCTGTTAGCAAGGCAAATTCTTTCTTTGTCAGCTTTAGCAAGGCACCGTTTTTGCTCACCTCTCGCTTACGCACATCAATTGAAAGCATGTCATCCTCATACAGCTTGCCGTCTGGCACTTTTACAGACCAGCGCAAAGCTGAACGAATGCGGGCAATGAGCACTGACTGGTTGAACGGTTTGGTGATGTAATCATTGGCTCCCAGTTCTAAACCGCGTACGGTGTCTTCATCGGTAACATGTGCGGCCGTTAGGATGATGATTGGCACAATAGAGCGCTCGCGAATTTGCTCACACACCTGCCAGCCATCAACTATGGGCATATTCAAATCCAAAATAATCAGGTCGGGATTGTGCTCCTCCACCATTTTTAGCCCGGTCAAACCATTTTCGGCCAGCAGTGGTGTAAATTCATTGTTGCGCAGCAAATGTTTCATTACTGTCAACATTTCTCGGCTATCATCAATTACCAGAACTTTTTCTTTCGCATTGTATGACATTTCTATCTCCCAAGTCCGGCCCTGTTTCATGAATTCAACTAACTATAAGGGGTAGTAAGTGGGGAAGCAAGCAATTATGACCAAAGTTTTGGCACTCCCCAAAAATCTGAACATGTCCGATCTAGAATATTTTTAAACTTCTGGCCTTGCACGACTGTCCCTTTGAGCCAGTAATTATTTTGACCAATCAGCAGGGAATTGGTCACAAATTGGTAAAAGGAGAATAACCAGGCAAAAACAGCCCGTCCCTGGTGGTCGGGCCACCTGGAATGGGCCGCAAGGCGATGGGGTAGGGGCACAACTGTCAACCGTGGTTGACGTTTCACGGGAAACATTTATGTAAACGGCCGTTCCCCCCATTGTCGTTTCCACCATTCCGCTTTACGATTGAATGAACCGGGCAAACAATCCATTCTGCCTAAAACAAAGAGGTGTTTATGCGTATCCCAGGCAAAGCAACGGCCGTTGCCACCCAAACTTATTTCCAGCAGTTCCCAACCCTGAGCACAACCACCATCACCGGCCTGGATTGGCAAATTAGCCAGGCAGGCTTTGGCAGCTATCGGGTGAATCTGGGCCAAAAAACGCAGGAACAAGCCCTGCGCCAGGCGCTGCAAAGCGGCATCAACCTGATTGACACCAGCAGCAATTACGGCGACGGCGGGGCAGAGCGGCTCATTGGCCGGGTGCTGGCTGAATTGCTCGATACAGGGGAATTACAGCGGGAGCAGGTGGTTGTCGTTACCAAGGCGGGCTATTTGCAAGGGTTTAACTACGCTTTAGCCCAGCAGCGCAAGAAAGAGGGACGGCCGTTTCCTAACCTGGTGAAATATGCAGATGGCCTGGATCACTGCATCCATCCAGATTTTTTGGACGACCAGTTGACGCGAAGTCTAGAACGGTTGAATGTGGCAACGGTAGATGCCTTTCTGCTGCATAATCCAGAATATTACCTGAGCTGGGCCCAGCGCCGCCCCCTCCCCCTGGACGAAGCGCGGCAGACCTATTACCAGCGCATCCGGCTGGCGTTTGAATTTTTAGAGCAGGCCGTGGCAGACGGCCGTATCCAAAGCTACGGCATCAGCTCAAACACCTTCCCAGCTCCGGCCCGCAGCTACACCTTCACCGCACTCGCCCAGGTCTGGCAAATCGCTCAAGAAATCAGCCCCAATCACCATTTCCGCTGGGTGCAGCTCCCCATGAACCTGCTAGAAACTGGGGCAGCCACCGAGAAAAACCAGCCAGAAGGGCAAACGGTGCTGCAATTTGCCCAGGCCCATCAGCTGGCTGTGCTGGTCAACCGGCCGCTAAACGCCATTGTGCAGGAATCGCTCACCCGGCTGGCGGCCGTGCTGCCGCCCAGTTACCCGGCCACCCCAGAGGAGGTGTCAACCGCGGTTGACAGTTGTGTGCAGCTAGAAACCCAGTTTGCCCAGCAGCATTTAGCCGCCCTCCAGCTAGACGATGAAACCAGCCAGCAGCTGCTCGATTATTTGTCTGTGGGGCGCATGTTGGAAGGGAATTGGGGCGGGTTTGGCACGTTCCAGAACTGGCAAGATGTGAAAACGCGCTTTATTCTGCCCCGCTCACAAACGGCCGTAGAATTCCTCTCCAACCAGCCAAATTTGCCCGCTGAGGCAGCTTTGTGGCTGGATGAATATGTTGAGGCAGCCAACATTGCCCTGGCAGCCCTAAGCGCGTTTTATCAGGAGCAAGCTGCCAAACGCACAGCCCGCATTCAGGAAACGGCCGTTGCCGTAGACCCAGATTGGCAGGCAGAGAGTTTGAGCCAAACGGCCGTACGCGCCTTACGCAGCAGCGCCGGTGTCAGCAGCGTCCTCGTCGGCATGAGGCAGCAAAACTATGTGCTGGATATTTTGCGCGAGCTAAACCGCCCTGTGCCGGTCGAAGAACGCACCCCCTCCTGGCAAAGCCTCCAGCAGAGCAGCCAGCAATAATTTGTGACCTTTAACTAAAACCTGTGTCCAACGAACCAGAATATGAAAAGGAGAAAATTATGGACGAATTAGTTAAAGTTGTTTCACAAAAAACAGGGTTACCCGAAGCGCAAGCTAAACAAGCAGCCGAAGCTGTGCTGGAATTTTTGAAAGATAAATTGCCTGCACCTCTGGCCGGCCAATTGGATGGTTTGTTAGAAAATCCTGGCATGGCAGATCAGGCAGCCGGTTTGCTTGGTGGATTGTTTGGCAAGAAATAGAAGAGAAAAAGTGATAGGTGGCATTGTTCCACCTATCACTTTTTACAGTTCATCGTCGGGCAAAATCTCCTGGTACAAATACCAGCTCCCCAGCCGTTCAGCCTGCCCTTTGGGGGCGCGATCATAGTAGATGTCAAAGATACGGCCGTTGCCCACCTGCACCCGAAAATAATAACGCCCCACTCCCCAAGACCCCCGTTTGGCCGCCTTTTTTAGATTCTCTGGCCGCATGTTGTTGGCCATTCGCCCGCGACGGCCGTAATCTCGCCATTCCTGTAAATTTGCCACAATTTCAAACGAGACCTCACGCCAGGTCAGGCGTGCCGGGCAGGATGGCTGCTTGGCAAACAGGGGCGGCTGGTCAAAGGCCACCGCAATCGGATCGCCAATAAATCGCGTCTGGGGCATCAGGGCGTCCAGCTCAATGAATCTGCTGCCGATACCTCCAGCAGCAGCCGTTTCTCTGCCCCATCTGGCTGCATCACAAAAATGCCAGATTGGGAGCTAAACGCCAGGGTACGGCCGTCTGGCGAAAGCGCCCCGTACTGCCCCACATACGCCTCCGTCGTAATCGGTTCTGGATTACCACCAGCCACGGGCAAACGCCACCATCGAGAGGGCAAACTGTGCGCCTGAGCAACCTGAATCCCCAATAACCGCTCCCACCAGGAAGTTGAGCTGGTTTCCTCAACAACGGCGGAAAAGTAAAGCCATTCCCCATCAGCAGAGAAGAACGGCGAATCCAGGGTGACAAACTGATCCCGCGAGACCAGCACAGTTGCATTGCCGCCATCGCTTTCGGCCAAAATAAGCTCAGCCGCCAGCGTGGCTTGATCAATGTGAATGTAGGCCAGGGAACGGCCGTCTGGCGAAAGCCGGGGCCAAATGCCATCCTCAGCCACTACAGACACAGCGCCTGTTGCCAGTTCAAACCGCTCCAGACGGGTGCTAAACGTAAAGCCCTCTTCATCCAGCGGAACCACATGCGAGTAATAAATTTGCTGCCCGTCAGGGGTCCAGGTGGGATTAAAGAATACTTCTTTCTCTGATGTGCGCTCAATGAGCAAACGTGGGTCGCTACGGCCGTCTGCCAGCAGCAAATAGAGACTGCTGTAGCCAAACTGAATCTCGTTTTCACCGGGGGAGGGCGCATAGGTCAGGGCAACCTGGCTGCCGTCTGGGGCAGCGGCCATGTGGCTGAGCCAGGCGTTTTCTGGCACTTCAAACAGCAGTTCCGTGCTGTCTGTGGCCACATCGTAGCGCATGAGGGCCTGGCGGCGCGGCTCCTGCAAAATGAAGAAGAGGGTACTGTTGGCCATGCCCGTATCATCGGGTTGGGGCGATACGGCCGTTTCCTCACCGCAGGCCACCAGCAGCAGCAAAATTATGATCATGAATGCTCGAACAGATTTCATGAGTCAATTGTACCCGGTTTTTGGCGGAGATTAGAGAGGGTAAATTAGTGGTTTAGAAGTTTTAGGGGCAGCTGGTAAGACGGCCGTTTGCCATCCAACAGCACATACGGAGCCAGCCGCTTGGTGGCAATGCCCAACTGCCGCAAATGCGTCAGCTCGCTCAGCCGCCCTTTGCGCCGGGCGTTGAGGATGGTGTGGCTGTGTTTTGGCCCAATGCCAGGCACACGCAGCAGTTCATGGCGCGCCGCTTTGTTCAGTTCCACCGGATCGTGCTGCAAATTGGCATCTGCCCAGGCCAGCTTGGGATCGATGTCCAGCGGCAGGTTCCCCTGCTGGTCAAAAGGCATTTCTTCCAGGTCAAAATCATAATCACGGAACAAAAAAGAGGTTTGGTACAGGCGCACCTTGCGCATGGGGTTTTCCGCCGGATGATTTTCCAGCGGCGTGTTTTCGATGGGGCCAAAGGCGGAAAAATAGGCGCGCTTGAGGCGCAGTTGCTTGGTCAGGTACTCCGTTGTGGACAAAATTTCCACGTCTGTTTCCCCCACCGCGCCTACCACAAATTGGGTCACGGTCGAGGGCCAACGGCCGTTCCAGCCTAAATGTGCCGGTTCTTCCTGCCGAATTTGCTCGATGATTTGCAACGGCCGTACCAACTCCTCAAAAAATACCTTCTTGGGAGCCAGCAGGGCCAGCCGCCTGTCGTTGGGCGCTTCCAAATTTACCGACAGCCGGTCAGCCAGGGTCATCGCCTGCCGCAGCTGATCCGTCTCAGCCCCAGGCATCACCTTCAAATGCAGGTAGCCCTTAAATTGATATTTTTTGCGCAGAATTTCGGCCGTTTCCAGCAAGCGATCTTGGGTAGCCACACTCCCCTTGATAATGCCAGAACTGAGGAATAAGCCCTGCACCATGCCCGCCCGGTAAAGCTGCATAAATGTTTTAGCCAATTCTTCTGGCTTAAACGTATGCCTGCGATAAGTCCGTCCGGCACGGAAGGGGCAATAATAGCAGTTTCGCTCACAGGCCGTTGTGAGCAGCGTTTTCAGCATGGGCATTGTTTTGCCACCGGGCATCACTGCATGTGTAATGCCCAAATCATCTGCCTTGTTTGCCGCCTGGCGGCTGGCTTTGGCTGGCGAATTACGTGGTGTTACCACCTGGCCGCAAGGCGCAACCTCTGGCGCAGCGTGCAGGCCAGTCTCTTCAGCCGGTTCCAGGTGCATATTCAAGGCAATATCTTTTAGCTTCACAATGGATTCCATAACAGGGTAAATTATAGAACATTCGTTCGTCACTCACAAGCCCCAATTGTTCAAAAATAGTTGATCCAGCAAATAGCGTTACTTTTTGGCCCCAGGCATCACTGAAAAGCTGTGAAAGAAACGTTTATTTTTGTAACTTTTTAATTAATTGAGCGTCTTTTGTAAAAAATGATACATAGCCTCAAAGGTAAACCGGGTAAATTGCAGCGGATATTGATAAAGGTACCGGGGATACGGGGGGCAACCACCGGTAAAGGTAAATAAAATGATGCATTTTCAAAGTGAAACCAACGGCCGTCCCAAACCAATGCCACGGGCAGCGACAGGGCCGTTTCAACAACAATTAATTAAGGCAAAAACAGAGCTGGTAACGGCCGTTTTGTCCGGGCAAAGCTGTTTTGTACAGGGCCATGATGCCCCGCTGCGCTACCGCCTACTCACAGACACAGCCCTGCGGCTGGCCGAGCTCAATCAACTGGCTGCTTACTTCGACCTATCTGATTTGGCTTATCAATACGACTTAACCACCTGGGTGCAAAACAGCATCCGCCTGCTGGCCATTCAGCTAAATTTGCCCCTCCCAACTGCGGCCTGGTGGGCCACAAACGCAGAGGCCGATCCTGTAGACCTGTTTGTCCAATTTTTAGAAGAATCTGTACTGGCACAGCTGGATCAGCAGGTGCTGCTCTCTTTTGATGAGGCCGATTGGCTGGCTCAGGCACCGCTTGCCGCCGACTTTTGGCGTTTGCTGCTCCAGATTAACCAAGCAGCCCAGGAGAAGCTTGTCTATGATAGGCTAACAGTTGTCTTGTGGGGGAAATCTTCGTGGGAGGGGTTAGCGGGATACGGCCGTTTCCCAACCAACACCCTTAAGCAAATTATTCTCTAGACCGATATGCCGTTTCCAGGGCGTCAACCTGGCGCAGACAGCGATCATCCACCTCGTTTGGCACGTAGGCTGTACTGAACCACATCTCCAAAATCTCTTTGGCCTTCACCTCGGAGGTGCGGCGAATGGAGAGGCATAGCACATTGGCATTGTTCCAGAGGCGGGCACCGCGTGCGGTTTCCGCCTCATCGCATAACGCGGCCCGGATACCCGGTACTTTGTTCGCTGCCAGACTCACCCCCGTTCCCGTCCAGCAAAACAAAATCCCTTCGTCGGCCTCGCCGCTGGCCACTGCTTCGGCTACCTGCCGGGCAACGGCTGGCCAATCCTGCGCTTGCTCGCGCAGCGGCCCAAATAATGAGACTGCGTGGCCTTGCCCTTCCACAAGAGCAACCACGCAGTCTGTTAAATGACATTTTTCGTCTGAGCCGATGGCAATTTTCATAATATCTTTTTTTATGAGTAACTCATAATTTATTCGATGTGCTACTCGACTACGATTATAAAAAGGTGCCTGATTTATGAAACGCCGGGCTGCATGTACGTGGATTTCCGCTTGAGCCGGGTGTAGGACGGCCGTCCAGCATTTGCTGCCTGGGGAACGGCCGTTGGATAAACCAGAGTCACCCCATTTTGCCCCAAAGTATGAATTCGCTCAAGCTCCATCAGCCGCTGCATATCAGCTTCTGAGAATTGGCTCACAACCTCTTGCAGCCGGGCCAAAGCCGAGGCTTCCTTTTCTGTTTGCACCGCTCGCTCCTGGGCGGCTTCCAAAGCAGCTTTTACATGCCGGGGCATCTCGATAGCGCCAACCATAACGCGGGAGAAATTGAAGCCAGCCTCCGACAATCTGGCGGCCAACTGCTGCCGCACGGCCCGCTCTAAACGCCGCGTAGCGCCCGGCTCGCACAGCTGGTCGATGGTCATGTCGCCAATGACGTGGCGCAGGCAGTTGTTCAGATGCTTGGTCACAATGCTGTTTGCCTTTTTGGGCAGGTTCCGCGCCAGCTTGGGCTGCGCTGCGGCTTTAATCTGGAAGGGGTCAATATCAAAATTGACGCTCCATTCCACATCCAGCGAGATGCCGCCGTTGGTTTGCACGCTCAGGCAACGGCCGTTTGCCGAACCAGACCCCGTGGGAATTGTGTGCGAAAACTGCTCCGTTAGCGGGTTAAATGGATGTCGCCCGCTGGGCACAAAGCGAGCAAACGCCTGCCGCCGTTTATCATAAACAACCGCCACTTCCATCTCTGGCACACGGATGAAGCCAAACCGAGTGTAGGCCCAAAAACCAAGCAAAGAGAGGAGGGAAACGGCCGTTCCCCACAAAGCCAATCCGCCCCAGGTAAAAGCGGCAGCAACCACACCAATCGTTAAAATTACCAATAATTTAAACATGAGAGCACCTTTTGTTGAACGATAAAACCCAAGGATTTAGTGTATGATTAACACTTATGCGCAGCAGTATAGTGTTTTTATTACACTTTGTCAATCCCCCTTGCAAAACTCGTTTTGCCCCGCCTATAATCAACAGCATCAATCGCCACCAAAAGTAAGGAGACTTCATGAGCCCAAGCTCAACACCATGAATGAAAATCAGCAGATTGCGCAGATTTACCAAATTTTTCTCTGCGTTCTTCGCGTTCTCCGCGGTTAAATTATTTTCGAAGGAGTATCTTGATGCTAAAAAACGGATCGTTTACCGAGGGTTGGATGGATTTGCCGCCATTTGGCAATTTGATTAACCAGCAGCCAAATGGCTGGATTATGCGCTGGGTAGCGCCCGGAAATTCCCTGTTTGGGGCAGGTGACAAAGCGGAGGGCGTACCAGAGTGTGTACACAAGCTGGCCAAACAGCTGCCGCCCAATGAGCAGCTAGGGGCCAAAGATGCGCTCATCCTGGCCGGAGACACCACCTACAAAATATTCCATTCTGGCAGTCCTTTTGGCGTGGAATTAAAGCAGGTGGTCACCGGGCTGCTGCCCGGCAGCGAGGCCACCCTGACCGTGCCAGTTTTGGCCGTGCTCTACGACGAGCCAGACCCGTTTGGGGCGGAATCTGGCGTGTGGGTGAATGGGCAAGGCAAGTGGGTCAACGGGGGAAAAATGGGAAACCGAAAATGGTTTCGCCATAAGCTGACATTTACGGTGCCAGACAATGGCACGGCAATTATTGAAATTCGGGTAAAAAGCAAGTGGCAGCGCAAGAAGGATTTCTTTATTGACGGCATCACCCTGGATGCCAAAGAGGGCGTGGTGGTAGAAGAAGATGAGGTGGGCGTGATTTTGCCCGACCGCATTGTGGTGCCGGACAATGACCGGGAATCGTCTGAAACTTCCGCTTCGACCACGGCCGTTTCTATTCAGGTTCCCCCTGGCATGAAGCTGGTAACGGCCGTTTCCAACGAGGCCAACACCGTAATTTTGGTTGTGCCACCAGGAGTAACTGTGCAGAAAAGTTAGTTTTCTTAGAGACTGGAGACGATTAATCTCCAGTCTCATCACCTCAACTGCGGTTGATGATCATGATGCCGCCCACAATGAGCACCACACCGATGAGCATAACGGCCGTAATTCGCTCATCCAGCAGCAACACGCCACCCAATCCAGCAAAAATAGGCACCACATACCCCGTCATGGCCGCAGCAGTTGCCCCAAAACGCTTTACGTTGTAAACGGCCAGCAGCAGCCCGGCAAACGTACCCACCAGCGCTGCATAGGCCAGCGCCAGGTACCCCTCTGCCGTGACGGAATGCAAATCAAAGCCAATCACCAGCGCCGACAGAGGCATAACCACCACGGCCGCCACAAACATGCGGATGCTGGCCACGTCGAATGAGTTGTACTCACTCAGATATTTGCGGATGTAAACGGCCGCTGCACCACCCATTGTCATGGCCACGAGCATTAAAACGTAGCCAATTGGATTCGCTTTGCCCACATCTGCCAGGCCGCTCTCGCCGCTGGAGGCCAGCACGATGGTGCCGCTCAAGGCCAGGGCCACGCCAAATGCTTTGCGCCGCGTCAGGGACTCATCTGGCAAAAAGAAATGAGCCAGCAGCACGGTAATTGCAGGACTGGTGGTAATAAAAATGGCGGCCAATCCGCTAGAAAGGTACTGAAGCGCGGTAACAATGGACGTCATGGGAACGGCCGTTCCCAACACACCTAAAACCGAAGCGTGAAGCCATAAGCGGCGGTCTGTTGGCCATTTGTAGCGCCGGTTGACCAGGGTGTAAAAGGCAACGTGCCCCAGGCCAGCCATTGTCAGGCGTAGGCCAATGTATGTCGTTGGCTGAAACTGCCCCACGCTAAAGCGGGAGGCAACAAGGGTTGAGCCAAATAAAAAGCCCAAAAACGAAATGTAAGGCAAAGCCTGTGAGGTCATTCGTACTCCAAACAGCGCTGATTTATTAGATGGCTATCTAATGCGCACGGGAGATTATAGCCCAGAGCTGCCCAGCTGGGAACTGACCTTTGGTAGGGGTTAAGCATGTAGAATCCGGCAAAATTGCGGAATTTTCAGACATGCTCTGCGGCTTGTTGGAACGGCTCGGCTATTCAGAGATGCAGAAATACCAGTGAGCCTGCTTTTGAACCACGTAGCGCCACCGCCCGAAAAAATCACCTTGCTGTGGCGGATTGTTGTCGCTGCGGTACAGGTAACCGGAAAAATTACGCGGCGCGTTCCGCTCGGTGAAGAAGAAGAGCGAGAGGGTTTCCGCGTCAGTTTTGGCCCAGATACGGCCGTTATCCGCCGACAAGTATCGATACGCCTCTGGCAAATTGATGACGCCACTCTCACCAGGGAGAAGTTCACCGCTTTCCACCATTTGCGCCACCGCTTCGTACTGGCTTACCCGCGAGCGGAAACGGAGCGTTTCCCAGAGGTCGGCAAAGGGCACCAACTGCACAATGATCAACGTGCCCACGTTGATGGCCAGGGGCAGCGCCGCCCATTTTACACCCCGATCTGCCCGAAAAGGCAGGTAAAACAGGGAAGCCAGGATGAGCGCCAGCAGCACAAATTGCAATCCTTCCACCAGGGGCTGCGCCCAATAGCCACCCCGGCTTGATTGGCCCGCCTGGAAAACGGCCGTTAAGCCAATCAACGCCACGCCAAACCAGGTTGAAAACAAACCCAGCGAGGGAAAATCGGGCCGGTACAGATCGTCGGAAAGGATTGATTGGCTCATGGTCTTCCTCCCAAAGAAACGTGAAAAGTGCTTTGCACTTCCCACTTATCACTTTTTACTTCTTACTTTTCACTTCTTACTTTTCACTTTTCACTGCTCACCGCTCACCGCTCACTGCTCCAAACGGGCCAGCTGTGGTGGCAGGGCAAAGATGATGAAGTATGAGGCAATGAAAACGGCCGTTAACAGCACAGTCACAACGGCCGTTTCCAAAAATTGGCCCCGCACCAACAAATGATCAGCCAAATCGCGCAGCAAAACGGTAGGATTCAGCAGCAAATCCCAACTGTTCCAGCGCAAAAAACGGCCGATGTACACCCCAAAACTGCTCAAGCCCAAAACCACCAGCACAAACAGCCAGCCCGTGACCTGGTTCCACTTTTTGCTAACCAAGTCGTGCAGCCAAAACAGCGAGGCAAAGCCCAAGAACAGGCCAGCCAGGGCAAATGTCAGCAGCATGATCAGGTCATACCAGATGGGCACGCGACCCATTTGCCCCAAATGCAGCAGATCCGTGAGCAGGTACGGCGCGTTGGGAAAGAAGAGCAGCCACAACCCGCCCCAAAGCCATCGGCCCAACCGGCTGGCCCTCTGCCGCCTGGCTAACTGGGCAAAAAGCACCGGCAGCCAGGCCAAAAACAGATTCCACAGCAAAAAGATGAAGGTATAGCTGCCGGTGTAGACAAAACGGACAAACCAGATGGCTGCGGCCAGGCTGGAGGTAAACAGCAAGGCTGCCAGCAGGAGTAGCGTGTGTTTGCTTAGTCGTTGGTTCATTGCCCTGCCTCCGCGGAAAGAAACCAGGGAACGGCCGTTTCATCCGTGCGCAAAAAGTGGTAGAGCAGCCCGGCCACTTTGGCCTGTCCTGACGGTGACGTGTGCGTGCCGTCAAACGAAAAGTCCGACTGTTCCCAGATGAACCCTTCATGCTCCGCAGCCAGGCCGTCGGCCCACAGGTACGGCCCCCAGCTCAGCCAGGGCGCGTACACGGTTCCTTTTTCTGGGTCGTAATTTAGGCCAACATCGCCGTCGATTTGATCCTCAATGAGCCATTTCACGGCAAACGCCGACTGGTAAGCATACGGTTCCGGGTTTAGATCGATGGTGGCGTACCCGCCATAGGTGCGGCTGGAAAGATAAACAATTTTTAGATTGGGAAACCGTTCGTACAGCAGCTCGATAATTTCGCGCAAATCTGCTTTAAGCAGCAAGGCGTCCAGCGGAAACGGCAAATTGGTGCGGGCACGCGCCTCCTTCAGCCACACAATTTGCACCTGCTCATCGCTCAGGCTTGCATCTGCCAACCGCTCACCGAGGACGGTCCAATAATCATCATTGGGATCGGCCACAAATTGAGACGCTTTGCTGTGCTGTGCGCCATCGACAAAAACAACGGCCGTATCAAGCTGGGGAATCTCGTCAGTTTGGTCCAAAAAGGTTTCAAATTCCAGGGAGGTGTTGGACATGCCGACGGCGACGAAGCCAATCTTGCCATTTGCCTCATCTACGGTGCCATTGCTGGCCAACGGCCGTATCTCGTTGGCCATCTTCACCCCAGCAGCCTCGTGTTCAGACGGCCGTTCGTTGCTGCCACCAGGGTACAAACCCCCTTCCATGCCGTGGTATTTCTGGCTGCCCAGCTCTGTTAGCGGCGTCAGCCCCACGGATGATTGGCCCAGGCGAACGGCCGTGAGCTTGTGATAAACAAATCCGCCCGCCACCAGCGCCAGCAGCAGCACAATGCCCAGCGCCAGCCACCAGCGTGACCGCCGCGATGATAAAATTGTCATTTTTGTGTGTTTCGATGTTAACTCCACTTACTTACTCCAATTTTTAGTGAAAAGTGATAAGTGAAAAGTAAAAGTGAAGATTTCGCATGACTTTTTACTTTTCACTTTTTACTTATTACTCAATCTCATTCGGCCAAAAAGCCTAGCAGGTTAAACGCCTGCCAACGCGATAGATTAAACGATGTCCAGCGCTGCCAGGATGAGTCTGAGATGAGGGTTTGATAACGGCCGTTTAGCTCCGTCAGCAAAATATCATGCGGCGTGGCGTAACAATCCGCCTCATCATCCAGCATCCAGGCACGAGCGCAGACTGGCGTAAGCTGCGTCTCTGCATCGCCGACCGTTAAACTTAGGCCATGCACAAGCTGCGGCACCGCATCGGTAGACAAACTGGCCAAATAAGCGGCATCCAGATCGCCAGTTTGCTCGTAACGGTTCAGGTTTTGTCGGGCAATAAACGCATCCGGGTTGATAAAATTTAGCGTGGCCACAAAGCCCATCACCGCCAGCAGCGCGCCAATGGCAAAGCGGTCTGGCCGCAGCCACAGCGTCAGCAAAAACCAGACCAGCGTGAGGGCCAGCCAGGCCATGCAAACGTACACCATCAGGCGCAGTTCGGTGTAGCCAAAGGCCGCTTCGTACAGCGCCATGCGCCGCCAGGCAGACACCAGCATCACCAAAACCAGGCCGACCAAGACGCTGCCCAGCCCATTAAACAGCCGAATTTGCCCTTTGCTTTCACGCTGCGACAGCCAATTCAGTCCCAGCACCAGCAGCATGGTCAAAATGGCCACCGTAAGCAGCTCAAAAAAGCCGCGCCGGGCGTAGTCGGCAAAGGTGTAGCCCGCCTCGGTAACGTTGGCCGCGCCGCCAAACAGGTAGGTAAACTGGATACCGACAAAAGCGGCAAACAGCATATTTACCAGCACCAAAATTGTGCTCGTTTCAATGAAGCCAATGGAAAAATGGCTGGGCAAGGTAGCCAAACCGCGCTCCAGCAGGCTCTGCTCTTCATCGTCAGCAAGACGGGTGAGCGCCAGCGCCAGACCGCCCGCCAGCAGCACGCTTACCGCCAAAATGAGAAAGCCGCGCCACAGCCATTCAGCAACGTGGTTAAAAATGTCCAGTGAAAAAAGTTCTTCTACATAATCGGCAAAAATAAGATCGGCTGAGCTGAGCAGCATGGTGAAAACGAGCAAAACGGGCAGCGCCAGCAGCAGGCCGCGCAGCAGCGGCAGCAGGCGGCGACGGCCGTTTCCATTCACACGTATCTCCTGCACAGTGGGCCGAATCACCGGGGAAGATAGGGCCAGGCTGCGGCCAAACACGCGGACTGGCAGCAGGGCATAGCCCAGCAAATTCATGTTTTCTACCCGGCCCGCTGCGTAGAAGAAGGCCAGGTAAGCCAGCAGGCAGAGCACCGCCAGCACGTTCAGGGTGGTCAGGGTGCTGTTGGTGCGCAGCATGGCCATGCTGGCAAAAAAGAAGAGGGGAATTAGCAGCCACAGGTTGCGCTTGGCGGGGTTGATGGCTTCGGAACGGCCGTTCCACCACAGCCCGCCAACCACCAATCCTACAAACAATAAAAGCGAAATACCCAGTGGTTTGTTATAAAACAGCCAGTCGGCAATGATGCCGAGGGGAACGGCCGTTTGCAGCAGCCGTACCGGTGCGCGCAGCGCCAGCGGTTTAGGTGGTTGAATCATTTTGGCAATCAGTTCGTCGTTTGCGGTTTCCATGTTTGCTCCTAAATTCGGAGATTGGAGACTGGAGATTAGAGATTAAATGCAATCTCCAATCTCTAATCTCCAGTCTCAGTTCGTTTGTTCCAGACGTAAAATGCCATAGCTGCCCCCAGCATATCCATCGTCAAATCCAGCAGTTCGTCCAGGGCAGGAATGATGTGCTTAAAGGAGGCAATTTGCAAAAACTCTTGAACCAGTCCCAGCAAAAACATCAGCCCAAAGTAGAGCCAAAAGCGCTGCCGTAGACTGGGGAACAGCAGCAAAACGCCGCCGCCCATCAGCGCAAAAACGGCAAAATGGCCAATGATGTGGGCAAGCTGCGTGCCAAAAATGAAGTTTGCTACGTCGCTGAACCCCGGCCAGACCGTCGCCAGCCAGCCAAAAGGAAACAAAGCGGTGGCCACAAACACAAAAAGGGCCAGGAGGAGATACGGCCGTTGTGCCCCCATATTGCTTTTTTCTTCTCGTTGTTTTAGATTTAGCCTCATTGAGTGCTCCCATGTTTTAGATGTTGCTACAGCATAACCAAATCTTGAACCAACAACGACGCTTCAATTGCCTGGCACCACGCACTCAAGTGCTTGACCCGGATCGATTAAATGACGGATGTTTAACGACAAACAAAAGGATGCTGACATGAGACCCCAAGGGTTTGCCCCAATTGCCCTTTGGTTTTGTGGAATCAAACCCTTGGGGTCTTTGGATAATATTTATGTTGAACTTACTCATCGTGGAAGACAATGAAAAGCTGCGACCGGCCCTTAAGGCGGGTCTGGAAGATTTAGGCACCGTCCAGGTGGTGTACGACTGCCCAACGGGCGAAGAAGCGCTGGAATTTTGCCTGGGGCAAACGCCAGCGGTCATTTTGATGGATGTGCAGTTGGCCGGGGTGATGAATGGCATCGAAACGGCCGTTGCCATCCGCCGCGAATTTCCCCGACTACCCGTTGTGTTTTACTCCATCCAGGACGACGACGATTATTACCGGGCGTTCCGGCGCAGCGGCATTCTCAGCCATTATGCTTACGTGCGAAAATCGAACTACCTCCTGCCCACGATGATTGTGCCTTTGTTGGAAGATGCGGTGAACGGCCGTTCCTTCATCGACCCAGACATTGAATCCCGCGTGCAAGAAGTGCGCCGCAAAGATGAAAACGCCCCGATGGACATCCTGGAACCCAACGAACAGGCCGTGGCCCGCATGGTGGCCCAAGGCATGAGCAACGAACAAATCGCCAGCCGCATGGGCTTCCGCGACAAGCGCACCATCAGCCGCATCAACGGCCAAATTTACACCGCCTGGGGTCTCAACGACACCACCACCGACGAAAAAGTAGCCCGCACCCGCGTGGCCATCATCCTCAACGCCGGGCAATTTATCCATTGGAACGAAGAAGGCGTCCCGCACATCCTGAACGATCATGGTGAATGGACGCCCTGGGAATAGCCAGTATTCAGTAATCAGTGAAGCAGTTATCAGTACAACTGAATACTGACCTACTGAACACTGAATACTGACTCATTGATTACTAAAAATGAGCGATATCCTCCTCCTCGACTGGGCCATCATGGCCGTAAGCCTCTTCAACACCATCCTGCTTACCTGGCTGGGGCTAACCGTTGTTTTTAATGCTGACCGTCGGGATTGGGGCGTGTGGATTGCCACGACGGGGCTGCTGCTGGGGGCGCTCTTCTTTGTCAGCCACACTGCCATTGTGGGTTTGGGGCTTACCAATCTGACCTGGCGCAACATGATCTTTTGGTGGACGGCCGGATTGGTTCCGGCCATCATGCTGCCCTTTGCCTGGTACATCATCATGCTCTGGTATGCGGGCTATTGGAACGTACCGCGCAACCGGCTCTACCAGCGGCAAAAAATTTGGCTTACCCTCATCACCGGAATGCTCTTTTTTGGCCTGCTGGCCCTGTTTGCCGGGGTGCTGCTGCTGGCCATCCCCTCCCGCGAGCTAAATCCGCTGCGTGGTTTTATCCGCTATTCCATTGCCGGAATTCCGCTGCTGGCCGTGGGCTATTCGGTGTATGTGCTGCTGTGCATTGGCCTTTCGCTGGATGTATTGCGCCAGCCAGCAGCCTCGCGCCGGGTGATGGGATTGGTGGCGCGTCGGCGTGCCCAGCCCTGGCTCTCTTCTGCGTCGCTGGCGCTCATGGTGGTGACGCTGCTGGTGACGGGCGTGATGCTGTGGATTGTGCAGGATTCCCGCCAGCGCACCTTTTTAGAAATTTATCTAGAAGCTCAACTGACCATCGCCATTCTCGATTTGCTCATTTCTAGCATCATTGCCGTCGTGATTGTGCTTTTGGGAAGCGGTTGTCTCTTACGAGGTGTTTACGGGCAAGACGCTGCCGCGTGGTGGGTTAAGGCGACAGTGGCGGCAGGCGGTGATGCTGGCGGCGGGTATGGTCTGGTTATTGGCGGCATGATTGCTATTCAGTTACGGCCGTTATACTCCTCCTCCTCACCACCATGCTCATGACCTTCTTTTTGCCATGGTGAGCTGGCGCACCTTTGCCGAACAGGAACGGTACATTGCCCATTTACGACGTTTGTCGCCAGCAACCGCCTGGTAGAGCAGCTCATTGCCCAAACAGACCCGCAAGAAGTGGATTTCATTACCCCGTTTTATGCCCTTTGCGCCGATGTGCTGGATGCCCGCGTGGCTTACCTGGCAGCCCTTGGCCCGATGGCTCCGCTGGTAGGCCCCCCTATCAGCTACCCATCTTCCGCCCCGCCGCTGCCTTCGCTGGCCCATATCACCAACCGCTTTACCGGCGCAGAAAATGAAACGATCTCCCTGGACGCCAACGAGTTTGGCGCGGCCATTTGGGCCATCCCCCTTTGGAGCGAGCGCGGCTTGTCTGGGGTGCTGCTGTTGGGCGAAAAAAGCGACCAGGGTTTGTACACCCAAGAAGAAATTGAGATTGCCCGCGTCATCAGCGAGCGGCTGATTGACACCCACGCCAGCGCCGAAATGTCGCGCCGCCTCATGGAAATTCAGCGGCAGCGGCTGGCCCAATCCCAAATCATAGATCAAAAAACGCGGCGCGTGCTGCACGATGACATTTTGCCCGACATTCAGGCAGCGCTCATCGCCTTGAGCGGTACGGCCGTAAATGGTCAGGCTGGCAACGAAAAAACAGAAAAAGCGCTCAAGCTCATGACGGAAGCCCACAAGCAAATTTCTGACCTGCTGCACGACATGCCGACCACAACCGCACCAGAAGTTGCCCGATTAGGGTTTGTAACTGCCTTTAAGCGCATTGTGGAAAATGACTTTGCGACGGTGTTCGACGCGGTTCGCTGGGAGATTGCCCCAGAGGCAGAAGCGACAGCCAAAACGCTACCCACGCTCACGGCCGAAGTTGTGTTTTATGCTGCGCGGGAGGTGGTGCGCAATGCGGCTAAACATGGTCGGGGTGGCCTGGGGGAACGGCCGTTAACCCTCACCGTCACCATGCAATGCACCGATCAACTGGCCATTACCATTGCCGATGATGGCGTGGGCCTGGGCAACAGCGCCACGTCTGGCTCTGGTGAGGGACTGGCTTTGCACAGCACCATGATGGCTGTGGTGGGCGGTTCTGTGGTGGTGGATACGGCCGCACACCAGTTCACACGTGTTACGCTCAACCTGCCTGTGACGCCTGCTCCCGCTTACGCCAGTAGCGCATAATGCCATCCACACTCATGTACAGAGGATTTGCCGTGGCATATTGATGAATGGCTGCCTCTGTTAACCCGGCTGCTTTGGCTCGTTGGGCAAACCAATTTTCATAAACCACCACAAGTTCATCACGAGACAAGCCTGCCTGCATGTTTGTTTGGACGAAAACGGCCGTTTCTCGTACCAAGGCCTTCACCATGTGCAAATGTTCCTGTACAGCCTCAACAGGGCCAAAATGGGTAGGGTAAATGCGCCGGAAATCCTGGGCCAACAATCGATCTAGCGTGGCTTCCCACACTTCCAATTCGAATTCTGGTGGCGGCGCAGGCACATCAGGAAACCCCCAACCCGGTAGCCGGGCTGCGGCAGCATCTCCCGCAAAAGCCACATCCCCCAACACAAAAACGTGGTGATGTCGGGCATGACCTGGAGTTTCTAAGGCTTTAATCGTCAAGCCAGCAATCTCAAGGGTATCGTTGTCAAAAACTTCGGTCACTTTGTCTGCTGGTGCGGGCAGCATTTCGCCCCAAAGCGTGTCCATCTTGTCGCCATAAATGCGCCCGGCGCTGGCCAGCAGCTTTTCTGGATTGATGAGATGCTTTGCGCCAAAGCTGTGTACATAAACCTGAGCGCCTTGCTGTGCCCACCAACCAGCGGCTCCGGCATGGTCCAGGTGAATGTGGGTAACCAGCACATGTTTAATCTCTTCTGGCTGAAATCCAAGCTGTTGAATCTTTTTAAGCAACGTTTTCAGGGTGGAACCAGGCCCCGTCTCAATCAAGATAGGGCCTTTTGGCCCAACGACGAGATATGCGGCCGTTACTTCTGGAATTCCTTGAAAATCGAGGTCAATTACGTGAATATCTGGTTGTTTCATCATCTGCCAATCATATCATTTAATCCCTAAAATGGCGGATCATTTTTTCCGCTTTTTGCCAAAAAAATATAGTCTTACTTTAATTCGCAATTTTCCATCACCTGCCACAGTTGGTAACGGCCGTTGCCAACCCCGCGCCAATAGTGGTCTTTTGCTGGATTTCGCAGATAGGATTTGGCAGCCAAACGGCCGTTGTCAAAAAATCGCCGCGCCACCGATGAGCATTGACCGTTCCCCGTCATCCCTTGCATAAACAGGTCTGTCAACGCCCGATTGATCCGCTTTTGGCGTCCTTTTGGTTGTTGAGCATGAGGCCCAACGTAACTGTTTGGCAGCTGCCAGGCAACATAGTTTTTACCCGACTGCCCTTGTTTACCTTTGAAATCCTTAAATTGAAAAACAGCCTGGCCTTGTTCCCAACCGCGCACCTGTAAATTTTCTGCCGTCGCTTGCCCACCAATGGCAAACTGCGCCTGGCGCTTCACCCCCGCCTGGCGCTCGTAGCGGCGCTGGGTGCGTGGTTGCACCTGAGTCAGGCCAGAAACTGTGGTGCGGGCAATTGGCTTTTTTGCCTTTTGCTGAGTTCGGCTGCTATGGAATGTGGCGTACAAATGGGCCCGAACTGTGCCAATATTTTGCGTCAGCACGCGCACGGGCACAGCCACGGGCCGCATCTTCAGTCGAGCTATGCCCAGGGCAAACGCCACCTTCGCCATAGACCGCAGCCAGATACGGCCGTTCTCCCGCTGCCAAAAAACACCTTCACCCTGCGCCAATAAATTGCGCAACTGACGCACGCCACAAAACCGCAGCGCTCCCCGTTTACCAGTGAACACGCTGCGGGCCTGTTTTTCAGCAATCCAGCCGCGCCCTTGCCCATCTACCACCTGGAGCAAAAGCCACAAACGTCCAGCCGCCACCTGAGCCTCACCCAGCAGGCCAAAAGCCAGATCAGGGTAAACTTTGATGGTTTTAGGAAATGTGGGGTGGGGGGCTTGGGGTGAAACGGTAGGAGGAACGGCCGTTTCCGTTAATTGAACCGGTTTATCCTCATCTTTAGCGATGGGCTGTGTTTGGCGCAGTGATCGGGTGAGGGCGGTGCTTTCCCAGCCAAGGTGAGCAGGGAGTTGGGGGATAGGTGTTGTGGTGGGATACGGCCGTTCCTTGCCATGCCCTTCCTCAAAAGGAGAAAGACGCTCAGCCTCAGATCGTGATGCTTGAAGCTGTGCTCGCAAATGCAGCAAACGCTGCTGCGCGGTATGCAGCTGGCTCGAAATAGCGTGGTCTTGCTCGCCCACAAACGGCTCAACTTTGTAGACAGAGGCAACCTTAACTACACCTGTCAAAGTGGAATCAGCACATCTGATCCATTGACAGGGTTGCAGCCCTATGTTATGCTTCTGCCCAGCATTAGTGAGCTACCTGGGGGCAAAAAATCCCCCTCCCCAATAAAGGGGCACTGTCTTAAAAGGTGTTGGCGGCACCAAAACAGGTTGAACTGGTAGCTTGCTTATACAAATCAAGGCCAGGCGTTTAGACGCTTGGCCTTTTTTTATGTGTTCGTAAACCAGTAAAATTCACGAACATTCCTCACGGAAGCTGCGTTTGCTAACAAAATAGCCAGCAACTGATTCATTCCAGCCACCCAAATACTCTACATAGATCGCATTTCCAATTTAATCAATGAATTGTAGGCAACCCTTTGCGTATTTGATATACATAATCCGTAATTGTGGCCAGTCTATCAGAGTTGATGTCCTATGTCAACTAATCTATAGCATATAGATTGCGTATTTTCGCTCTTTATATGCCCAAGTAGCCTGAAATTGCCTCATTTATTCCCCTCTTGACAACCATTTGCGACTTATATACCATATTGTGATGAACGAAACGACTCCTTTTAACCTTGATTTCAACCAATATTCACCAGATTGGGATAGGTTAGGTGTTGTGGTTCCTCCATTCACCATTGAAGCAGACCCCCGATTTATGTACTTGTCTACAGAAACCAGGCGCGCACTTTCCAAAGTGAGCTACATGGTTGAAGCTGGTCAGGGAGCCTCTGTAATCGTTGGTGAAATTGGCACAGGAAAAACAACCCTCGCTTCCTGGTTCCACAGCCGATACGACCGCCGGCCAGACTTTACGGCCGCAAAGATAGACGAAGCGCCTAAGAAAAGTGGGCTGCTGCTTCTGCGTCGCATTGCCGCCGAGTTTGGTTTACGAACCCGCCGTGCCACCGAAGATCAGCTAAATGAGTTTCGCGCCTTTTTGGTTGAAGAAAGCGAAAGGGGTGTCTTACCTCTGATCATCGTAGATGAAGCGCACGAACTTAGCCCCGAACAATTTGTCGAACTGCGAAGATTGTTGAACTTTAGGGATCCGCGCGGGGGCAAGGCCTATCAGCTTATTTTGTTGGGACGGCCAGAGCTAGACATTAACTTGCGTGAATCACCAGATTTCAATGATCGAGTTGCCACCCGCTCCTCGCTTGATCCACTAACGCCCGATGATACAAAATCATTGATCGAGTATCGCTTGCTGGCCGCAGGGCGTGATTCTAAACAAAGTGTCTTATTTACCGATGATGCGATCTTGCCTATTTGGCGAGAAACCCGCGGTTATCCACGAAGCATTTGTTTGTTGTGCTTGCATCTTTGTTTGGAATTTTTAACACACAATGATTTGGTACAAATTGACGAGAATTTTGTCAAAGACTTTTTAGAAAAACATGACGATTATCGTCGTGCGCCAGGATAAGCTGCTTCATGAGCAAAAAAAAAGAGAAACCAGACAGTGAAGCCACCCAGCGGCCAAGTACTTTGGCTGCATTGCTCAAGGAAAAACCCAGGCGTGGACGGCCGTCTCACAACGTCAGTCGGCAAAATGTTTACGTAGCCCTCGCCAAATCCCAAAAAAAACAAATGAAGCAGCTCGCCGGGCTTTTAGCGGACGAAATAAGCCGTGCCGACGTGCCAGACCTGGCAATATCCATTCTCTCCGCACGCCTAGAAGCACTCCGCCGTGCTGTAGCCGACCGCAATAGAGAAATGCCAGAAGGCATTACCGACTTAGAGTCACTTTATCTCCTTTGGGACCTCCCTCTACCCACATCAGATGAAAAAGATGCCAAATGGACATCAATCCGCGTTTCCCCTCAACAGGTTATAGAACTTGGCCGCGTCCAAGGAACACTAAATGCAGTCTTCGGTGCTAATCGTAGCCAGACATTCAGCCTGGCCTTGTCACTGCTTGAGCAGCACATTGAAGATCACCCCCTAATCCAACAATTCACCAGCACAGAAAACCTGCGAAAACATATAATCGACCAATATGCTTAGCATTCATAGGTTGTCCCCCAAAACGGTAACCTGAAGAAATGATTACCCACACGCAACCTGCCCTTGGCGAATATGGAGCATAACAAGTCAAAATCAGTTCCTTAGGCTGATAATCGTTAAAAATAACCTGACTATATGCAAAAGATCGTCAAAAACAAAGAAATAAAAATTCCACCCTATTATAATAAGGTATAGCAACAAATTAACACATACAAATGCCTGTTGTGCTCAATAAAAACAGATAACGTTTTACCAGATCAAGTTCAAAATTGCCTTGACACCACACAACCCAGTAGCTATAATCCCGCCTCGTTGATGTGACACAGAAATGTTATGAAAAACACTGTGAAACATGAACCAAAAAAAGAAAAAACTGCCCTTGACAGCAAAAGTTTACTGTGTTAAACTTCCTCGCTGTCAACAAAGACGGGATGTCGTTGCGAAAAGCAAAACGCCCATCACAAGCTCAAAAATCAACTTAAGAGCATCACAGAAGTAGCAAAAATGAAGCGGCTCGCTCAGAGTCGTTTTTTGTTCTCTGCTTCTGAGCCAGATTGAGAGCTTTGTGTAAAGCACTTTGACAATTGAAGAGTGATGAAAACAAGACAGTAAAGCTTGGGTTCTCGAGTCAAAAAATGAAAGTAGTTCCGTGGTATAACCACGGATGCAAATTCTCTTTATGGAGAGTTTGATCCTGGCTCAGGATGAACGCTAGCGGTGTGCCTAATGCATGCAAGTCGAACGGGATCCTTTGGATTCGTCTGAAGGTGAGAGTGGCGGACGGGTGAGTAACACGTAGGTGACCTGCCCCGGAGAGGGGGACAACCACTGGAAACGGTGGCTAATACCCCAGATGTTAGTGCGCTTAGAAAGCATTGACTAAAGCCCCGGCGCTCCGGGAGGGGCCTGCAGCCATCAGCTTGTTGGTAAGGTAATGACACCAAGGCAAAGACAGGTAGGGGCGTGAGAGCGTGACCCCCACACTGGTACTGAGACACGACCAGATACCTGCGGGTAGCAGCAGCAAGGAATATTGCCCAATGGACGAAAGTCTGAGGCAGCAACACCGCGTGGAGGATGAAGGCCTTCGGGTTTGTAAACTCTTTTCTGGGGAAGAGATGACGGTACCCCAGGAATAAGTCTCGGCTAACTACGTGCCAGCAGCCGCGGTAAAACGTAGGAGGCGAGCGTTATCCGATTTACTGGGCGTAAAAGCGCATGCAGGCGGTTTTTAAGTCGGACGTGAAAGCTCCTGGCTCAACTAGGAGAGCCGTTCGAAACTAGGAAACTTGAGGATGGTAGAGGAGAGTGGAATTCCGGTGTAGTGGTGAAATGCGTAGATATCGGGAGGAACACCAGTGGCGAAGGCGGCTCTCTGGGCCATTCCTGACGCTCAGATGCAAGCTGGGGAGAGAACAGGATTAGAAACCCCGGTATTCCTAGCCGTAAACGATGTCAACTAGGCGTAGGAGGTTATTGACCCCTTCTGTGCTGTAGCTAACGCATTAAGTTGACCGCCTGGGGACTACGGCCGCAAGGCTAAAACTCAAAAATTGACGGGGACCCACACAAGCAGCAGGAGCGTGTGGTTTAATTCGAGGCTACGCGAAGAACCTTACCAGGGCTTGACATATAGCTGGTAGTGAGTCGAAAGATAAACGACCCTTCGGGGAGGCTATACAGGTGCTGCATGGCTGTCGTCAGCTCGTGCCGTGAGGTGTTAGGTTAAGTCCTGTAACGAGCGCAACCTCGTCGTTAGTTACATGTCTAACGAGACTGCCGGTGATAAGCCGGAGGAAGGTGGGGATGACGTCAAGTCAGCATGGCCTTTATGTCCTGGGCTACACGCTACAATGGCCAGTACAATGGGTTGCCAAGCCGCGAGGCGGACCAATCCCCAAAGCTGGTCTCAGTTCGGATTGTAGGCTGCAACTCGCCTGCATGAAGTCGGAGTTGCTAGTAACCGCGCGTCAGCAACAGTGCGGTGAATACGTTCCCGGGTCTTGTACACACCGCCCGTCACGTCATGGAAGTTGGCAACGCCTGAAGTCGGTGGGCTAACCTTACGGAGGCAGCCGCCTAAGGCGGGGTCGGTAACTGGGACGAAGTCGTAACAAGGTAGCTGTAGCGGAAGCTGCGGCTGGATCACCTCCTTTTAAGGAGTTAATACGAAGTCGAAAGATTTTGTGCACTCCAGGTCAAACATCTTAATTTAGGTTAAGATGTCCCAATCTTTACCAATTGTTTTTATCACTCTTCAGTTGTCAAAGTTAATTGGCACAATCGTAATATAACTAGCATTAAAATCGTGCAGATTAAAAACTAAGGGCCTGTAGCTCAGCTGGTTAGAGCGTTCCTCTGATAAGGGAGAGGTCGTTGGTTCGAGTCCAACCAGGCCCACCTTTTCGGGGATGTAGCTCAGTTGGGAGAGCGCCGCCTTTGCACGGCGGAGGTCAGGAGTTCGAGCCTCCTCATCTCCATGTTTTATTAAAGAAAAAGGGATTGCAGTCAATTTTGATTAAGCAGCTATTGAGATTTTGATAACGATTTAGTCGCCTTCTTGTATTCATGAAGTCCGGCTAAAGCTGGGCTTTTTTCTTTAATAGGACTGTTTTTGCAATTATAAGTGGCTGGTTTTTGGTAACAACATAGGTTGTTCCTAGAGATTAGCTACTTACAGTTGTGGCTAAATAGCTTTTATAAGCTATTGCACATTAATAACTAAATAGTAATCGCAAAATTTCTACAAATTGTGCATCAAGAAAAACAACAATGTACGTGAGAAAGTCGAATTCTCCGTATCATGTGTGTAAGCTACTAAGAGCGCACGGTGGATGCCTTGGTGTCAAATGCTGATGAAGGACGTGGTACACTGCGATAAGCCTCGGGGAGTCGTGTGCAGACGCTATATCCGAGGATGTCCGAATGGGGAAACCCACCAGGGGTCGATGCCCTGGTACTGTTACCTGAACACATAGGGTAACAGGGGGAACGGGGTGAACTGAAACATCTTAGTAACCCTAGGAAAGAGATTATTCCTGAGTAGTGGCGAGCGAAAGGATTAGCCCAAACCGTTGTCTTTTATGGCAGCAGGGTTGTAGGACTTGCATATGAAAGTGATAAATTTGTCTGGCAGTAAAACTTTTCTGGAAAGTTAGACCATAGAAGGTGACAGTCCTGTATACGAAACTAGACAAACTTTCGCAATGTTCCTGAGTACGGCGGGCACGCTAACCCTGTCAGGAATCTGGGGGCCACTCCAAGGCTAAATACATTTGACAACCGATGGTGTACAAGTACTGTGAAGGAAAGGTGAAAAAGACCCCCGGTAAGAGTGAAATAGAACCTGAAACCGTGTGCTTACAACCGGTCGGAGCACTATGGGCGATGCTTGCATCGTCAACGTGTGACGGCGTGCCTTTGGAGAATGAGCCAGCGAGTTAATTTCAGTGGCAAGGAGTTAAGTCAGCAACAGACGGAGCCGCAGCGAAACGAGTCTGAATAGGGCAATAGAGTCGCTGGAATTAGACACGAAACCAAGTGAGCTACCCATGTGCAGGCTGAAGCGAGATTAATCTCGTGGAGGCTGAACCCACTAATGTTGCAAAATTAGGGGATGACGTGTGGGTAGGGGTGATATGCCAAACGAACTTGGAGATAGCTTGTTCTCTCCGAAATAGCTTTAGGGCTAGCGTCGCGTGTTTAGTACAGGGGTAGAGCACTGGATGAGCAAGGGCGCAAGCTTACCAACCTCAACCAAACTCCGAATACCTGTATTCTATAACGCGGCAGTCGGACTATGTGAGATGAGTTTCATAGTCGAGAGGGAAACAACCCAGACCGACGGCTAAGGTCCTGAAATTGATGCTAAGTGGGAAACGATGTGAGAGTGTCGAGACAGCCAGGAGGTTGGCTTAGAAGCAGCCACCCTTTAAAGAGTGCGTAATAGCTCACTGGTCAAACGCTTTTGCGCGGAAAATGTAACAGGGCTAAAGCATAGTACCGAAGCACGGATTGGCGATTCTTTGAATCGTTGATGGTAGGAGAGCGTTCTGTAGGAGAAACAAGGGCTACCGAAAGGAGGTCTGTGGCCTACAGAAGTGAGAATGCTGGCATGGTAGCGTAAAACATGTGAAACATGTTCCCGTAAACCCTAAGGTTTCCGACGGAAGGTTAATCCGCGTCAGGTTAGTCGGTCCTTAGCCGAGGCCGAAAGGCGTAGGTGATGGATATCGGTTAATATTCCGGAACCACTTATTTGGAGTGATGGAGGGACGCAGTTTGGTAGGTCAGCCCCTTATTGGATTGGGTGCTAAACGTCTAGGATAAAGATGGGTATAGGTAAATCCGTACCTTGAATCTGAAGCGTGATGGCGGTGCCTATAGAGCCAAGTGATTGAGCCAAGCTGCCAAGAAAATCTTCTAAACGTTGATATTTAAGTGACCGTACCGCAAACCGACACAGGTAGGTGGGTAGAGAATACCAAGGGGATCGAGAGAACCTTCGTTAAGGAATTAGGCAAAATACCCCCGTAACTTCGGGAGAAGGGGGACCCTTACTGGTGAAGCAAACGTAGAGCTGGTGGGGGTCGCAGAGAAATGGCTTCTTCAACTGTTTAACAAAAACACAGGTCTCTGCAAAGTCGAAAGACGATGTATAGGGGCTGACGCCTGCCCAGTGCTGGAAGGTTAAGGGGAGAGGTTAGCGCAAGCGAAGCTTTGAACCGAAGCCCCAGTGAACGGCGGCCGTAACTATAACGGTCCTAAGGTAGCGAAATTCCTTGTCGGGTAAGTTCCGACCCGCACGAATGGCGTAATGAGAGAAGCACTGTCTCAACGAAGGACTCGGCGAACATTGAAGTACGTGTAAAGATGCGCGTTACCCGCAGCTGGACAAAAAGACCCCGTGAAGCTTTACTACAGCGGCATTGAGTTAGGGCTTGGTTTGTAGGATGGGTGGGAGGCTTTGAGCTGGGACGCTAGTCTCGGTGGAGCCACCGTTGAAATACCACCCTGGCTAAGTTTTGGCTCTAACCTGCAACCGTTACCGGTGTGGGAACAGTGCCTGGTGGGTAGTTTGACTGGGGCGGTCGCCTCCGAAAGTGTAACAGAGGCGCCCAAAGGTTCGCTCAGGCTGAATGGAAACCAGCCGTAGAGTGTAAAGGCACAAGCGAGCTTGACTGCAAGACATACGAGTCGCGCAGGGACGAAAGTCAGGCTTAGTGATCCACGATTCCGAGTGGAAGGGTCGTGGCTTACCGGATAAAAGCTACTCCGGGGATAACAGGCTAGTCTGGTCAAGAGTTCACATCGACGACCAGGCTCGGCACCTCGATGTCGGCTCATCGCATCCTGGGGCTGGACAAGGTCCCAAGGGTTGGGCTGTTCGCCCATTAAAGCGGTACGTGAGCTGGGTTCAGACCGTCGTGAGACAGGTCGGTCTCTATCCGCTGTGGGCGTAAGGGATTTGAGAGGAGCTGCCCCTAGTACGGGAATGACGGGTGGACAGACCTCTAGTGTGCCAGTTGTCGTGCCAACGGCATTGCTGGAAGTAGCTACGTTCGGCATGGATAACCGCTGAAAGCATCTAAGCGGGAAGCCAGCCTCAAGATGAGATCCCTCATCCGTTTTGGAGTAAGACCGCTGGAGACTACTAGCTTGATAGGCGGCATGTGTAAGTGCAGTAATGTATTTAGCTAAGCCGTACTAATGGTCGAGGGCTTACGTTCCACTTGATACGGAGAATTCGGTTTTCTGACGTTACGTGTGATTTGTAGTTAGAAATTACTATTTAGTTATAAATGATCTTTTTGTTTATAAGAAGGTCTCTTGGTGATTTGAGCGGCGAAGGTACACCCGGTCCCATCCCGAACCCGGAAGTTAAGCTCGCTAGCGCTGATGGTACTTGGGGGGCGACTCCCTGGGAGAGTAGGTCATTGCCAAGAGGCCTTTTTATTTTTCCTCTTTTTGCGTTTTCCCTATCCGTATAGGTTTAATTTAATGCAAGAGTATATTTCTCTGCTAAAGCATAACAAGAATTATCGCTTTTTGTGGTTAGGCAATGTTGTCTCCCAGTTGGGCGATTGGTTTAACTTGATTGCGGCGGCGGAGTTAATAACTGAGTTGAGTAGTTCTGGGGTAGCGATAAGCTACCTTTTTTTGGCTCGTTTTTTGCCTCTTTTTTTATTTAGCCCGCTGGCTGGTGTTTTGGCGGATCGCTATAACCGTCGAAATTTGATGGTTATTTCTGACGTTTTGCGTGCGATTGTTGTTTTGGGCTTTTTGTTGGTTGGGGTTACGGGGCAAGTTGGGCTTTTTTATGTGTTGACGATTGCTCAGTTTGCTTTGAGCGCTTTGTTTACACCGGCGCGTTCGGCGGTTGTGGCGATGGTGGTGGATCGCCGCGAGTTGGTGACGGCAAATGCGTTGGATAGTTTTACGTGGAGTACAATGTTGGCGATGGGGGCGCTGTTGGGGGGTGTGGTTACGGCCGTTTCTGGTGCAGAAACAGCCTTTATTTTAGACGCGCTCACGTTTGTGCTTTCTGCCTGGTTCATTAGCCGGATAACATTACAGGCCGTTCGTGCTGTTGGTGAAGAGGCCAGCCAGGGTGGCTGGCTTGATTTTGTCGATGGCTTTCGCTATTTGTGGGGACGGCCGTATCTCCTGATTCTCAGCTTGATTAAAGCAACAGGCTCTTTGGTGTGGGGGGCCGTGAATGTTTTTGAAATTAGCTTTGCCGACAATGTGTTTCCCCTGACATTATTCCCCCTGGCGGCAGCCCTGCGCATTGAGGATGGGGGAACAGCTTCGTTAGGTATCATTTATGTAGTGAGCGGCCTTGGTACGGGATTGGGGCCGCTGTTTATGCGGCGTGCTTTAGGCAGCCGTCCGCCACGTCTGATTTTTGGGGCTACCATTGGCATGATTTTGGTGGCCACTGGCATTTGGGGATTGGCAACGGCACCCACATTTCCTTTGTTTTTGCTGGCGACGTTGGTGCGCACGGTGGGCAGTGGAACGATGTGGGTTTTTTCGGCCGTTTTGCTGCAAATTGTGGTGCCAGACCGGTACCGGGGACGGGTGTTTGCTTTTGAGTTTGCCATGCTGACGCTGACGCAATCGGTTTCTATTTTGCTGGCCGGGGTGTTGCAAGATTCTCCAGAATGGGGATTACAACCTGCGGTACAGGTGTTTGCCGGTATAGGTTTGCTCTTCTCGTTTGGCTGGATTAGTTTTTATAGTTGGTCGCGGCGACATTCAACGCACGAGCGTGTGCAGGCGTTTTGGTATGCTGGTGACTAAAGCGCTTTCTCAAAGTGGGTGTCGCCATTTTGGTGGCCGATGATATGGAAACCATTTGCCTGGTAAAAGGCGACAACTTCTGCCCAGGTTTGGGTGGTTTCTAAGACGATTTTGTGGAATTGGCGCTGCCTGGCTGCCTTTTCCAGTTGGTGCAAAATGAGCTGACCAATGCCTTGGCGGCGGTTTTCTTTTTTGACAGACATGCGCACAATACGGCCGTATCCCGCCTTTCCCTCTTCTTCAATTAAAGCCCCACACCCCACAATTGTTTCTCCTTGAACAGCCAGCAGGAAAGTTTGCCCACTGTACGTGCGGGAAATGTCGTTAAGGTCTGGATTTAGGCTGAGGTCAAGCGTGCCCCAATGGTCAGCCAGCCCGTCCAGGATGAGCTGCTTGACAAGGAGTTGATCGTTGGGTTGAAACGGCCGTATCTTCACTTTTTCTCTCACCATACCTGTTTTCCTTAATTGAACAAACAATCTGGAATTAGTATACTTGGTTCAGCGTAAAAAGCGTGTCGGGCATTAAATTGCGAAATCAGCAACAAATCAATTACACCATAATTTAACTTGACTAAAAAATGCTCTAATCTAACAGCCACCCTGCGCAAAATGGTTTGTCAAGCACATGGACAAAAAGGATAACAGTATGAAACGTGCTGTCATTTTTCTAACATTGTTTTTACCAATCAGCATGTTGTTAGGATTGGGATATGCTGTAAACGGCCGTGTCCAGGCCAAACCGCAAATGATTGACGTGGGTGGCACTATTGCCACCGACACAACCTGGACAGTTGCAAACAGCCCTTACATTATCACCGAAACCGTTACTGTAGAAGCGGGTGTTACCCTCACAGTTGAAGCTGGAGTGACTGTGATGACGATGATGGACCAATATTTGATAGTGCAGGGACATTTAGAGGCGGTAGGAACGGCCGTTGACCCAATACTATTCACCTCAATCAACGACCTGAACACCAACAGCTGGACAGGCCCGGATATTTGGGGTTCAGCAAATTTTGAAAATGTTACCATACGCTATGCAGACATTGCAGTGGGTATTTCTGGAAGTGGTGGGGGAGATGTGTTATTTGGAAATAGTCTCTTTGAAGAAAATAGTTCATATCCAATTGTGGTTGATACCGATGCCCTGCACCGCCTAAAGATGACGAATGTCACCTTTAGCAATAATATGCCGGATCGGATTGGCATTAATCGTTCAGGAATGGCCGGGGATATTCTTGATTTGGCGGGTGATGTACTGTTAACGTCCCAACCGGGATTGGAGGCGTATGAAGATATGGATAATGGCTCCACGTCACTCCTAAATGTGCCAACAGGCTTTACCCTGACGCTGTCCGCAGGAGTGACTTACATGTCAGACGGTGTTTTGTCGGTGCAGGGCCACCTACAGGCGAATGGTACAGCGTCGCAGCCTGTCATTTTTGATGAGCGATCTAGTGGTATGGCTCCTTCCCACTACCTGTATTTTGCAAAGACTGGTTCTGCTTTGCTGGATCACACAATCATTCAGGATGGAAGCATTGTGGGTCTGGGCATTGTTGGCGAATCTGGTGCGCCGGTGATTTTGCAGGATGTGCTGCTGGAAAATATAGATGGTTATCCGATTGTTGTTGATGCTCAATCGCTGCACCGACTACAAATGAGCAATGTAGCTTTCCAAAATGTCACCTTTAACCGCATTTTTGTGGATACATACGATGGATTTGATGCCATCACAGCAGATGTTAACCTTGAGGCATTGCCTGGGCTGGATTGTTATGAATTTGGCGATGCTGGTTTTCCCCAAACGCCGCCAGCAGAATTAAGAGTACCGGATGGCATCACATTAACAGTGCAGCCTGGTGTTAAACTTTGCTTTGGCGAAGGGGCTGCGACTTTGGTGGTTAATGGCAGTTTGCAAGCTGAAGGAACATCAACTCAACCTATCACTTTTACCTCATCTACTGATTCCGCCCCAAACCAGTGGGGTGGGATAGTGCTTGAAAATGGATCGGCTCAGCTTACGTATGCCGAGGTGCGCTATGGTGAAAGCAATATGTTGGTAAACAATACGGCCGTTACCAAAACCATCATTTTGCAAAACAGTCAGATTCACAGTGCGGGTGGGGATGGCATATGGGTGATGGGGGGAACGGTTACGGCCGTTTGCAGCAGTTTCAATAACAATGGGTTGAGCGGCGTTTTGGTAAGCAACACCGGGAATCCTGTTATAAAAATCTCTAGCTCTTCGTTGGTAGATAATGCAGGTGCCGGATTGCAAAACGATAATGCCGCCCAAATAGATGCTCGCAACAATTGGTGGGGAGACATCTCTGGCCCAGGTGGAATCGGATCAGGAGCAGGAGATGCAGTTCAAGGAAATGTTCTTTTTGCTCCGTGGTTAAAAGAAGAAATATGCACAACTCTACCCTATCAGTTATATTTGGCCGGTGTAATTGAACCATAATTCAGCAATTCGCATAGCCATTGATATAGCATAATTAGATGACCGCCCAGCGAAATAATTGGTAAACAAACGGTTGCTAAATCACCTTAATGGACCTTTATGCCATACATAGTACAGGTTCATAAGTCCAGACCTTTTTGAACCGTACTTGGCCAAAACCAACAAGCAGTCAATGACCGACGAAACAACTGCACGCGAAGAAAAGTTTGATTGGGCCATTTATGCCGATGCAACCTTAGCTGGCCTGGCAATTCTTATCCCCATCCCGCTGCTGGATGTGCTGTTTGAATGGCTTTTTAAGCGGCGTATGCCCCAAACGATTGCTAAGAGAAACGGCCGTATCCTTTCCCCAGAAGCGGTGCGACAGCTAAACCGCAGCAATGTTAGCTGCCTGGGCTGCCTGCTTTGGCCGCTAGAGCTGGTCTGGCTGCTGCTTAAGCGAACTTACCGCACCATTTTGTACTTCCTTACCATTAAAGATGCCACCGACAATTTAAGTTATTATTGGCATCGCGCTTACCTGCTAGATTTGATCATGCAGCGGGGTGATTTGGATGGTGTGGAGGAATCAGCCTTGGCGGCGGAGGCGCTGCATCAGGTGCTCAACAATTTGACCACCAGCCCACTGACGCAGCTTGCCCAGCAGGTTGTGGCCAATGTGCGCCATATTTTGCGCACAAGTTGGCGCTGGCTGCGCCGCAAGCAAGAGGATGAAACAATGACCAGCACCCGTTCGCAGATGGCCAATGCCTGGCGCGATTTGTCTGGCTATTTTGCTGAGGTTGCCCAACGGTACGAGCAGCAGTTGGAGCAGCTGCACATTGCCCGCTTGGAAAAGTCGCTGGTTGTTACGGCCGTTCCGCCCGCCCCCTCATCCACTGACAAACCACCAGAAGTCTAACAACGCAAAATCTATCATTCGACAAGGAGTAGCCATTTCTCTTGCAGGCAAATGGCCCATTGGCTCATGAATTTTAGAAAAATAGACAAACGACTGTTTACAATATTGCTCATCGTATTTGTGCAAATGCTGGGGGCGGCTATGAGCCTGCCCATTTTGCTGCTTTTTGCCCAGCGCCAGTTCCAAATCCGCCCAGAAGTGAATGCTTTGCTGCTTTCTTCATTTTTTGCGGCCCAATTTTTAGCCGGGCCAACGATTGGACGATTGTCAGATAAATACGGCCGTATTCCCGTTCTCATCATTAGCCAAATTGGTACAGTGATTAGCTTCATCATGATTGGAGCTGCTCCCAATGTAGCCGTTTTATTTGTCGCCCGAATCTTAGATGGCATTACCGGTGGCAACATCATTGTGGCCCAGGCGTACATCACCGACATTACGCCGCCCGAAAAACGAACAGAATCTCTTGGGTACATTTTGGCAGCCTTTGGGCTGGGCTTCATTTTTGGCCCGGCGTTGGGAGGGGTGCTGTCTGCCGCATTTGGCCCGCGCGTTCCCTTTTTTATGGCGGCCGTTGCGGCCACCATTACGGTCATCTTAACCTGGCAAACCCTAACCGAATCGCTTACGCCAGAGCAGCGGCTAAAAAACCGGAGCAAACGAGGCAATGGCTTAAATCCCGGTGAGGTTGTGCGCAATACGTCGCTGTTAGTCATTTTGTTGATTGCTTTTGTGGGGCAGTTTGCCCTGGGCTTGCTGCAAGCCACTTTTGCTCTTTACGGTGACGCCGTTTTGTTTGCCGATTACAGCGAGCGCATTGTTGATTTAGGGATTGGCTTGTTGTTGGCAACTGTTGGGCTTTCGCAGTTTTTAACACAAACGGTGCTGCTGCGCCGTGTGCTGCCGCGCTTTGGCGAGGCCAATCTGGTAATCATCGGTGGCGTATTGCGTGGGATTGGCATGTTTTTCTTTGCGATTGCGGTTTCTCCCTGGTTTGGCCTGCCTGGCTCTTTATTTTTTGCCTCCGGGATGGGGTTGATGATGCCTCCTTTGCAATCGCTTTCTACGCGCACGGTTTCTGACGAGGTGCGGGGTGGGGTGTTGGGCTTGTACCAATCCACCATTAGCCTGGCAACTATTTTTAGCACGGCGCTTGGCGGGGTCATTTTTGCCCAGAATCCCCGATATCCATACTGGTTGGGCATGGCGCTCTCGTTGTTGGCGCTGCTGCCTGCCTACTTTTTTCTACGACGGCCGTTCCCCCCATCCCCCTCCAAAACGGCCGTTTAGAACCAATAACTGTCAAGTTGTAAATTACTTCACAATCGGTTGGTACGGCCGTTTGCAGGCAGCGGCATTAAAATCTGCTACTTTGCTATGATGCCTGGGCATCACAATTTGTAACTGTTGTATTGTTAGAAAATTTTCAACTGTATTGTTTTGAGTAATTGGTATTCATGGCCACGTTTCTTGCGCTGCTGTTAGCGCATCTGTTAGCGGATTTTCCGCTACAAACAAATCGTATTTTTCGCCTAAAGATTGCTGGCAATTTAGGGTTAGCCTTGCATGTGCTGATTCACATCGTTATGGCGGCTGTGTTAATTCAGCAGCCAGGCCAGCATTTAGATTTATTATTGATCTTGGGCCTGGCCCATTTTGTAACGGATTGGATTAAAGTGCGTTTTTCTAGCAATCCACAGTGGCCAGGCTTTGTGCTGGATCAGTTGGCTCATGTAGCGGCAATCCTGCTTTTATCGATTGTGTGGCCCGGCGTAACGGCCGTTTTGCCCCTGTGGGTTATGCTGCCCCTGATTTTGCTCGTTTTATTGCCAGCGGTACTCATGCTTTTGTGGATTTGGGCAAATGATGCCCAGCAGCAAGGCCGCTTTCAGCAATCGCAGTCGGTACATTGGGCCAGCCGCCGCTTACTCACCATTTCCCAGCGCACAGGCTGGCTGGCTGTGGTTCTTGTCATCATTTGCCGCCTCATCGTTTTGTAGAAAAAGATAAACAATCCCCATTTTGTGTTAGCAAGCAAGTTTGTTGGGCAAACCAGTAGTACTTTCTGGCTACATTTTCCTACTGCTAATAGTAGGTTCTACGTGGTTTAATACTCTCCAGAATAAGCAGACCAATTTTTCTAGCCCTTTTTTGGAAGATATAGGAGTAAACCGTGAAGAAATTGATTATGCTGGTGGATGATGAGCCCAATTTACGTGAACTGCTGCGGCAAATGTTAGAGCTGGGGGGCTTTGATGTGGTGGAAGCAGAGGATGGCTTGGAAGCATTAGAAAAATTGGCAAACGTTGCACCCGATGTGATGATTTTGGATGTGATGATGCCCAATCTGGATGGCGTGAGCCTGTGCAAGCAGTTGCGAGCCGGCACCACATTTGCCCGGCTGCCCATCATTATGCTAAGCGGCAAGACCCAGCACCGGGCGGTGCAAGAAGGTTTGGCGGCTGGTGCCAACCAATACTTGTGTAAGCCAATTACGGTTGAAGAGCTGCTTCATAGTGTTCGGGCGCTGCTGCCAACGCCGACCCCACTCAACTAATGGATGGATGATTTTTAATTGGCGCAAATGAGGAGTTAGGCGTCCTTAGATGCCGGTCGCATTTGGAATAGGTGGAATGATTCATTGACCTGGCAGGGTTTTTTCACACCCTGCCAGGTCTTTTTTCTTGCCTGGCTTAGACAGCTTGAGTGTACACAGGCTGGTACATTTGGGCTTCAATGAAGCTGGGCAGATCGTCTGGCATCTCAATTTGGGCAAGATTTTGGGCAAAGGCTACCTCGGCTACGGCCGTACCGATTGCCGCCGATACTTCACGGATGCGCAGCAGAGAAGGGTAGATGCGCCCTTGGGCTAAATCTGACTCTGTTACCAGACTGGCCAGCGTGCGTGCCGCCGCCATAAACATTTCATCCGTCACGTGGCGCGCTTTTACCGCCACGACCCCCAAACCAACGCCTGGGAAAATATAAGAGTTGTTGCCTTGGCCAGGAACAAAGGTCTTGCCATTGAACATCACCGGGTCAAAGGGGCTGCCGCTGGCAAAAATAGCTCGCCCACCTGACCAGCTGTAAGCTTCTTCAGCCGTGCATTCAGAGTTGGACGTGGGGTTTGATAAGGCAAATACGAGGGGTTGATGGTTCAGGTCGGCCATTGCTTCTACCACCGGTTGGGTAAACATGCTGCCTCGGCCAGACACGCCAATGATGCCGGTTGGCTCTAGCGCCTGCACGGCGGCTAGTAAATCTTTTTGGGGAGCAAAGTCATGGGCATACGGCCGTTTATGGACTGCCAAATCGGTTCGGGTGCTTTCAACCAAACCGCGTGAATCGACAAACCAGCAGCGCTGGCGTGCCTCATTTTCTGTTAGCCCCTCATCCATCATGGCCGAAACGATAAGGTCAGCAATGCCGATGCCCGCTTCACCAGCCCCCAGGAAGAGCAGCTTTTGCTCAGCCAATTTGCCCCCGGTGAGCCGCAGGGCAGAGTAAATGCCCGCCAGCGTTACGCTGGCCGTGCCTTGAATGTCGTCGTTGAAGGTGCAATATTGGCTGCGATATTTTTGCAGCAGGCGAAAGGCGTTGATATTGGCAAAATCTTCAAATTGCACCATGACGTTGGGGTAACGTTGGTAAACGGCCGTCATGAACTCGTCAACCAGTTCGTCGTAAGCTGCCCCACGAAGACGTCGCTGCGGTAAGCCAATGTACAGTGGGTCGCTCAGCAGCTTTTCATTTTCCGTGCCCACATCCAGCGTAATTGGCAATGTTTTGGCCGGGTTAATTCCAGCACAGGCCGTGTAGAGAGACAATTTACCTACCGGAATGCCCATCCCATTGGTGCCCAGATCACCCAGGCCCAAAATGCGCTCACCGTCTGTCACCACAATCACATCCACATCATTATGGGGCCAGTTGGCCAGCAGTTCAGCAATACGTCCTTTGTCATTGGCGGAAATATAAAGACCACGAGGACGACGGAAGATGTGAGCATATTCCTGGCACGCCTTGCCTACGGTGGGCGTGTAAATGATCGGCATCATCTCTTCCAAATTTTCCATCACCAAACGATAAAATAAGGTCTCGTTGCGATCTTCTAGCCCAATTAGGTAGATGTATTTTTCCAGATCGGTTGGCTTTTTGCGGTAATTTTCTAATGAGCGTCGCGCCTGCTGTTCTGCAGAAAAGACGCGAGGGGGCAGCAGGCCGCGCAGGTTATAAGCATCTCTTTCGGCATCTGAAAAAGCGGTGCCATGATTGTAGAGTGGATTGTGCAGCCGGTCTATGCCGGTTAAGTGGGGGTCATTACTGGACATGGAAGTCTCCTTAACAAAAAATGTTCACGAAATGTATCGTAGCAATTTGGCAAGCCGAAAAACCGTTTGCGGGAAACGGCCGTCACTATACCATTGCAGATAGTAATTCTTTATCCGGCTGCGTTGTAGTCGCAATAGACATGTCGGAAAGGTGATATTTGTCAGAGATCAGGCGTCGTTCCGACGAACAACCCCTTCGCGCCAGGCCAAAACGGCCGCTTGGGTGCGGTCTGCCAGATGAAGTTTGCCAAGGATATTGCTGACGTGGCTCTTCACCGTCTTTTCGCTGATGAATAGCTGCTCGGCGATGCTGCTGTTGTTGGCCCCGTCGGCAATGAGGCGCAGCACCTCCAGTTCACGTTCGCTTAATTCTGTAAAGACATTGATCGATTCCTGCCGCGAACCGTGCAGCTCTTGCACGACGCGGGCGGCCACGCGGGGATGCAGCACCGCTTCCCCTTGGGCCGCCTGGCGTACCGCTTCAGCCAATGCCGCTGGCTCAATATCTTTGAGCAAGTAAGAGAGCGCCCCGGCGCGAATGGCCGGAAAAATATGTTCGTCCTGGTGGTAGGAGGTGAGCATGATGATTTGGGTACGCGGGCTTTGGGCTTTGACAGCCCGCGTGGCGGCGACGCCATCCATGCCGGGCATGACCAAATCCATCAGCACCACGTCTGGGGCATGTTCCGCCGCCAAAGTAACGGCCGTTTCCCCCGAATCCGCCTCAGCCACCACCTCAATATCTGCCTGGGCTTGCAGAAAAGCACGCACCCCTTGCCGCACCACTTTGTGATCATCAACGAGTAAGACTGTGATTTTTTCGTTCATCTATTGCCTTTGGGAGTTTGGAGACTAGAGACTTGAGATCGGTCTCCAGTCTCCAATCTCTAATCTCCTATGTCAACGGTACAACGGCCGTTAACTTTGTTCCCCGACCGAGGGCGCTGGTGATGCTGAAACGGCCGTTTAGCCTCGCCAACCGTTCTTCCATACTGCTTAGCCCCATGCCGTAAGCCATCGTGGTTGTGTCAAAGCCTGCGCCGTTATCCTGAATAGTCATGGTGAGCATATTTGCCTGCCACTCCAGATGAATGGTGACAGATTGCGCTCCGCTGTGGCGAGCCACGTTGGCCAAAGCCTCTTGCGCCACGCGGAACAGCGGCTGTTCCACCGGCAGCGGCAAGGGACGCTCACCAGTCACCTTTACCTGCGTGGCGATGGCCGTGCGCCGGGACCAATCTTCGGCGTAGCCACGCAGCGCATCCCCCAGCCCCTTGCCCTCCAGCGCGGCGGGTCGCAGCTCCTGAATAAGGCCGGTTAGCTCCTGCTGCGCCTGCCGGGCCAACTGCTCGGCCTCTTGCAGGTGGATTTTGGCGTTGGCCGGATCGCTCTCTAGCAAGGTTTGGGCCGCGCCAAGCTGCATGGCGGTGGCAAACACCTGCTGCTTCACCGAATCGTGCAAATCGCGGGCCAGCCGGTTGCGTTCTTCTAGCGTGGCCAGTTCAGAACGAGTATGAACCAGATTTTGCAGCTGTTCGGCCATCTGGTTGAGTCGCCGCGCCAGCTGGCCAATTTCGTCGCCGGACTCATCCTGCACGTAGGCAGAAAAGTCGCCCTGGCTCCAGGATTCGGCCGTTTCAGTGAGGCGGCGCAGGCGGCGGCTAAAGCCGCGTGAAGCGATGAAGCCAAAGATGGTGCCGGTGAAACCAGCAACTACAAAAATGACGAGCACCAGGGTAAAATGCCGAGAAGGGTGGTGGCCGTAAAAGATCTGTTTGAGGTTGGGCAAATCCATCACTAAAAGAAACACGCCTAACAGTTCACGGTCTGTAGCAAAGGTGGGTACGGCCACAAAAATATCGTTGGTTTCGGGCTGAACGGCCGTTACCAATTCTGGATCCGTTTCGCCCTGCATTGCCTGCTCAAAAGCGGGCAGCGCTTCGGCAAAAGCAGCGTTTCTACCGATTGATCCAAATTGTCCCCTGGCTCCAGCGCCAGCAAAATGCCCGAGGCATCTACAACGGCAACAAAAGAAACTTCGCTAAAGCGCACGTTGCTGATGCCGGATTCCGAGGTTACCTGAAACTCGCCAGACTGCTGGACACTGTCTAACCAGGCGCGCAGGCCAGCAATATCGGGTGGGCTTTGTTCTAAAAATGGGGCAATTTGCGACTCAACGGGGCGCAGCACTGGCTGAAAGGCAGAAGCGACATTGGGGATAAAAACGTTCAACAGCAAGGCGGCTATTAAAAATATGACGATGAAAACGGCCGCAGCCACGGCGGTTGTGACCCAGGCGTAGGAGAACTCAATTTCCACTGCAAAGTACGAAAACGGCCGAAAAAGTTGCTCATAACGTTGGAGTATACAAAAAAAGTGAGACGTTGCACTGCAACGTCTCTACGATAAGGTTATCCACCTAAATCCTGACGCCGGAAGGCGAAGATGGCCAGACCCACAAATAGAAGGTGTAGAGGGCAATGCCAGTGACGGCCGTTTCCATACTCACCCCCTCTGCCTGTGCCACCAAACCGCTGCCGCTGCTGGCGCTGACGCGGTTGAGAGCTGCCAGGCTATTGCTCAGCCCGGCGGGCAAATATTGCCCAATTTTAGCCAGGTGCCGCCCACAAAGGCGAAAAAGCTGAACCAGCACCCTTCGATCAGCATGGCGTAGGCCAATCCGCCCCCAATGGCCACCACGGTGGAGCGGCTGACAACGGCCAAAAAGAAGGTGAGGGCTGCATAAGGCAGCAAGGTGAAGGCCGTACGACCAATGCTCAAGGTTGCTTGCCACCAATCTACTGGGCAAAAGGCAGGCTGCCCTGAAGATTTTGGTGAAAACGGCCGTTGTCACCGCCCCAGCCACAAGGGAGCCAACACCAGAGCAAAGCGGCAGCAAGACGGCCGTAAATTTTGCCAGAGCAGCACCGGGCGCGAAATGCCGTTACTGAGCCAAAGCGCATCGTGCGCCAGCCATATTCCTGCGCCGTTAAGGTGCCAATCAAAATAACAATCAGTAAGCCACCCAGACCACCACCTGAAGCCAGATCGATGCCCAGGCGCAGCGCCAGCGCTCAGGCGATCATCTCTTCCACCGGGCCATCGGTGGTGATGACCAAATTGCCGCTGCCATCAGATTGGCTGGCCAGATAAATAACAAGCGGAATAAAAACGGCCGCAGCCGCCATCACTGCCAGTTCAATCCACAAAATTTTACGGCGGGTTAATTTTTTCTGTTCAACAGCTACCATTTGCCAAAACATGAGGGTCTCCTTTTTGGGAGTGTAGAGATTGGAGACTGGAGATTTTTAGTCTCTAATCTCCAATCTCTAGTCTCGAAATGCTTGAATTGATAGACAATTATTTCGTTAATTCCAGGAACAGGCTTTCCAGGTCAGATTTTGACTCTGCACTTCGCTGGGGATGATGCCGTTTTGGGCCAGATGGGCAACGGCCGTTTCACTTTCAATTCCGCTCACCTGCACATACGCGCCGTTGGTCACAATCTTGGTAGCGTCTGGCAGTTGGGCCAGCAGTTCGCCTGCTTTGGCTGGATTTTTCACCTTCAGCTTTACCGATTGCCCGCTTTGGCTGAGCAGCTCTTCCACTGCGCCCTGGGCCACAATTTGTCCCTGGCGAATGACGGCGATGCGGTCGCACACCTGCTCTACCTCGTGCAGCAGGTGGCTGCTGAGGAAGACGGTGATGCCGTCGTCGGCCAGTTGGCGAATGAGGGTACGCACTTCGCGCATTCCGGCAGGGTCCAGCCCGTTGGTAGGCTCATCCAGAATGATGAGGGAAGGGCGGTGCAGCAAAGCCGCGCCCAATCCCAGCCGCTGCTTCATACCAGTGGAAAATCCTTTTACCTGCCGGTTGGCGGCGTGGCTGAGGCCGATTAAATTGAGAATTTCGTTGATACGGCCGTTTTCCACATCAGGATGCAATCGAGCCAGCAGCTGCAAATTTTCCCGTGCCGACAGGTACGGCACCAGTGCCGGAGCGCCGATGAGCGAACCGACATTTTGTAGGGCGCGGTTGTGGCTGAGCGTTACCGGCTGGTCGAAGAGGGTGATGCTGCCTTCTGTGGGGTGAATGAGCCCCAGCACCATGCCGATGGTGGTGGTTTTGCCTGCGCCGTTGGGGCCAAGAAAGCCAAATACTTCCCCTTGCCGCACGCGCAGGTTTACGGACTGAACGGCCGTAACCTCACCAAAATTTTTGCTTAAATTATCAGTCTGTAAAACGATCTTACTCATGATGTCACTCCTAAAATTATTAACGCAGATGTGCAGAGGGAGGGTAAGAATCTGTGAAGTCTGCTTGACCTTTGGTCGCCAATCTGCGGATGATTAACGGTCGGGTTCAGCCGCGCAGCCCAGCGGCGGCGGCTGCAACCCGTTGTTAAGTAAACTGCACAAAGTTATTGGAAGAAAAAAGCGCAATTTTTGTGCGGTTTACTCAAGTAATTGGATGTCGGCACTATCCACGAATGAGCCGTAGGCCGATGACAACGAGCCAGATGAACCACAAAAAGTAGCCCAGAACCCCGACGAATATCAGTGGCGACCCACCCGCGATGGCGAGGTTTGTAGTCCCGGCCAAGATGAGCAAGCTGCCACCCACCATGCCGAACAGCCACTGCCACGGCCGTATCAACCCGCTGGCGTGGGTGGCCAGCGCCGCGCCGATGAAGGTCGCCCCGAGCGCGGGCAGCGCGAGCGCGAAGACCGCCGCATGGAGCTGCCACATCAGCGCGAAGGCCGGGTTCGGCTCGGCCAGGCTGCTTGCGGCGACCACGACCGCGATCTGCGTGGCAATGAAGAGGGCGAATAACGTCGAGCACGCCGCTCCGGCTGCCAGCGCGAGCCGCGACCAGTCCGCCCCTGCGCCGCCCCGGCGCTGCACGAGCCCGTGTAGCGCTGTGACGAACACCAAGAGCAGTACCATGTTCACAGTCTCCAGACCTGAAATGATGGCAAAGGCGCTCCGGTTCTCGGCGTGGTAGGTAAGGACAACACCAATGGGATCGCTGTAGGCAGGCGCACCAGTGCCCCCAAAAACCGCGTTCTGAACGAACCCCGACACGGCTAAGGCGACCGCGACGCCGCCGACGATTCGCGTCGTGGACACCCGGTTCTCCACAGCCATCGCTGGTGTTGCTGCTTCGCTCATTTTGACACTTATGTCTTCCGATAGATTTTGTGTATTCATAATTATTGTTTTGTTGTGTAGTAGGTTTTTATAAAATGCGTCTCTTTTTGTAAGAGTTTTGTTTTAATTACGAGTTTCAGTAAGAGGCCACTTCCAGGCGTAACGAATAATTAGTAATTGAAGAACGACTTCTGCAACAGCACCATACACCATATGCATCCAAAACTCACCGGCCAGATTGAACGCTCGGCATCAGCGGCGCGCGAAGCGCGTCCGCTGCATGCCATTGTTAGGCCGCAATGGGGGCCGGTCAGGGCTGCGTAGGCATCGCATCGGAGCTAGGCGCCGGCACGAAGAAGGCCCCACGTCGCCGTGCCGCGCGCAGCAGCAGCACAACCGCGACCGTGGTCGACGCGATCACCAGCAACGAACTCTCTGGACCGAACATCCCGCCGGTCAGCCAGTCGGGCCCGGCAAAGCGGCTTTCAAGTGGCACCAACTTGCGCCAGTCCTCGATGCCGGAAAGGGGCAGGCCACTGAGCAGAATGGTGAAGTTCCATGCCGCGTGGTTGGCGGCCACCACCCACAGGTTGCGCGCCAGGACGAACACCCCGGCCCAGAGCACGCCGGTCAACGTCACTGATATCAGCATTGTCACCACGTCGCTGATCCCACCTTGTTCGACGTTTTCCAAGTGCGCCAGGGCGAACACCACCGCTTGTACCACTAACGCCAACTTCGTTCCCCAGGCCCGTTCCACTAGCCGGAACAGCAGGCAGCGGTAAACCAGTTCCTCCAAGATAGCCGCGATGCCGATAAGGGTCGCTACTCCGAGCAGCGCTGGCGAGGCGCCGCGGAACAGCACCCCTTCATAGACGCCTAGAGCGAATAACACGGCCATCGGTAGCCCCACCATGGCTGCGCCGCTCGCGCCGCCAGCTATC
>JACKBR010000139.1 GCA_020634495.1 Ardenticatenaceae bacterium | reverse complement strand
TCTTGTCGTGCGGCATCGTGCCCACGCCCAGTTGCAGCGTGAATCGATCGTGGTTGAACATTTCGTGCTGGAACAAAATCTTTTCAATAATCTCATCCGGGCTGCCCACAAAATTAGCCCCGTGCAACGTGCAAGAGGCGTCAAACTGCTGGCGGCTCATCGGTGGCCAGCCGCGCTCACGGCCGATTTTGTTCATCACCTGGGCCATTGGCGGGAATGCTTCATCCCTGGCTTGCTGGGCATTGTCGGCAATGAAGCCGTGGGAATTGATGCTCAGGCTCAATTTTGACCGGTCATGCTCCGCATGGGCTGCGGCCCGATTGTACAAATCGACCAGCGGCACAAACTGCTCTGGCAGGCCGCCAATGATGGCAATCGCCAGCGGCAGCCCCAATGTGGCCGCACGCACTACTGATTCTGGCGTGCCGCCAACTGCAATCCAGACGGGAAGCGGGTCTTGAATTGGCCGTGGGTAAACGCCCTGGCCTGTGAGCGGCGCACGGTGCTTGCCAGACCAATGCACCTCTACCTCTTCGCGAATTTTCAGCAGCAGCGCCAGCTTTTCGGAAAAAAGCGTGTTGTAATCTCGCAAATCGTAGCCAAACAGGGGAAATGATTCGATAAACGACCCGCGCCCGGCCATGATTTCGGCACGGCCGTTTGAGAGCAAATCCAGCGTGGCAAAATCTTGAAACACGCGCACCGGATCGTCTGAACTTAGCACGGTAACGGCCGTACTGAGACGAATATTTTTGGTGCGGGCCGCAGCCGCAGCCAAAATCACCACCGGGGCGGAGGAGATAAAATCGGGTCGATGGTGTTCACCCAGGCCAAACAGATCCAGACCGACCTGATCGGCCAGCTCGATGGTTTCCAGCAAGTTTGCCATCCGCCTGGCAGGCGCGATCAGTTTGCCGGTTGCCGGATCGGGCGTGAGTTCAACAAAGGAAATGCAGCCGATTTCGAATGGTTTGGTCATGGGGTTCCTTTTTAGTGAAAAGTAGGGTTTTAGTAAAAAGTGAAAAGTGAATAGTAAAAAGTAGATCCACACTTTTCACTTATCACTTTTTACTTTTCACTTGCCTCTAGTCTTTGGGCAATCGTGTCTCTCACCAATTCAACATCCGCAGGCAAATTCACCGGCGGGTTGGCATACTGGCTTTCGGCTTCGGGCAGGGTGCCTTCGTGGTATTTCACCTTGAACTGGGTGAATTTCAGGCCGTGGGCGGTGCTGATGACCACGGTGCGGTCATCTTTTTGGATGATGCCTTTTTCTTTTAATTTGAAGAGGGCGGCGAGAGCAACGGCCGTATGCGGACAGGTGTACATTCCGGTGCGATCTGCCAAAGCGGCCGCATTGGCCAATTCATG
>JACKBR010000138.1 GCA_020634495.1 Ardenticatenaceae bacterium | reverse complement strand
CATTTTTTTAGGAAACGGCCGTATTCCGATTACAATTGCCCCATGATTAAAAAGTAAGCATAGGTGGCTGACATGAATAAACTGCAAGACCATATCAATACGGCTAAACGAACGGGCAACATCGAATTTTTCATCGAAGAGCGAAGTGAGGAATTTGTCATTAGCCGGATGCCGGTGCAGCCCGGCATTCTCAATCCGTTTGGCACGGTTCAGGCGGGTGCCATGATCTGGCTGGCGGACGTGACGGCTACCGTCCTGGCTTTAACCGGGCAGCAGCTTGGCGAGGGCGGTAAGGGGTTTCCCCTGGCGATTGACCTGCACACGTCACTGCTGAGCAACCAGAGGGATGGCGACATTAAGGCGGAGGCCAGATTTGTCCGCCGAGGCCGAACTGTGACCGTTATCAGAACCCGCGTTACGGGAAATGACGACCGGCTGCTGGCCGAAATAACCTCAACCCACATTCCAGCGAAGTAATGTTTATGAATATTGATTGGCACTCCATTTTTGTCCCCAGCGAACCCATTCTGGAAACAATTATTCGCGGCACATGGTTTTACAACCCGCCCGCGCTGCTTTTGGTGAAGAACGGCCGTCTCCTCCCCAAAAACATGCGCCAGGAACTCATCACCGAAGATGAACTGCTTGCCCAACTGCACCACGCCGGGCTGGAAGAGATTCGCCAGGTGCGCGAAGCATACATGGAAGGCGACGGCACGATTACGTTTATTCGCAGGCGGGAGTAGTTTGGGCTTTTACCAAAGTGGGGAATTTCACGCGAAGGCGCAAAGATTCCAGGTGTAAACCTTTGCGCCTTCGCGTGAGTAAAACTGACATCGGTAAAAGCTTGGAGGGAGTAGTTTTGGGGGAAGCGGCCGTTTTCCACTATTACTGCAAGAAAACGGCCGCTGCGGTTTATTCCACGCCGTCTGGCGTGATCAGAATCGGGGGATTGTCTGCCCAGACCAGGCTGTATTCAGCCGCCACATTGGGAATTGTGCACACCTGGACAAACGCCTCGTCCAGCCAACCACCCATGTTGCAGAGGGTCATAAAGCGGTTGTCGGCAATTTCAAAAAGGAAAGGAAACGTGGCTGCGTCAACGGCCGTTGGACCCAAAAATTCAATTTGCAGATCCGTTTGCTCGTTTTCAAACGTTTCCAGCGACAAATCTTCATAATCCGGCACTGTGCCGTCGGGGCGGGTCAGCGAAATGACCAAAAAGGCCGCATTGTCATGCTGGGGCGCACTGTCGCGCACGGTCGTGGTGATGTAGGCTGAGGCAACCACAAATTCTCCACTCTTGGCTGTGGTGATGACGGCCGTTTCAGAATTTGGCATACTGCTGGAGCTATCTTCCGCTGCCGTTGGTTCAGGCATTGGCGCACTGGTCTCCTCGGGTGCGACGGTCACAACGGCCGTTTGCTC
>JACKBR010000137.1 GCA_020634495.1 Ardenticatenaceae bacterium | reverse complement strand
ACAACAGCTTCAGCCTGAGCTGGCAGCCCGCTGAGGACATCGCTAATCTGAGCGGCTACGTCATTCAGCAGAGCACCATCTTTGCCCTGCCGCTGTTCGATGATGCCGAAGGGGCCCTTACCGACAATTGGAGCGCCGGACAGCTTTTGGCCGAATGGTCGGCCAGCAGCGAGTATGCCCAAAGCGGCAGCAACAGCTACTGGTCTGGGCGGGGCGACGTGGTGCCGCTGATCGATTCGGCGCTGACGCTGAACCGCGACATCGTGCTGCCCACCAGCCTGAGCAGCGCCCGGCTGAGCTTCTACAGCCGCTACTTCAACGATTTTAACGATTACGGCCATGTGGAAATATCGGCCAATGGCGGGGCGTGGACCAGCCTGCGCCGCCTGTATGCCGACCCAAGAGTGGTGCCGCTGGACGGCCGTTTGCAATACCACGAGTTTGACCTGACCGAATACATCGGCACGCCCATCCGAGTGCGCTTCCGCTACGACAACGGCGTTTTCTCCGCCGCGCCGGATTCGCCCGGCTGGTGGCTGGACGACATCAGCATCAGCGGCGGCGTGTGGCAGACGGTGGCTACCACCGGGCCAGAGGCCACTTCCGCCAGCCTGACCGTGAATGAGACGGGCAGCTACTTCTACCGCGTGCGCGCCCTGTACCATGATGGCAGCGTCAGCGGCTGGAGCGACGTGGTGGATACGGCCGTTACCGTCATAACCCCACCGCCCAGCCTGCCCGGCAGCAAAACCACCGGCGGCGGCTGGCTGGAAACCGTTGACGGCAAAAAGCTCAACTTTGGCTTCCAGGTGCAGCCCGATGGGGATGGCTGGAAAGGCAATCTGACCCTGAACGATCGGGGCAGCGGCCCCAAGATTCAAATCACCGACTTTAGCTTTATGGGTGGCATCAGTGGAAACTGCGACGGTATGGCTGCCAGCGCCAACGGTTTGATGGTTGAAGGCAGCGGTACGTTTAACGGCAGCAGCGCCAGCTTCCGCGTTTGTGTGGAGGACAATGCCGAGCCAGGGCAGGGGAACGACCGCTTCTACCTGGAATGCCTGGCTGGATGCAGCTACGATACGGCCGTACGCGCCGTGGACAACGTGCTGGATGGCGGCAACATCCAGGTGTTTAGCCAGACTCCGAGCCGGGATGACGAGGCAGAAACAACGCCCACCGAGCAAGAAAGTGCGTCGTCCGGCACGCCATCGACCCTGATTTTGGATCCGCTGCTGCTGGACGGCGGCTTGCCAAACCAGCTTCAGCCATTCACCGTGCGCGCTTACGACGCCAACCAAAATTTGCTGCCTCAGGCATCGGTCACGCTGGTGCGCACGACGGCCAACGGCACCACGCAAAGCTGGACGATGGCGACCGATGGGGCAGGAACGGCCGTTTTCAACCTCATCAACTTGGGGGAGACGGTGGAATATACGGCCGTTGTCGGCAATCTCAGCTCCAACAGCATCCAGCTTGTGCCTT
>JACKBR010000136.1 GCA_020634495.1 Ardenticatenaceae bacterium | reverse complement strand
ATGACAGCCGTTATGTATGATCGAAGGCATCATGACCAAACATCCATCATTGAGAGAGTTTACGCAGCACTTGCGTGAAATCTCCATGTTCGTCGGGTTGACTGAATCTGATTTACTAGATTTGGCCCAATCCGACAAAAGTCGGCGATTATCCGTCACTTCTCTGCTACGCTTTTTGTATTCGAGAAGTGATTTGTTTTTGTGGCACCTGTAACGCGAATGGAGGATACGAAATGACAATGATTAATTCCCAGACCACAACGCAGCCTGGCAGGAATCAATGGATACAAATTGGATTAGCTGCGGCCGTAACAAGTATTCTGGCTGTAATATTGACACAGTGGGTGGCGATTGCTATATGGCCGGACATTGCCCTGTTCAAGCCCTTGGATAGTTACCCAAGAACCGCCCTCTTCACTGCCGTACCGACGGCCGTTGCTACGGCTCTTTTTGCCTGGTTAGTTGCGCACAGGCCACAGCCGGTGCAGACGTTTCTAAAAATTTCTGTTGCTGTTTTGCTGTTGAGCTTTATTCCAGACTATCTACTTCCTGTTCCCTACAAAACAATTGTGGCCAGCAGCGTAGCCGCTTTTATGCATTTGGTAGCCGCAGCCGTCATCGTAACGGTGCTGATCATTGGCTATCGACAAAGGATAGAGTAGAAGAGAGATTGATATGAACATGAAACTATCAAAAGCGGCGGCCATCATCGCCTGGATTATTGGGGGGATGGCTGTCTTTGCCGGCGGGCGTGTGCTTTTGGGCACGCTGCCAAATTATTATGTGATTGACTGGCTGCCGATCTATAACTTCATTGTTGGGCTGGTTACTGTGTTGGTAACGGCAGTTCTCATCTGGCGGAACAGTCGTTATGCACTGCCAGTAGCCGTTACCACCTTCACAGCCCACGGCCTGGTGCTGCTGGTGTTGCTCACCGCATTTCGGAATGTGGTGGCGCGGGACAGTCTTGTTGCCATGACCGTGCGCAGCGTGACCTGGACCATCATTTTGGCGCTGATGTTTGGGACTGCAAATAGGGCAAAAAGCATTAAGAACGGCGTTTTGTAGATGTTTTTTGCCGCACTGGTTATTCTCACTGGCAAGATGCTCAAATTAGGCAGAATCGGTGTCTTATCCTCTCAACTGTACCAGCCCGGAATTATCGTTCAAGACAAACTTAGAACGCGTAATGTGAATAATCTGCTGAGAGTTATGGAACGAGCATTGGTGGCATATCTTTTCTGATTCTCGCTGGAAGAATTTTGGGAAGCTGGGAATAGCGGTGCCACTATGTCCAGTTGTCTATTATGCTCGCCAATAATTGTTGGCTTCGGCGATTGTTTGGAAATGGATGGCAATCACCTGGGATGCGGCCGTTAGCGAATCCGCCGATTCAGCGTAATCAGGACGCAGTCGCTTCAACACCTCAACATCGGGCTGAGTGTATTTAACACCGCGACGGCTCAGCATAATCGCCAGCTCAAATCCTTCCTGTGGCGTATCTGTTTGCAGAGAAGTCAACCATAAATCGTCAGTCATAATAAAGTTTCTCCTTTCAGAAATG
>JACKBR010000135.1 GCA_020634495.1 Ardenticatenaceae bacterium | reverse complement strand
TTCTTGAGGATACCAATTCGTGGTTATTAATTTCTTAATACCTGAACCATCTAAATCTAAGCCAGTCTCAAATCCAACTCTGAAGAATTTATACATGCCCGTTGCATAAATTCGCAAGCATGTAACAAGTTCCCGAATGTCTTCAAGCCGGTCAACCTTGTCGGGAGAAGCTGCACCGAGGTCATCATGGAGCTTTTTCATTTTTGTTGTTAAGACGTCAAAGCGATGATCCCAGATTTCGTAATTTACTGCCATCATTTCCTCCTAACTATGGAACTGAATCTTGTGATTAAATAAGTAATGCTTTAAGCGAGTGCGATTTTACCCACCTGCCGGGACATAAATGAAAATAACTTGTAATGATAAAACTCTACATGTTTTAGGGTAAGAACCCAAACCCGGTAAAGGGACTCTGCCAATTGCAGAGTCCCTCCTACCCTCCCAGGACACCAGGTTCCCCCAGCAACTGGGAACTACCAGTACAATGCTTGTTTTGTACAATCCAGTACGCTGATATTGATAGTTTATGCGGCTATCGTTACTCTATCGCTAATTTTTGTACCAAAAACAGGATTACAGCTAAAATAAACCTCTAATCCGCACAAAACCATATCAAATTTGGAGGCTCCCATGGCTGGCACACAATTCTTTGGCGAACGAATCAAGCGAAACGAAGACCCGCGCTTGCTCACCGGGCAGGCGTTGTTCACCGACGATGTGAACCTGCCAGACATGCTGCACGCCGCCTTTTATCGCAGTCCGTACGCACACGGCCGTATCCTAAGCATAGACGTTTCGATGGCCCAAGAACGCGGAGGAGTTGTCGCCGTTTACACCGCCGAAGATTTAGGCGATTATTGGCAGCCTGGCCCGCTCCTCGTCTCCCCGCCGCCCGTAAAAGACATTGTGTTCAACCAGCGAACCCAGGTGCCGCTGGCCAAAGACAAAGTGCGCTTTGTAGGCGAGCCAATTGTGCTGGTGGTGGCCGAAAGCCGCTACATTGCCGAAGACGCTGTCGATGAAATTTTTGTGGATATTGACCCGCTGGACGCCGTGGTTGATTTGGCCGCCGCGCTGGAACCCGATTCCGCGCTGGTGCACGATGAGCTGGGCAGCAACATTTCTGCCCACGTGGTGCAGCGCAAAGGCAGCTACGAGACGGCTAAAGCCCAGGCAGACCACCTGATCAACCGCACCTTTGAGTACGATCACGGCATTGCCGCCGCCATGGAAAATCGCGGCGTGGTGGCTCAGTGGGATCGCCGCGCCCAGCGCCTGACGATGTGGGACACCACCCAGGCTCCCGTTTTTGTGCGCAACGGCATGGCGGCGCTGCTGGGCCTCTCAGAAAGCCAGGTGCGGGTCATCGCCCCGTTCATCGGTGGGGGATTTGGTCCCAAAATTATGATGTTTTACCAGGAAGAGGTGCTGGTTCCCTGGGCGGCCATGAAGCTAGACCGACCTGTTAAATGGATTGAAGATCGCTCGGAGAATTTTGTGGCGACGACGCATGAACGGAGCCAAACGCACACGGTTGAGGCGGCTTTTAGTAAAGACGGCCGTATCCTGGGCATCCACGACGTTTTTCTGCACGATCAAGGAGCCTACGCGCCCTACGGCCTCACCGTCGCCCTCAACAGCCAGTGTACCCTGTTGGGGCCGTATGACATCGAGAACTATTATTCGGAGTTTACGGCCGTATTCACCAACAAAACCATCGTCACCCCCTATCGCGGGGCAGGGCGGCAGC
>JACKBR010000134.1 GCA_020634495.1 Ardenticatenaceae bacterium | reverse complement strand
ACCGTGTCAGAAAACAAAATCGTTTCCTGCGGCACAATGCCAATTTGCTGACGCAGACTCTTCACGGTCACGTCGCGCACGTCGCAGTCGTCGATGAGGATACGGCCGTCTCCCGCATCATAAAATCGGGGAATCAGGTTCACCAGCGTGCTTTTGCCCGCGCCGCTGGGGCCAACCAGGGCCACAACCTGCCCCGGTTCAGCCACAAACGAGACTTGCTTCAGGATGGAAACGGCCGTTCCGTAATCAAAATCCACGTCCTCGAAAACAACCTTTCCAGAAACCGGCGGCAAAACGGCCGCATCCGGCTTGTCCGCCACATCTGGCACGGTGTCCAGCAGTTCAAACAGCCGCTCCGTAGCCCCCAGCGCCGACTGAAACTGAGCATACAGCCCGGCCAGCGAGGCCACCGGCGCAGCCACCATCATTGTGTACACCAGATAGGCGACCAATCCACCAGCCGTCAACCGCCCGTCAATGACCTCACGGCTGCCAAACCAGAGCGTTATGGTGATGGAGGCAAAGGCCATAAAGCCGATAATCGGCCCCAGCACTGCCCCAATTTTGGCCCGGCGCATAGCGGCTTCAAATGTCTCGTTGACCCGGTCTGAAAAACGGCCGATTTCATGCGCCTCCCGCACAAACGACTTCACAATGCGGATGCCGCTCACCGTTTCTTCCACCACGTTGGCCGCTTCGGCCAGGGCATCCTGCACCGCCTTGGCCGCCTTGCGAATTTGCCGCCCCAGCATCACCATCGTTAACGAAATGATGGGAATGCCGGTGAGAATGATGAGCGTCAGCCGCCAATTGAGCCAAAAAAGCAAAACGGCCGCACCCACCAACGTAATCGCCTGCCGCAGCAAAGCCACCAAATTACCCGTGACGGCATTTTGCAGCTGCGACACGTCATTGGTCAAGCGCGACACCACTTCACCGGTGCGGTGGTCGGCAAAATATTTTAGAGAAAGGGATTGCAAATGGGTGTAAATCTGCACGCGAATGGTGGCGATCACTTTTTCGCCCACAAAGGCCAGGGTAATCTGGTGGCCAAAACTGAACAGCGCCTGGACAATGAACACCACAAACAGGCCGATGGCTAACTGGTTCAGCCGGTCCAAATTTTTGTCAATCAGCACCACATCGACCAGATTTTGCACCACCAGCGGCAAAATCAAGCCCAGCAGCGTGCTAAACAGCAGCAGGGTAATGGAAAAGATCATCCGGTTGCGATACGGCCGTACATAGGCCAACAACCGTCGGTAGGTATGCAAACTCTCCCGGCTCAGGCGCTTGCGCTTGTCGTCTGGGTCAGATTCATATTGCCGCCCCATGCGGCGAATTCGTACAGTCATGCGGCTAATTATCCCGCAAAACGCACAATTTTCACCTAAACCAGGTCGTTAATGAGAAAACACGCAAAATAAGGGGAATTTATTACGAAGAAAGATTATACGAAGAAACAAAGGAAGGAAGGAACAAAGAAAAAATTATCTTTGTCTCTTTGTTCCTTCGTCCCTTCGTAATAAAAACAAAACCTAGGGGCCAACACCTGCCAGGCCCAGCAAAGGCACAAGCTGGATGCTGTTGGAGCTTAGGTTGCCAACAACGGCCGTATATTCCGCTGTCTCGCCCAAGTTGATGAGGTTGAAAACGGCCGTTCCCGCCCCATCCGTCATCATCGTCCAGCTTTGCGTGGTGCCGCTGGCAGTGGTGCGCACCAGCGTGATGGTTGCCTCGGGCAGCAAATTTTG